>NZ_JAFBCD010000001.1:662170-1324341 GCF_016907545.1 Paenarthrobacter ilicis | reverse complement strand
CAGACGCATGTTGGCCGCATTGACCGGGTTGATGGTGCCGCCGTCCGAGTCATCGATAAAGATGTCGCCGGCCCGCTGGAGGATGTCGAAACTGGTGCTGGCGGGCGTCACGGCACCGTCCAGCGATTTGGAAGGGTAGTTCAGGCGCCCGGCGGCATTCTTGGACTTACTGACAACCCACACGCCGCCGTCGTTGAGGTCCACCTCGGTGGTCTTGAATCCGGGGTAGAGGATTGCTCCCGTCACCACCACTGCGCCTGCAACAGCAAAAGCGGAAGCGGACAGTATTCTGCGACGGCGGTTTCCGGCACGTTTAGTGCTGGACCTCTCCGGAAGACCCATCCGACGTTCCCCCACAACTCAGGTGACTGACACCGACCCCAAGGCGCCACAAAAAACAAACAACCCAAGAGTACCGGGTTAATCCATCGTTTTGCTAAGCAGGGTGGAGTGCGGCTTAATCCAAAACCAAGCCCTTGCCGCGGCCACGCGCCAGCATGACGGGGTGGATCTCGCCAAAACCGCGGACGTTTTCAGACTTCTGCGGGACCAGGACAAAGCGGTCGTCTTGTCCCAGGGCGGCAGCGGTCATGGCATCCACCAGCACAGTGCCTGGTTGGGCCAGCGTGGTCAGCCGTGCGGCGAGGTTAACGGTAGGCCCGTAGATATCACCAAGCCGCGAAAGAATACGTCCCCAAACCATGGAAACCCGGCATTGGGGCAGGATCTCGTCTTCCGTGAAGGCCTGGGCCAGCGCCAGCGAAATTTCCGCCCCCGCGGCCGGAGTTTCTGCAATGTAGAGGACTTCATCGCCCACGGTCTTCACCAGGCGCCCACCGCCCACGGAAATGATCTCCGCGCACTTGTTTTCAAACCGCTGCACCAATTGCGCCAGGGTTTTTTCATTCATGCGGCGGGAGAGGCTGGTGTAGGACACGAGGTCGGCAAAACCTACTGCACGGGCCAATGGCAAAGGAGAATCGTCCTCATCCCCTTCGCGGCCTTCCTCGCTGGCCTGCAGTCCCGCCTCGGCACGGACCGCCAAGCGCTGAACACCAGCGTTGAGTTGGCGACGGTACGAATAGACCAGGATTTCCTCGAGCGAATCCACCAGGGCCGGCAGCTGGGCCACCAGCTGCTTCCTGGCCACGGCATCAGGAATACCCTGCTCCGAGACCATGTCTTCAACCAGCGCTTCGATCTGCCAGACCACCATCCGGTCCGTCATCTGTCCGATGGAACGGGTCACCGAAATGGCGGCTTCCTCGGTCAAGAGCCCGGCACGCACCAAGTCCAGAATGCTGGAAAGCGCGGCCTGGTCCCGCTCGGTAAAAGCAACGTCCTCGTCATTGAAGTTCGGGAAGCCCAAAGCCCGCCACACTTTACGCGCGGACAGGATGGATACGCCCGCACCGGCGGCGACTTCACGACGGCGGAGCTTGCGTTCTCCGCCCAGCAACTTTGATTCGAGGGCCTTGATGGCAAGCCGTTCTGCGGACATCACTCCAGTGGGCGGGCCGGCGCTCACTGGAGCAGCCCCCGCCTTCGTATCTTCATCCACGGAAGGTTCGGGTACGGCGTCGAACTCCGGGTCCAGGTCCTCGTCGGCCTTCTGGTCCTCAACGCTCATCTCTTCCACCTTCTCTCAGCTCCCACGGCAATTCCACATACTCACCCAGCACTTCACCCTCCACGACGCCGCCGCGGGGCAGGTCGTCCATGGCATCCTGGACAAAGTCCCTGAATTTTCCCACCAGGGGGACATCGTTGAGAACGGCTGTTCCCGAGTGCCCGGTATCCAAGGATATATTCCCGGAGTGCAATGTCCGTTGGAGCAGGTTTTGCTGGATGCCCACGTTGCGGACCGCTGCCAAGGACACCTGCCAATCATTGCGCCGAAACATTCCGTACTTGGCAAGTATCCGCCGACTGGTCAGGATGTATCTCACGGAGCGCCAACGCAGGACCCTGCGCACGCAGTAGCCCAGCAACAGCCATCCTGCCAACACCAGCGTGGCCCCGATCAGCCAAGGGGTCCACTCCACTGTAATGAACGGCGCAAGCCGCTGGGCATTTCCTTTGACAAGCCAAGCACATATGTAGGCGCCTACTGCGGGAACAACCACAAACAACAGCACCGGGAAGAACAGGGACCGCGCTTGCTGCCGTGTCATGGCGATGACCTGCTCCCCGGGAAGCAGCTCTTTACGCATATCCACTATCGGTTGCGCGGAGGTGCACCACGTCCCCTGCTGTCACCACATGCTCCCTGCCCCCGTGATCCACCACGAGCAACGAGCCGTGCTCGTCCAAGCGGGAGGCATGACCCACGAGTTCGTTGTCACCGGGAAGGTGCGCGCGAACTTCCTTGCCCAACGTGACCATGGCGGATTCCACGCGCTTGTGAAGGGAAGGACCTCCCGCCAGCCCGGCAGTGGGGTCCCCCTCGGAGTTGCAGAAACTGCGGTAGAGGCGGGCAAAACGGGAAAGGTAGCTTTTCAGCAGCGCCGTGCGGTCCGTCGTCGTGGCCCCTTCCAGGGCCAACGACGTGGCCGTGGGAACGGGCAACTCGTCCTGGGCCAACGTCACATTGAGCCCCACGCCCAGGATCACTGCGGGCACAGTACCGTCGCTCAGCGGCGACATCTGGGCCAGGATCCCGGCAATTTTCCTGCCATTTACCAGGACATCGTTGGGCCATTTGATGTCCGCCGTGACGCCGGCCGTCTCCTGCAGTGCCTCACGCAGCGCCACGGCCGCAAGCAGCGACAACCACGAGTACGTTTGGGTGGGCACCGGCATGCCACCGGCCGTGACAGGGCGCAGCACGATGGAGACAAGGACCGAGGACATCTCCGGCGCCTCCCATTGCCTGTCCAACCGGCCACGGGCCGCAGTCTGGTGTTCGGCAGTCAATACAGCGAGGTCGGCCCACTTGTCAGGTTCAACCGTGACGGCCCTGAGCAGGTCCTGGTTGGTTGACCCGGTAGTTTGAGCGATGGTCAGCTGCGGGATGCCCGTTGCCGCCAGGAAGTCCGGCGCCACCAACGATTCCCTGTCCAGCCTGGAGCGGGACTGTTCAGGGTGGGACTGTGCAGGCTGGGACTGTCCACGGTGTGGCGAGGGGTCGCGGCTGGCGGTTGGTTCGGCATCCATAGCTGAATCCTATCGAGTCGGGACAGCCGCAGCCCCCTGCGGAGCTGGGAATACGCCGGAGCGTGGCTGGAAACTTCCTACAGGAAGATGTCCGGGACCAGATCCTGCTCCGAAGCTCCCAGGCTGTAGGAGGAAAAGTCCGTCACACCGGCGGCGCGAAGCACCTGCTCGTCCGTGAAGAAGTTTCCGCTGGCAGTTGCTCCGGTTCCAACGCCGGTGAGGACGGCATGGGCGGCATCCGCCATGATCTCCGGCCCACGGGCTGCCTGCACCATCTGCGTGCCACCGGGCATGTTGCGGATTGCTGCCGTGTCGATCAGGGTGCAGGGCCACAGCGAATTGACGCAGACACCGTCGTCCTTCAATTCTTCGGCCAGGCCCAGCGTGGTCAGGCTCATGCCGTACTTGGCCATGGTGTAGGCAAGGTGCATTCCAGCCCACTTGGGATCCAGGTTCAGGGGCGGAGACAGGGTGAGAATGTGGCCGTTGGTTGATGTCCGCAGGTGCGGGAGCGCCAGTTTGGACAACAGGAACGTGCCGCGGACATTGATGTCCTGCATAAGGTCGTAGCGCTTCATATCCACGGCATCCGTGCGGGACAGGTCGATTGCGGAGGCGTTGTTGACCACAACGTCAATTCCCCCAAAACGTTCGACGGCGGCGGCGACTGCTGCCTCGACGTCGGCGTCGTTGCGGACATCACCCACCAGCGGCAAGGCCTGGCCGCCCGCGGCCACCAGCTGCTCCGCGGCGGTAAAGACGGTGCCTTCCAGCTTGGGGTGGGGATCGCCGGTCTTGGCCATCAGCACAATATTGGCGCCATCCCGGGCAGCCCTGGTGGCAATGGCCAACCCGATGCCCCGGCTGCCTCCGGACATCAGCAGGGTCCTGCCCTGGAGGGAGCCGGAGGCCTGGTAAGGACTGGTGCTGTGCTTCCGCTCCTCGATGGGAGCGCCGGAAGCGTCGTTGCTTGAAGTCATGGGGACACTCTAACCCAACTATGTTACTGACGGGTAACATAGTGAAGGCTTTGGCTTGAAGGCTGAAAATTGTAGGGTTTCTACAGCGGTTCGCTGCAAAGGCGTCACTAGACTGGCATTCGGGGCCCGATCTTTGTGCGGAAGCTACTTAACTAGCTGCCTGACCAGCAACGGATCGCGCCAGCGAATATCAGCTACAGAGCCGGAGACACTTGATGAGCCACGATCTGACTACGACAGCGGGAAAGATTGCCGACTTCCGCGATCGCCAGGCACGTGCCGAGCAACCCTCCGGCCCGGAAGCGATCGAGAAGCAGCACGCACGCGGCAAGAACACCGCACGCGAACGCATCGACCTCCTGTTGGATCCGGAATCGTTCGTTGAGTTCGACGCCCTTGCCGTACACCGCTCCACCGCCTTTGGCATGGAAAGGAAGAAGCCCCTGGGCGACGGAGTCGTCTCCGGCTACGGCACCGTGGATGGACGCCTCGTAGCCATCTACAGCCAGGACTTCAGCGTTTACGGCGGCTCCCTGAGCCAGGTCAACGGCGAGAAAATCGTCAAGGTCCAGGAATTCGCCCTGCGCAACGGGTGCCCGGTGGTAGGCATCAACGACGGCGGCGGAGCCCGCATCCAGGAAGGCGTGGCCTCCCTGGCCATGTTCGCGGATATCTTCCGCAACAACGTCCATGCCTCCGGCGTCGTACCCCAGATTTCCCTGATCATGGGACCCTGCGCCGGCGGCGCCGCTTACTCCCCCGCACTGACTGACTACGTGGTGATGGTGGACAAGACCTCCCACATGTTCATCACCGGACCGGACGTCATCAAGACCGTGACCGGCGAAGACGTGGACATGGAAACCCTGGGCGGCGCCCGGCAGCACAACGCCACCACGGGCACGTCCACTTACCTTGCCTCCGACGAAGCCGATGCCATCGAATTCGTCCGGGAACTCCTGGACTTCCTGCCGTCCAACAACCTCTCCGAGGCTCCCGTGGTGGAGCACGACCAGGAGTTGGAGCTCGACGACGACGACCTCGCCTTGGATGCCTTGATCCCGGATTCGGCCAACCAGCCCTACGACATGCGCAAGGTCATCGAGCAGATCGTGGATGACGCCCACTTCCTGGAGATGCAGTCCCTGTACGCACCCAACGTCATTATTGGCTACGGACGCGTTGAGGGACACACCGTTGGCATTGTGGCCAACCAGCCCATGCAGTTCGCCGGAACGCTGGACATTTCCGCATCCGAAAAAGCGGCGCGCTTTGTCCGGCATTGCGATGCCTTCAATATCCCGATCATCACGCTGGTGGACGTGCCTGGATTCCTGCCGGGCAAGGACCAGGAGTTCCAGGGCATTATCCGCCGCGGGGCCAAGCTTCTTTACGCCTACGCAGAGGCAACGGTTCCCAAGCTCACCGTCATCACTCGCAAAGCCTACGGTGGCGCGTACATCGTGATGGGCTCCAAGAAACTGGGTGCCGATCTCAACCTGGCATGGCCCACGGCCCAGATCGGCGTCATGGGCGCCCAGGGTGCCGTGAACATCCTGTACCGCCGCGACCTCGCAGCGGTGGCAGAAGCCGGCGGAGACGTTGAAGGCAAGCGCGCCGAGATCATCCAGGGTTACGAGGAAGAGCTGCTGAACCCTTACCAGGCAGCACAGCTCGGCTACGTGGACGCCGTCATTGCGCCCTCCGATACCCGCCTGCAAATCATCCGTGGCCTGCGCGCACTTCGCGACAAGCGTGCCAGCCTTCCCACCAAGAAGCACGGGAACATCCCCCTGTGAGCACGCCGAAGCACCTTGCCAACGGCACATTGGGCGGCACACCGGACGCTGTTCCCGAGTCAGCGGAACCCGCGTTCTCTGTGATCAAGGGAGAGCCGACGGCCGAGGAGCTCGCGGCGCTTGCCGCCGTCGTGGTTTCGCTCGGAACGCCGCAGGAAAGCGAGGCGGCCAGGCCGGCGGCGCGCCACTGGGTGCGCCGCCAGCAGCTCAGGCTTGACCCCACCCCGGGTCCGGGTGCCTGGCGCCGCAGCCGGGGCTAGTTCGCTCTCCTGTAGAAAAGTTCAACAACCCTTTCACGTACGCTGAAGCGCGGCTAGGCTCGGTGGGTGACTACTGCAAACACCCCCGTACGCCCCAAGTCCGCCATCGATGCCGTTGCTGATGCGTACACAGAAAAGCTGATCGAACTCAACCCCAGCTTCGCCACCACGCTGGGGTTGCCGGGCCACGAAACCGAGTACCCCGACTACTCCCCGGCCGGGGCCGAGGCACACGCGGAAGCCACCAAGCTGGCCCTTGACGCCCTCGCCGGCCTTGAGCCTGCCGATGACGTGGACGCGGTGACCCTGGATGCCATGCGGGAACGCCTGGGCCTGGAACTGGAGATCCACAATTCCGGCTGGGACGCGGCCGACCTGAACAACATCGCATCCCCCTCCCAGGACATCCGCGCCGTCTTTGACCTCATGCCCACTGAGACAGTTGAACACTGGGAGCACATTGCCGGCCGCGCAGCCAACGTTCCCGGAGCGATCGACGGCTACATCACGTCGCTCCGGTCCGCTGCTGCGTCCGGGAAGGTGGCAGCATCCCGGCAGGTTCAGATCGTCATGGAGCAAACCGGCCGCTACGCAGCCGCCGACGGCTTCTTTGCGAAGCTTGCTGCCAACGCAACAGTGGACGGCACCCCGTTGCCGGCGGAGGTCCAGGACAAGCTCGACGCCGGCACTGAGGCCGCCCGGGCAGCGTACGGCACTTTGGGTGCGTACCTCCGGGACGAACTGCTCCCCCTTGCCCCGGAAAAAGATGCCGTGGGACGTGAGCGTTACGCACTGGCATCCCGTTCATTCATCGGGGCCGAGGTTGACCTTGAGGAGACCTACGCCTGGGGCGTCCAGGAGCTTGAGCGGCTCATCGGCGAGCAGGAAAAGGTAGCCCACCAGATCAAACCCGGTGCCTCGATCGAGGAAGCAAAAAGCCTCCTCAACAATGATCCGGCACGCCAGATCAAGGGCACGGACGCCCTCCAGGCATGGATGCAGGAGCTCTCGGACCGGGCAGTGTCGGAACTCGCCGACGTCCACTTCGACATTCCGGAGGTCATGCGGACCCTGGAATGCATGATCGCGCCCACGGACGAGGGTGGCATCTACTACACCGGACCCTCGGACGACTTCTCCCGCCCAGGGCGCATGTGGTGGTCCGTCCCTGCAGGCGAAGACACGTTCACCACCTGGTCCGAAACCACCACAGTGTTCCATGAAGGAGTTCCGGGGCACCACCTCCAGGTAGCCACGGCCACGTACCGCCGCGAACTCCTGAACAACTGGCGGCGCAATGTGTGCTGGGTTTCCGGACACGGCGAAGGCTGGGCACTTTACGCCGAGCAGCTCATGTTGGAACTCGGGTACCTGAAAGATCCGGGCGATCACATGGGCATGCTGGACGGGCAGCGCATGCGGGCAGCGCGCGTGGTGTTCGACATCGGCGTGCACCTGGAGCTCCCCGTCCCCGAGCGCTGGGGAACGGGCACTTGGACGCCTGACAAGGGCTTCGATTTCCTCAAGGCCAACCTCGACATCAGCGACGGGCAGCTTCAGTTCGAGTTCACCCGCTACCTCGGCTGGCCGGGCCAGGCTCCCTCCTACAAAGTGGGGCAGCGGTTGTGGGAGCAGATCCGGGCTGAGCTGGAAACCCGCGGGAGCTTCGATGTGAAGGCGTTTCACAGCAAAGCGTTGAACATCGGCTCCGTGGGCTTGGACGTACTGCGCAGGGCGCTGCTGGGCTGATGATTGTTCCCGCCCGAGACGCACGCCACATCCCGGGCGGGAATAACTTTCGCGCACGTAACATTTCTCAACGTACGTTCGCTATGTTATTGGGCATACACCTAACGTGTTCCGGTGAGCACCTCAACCAACACTTCCCCCTCAGCTGGAAAGACCGGCTTCCGGCTCCCCAAGTGGGCCGGTTCCTTCGGCGTCCAGATCATCGCAGCCCTCATCATCGGGCTCGTCCTCGGCTTGATTGCCAAGTACACGGGCAGCACCAAGACTGCCCCCAACGGCCTGGGCGCAACTCTCCAGACGATCGGCTCAAGCTACGTCTCCTTGCTGCAGACCGCCGTCGTTCCTTTGATTTTCACCGCGGTGGTGAGCTCCATCGCCAACCTGCGCCAGGTGTCCAACGCTGCGCGCCTGGCCTGGAACACGCTGCTCTGGTTTGCCATCACCTCGCTGGTATCCGTGCTGATCGGCATCGGCCTGGGCGTACTCCTGCAGCCCGGTGCGGCCACAGGCATCACCCAGAAGGCAGAGTACGCCGGCAAGACCGGTGACTGGTGGGCCTTCCTGATCGGGTTGTTCCCCAAGAACTTCCTTGGCTTGGGTGCCAGCTCCACAGTGACGGAAAGCGCCAATGCTGCAACCACCGTCAGCACCTCGGTCAGCTTCAACGTCCTCCAGATCCTGGTGGTGGCCATCGCCGTCGGCATCGCCGCCCTGAAGGTAGGCAAGCAGGCTGAACCTTTCCTGACGCTGAACGCCTCCGCGCTGGCAGTCATCCAGAAGGTCCTCTGGTGGATCATCCGGGTTGCCCCACTGGGCACCATCGGCCTGATCGGCAACGCTGTCGCCATCTACGGCTGGGACACCATCGGATCCTTGGGCAAGTTCACGGCCGCCATCTATATCGGCCTGGCCCTGGTGCTCTTCGTCCTGTACCCCATCCTGGTCCGCGTCCACGGACTGTCCGTCAAGCAGTACTTCTCCGGTGTTTGGCCTGCGGTCCAGCTGGCCTTCGTATCCCGCTCCTCCATTGGCACGCTGCCGCTCACGCAGCGCGTCACTGAACGGAACCTGGGCGTCCCCTCCGGCTATGCTTCCTTCGCAGTTCCGCTGGGCGCCACCACCAAGATGGACGGTTGCGCAGCAATCTACCCGGCGATCGCAGCAATCTTCGTGGCCCAGTTCTTTGGCATCAACCTGGACTTCAGCCAGTACCTGCTGATCGTGCTGGTCTCCGTCCTCGGTTCCGCTGCTACGGCCGGCACCACCGGCGCAGTGGTCATGCTCACCCTGACCCTGTCCACGCTGGGACTGCCGCTTGCCGGCGTCGGGCTCCTGCTGGCGATCGACCCCATCCTGGACATGGGCCGCACCGCGGTCAACGTTGCAGGACAGGCGCTGATCCCGGCGATTGTGGCCAAGCGCCAAGGAATCCTGGACGAGTCCCTCTACAACGCCCCTCGCAATGGTTCTGCATTTGCTGACGAATACGCAGCAGACAAGGCAGCAGCGGAGGCGGAACAGAAGGAACTGGCCGATTCCAAGGCCTGACCGCCGCGCCTTGGCTACGGCCTCATGCAAAGGCACACATCCTCCGGGGAGTTCTCCCCGGGGGATGTGTGCCTTAACGGCGTGATTCTGGATAGGCTCTGACCATGTTGATCGTCACCTCCAATGAAATTCCGGGCCACAGGATCGACGCCGTCTTCGGCGAAGTCATGGGCCTCACCGTCCGCTCCCGCGACATCGGCTCACAGATGCTTGCCGGATTCCGCTCCCTCGGCGGCGGAGAGCTGCCCGAAATGACCCGGGCGCTCTACGAAAGCCGCCAGGAGGTCATGGCCCGAATGGTCAATGAAGCACAGCAGCGCGGCGCGAACGCGATCGTTGCCATGCGCTTTGATACCTCGGAAATGGGTACCAACTGGACCGAAGTGTGCGCCTACGGCACGGCCGTCTACGTTCTCCCGCTGGGCGAAGGGGAACCCGGTGCCACAGGGCAGTCCGTGTACCTGACCCAGACCGCAGGCCAGCAGAATGCAGGCCAGCAGGGCGCCAGCCAGCCAGCTGCAGGCCAGCAGCAACCGCCCGCACCCCCGCACCAGTTCTAGTTCCCAGCACCTACCGCAACGGGCCCGCTCCCCTTGCTGTTCACCCGGTTTCCGGCGGTTCAGCGAGGGGTGCGGGCCTTTGTTGTGCGCGCCCCCAGCGGCTATGATCCACAGCCGTGCAGGACCTCAAATTGCGCACAGTGCAAACTTGCACTTAGTGTAAGTATGTGACCCAAACAAGTTCTTCACCATCGGCTGCGGAGCCCGATGAACCCAGCGCTCCCACCCGGCGCGAACTCAACAAGGCAGCCACCCGCAGCTCCATCTCCACCGCAGCCTTGGATCTCCTGAGAAGCAACGGTCCCGGCAATTTCACCGTGGAGGACATCGCTGCCAGCGCAGGGGTGTCGCGGAGGACCTTCTTCAACTATTTCCCCAGCCTCGAGGCCGCGCTGGCTTCAGTAGCGGATGGCTTCCTGGACCACGCACTGGAGCAATTCCGGCTGCGACCTGCGGACGAGTCCATCCTGGAATCGGCCCAGGCTGCCCTCATGGCGTTGGCAGATCCCATGTCCGTGGCGCCCATGGCCGAGCTCTTCAGCCTCACGCAGGACAACCGCTCCCTGGCCCGTTCCGAGCTGGAGGCTTGGGAGCACTGCACCGAACAGATCATCGAGGCCGCCCGGGGAAGGTTCCACTCCGGCGTCAGCGAGCTCTACCTGCACGCTTTGGCCGGATCCGTGATTTCCTGCGGAAAGGCTGCCATGACCGTCTGGTTCGCTGAACGCGGACCGGACTTGTCCCCGGAGTCCCTCAAAACACTCCGCCAGCACCTCATCGACGCGATGGGCCTCCTGGGAGCCGGCTTCGCGCCGCCGTCGGGCACCCCACAAACCAGCACCGCACCCGCCCTCCTTTCCACCCCAGTTTCAATCACCACAGATCGGTTCTGACATGGCTTCGTTCCTCTACCGTCTCGGTAAATTCTCGTACAGGCGCCGCTGGCTGGTCATCTCGCTGTGGCTGGCCGTCCTGGTGGCAGTCGGCGGTTCGGCCGCCGCATTCCATGGCACCATGTCCAACAACTTCACCATCCCGGGCACCGAAACCCAGCAGATGGCGGACAAACTCAAGGAAGCACTCCCGGAGTCTTCGGGTGGTTCAGCCTCAGTGGTCTTCGAAGCGGGCGAGTCCGGCTTCGACCAAGCCAAGAAGGACGCCGTCGCGGCCGCACTGACCAAGCTGCAGGACCTGCCCGAGGTCCAGGCGGTGGTGAACCCCTTCACCACCCAGGAACAAGTGGACAACGGTGCGGCTGGAATAGCAGCCGGCGAGGCGAAAGCCGCCGAGGGCAAGGCCCTCCTGGATGCTACCGGCGCGCAACTGGCTGCGAGCGAGCAGCAGCTCAACGCAGCAGCGCAGCAGCTTGCCGCTTCCGGCCTCACGCCCGCACAGATCGACGCGCAACTGGGCCAGCAGCGGGCAGAGCTCGCCGCGGGCAAGGAAAAGTTCGACGCCGGCACCAAGGAAGCGGCCGCTGGCGCCGCCACGCTGGCCCTGAGCAAGAGGCAGATTGAAGCCTCGCAGGGCATCCGGTTTGTTTCCACTGACAACAAGGCCGCAGTGGCCCAGGTGCAGTTCAAGACCTCCATCAATGCCGTGGACCCCGCAGTTCGCCAGGAAGTCCAGGACATTGTCCACGCCGTTTCTTCTTCCGGGGTCACCGCGTACGCCAGCAAGGAAATCACCGAGGACGTTTCAGAGATATTCGGCATCGCTGAAATCATCGGCATCGCTGTTGCAGCCCTCGTGTTGATCCTCATGCTGGGAACACTGATCGCTGCCGGCCTGCCGCTGGTGATGGCCCTGATCGGCGTCGCCGTGGGCGTTGGCGGCACCTTTGCACTGACCAGCGTGATCGACATGAGCTCCATCTCCCCCATGCTTGCCCTGATGCTGGGGCTGGCCGTGGGCATCGACTACTCCCTGTTCATCGTGAACCGCCACCGGACACAACTGCTGGCAGGCATGGACGGTGAAGAGTCCGCAGCACTTGCCACCGGCACGTCCGGCAACGCAGTCCTGTTCGCCGGCCTCACGGTCATCATCGCGCTTGCGGCACTGGTGGTTCCCGGCCTCCCGTTCCTCGCGGTCATGGGTGTGGCAGCCGCAGCGACAGTTGCTGTCGCCGTCGTCGTGGCCCTGACCTTGACGCCCGCCGTCCTGGCGTTGATCGGCCGCCGTCTCATTTCCAAGCGCGCGTGGGCCAAGGCCGCCACGCACAATGCCGAGCCCGGCCACGAAGCCGCTGACCGCGAACTCGAAGAGAAACGCAGCAGCGGCGGCTGGGGCGGCCTGGTGACGCGCCACCCGTGGGTTGCGTTGATTGTCAGCTTCCTTCTGCTGGGCGCCCTGGCTTTGCCGGCGGCACAGTTGCGGCTTGCGTTGCCCGACGGCGGATCCGAGCCTGTTGATTCGCAAGCCTTCAAGGCCTACGACCTCACCCGCAGCAGCTTCGGCGAAGGCGTCACCGGGCCGATCATCGTGGTTGGTGAGTTCCCTGAGGGACTCAGCGAGAACGATGCCAAGAACAAGCAGTACGACGTCGCGGACCAGCTCCGCAGCGTGGACAACGTGGTGGCTGCCGTGCCTGTGGCACTGAGCGAGGACCGCAAGACTGCCGTCTTCCAGGTCATCCCCTCCGAGGGCCCGGCCAGCGCAGGGACTGTCCAGGTGGTTTCCGATCTCCGGGCCAAGGGCACGTCCATCAAGAGTGACTTGGGCGTCAGCATTGGCCTCACCGGACAGACCGCCGGAAACATCGATGTGTCGGAGAAGCTTGGCGCCGCGCTGCCCCCTTACTTGGCGATCGTCGTCGGTCTGTCCCTGATCCTGTTGCTGCTGGTGTTCCGCTCCATTGTGGTTCCGCTGTTGGCCACGGGCGGCTTCCTGCTGTCCCTGGCGGCCGCGTTCGGCGCGGTGGTGGCCGTGTACCAGTGGGGCTGGTTGGGTGCGGTGTTTGATGTCGCCAACCCGGGCGCCGTGCTGAGCTTCCTGCCGATCATCCTGATTGGTGTGCTGTTTGGCCTGGCCATGGACTACCAGGTGTTCATTACCTCCGGCATGCGGGAATCCTTCATGCACGGTGAGTCCGCCAAGCACGCTGTCCGCTCCGGCTTCAGCCACGCTGCCGCAGTTGTCACGGCTGCCGCGATCATCATGGTGAGTGTGTTCTCCGGCTTCATCTTCAGCCACCTGACCATGGTCCGCCCGCTGGGCTTCGCCATGGCGTTCGGTGTGCTGATTGACGCCTTCGTGGTCCGCATGACCATTGTTCCCGCCGTCATGTACCTCTTGGGCGAGAAAGCCTGGTGGCTGCCCAAGTGGCTGGGCCGCATCCTCCCGGACGTGGACGTTGAAGGCGCCAAGTTGCAGCGCTCCGACAAGGATCCCAAACGCTCGGAGCAGCTGGTCCACTAGGTCCCTCTCTCACATCACCACCCAAAAACACCGTTGCTCTCTCACTTGCTCCAGGCAAGTGAGAGAGCAACGGTGTTTAAGGGGCGGGATGTGAGAGAGGGGCGTAATAGGGTGGGGGTGTGACCCGCCTGATTCTTGCTTCCCAGTCCCCTGCCCGCACCAAACTCCTCACCGAGGCCGGCATCCACCACCAGGTCCTGGTGTCCGACGTGGACGAAGACGCGGTCCAGGCCAGGTACGGCGTGACCGACGCCCACGACACCGCCTTACTGCTGGCCCGGGCCAAGGCCGAAGCCGTTGCATCACTGCCTGACGCCGAAGGCGCCCTGGTGATCGGCTGTGATTCCGTGTTCGAGTTCGACGGCGAATCCCACGGGAAGCCATACACCCCCGAGGTGGCCAAAGAACGCATGCTCCGCATGAGCGGCTCCCAAGGCGTCCTGCACACCGGGCACTGGTTGGTGGACTGCAGGGATACAGCCGCCGACGCGGACCAGGATGACGACGCCGGTGACGCACCGGAAGGGACCGGCGCCACCGTGGGTGCCGTCTCAAGCGCCGAAGTCCATTTTGCGCCCATGCTGGAGAACGAAATTGACGCCTACATCGCCACGGGTGAACCGCTGCAGTGTGCCGGCTCATTCACCATCGATGGCCTGGGCGGAGCGTTTATCCGCAAGGTTGTGGGTGACCCGCACGCGGTCGTGGGCCTCTCCATCTCCACCCTGCGCGAGCTGCTGGTTCACGCGAACGTGGGAATCACAGAATTGTGGGTGGCTGAGGACCAGTAGTTTGGATTTGTAGCAACCCTACAAAGGAAGCCGTCCTCACACACGGAATCCCCCATCAATATGGGCGGAACCCTCACAACCGCGCTAGGCTCCTCAAGGACAGAAGGAGTCAACAACTTGTCAGCTAACCCGGCGCAGCCCATTTCCAGCCCTCTTACCAAGGTCTTGATTGCCAACCGCGGAGAAATCGCGGTCCGCATCATCCGAGCTGCCCGGGACGAGGGCATTGCCTCCGTTGCCGTCTACGCAGATCCGGACCGTGACGCCCTGCATGCCCGCCTGGCGGATGAAGCCTACGCCCTGGGCGGCAACACCGCTGCGGAATCGTACCTGGTGATGGACAAGATCATTGACGTCGCCAAGCAATCCGGTGCGGACGCCATCCACCCCGGATACGGCTTCCTCGCCGAAAACGCCGGGTTTGCCAGCAAAGTCATCGAAGCCGGCATCACCTGGATCGGCCCCTCCCCCGAGGCAATTTCGGCTTTGGGTGACAAGGTCCAGGCCCGCCACATCGCGGAAAAGGTGGGCGCACCCCTGGTCCCCGGCACGGCAGATCCCGTGGAGTCCGCGGACGAAATCCTGAAGTTCGCCGAGGAATTCGGCCTTCCCGTAGCCATCAAGGCGGCCTTTGGCGGCGGCGGACGCGGCATCAAGGTTGCCCGCACCATGGAAGAAATCCCGGAGCTGTACGAGTCCGCAGTTCGCGAAGCCACTGCTGCCTTCGGCCGCGGAGAATGCTTCATTGAGCGCTTCCTTGATGCTCCCCGCCACGTGGAAACCCAGTGCTTGGCCGACTCTTTCGGCAACGTGGTGGTGGTTTCCACCCGTGACTGCTCTCTCCAGCGCCGCAACCAGAAGCTCGTTGAAGAGGCCCCGGCACCGTACTTGAGCGAGGACCAGGTGCAGAGGCTCTACGAGTCCTCCAAGGCCATCCTCAAGGAAGCCAACTACCTTGGCGCCGGAACCTGCGAGTTCCTGGTGGGCCAGGACGGCACCATTTCCTTCCTCGAGGTCAACACCCGCCTCCAGGTGGAGCACTGCGTCTCCGAAGAAGTAACCGGCATTGACCTGGTCCGGGAACAGTTCCGCATTGCCCGCGGCGAGGCCCTGGGCTACGGCGATCCCGAAGTACGCGGGCACTCCTTCGAATTCCGCATCACCGGCGAGGACCCGGGCCGCAACTTCATGCCCGCTCCGGGCACCATTGCCACGCTCAAGAACCCCACGGGCCCCGGCGTCCGCGTGGACTCGGGCGTGGAGCAGGGCGACGTCATCAGCGGCAACTTCGACTCCATGCTTTCCAAGCTGGTGGTTACCGGCGCAACCCGCGAGCAAGCTCTCCAGCGTTCCCGCCGGGCCTTGGAGGAGATGGTTGTTGAGGGCATCCCCACGGTCATCCCCTTCGACCTCGCAGTAGTGACCGATCCCGCTTTCGCTCCGACTGAGGGCCCGTTCACGGTCCACACCCGCTGGATCGAGACCGAATTCGTCAACAACATTCCGGCGTGGTCTGCCACCGGTACCGGCACGGAAACGCCCGACGCCGGGGATCGCCAGCGCGTTGTGGTCGAGGTAGGCGGCAAGCGCCTTGAAGTGGTACTTCCCTCCGGCCTTGGCGGCGGCATTGCTGCGGCTTCCGCGGGCAGCGCCAAGACCGGCAAGTCCAAGAAGCGTGCCCGCTCCGGCGGCGCGCAGGCAGCGGCTGCCGGTGGAAACGCGCTGACCTCCCCCATGCAGGGCACCATCGTCAAGGTGGCCGCCGCCGAGGGTGATGTGGTTGCCGAAGGCGACCTGATCGTGGTGCTCGAGGCCATGAAGATGGAGCAGCCCCTCACCGCGCACAAGTCGGGCACGGTCACGGGCCTCACGGCCAAGGCCGGAGAGACCGTTGCTGCGGGCGCTGTCATCGCCACCATCGAGGACTAAGAACACAGCGCCAAACGACGGCGGCTCCGCACCGGGAAGGTGCGGAGCCGCCGTCGTTAACGCTTGCTAGGCCACGTTGTTCTCGTAGTCAGTGTTCTTGGTTTCGCGGCTGAGCCACAGCGCGATGAACGTCAGCACCGCTGCGAGCGCCATGTAAGCGCCCACCCAAGCGGTTGAACCCTCGCCCAGCTGCCAGAGCGCAATGGCGATGAACGACGCCGGTGCCGCGCCGAGGACGGACGAGAGGTTGTAGGCAATCGCCGAACCCGTGTAGCGGACGTTGGCCGGGAACAGCTCGGGCAGGATGGCCGCCATGGGACCAAACGTCAGGCCCATCAGCGTGAAGCCAACAAGGAGGCCCACCATGGCAGCTGCCTGGCCGGGACCAAACATTGCGAACCAAAGGGCACCGAAGACGAAGATCCCCGCTGTCACGCCCAACAGGAATTTGCGGCGGCCCCACTTTTCAGCGAGCGGCCCGGACACCACAGTGAAGATTCCGAAGAAGACCACACCAATGATCAGCATCCACAGGAACTGGTTCTCAGGTATCCCCAGGCCAGGAACGAAGGAATCCATCTGGGCCTGGGTCATGGGCTTGCCGGACTTTTCAGCGGCCGCCTTGGCAGCTTCAAGCGACGAAGGCGCCTTGCCAAACGTCAGTGTGAACGACGTCATGATGTAGAAGAGCACGTAGGTTGCCAACATGATGAAGGTGCCCGCCAAGACGGGGCGCCAGTGATTCTTCAGGGTGGCGCCGAGCGGCAGCTTCTGGACTTTGTCCTGTTCGATGACCTTGCTGAAAGATGCGCTTTCCACCAGCTTGAGCCTGACGTAGAGGCCCACGATGACCAGAACGGCACTGAGCAGGAACGGCACGCGCCAGCCCCAGTCCATGAACTGCTGATCCGTGAGGGTTCCGCGCATCCAGATGAAGATCAGGTTGGCGATGATAAAACCGATAGGTGCTCCCAGCTGGGGGAATGTTCCGTAGACCGCACGCTTACCCGCAGGCGCATTCTCCGTTGCAAGGAGAGCGGCGCCTGACCACTCGCCACCCAGGGCGAGGCCTTGGCAGAACCGGAGAACCACCAGTAGCAGCGGCGCCAGAAGTGCCCAGCCTGCAACGGTGGCCGTGGGTAGGAGCCCTATGAGGAACGTTGCAATACCCATGGTCAGCAACGACGCCACCAGGGTGCCCTTCCGGCCAAATTTGTCACCGAAGTGTCCAAAGACGATCGCACCAACAGGCCGGGCTACGAACGCCACGCCGAAGATTGCGAAGGCACTGAGGAGGGCATTGATGTCTGTGGCGTTCGGAAAGAACAGCTTAGGGAAGACCAGCACTGAAGCGGTTGCGTAAACGTAGAAGTCATAGAACTCGATGGTCGTGCCGATCATGCTGGCGAAGATCACCCGTCCGCGCGAGTTCACTGGCTGAGTGGACTCGCCTTCCTTGGATGGTGCTGTGGAAGACATGTAATTTGCAGCTTTCATTCACATGGATTATTCGAGAGTTCAATAATAGTTCCCGGTGTCCACTGACTGGACAACCAGGTCCACAATGCGGACACATGGAGAAATCCCAATATGTGGTCGGCGCCACACTACCTCACCGTGGCCTCACGCGCCGGTGACCCCGCCGATAGGGAAATGTCACAGCACGTTTACAAACGGCGACCATCCGCGAAATGCGCCCTGCCTACCTTGGAAGGACACCATCCCCCATCAAGGAGCACTTCCGTGACTGTTGACCGCTCCGCAGATGAACTGGCACCCGCCCAGTCTTCTGCCACCGTCGCCCCCACCCTCGAGCACCGCCCCGGCCGTTGGATCGCCAACTGGGACGCGGAGGACAAAGGCCAGTGGGAAGCCGAAGGCCGGACCATCGCCAAGCGCAACCTCTACTGGTCCATCTTTGCTGAATTCCTCGGATTCGTCGTCTGGCAGCTGTGGTCCATTGTGGTGGTCCAGCTCCCCGCAGCAGGTTTCCGCTTCGACACCAACCAGATTTTCTGGCTCATCTCCATCCCCAGCCTGGTGGGTGCAACGCTGCGGATTCCCTACACCTTCATGGTCCCCAAGTTCGGCGGCCGCAACTGGACCATCGTCTCCGCGCTGCTGCTCCTCATCCCCACAACGGGCCTGGCTCTCTGCGTCTCCAACCCGGAAACACCCTTCGGCGTGATGCTCCTGATCGCTGCCCTGGCTGGTTTCGGTGGCGGTAACTTCGCGAGCTCCATGGCCAACATCACCTTCTTCTACCCGGCCCGGGAAAAAGGCTGGGCCCTGGGCCTGAACGCCGCGGGCGGAAACCTGGGTGCCGCCGTCGCGCAGCTTGTTGTGCCCATCGCCATTACCCTGCTGGCTGCCGGCACCGTCAACCTGCCCATGGCAGGCATCATCTGGATTCCGCTGATCATCGTCGCCGCGTTCGGTGCCTACAAGTACATGAACAACCTCACCAGCGCCAAGGGAGATGTGGCCGGTTCACTGGCCGCCCTCAAGGAACCGCACCTGTGGGTCATGGCGTTCCTGTACATCGGCACCTTTGGCTCCTTCATCGGCTTTGCCGGAGTCTTCCCCAAGCTGATCAAGGACTACTTCCCGGATTTCTCCTCCATCCACGTCGGCGCAGTGGCGCTCTCCCTGGCCTTCCTTGGTCCGCTGGTTGGCTCCCTGGCCCGCCCCTATGGCGGACGCATGGCTGACCGGATGGGCGGCGCACGGATGACCATCATGTCCTTCGCGTCCATGGCCATCATCACCCTCACCATGATCTGGACGCTGCCGCTGAAGAACTTCTGGCTCTTCCTCTCCCTGTTCCTCCTGCTCTTCCTGGCCAGCGGCTTCGGAAACGGCGCAACCTACCGCATGATCCCGGTCATCTTTGCCACGTCCAGCCGCGCGGCACGCAACGGCGCAAGCAGCGCAGCCACCGCACGCCTGGCCGCGTCCTCCCTGGGCCTGATCTCCGCGATCGGCGCCTACGGCGGATTCGTGATCCCGCAGGTGCTGAACGCCTCCAACACTGCAAGCGGCTCCTACACCCCGGCGTTCTACGGATTCGTTGGAGCCTACGTCCTGATGCTCGCCGTTTGCTGGATCTGCTACATCCGCCCCGCCCGGCAGCGCAACACGATCGGACACATCTAGATGCCCCACGGCGCCGAAACCCACTGCCCCTACTGCGCCCTCCAGTGCGCCATGACGCTGACCCCCGCCGCACCCGCGGCGGGGGCCGTCCCCGCACCGGAGACAGACGCAAGCCAGCCTGCCGCTCCGCTTGAAGTATCCGGACGCGACTTTCCCACCAACAAGGGCGGGCTGTGCCGCAAGGGCTGGACTTCGGCGTCGTTGCTGCGCCACACCGGCAGGGTCACCGAGCCGATGCTCAAAGGATCCGACGGCGTCCACCAGCCGATCTCCTGGGACCAGGCGTTGATGCTGGTCACCGCAGCCGTCAAGGACACCCAGCGCCGGTTCGGGCCGGACGCCGTTGGGGTCTTCGGCGGCGGAGGCCTCACCAACGAGAAGGCGTACATGCTGGGCAAATTCGCCCGGCTTGCCCTGCGGACCTCCCGCATCGACTACAACGGCCGGTTCTGCATGTCCTCCGCTGCTGCCGCCGGCAACCGCGCCTTCGGGGTGGACCGCGGACTCCCCTTCCCCGTGACAGACCTGGACTCAGCATCGGTAATCCTCATGCTCGGTTCCAACGTGGCAGAGACCATGCCGCCGTTCGTCCAACACCTCCGGGGAGCACGCGACGCCGGCGGACTGATCGTAGTGGACCCCCGCCGCTCCGCCACTGCGGAGTTCACGGCCGACGGCGGCGGCCTCCACTTGCAGCCGACCCCCGGCACCGATTTGGCACTGCTGCTGGGCATCTCCCACGTTGTGGTGCACGAGGGCTTGGTGGATGCAGAGTTCATCGCTGCGCGCACCAAGGGCTACCCGGCAGTGGTACGCAGCCTCAGCGCCTTCTGGCCGGAGCGCGTGCAAACCATCACGGGCGTGCCTGCCGGCCTCATCAGGGAAACGGCCCGGCGCCTGGCAGAGGGCGCCCGCAGCGGTGGCAGTTACATCCTCAGCGGCCGCGGCGTGGAGCAACACGTGGACGGCACGGACACTGCCACGGCCGCCATCAACCTCAGCCTGCTCCTTGGCCTGCCCGGCTCGGCCCGCAGCGGCTATGGAACCCTCACCGGCCAGGGAAACGGGCAGGGTGGCCGCGAGCACGGCCAAAAGGCCGATCAGCTTCCGGGCTACCGCAAGATCACCGATCCCGCCGCCCGGGCACACGTTGCCTCGGTGTGGGGAATCGAGGAGTCGCTGATCCCGGGACCTGGCCTGCCCGCCGTCGAACTTCTTGCGTCACTGGGACAGCCCGACGGCGTCCATTGCCTCTTCGTTCACGGCGCCAACGTGGTGGTATCCGCCCCCGACACCAACGCCGTCATCCGGGGCCTGCGCAGCCTGGACTTCCTGGTGGTGTGCGACTTCTTCATGTCGGAGACCGCCGCCGAAGCCGACCTCGTCCTGCCGGTCACGCAGTGGGCGGAAGAGGAAGGCACCTTGACCAACCTCGAAGGGCGGGTGATCCGGCGTCGTCAAGCGCTGACGCCTCCCCCGGGCGTCCGCAGCGAGCTGTGGCTCATGGCACGCCTGGCCGAGCGCCTGGACGCCCCCTCCACGTTCAGCGATGACCCGGAGACCGTTTTCGAAGAGCTGCGCCTGGCCTCCGCCGGAGGCCTGGCCGACTACTCGGGAATCGACTACGCCATGCTGGACCGCGGCGAGGCCGCCTACTGGCCCTTCCCCGCAGGCTCCACCGGAACTCCTCGGCTTTTCACTGACGGGTTTGCCCATGCCGACGGCCGTGCCGTGCTGGTGCCCGTCACCCCGTCCAAGCGGGCCGCCCGCTCCTACGCCGACGATTCGCTGTCCCTCGCTACCGGCAGGTTGCTGGAGCACTATCAATCCGGGGCCCAGACCAGGCGCGTCAGCGAACTGTTGTCCGCCCAGCCCCAGGCCCGGCTGGTCATGCACCCCTCGACGGCGGCCTCCCGCGGCATTGCCGACGGCGACTACGCCACCGTGGTCAATGACCGGGGCGAGGTCCTCTGCCGCGCAGAGCTCAGCACCACCGTCCGGCCCGACACCGTGTTCCTGCCCTTCCACTTTCCGGGCCACGAAAACGCCAACAGGCTCACGGAAGCTGCGACCGACCCGATCTCCGGGATGCCCGAATTCAAGACCAGCAGGGTATGGGTCCGGCGTGCGGTTGCCGCGCCCGTACCGGTAGCTGCCGGAGCCCTTCCCAACGCCAAGGAGGCATTGTGAGTGAGCGCATTGTTGTTGTGGGATTTGGCCCCGTGGCTTCCCGCTTGGTGGATGAACTCCTTCCGTCCGTTCGTTCCGGCCTGGTCCAGCTCCTGGTTGTAGGACAAGAAGCCGAGGCCGCGTACAACCGTGTGATGGTTGCCGAACTGGGCGTCGGCCGCACCTCGGCGGCGGCCCTCGCCATGGCGGACGCCGCTGAGTTGGAGTCCGACGGCGTCCAGGTGCGGTTGGGCGTGGAAGTGAAACGGATCGACCGTGCCCGGCAGAACGTGGTCCTCTCCGACGGGGCCACCGAGCACTACGATCGGCTGGTTTTCGCCACCGGTTCCCGCCCTGTCATCCCCAACCTCACCGGACTGAATCCTGATCCGGCCCACCCCGTCCTGCCTCCCGGCGTCACCACCCTGCGGGACCTTCACGACGCAGAGGTGCTGCGCACAGCAGTTTCCGCCGGTCAGCGCATTGTGGTGTTGGGCGGCGGGGTCCTGGGCCTGGAGACCGCCTTGGCCGCAGCGGAGGAGGGCGCCCGGGCAACGGTGGTGCACAATGGGCGGTTTCCGTTGGGCCGCAGCATCGACCGGGGCAGCGGATCGGTCCTGACGGCAAGCATGCGCGCGGGCGGTGTCCGCATGGCCGGCAATGCCCGCTCCACCGGGGTGGAGACCGCCGGCCCCGGCGGATCCTTCTCCGCGCTGCTCCTTGACGACGGGTCCGCGATCGACGGTGACTTGCTGGTGCTCTCCTGCGGCGTGCGTCCGCGGATCGAGTTGGCGGCAGGCTGTGGGCTCCCTGTTGGCCAGGGCATCCTGGTGGACCACCATCTGCGGACCTATCATGAGCCCCACATGTTCGCGATCGGTGACTGTGCCGAAGTACGCTGCGCCGATCCATCCTGCACGGACTGCCGTTCCGCATCCGGACCCTCAGGCCTGGTAGGTCCGGGCTGGCGCCAGGCCGAATGGTTGGCCGAATACCTCGTGGTCCTGGCCCGGGACGGCCAGGAAACCGCTGACGCCTTGGACCCCCTGCCGCTGGAGAAGCCCGGCGTCGTGGTCCTTAAAGCCCGCGGCATCAACCTCGCTGTGGCCGGCGACAACGACGCCGACCCCTGGGACGAAGAGTTGCTGGAAGCAGGAGCGACGTCCGGACGGGAACGCCGCCAGGTCTCCCAGTGGGCGGACCCGGAACACGGCCGGTACGTCAAAATGACCACCCGCGGCGGGGTCCTGGAGGGCCTGGTGGCAGTGGGCATGCCACGGACTGCTGCTGAACTGGTGGTGCTCTTTGAGCGTTCCTCCGAGCTGCCCGCGGACCGGTCATTGCTGCTCCGCCTGGACGGCCCCGACCAGCCCTCCGGGGCCACGGCCAACGATCCCCAGCGGACCGTGTGCCGTTGCGCCGGGGTGAGCGCTGCCAGCATCGGGGACTCCGTGGCAGAGGGATGCTCCTCAGTAGCCGATGTTTCCAAAGCAACCAGGGCCGGAACGGGCTGCGGCGGATGCCACGAGGACATCAAGGGCATCATCGAGAAGCACTTCCAGGCTGCTGCTGCGTGACGCCGCTCTTGGGGACGCGGAGCCGCAAACCCAGAAGCTACATGTGGACGTGCAAGCGGCGTGCGGCCTCGGAGATGGAACCGGTCAGCGACGGGTAGACCGTGAAGGCGCTGGCCACATCGTCCACGTGGAGTTTCTGCGTCACGGCCACGGAAATCGGGAAGATCAGCTCGGAAGCATTCGGACCAACCACCACGCCACCGATCACGGTGCCGGAGCCCTTGCGGGCAATAATCTTAACGAAGCCATCCTTGGTGTTGCGCATCTTGGCCCGCGCATTGCTGAGCAGGGACAGCATCACCACGTCACCCTGGTACTTGCCGGATGCCAGATCTGCTTCGGAAACGCCCACGGAAGCAATCTCCGGGGACGTGAAAATGTTGGATGCCACTTGGTTGAGCTTCAGCGGCTTCACACCATCACCCATGAAGTGCGCAATGGCAATACGGCCCTGCATGGCAGCAACCGACGCCAGCGCAAACACTCCGGTGCAGTCGCCGGCCGCGTAGATGTTGGGGGCCGTGGTGCGGGAAACACCGTCCACCTTGATGTGGCCGGACTCAGTCAGCGTCACGCCGGCTTCCTCAAGGCCCAGTCCCGCGGTGTTAGGAATGGAACCAACACACACCAAACAGTGCGAACCCGTCACCACCGAGCCATCACCCAAGGTGACCTTGACGCCGTCGTCCGTCCGCTCAACGGCATTGGCACGCGAGCGGGACAGGACGCGGACGCCGCGCCGTTCAAAAACGCCTTCCAACAACTTGGCGGCATCGGTATCTTCACCGGGAAGCACCTGATCGCGGCTGGAGATCAGCGTGACTTTGGAACCAAGGCCGTTGTAGGCGGAAGCGAACTCGGCACCGGTCACGCCGGAACCCACCACGATCAATTCTTCCGGAAGTTCATCCAGGTTGTAGATCTGCGCCCAGTTAAGGATGCGCTCGCCGTCGGGCCGGGCCGTGGGCAGTTCGCGGGGGTGTGCGCCGACAGCAAGGAGGATGGCGTCAGCGTCGATGGTGCGGGTGCCATCGATGGTCAGGACCTCGATGGTGTTGTTGTCCAGCAAGGTGCCGGAGCCAATGACGATCTCGACGCCCAGGCGCTCAAGTCCTGCGCGAATATCCTCGGACTGCCCGTGGGCAAGGTTCAGGACGCGGTCGTTGATGTGTTTGAGGTCCGCATGGGGCTTGGAAGCCGAACTGTCGAACTTCACTCCCAGCTCACCAGCCTCGCCTACGCGGGTCATGAGGTCAGCGGTGGCAATGAGGGTTTTGGACGGCACGACGTCGGTCAGCACAGCTGAGCCGCCAAGGCCCGCCCTTTCCACTATGGTGACGTGCGCTCCCAACGAGGCGGCAACCATGGCAGCTTCATATCCGCCGGGACCACCTCCCAGGATCGCGATACGGGGGGCACTGAAGTCAACTTGGGTGGTCACAGTCCTCAATTCTCGCTCATTGCCGCCCAGCCTGCCAGTCAGCCAAGCCTCACCGGGGCTGCAGTCCTACCAAAGTCCTGCAAACGCGGGGTAGCGTGTACCAGTGAGTAACACTGAGCTGATGAACACAGACCCCTTCGAGGCCGCGAAAGCAGCCGCAGACTTCATTGCCGCAGAAACCGGCATCGAATCCCACGACGTAGCGTTGGTGCTCGGATCGGGATGGGCCGAAGCTGCCGACCTGATCGGTGAAACCACCGCCACCCTCAACGCCTCCGAGGTGCCGGGCTTCCACAAGCCCGCTGTGGTGGGCCACGTGGGCACCATCCGGTCCGTCCTGACAAAAGAGGGCAAGCGCGCTTTGGTGCTCGGGGCAAGGACCCACTACTACGAAGGTCGTGGGGTGCGCTCGGTGGTGCACGGTGTCCGGACCGCAGCGGCCGCCGGGTGCAAGACCCTGGTGCTCACCAACGGTTGCGGCGGCCTGAATGAAGACTGGAACCCCGGCACCCCTGTGCTGATCAGCGATCACATCAACCTCACCGCCACCTCCCCTTTGGAAGGCGCCACCTTCGTGGATCTGACGGACCTCTACTCGTCGCGCATCCGCGGGCTCGCCCGTGAAGTGGATGCGTCGCTGCAGGAGGGCGTGTACGCGCAGTTCACCGGCCCCCACTACGAGACCCCGGCCGAGGTGCAGTACGCCAAGCGGATCGGCGCGGACCTGGTGGGAATGTCCACGGCGTTGGAAGCAATCGCCGGCCGGCACGCAGGCATGGAAGTATTCGGCATCTCCCTGGTGACCAACCTGGCCGCAGGCATCAGCCCGGTCCCGTTGAGCCACGAAGAAGTCCTGGAAGCCGGGCAGGCAGCAGGCAAGCGCATTTCCAAGCTCCTGGCGGAAATCATCGCCAAGCTCTGAACCGGTGGGGACGGATATGGTCCATTGCGACCCGGTTTCCGGACCATATCCTGACCCGCGTTGCCCTTTGAATCCGCAATAAGGATAGTTTTGTCCCTATGACATCCAACGATGCCGCCCTTGAACAGCTGATCACCGACGCCCGGCAGTGGGCCTCCCAAGACCCCGACCCGGCAACGTCCCAAGCCTTGGTCGAGTTGACTGACCTCGCCGCAGACGGTGACGCAGCGGCGGCCCAGGAGCTCGGCGACAGCTTCAACGGCACCCTGCAATTCGGCACCGCCGGGTTGCGCGCAGCACTTGGGCCCGGGCCCAACCGGATGAACCGGGTTGTGGTCCGCCGGGCGGCAGCCGGCTTGGCCGCCTTCCTCACCGAAGCGGTGGACGCCGCGGCCCCGGGGACGCGGCCACGCGCCGTCGTCGGCTTCGATGCGCGGTATAACTCAGACATCTTCGCGGAAGAAACAGCGGCAATTTTCACCGCTGCGGGAATCGAAACCTTCCTCATGCCGGCCGCGTTGCCGACTCCCCTGCTGGCCTACGCGGTCAAGAACCTGGATTGCGACGGCGGTGTGATGGTCACAGCCAGCCATAACCCTCCGCAGGACAACGGTTACAAGGTCTATTTGGGCAGGCACGCAGTGGCCGAAAGCGGCCGCGGCTCACAGATCGTGGCCCCCTACGACACAGAGATCGCTGCGAAGATTTCCGCCGTGGGCGGCTTGGAGTCGATCGAATTGGCCGACGCCGGCTGGTCCGTACTGCCCACTTCCATCTCGGCGGACTACCAGGCTGCCGTGGCCGGGCTGGTGGACCGGGAACATTTCCCCGCACGCGACCTGAAAATTGT
This sequence comes from Paenarthrobacter ilicis, assembly GCF_016907545.1. Lineage (NCBI taxonomy): Bacteria > Bacillati > Actinomycetota > Actinomycetes > Micrococcales > Micrococcaceae > Paenarthrobacter > Paenarthrobacter ilicis. The sequence continues at coordinate 1,298,034 of NZ_JAFBCD010000001.1, read as the reverse complement.
GCTCACGCCCATGCACGGCGTGGGTGGGGACACCGCAGTGTCCGTCCTGAACGCCGCCGGGTTCACGGACGTCGCACTGGTGGCCGAACAGGCAGAACCGGACCCTGACTTCCCCACCGTTGCGTTCCCCAATCCGGAAGAACCCGGGGCGTTGGACCTGGCCTTGGCCGCGGCCGCTGAGGCCGGCGCGGACCTGGTTTTGGCCAACGACCCCGACGCCGATCGCGCGGCGGTCGCCGCCGTGGATCCCACCACGGGAGCCTGGCGCATGCTCCGGGGCGACGAAGTGGGAGCACTCCTTGGCGCCCACGTGGTGGCGCGCTTGGCGGCAGCCTCCGGGGAAGAAGCCCCCAGCGGAGTCTTCGCCAATTCCATTGTTTCGTCCCGGCTCCTGGCCCGCATCGCCGCCGCTGCCGGCTACTCCCATGAGGAGACGCTGACCGGCTTCAAATGGATCTCGCGGGTACCCGGGCTCACCTACGGGTACGAAGAAGCCCTGGGTTATTGCGTGGCGCCGGACCTGGTGCGGGACAAGGACGGAATTTCCGCGGCGGTGCTGATTGCCGAGCTGGCTGCAGCGGCCAAGGCCGACGGCAAGACCATCTTCGACACCCTGGATGAGCTCTACCTGGTGCACGGCTTGCACGCCAGCGACCAATTGAGCATCCGCGTGGCAGACCTCGGACTCCTGGACGCCATGATGAACCGCTTGCGCGTCAACCCGCCGGAGACCTTCGGGGACTCCGCAGTGGAGGTGTTCACCGATCTGGCGGAGGGTAGCGACGCGTTGCCGCCCACGGATGGCCTGCTGTACCTCACACGGGACCAGAGCCGGATCATCATCCGTCCCAGCGGGACCGAGCCCAAGCTCAAGTGCTACCTGGAGGTCATCCAGCCGGTGGACTCGGCAGCAGAACTGGCAGCGGCACGCCAGGCTGCCAGGACCTCCCTGGACGATGTCCTGCGTGATGTCCGGGAAGCACTGGGCCTCTAGAGTTCGATCTCCACATGCCCGTCCACCACACGGGCAGCAAAGGCAGCAAGGCGCAGTTCCGGGTTGGTGAAGCACTCACCGGTTTCCAGATCGTAGACCTCCTTGTGCAACGGCGAGGCGATGGTGGGCCGGGTACCGCGGGATCCCATGATGCCGCGGGCCATGACGTTGGCCAGCGTGGCAGGGTCCTGCTGGTCCACGGCGAAGACCTCCGCAGCGCCGGCCCGGAACAGCGCCACTTGCCTGCCGGATACAAGTGCGGCCTCACCCCATGCCGGCTCCAGCTCGTCCAAAGGGCACACCCTGTGCCAGGTGGTGGATGGTTCCCCATGGTTTCCGGCACGGTCCAGGTTCCCGGCACGATCCAAGATGACAGTCATTTCAGCCCCTCTCGCTGCGTCCGGGTGCCGGCTCTTTCCGCCAACGACTCCCGGACCGGCCGCATTTGCGGCCATTCCCCACGCTAGGGCTTTGGTGTTTCACAGGAGCCGCAGGTTTATGTCCGGCTGGTAAAAGAGACCTCACGCAGCGGGAAATGCTTTTGTGATGCAGAAGTTAAGATCACGAAACATAAGGGAAACTGAAGCGAAACTGCGCGTCCCTAGGGTGGAACCACGAGTTGCGGAGATCCGTCTGCAACAACTGCGAAAGGCCCACCAGTGACCGGACACACTTCAAGCACAAAGACCCCGCGCCGCGTGGTGGTGGTTGGCGGCGGTCCCGCTGCCCACCGCTTTGCCGATGCCATGTACAACCGGGGCCTTGAAGGGTGGCAGGTAACAGTTCTCACCGAAGAGAACCACCTCCCTTACGACCGCGTGGCGTTGAGCAAGGCCCTCACCGAGACAGGCGTGGACCTCACCTTGGGCAACGCGACCATGTGGGACCACCAGGCGCTTCAGTTGAAGACCGCCGAGCGCGCCGTCTCCATTGACATAGCGGCGAAGAGTGTGGCCACGGCGTCCGGCGCTGAGTACGGCTACGACCATCTGGTGGTGGCATCGGGTTCGGATGCGGCCCGACTGCCCATCCCCGGGGCGGAGCACACCCACGTGTACCGGACCCTGGAAGACGTGTGGGCCATCAACAAGGCCATTGCCCAACTGACCGCGAAGCTGGGCCGCAAGGTTAAAGCCGTCACCATTGGTGGAGGCCTCCTGGGGCTTGAGTCCGCGGCAGGAACCGAGCAATTGGGCGCGACTCCGATCGTCATCAACGGCTCGCCCTGGCTGATGAATACCCAGCTGGATGAGGGCGCAGGCCAGGCGTTGGGCAGACTCATTGAAGCCAAGGGATTCACGGTCCACGGCGGGGTTTTCCCCTCCGAGGTTGTCACGGACGACGACGGCAACGTCACCGGCGTTCTGATGGCTGATGGCCGCACCATTGAAGCGGACCTGGTGATCGTGGCGATTGGCGTACGTCCCCGCGACGACCTTTTCCGCGCTGCCGAGGGCGAAGAGCAGCTGTTCAGCCTTGGCCAGCGCGGAGGCGTGGTCATCAACGATTTTTGTGCCACGGAAGTGGACGGCATCTGGGCCATCGGCGAGGTGGCCAACTTTGGCGGCATGTGCTTGGGCTTGGTGGCTCCTGCCAACACCATGGCGGAGATCGTCGCGGACCGGCTGCACGGTGGCGAGGCGACGTTCCCTGGCTTTGACACGGCCACCAAGCTGAAATTGTCCGGCGTTGATGTAGCCAGCTTCGGTGACGCGTTCGCCCGGACCGAGCATGCCTTGGAAATTGTGTATGCCGACCCTGCCCGTGGCGTCTACCAGAAGATTGTGACCACTGACGATGCCAAGACCCTGTTGGGTGGCATCTTCGTGGGCGATGCCTCCCCGTACATGAGCCTGCGTCCGTTGCTTGGCCGCGAGCTTCCGGCAGAGCCCGGCGCCTACCTGACGGCTGCCGGTGGCGGCGAGGCTCCGGAGACGGAACTCCCCGATGATGCAATCCTGTGTTCCTGCAACAACGTATCCGCCGGCACCATCCGCGACACCATCAATGGCTGCGGCGCATGCGAGGGCAGCGCTCCTGTGCAGGAACTGGGCGAGCTGAAGGGCTGCACCCGTGCCGGCACACAGTGCGGTTCCTGCGTACCCATGCTGAAGAAGCTGCTGGAGGGTGAACTCACCAAGTCCGGCATCGAAGTATCCAAGGCCCTGTGCGAGCACATCAGCCTCTCCCGGCAGGAACTCTTCGACGCCATCCGGGTTCTGGAGCTGACGTCCTTTGAGGACATCATGGCCAAGTACGGTACCGGCGCCGGTTGCGATATTTGCAAGCCGACCATTGCCTCCATCCTGGCCAGCCAGCACTCCGCCTACGTTCTGGATGCAGGACGTGGTGCTCTCCAGGACACCAACGACCGCGCGCTGGCGAACATGCAGAAAGACGGAACCTACTCCGTTGTTCCCCGGATTGCCGGTGGTGAAATCACCCCGAAGGGCCTGGGTGTGATCGCCGCAGTTGCCGAGAAGTACAACCTCTACACCAAGATCACTGGCGGGCAGCGGATCGATATGTTCGGAGCCCGCCTTGAGCAGCTGCCGGACATCTGGAAGGAACTGGTGGACGCCGGGTTCGAATCCGGCCAGGCCTACGGAAAGAGCCTGCGGACCGTGAAGTCGTGCGTCGGCTCCACATGGTGCCGTTTTGGAGTGCAGGACTCCGTGCAGATGGCCATCGCCCTGGAGCTGCGGTACCGCGGACTTCGCAGCCCGCACAAGCTGAAGATGGGTGTTTCCGGTTGCGCCAGGGAATGCGCCGAAGCCCGCGGCAAGGATGTTGGCGTCATCGCCACCGCTGACGGATGGAACCTGTATGTGGGCGGAAACGGTGGCGCCACCCCGGCCCACGCACAACTGCTCGCCAAGGACCTGGACGATGAAACCCTCCTGAAGTACATCGACCGCTACCTGATGTACTACATCCGCACGGCCGACCGCCTCCAGCGCACCGCGCGCTGGCAGGAAGAGCTCGACGGCGACATCAAGCACGTAGAGGACGTGGTGGTACGCGACTCCTTGGGCATCGCCGAGGAGCTGGAAGCCGCCATGGCCAAGCACATTGACACGTACCAGGATGAATGGGCTGAAACCCTGAAGGATCCTGAGCGCCTGCGCCGTTTCCGTTCTTTCGTGAACGCCCCGGACCAGAAAGACGAGTCCATCTCCTTCGTACCGGAGCGCGGCCAGATCCGGCCCGCCACCAACGAAGAAAAGGGTGGCGTGCTGATCGCCTCCACCATCCCGGTACGCAGCGAATAACAAGGGGAACCCATGCAGCTCACCATTGATCTCACCGGCCGCGAAGTACTGGTGGCAGGATCCGAAAAAGCCGCCCGCCAGGCAGTCCGCCGCTACCGGTCCGCCGGAGCCACCGTCATCCACCTGACCGAACCCGGGGCCACTGCCGGGGCCGGAACAGGGGCCGACAGCATGCCTGAACGTCCCTTCCTGGTGGCGGTGATCGACGACGGCGGCACAGGCTGGGGTCCGTTGGTGGAACGCTGCCTCAAGGACGGGATTCCTGTTGCCACCGAACCGGCAGCCGGAGCGGAAGGCCACGTAACGCTGGTGGGAGGCGGTCCCGGAGCCCTGGATCTGCTCACCGTTGGTGCGGTGAACGCCTTGCGGGACGCCGACGTCGTGTTTTACGACCGCCTGGCTCCCTACCAGGAGCTCGCCGGACTGACCTCTGCGGAGTTGGTGGATGTGGGCAAGCAACCCGGCCTGCACAAGGTGACACAGCGCGACATTGAGAAGCTCATGGTGGAGGCCGCACTGTCCGGCCTGAACGTGGTCCGGCTCAAGGGCGGAGATCCTTACGTGTTTGGACGCGGCGGGGAGGAAGTGGCGGCCTGCGTCGCGGCCAGCATCCCCGTCCGGGTGATTTCCGGTGTCACCAGCGCCATCTCTGTTCCCGCCGCGGCTGGCATCCCGGTAACGCACCGCGAGGTGAGCCACATGTTCACAGTGGTGTCCGGACATGCTCCCCTGACTGAGCGGGAACACACCCACCTGGCCCGTCTGGGCGGGACAATCGTGGTCCTGATGGGCATTGGTACGTTGCCACAGATGGCGGCCGGCCTGCGTCGGGCGGGCATGGCCAAGGACATGCCCATGGCTGTGGTGGAACGCGGCTACCGTCCCGGCCAGCGCACCACGATTGCAGATTTGGGCACCATCGAAACAGCAGCCATCGGCTGCACCAACCCGGCAGTGCTGGTGATCGGCGAGGTTGTGAGGGTGGCTGAGGCCAACCGGAACCATGCCGAAGCCTCCGCCGAGCTGGACCGACTTGCAGCTTCGCTCCTTGAAGCCTGAAGGTAGATACCCATGACTGTTGCACGCGCCCTCGAAGTCCCGGGAACAAGCCCTGCCCCGGAACCCACCGAATCCCCTGATTCCCCCCTGGACGGATTCCGGATCGGTGTCACGTCCCACCGCCGGTCCCGCGACCTCATTGAAGCTTTGGAACGCCGCGGGGCAAGCGTTCTGCACGCTCCTGCGCTGAAGATCGCTCCTGTCCAGGAGGACATGGTGCTGATCGAGGACACCAGGACGATTATCGAGGCCAAGCCGGACATCTGCATCGCCACCACCGCTTACGGCATGCGCCGCTGGTGTGAGGCTGCCGACTCCTTCGGCATTGGCGAGCAGCTGCTGGAAACACTGTCCGCCTGCCGGATGTTCGTCCGGGGACCCAAAGCCCGCGGCGCGGTCCGCGCTGCCGGCTTGGCCGACGTCGGAATCAGCAGCGACGAAACCACGGCGACGCTGGTGGACATGCTGCTGGTGGAGGGCGTCCGCGGGAAAACCGTGGCTGTCCAACTCCACGGGTACACCGACGTACGGCAGTTGGAGCGGCTGCGCATGTCCGGCGCCAGAGTCCTGACCGTGACGCCGTACCGCTGGGTCAAACCCGACGGCGAGGACAAACTGCCGCGGCTGATCGAGGCCGTCTGCAGCGGAAACCTCGATGTCCTGACGTTCACCAGCGCTCCCGCCGTTGACGCGATGTGGAGTACTGCGCATGAGATGGGTCTGTACCGCCAGCTCATAGAAGCCCTCAAAGGACCGGTAACAGTTGCCGTGGTGGGTCCGGTGACCGCCCAACCGTTGGTGGACGCCGGCCTGTCGCCATTGATTCCGGACCGGTACCGCATGGGCGCACTCATCCGGTTGGTCACCGAGCACCTGTCCCTGAACCATGTCCGGCGCCTGGAGACCAGGAATGCCACGATCGAGCTGCGCGGACGGTGCCTGCGGATCAATGGCGAAGTAGTGGATCTGGCTCCAGCACCCCTGCTGCTCCTGCGTGCTCTGCTGGGTGCGGGTGGAGCGGTCCTCTCCCGCGAAGCGCTCTCTGACTTGCTGGACCTGCGCGGATCCGTCCACGCCTTGGACATGACGGTCAGCCGGCTGAGGTCCTCCCTGCCCGATGGCAAGCTTGTTGAGACCGTGGTGAAGCGCGGCTACCGCCTGAGGGCCTGAAACCGCTGGTGGGGCGGCCACCCTAGGCCGCCTTCACCAGCGGGAGCTCATCCCAGTGCGTGGTGTACCTCGGGCTGAGCCTGGCGCGCTTCATGGACCAGTCCGGGCCGCCTTTGATGCCTGCGTGCCCCAGCCCGATGGAGCCCCGACCATACCGCATGCTCACGTCTTCCAGCAGTGGACCGATCCCCCGTTCCTCATGACGGTTCTCGAAGATCTCCAACGGCCTTTGGTTTCCGGTAGGACGAAGGTCCGTCACCATGATCCCGGCTTTGGCGTACCGGACACCCTCCACGATTTTAGGCAGCAACGCATGTGCGGCTTTGGTCAGCAGCACGGGGTCAGATGTTGGCATGGGAAGGGCAACGTTGACTGCGGGGAAGGACTTGTCATGGGGGTTGTAGACGGAGGTCTGCGCGAATGCGGTCAGTAATTTTGCCTGGAGGTGGTGTTTGGCCAGCCGCGCGCTGGCCATCTGCCCGTAGACGCTGAGGACTTGGCGCACTCCCGCCGAGGTGGTGATGGGCGTGGAGAAAGAGCGGGAGAAGATCAGTTGGTCCCGCCCTATGCGCTCTTCTTCCATGGGGATGCAGGCCGTTCCCTGCAACTCCAGGACGGTGCGCATCATGACGATGGAGAACTTGTCACGGAGTGCCACGGGATCGGCGCGCACCAGATCCATGATGGAAAAGATGCCGATGGCGTTCAACCTTTTGGTGAGCCGCGTGGCGACGCCCCATATCTCCACCACGGACAATCGCTCCATCAGGGCCTCGCGCTGGGCAAGTGGCACCGAGTCCCACCGGCACACGCCGTTGAAGGCAGGGTTGTGCTTGGCCCACTTGTTGGCCAGCTTGGCCAAGGTCTTGGTGCGGGCGATGCCCACGCAGACAGGAACTCCAACGTGCCGGTAACACGCGTCCTTGATGGTGCGGCCCAGGGCAAGGAGATCCTCCGGGGAGCCCTTGACGCCCAGGAACGCCTCGTCAATGGAGTACACCTCCTGCCAGGCCGAGTAGCGCCCCAGCAGCTCCATGACCCGGGAACTGATGTCCCCATAGAGTTCGTAGTTGCTGGACAAAGCGATCAAACCCCACTCTTTGGCCCTGGGTGCCAACTTGAACCAGGGGTCCCCGAGCCCGATGCCGAGTTTCTTGGCCTCTGGGGACCTGGTGACCGCACAGCCATCATTGTTGGAGAGCACAATCAGGGGCCTGCCCTCCAGCGCGGGATTGAAGGCCCGCTCGGCAGAGGCGTAAAAGCAGTTGATGTCCACGTGGGCAATCTCCGGCATGTGCCGCATGAGTGCTGGCTTCGACATGGTCCTCCTGGTGCAGCAGCGTCTAGCAGACGCGCCCAGGTTTTCCGGACAGGCGCGCCGTGAATTCGAAGATATGTTCGAATAACTCCACTGTACCTCCGGGCCCCGACAAGATAGCCCCGGATTCCTGCCCCTTGTGGATAACGGGTACCGTGAGGGAAGCCACCATGGCCCCTCATAAAGTGACCGCCCATCAAAAGGAGTCTGCACCCATGAGCACCGCGCCCTTGACTGAAACCGTGCCCTGGACTGAAGGTGACTGGACCAACCAACCGGCATCCGTCGTCGAGCGTGACGGTGAACTGCTGGTGACGGCGGTGGAGGGCAGCGATGCCTGGCGCATCACTTCTTATGGTTTCATCCACGCCTCAGAGCATGCGCTGCTGGCTCCGCTCCCCCAGGACAGCGCAGTAGAGGTGGAATTCACGGCAGACTTCTCTGCGCAGTTTGACCAAGCCGGAGTGTTTATCCGTGTCGGCGGCGAGCACTGGATCAAGGCAGGTGTGGAGTTTGCGGACGGAGCGGCGCAAGTGGGCGCCGTGGTGACCGATGGCGTGTCCGATTGGTCGCTGGCACCGGTGCCGGACTGGGCCGGGCGGCGAGTGGTGGTTCGCGTCAGCCGGTCGGGCGATGCTGTGACAGTCCGGGCCGGCCTGAGCGGGGAGTCCCTGCAACTGGTTCGAGTGGCGCCCCTGGCTGAAGGGCTGACGGCTTTCGCGGGGCCGCTGGTGTGCGCACCCACCCGGAGCGGGTTGACGATCCCGTTCCACTCCTGGCGGACCACTGCCCCTGACACCCAACTGCACTGATACCCAACTGCACTGGCACCCAACAGCCCTGACGTAAACCACGCGTTAAACCAAGGTTGCCGACCTGTCCCCACGACAGATCGGCAACCAAGACTTGGTGAACCCTAGTGGGCATCCTTGCGGTGCACGGTGTAGATGGCGCCGGTGGTGACATCTTCCTCCAAGGCTTCCAGGGTGCGCCCACGCGTTTCGGGAACCTGCGTGTAGATGAAGATCAAGGCCAGGATCCCTACTCCTCCGAAGAGGAAGAACGTGCCCGTGATGCCCACTCCGGCAACCAGGGTGGGGAAGAACAGGCCCAGCAGAGCGTTGGCGATCCACAGGCAGAAGACCGAAAGGCCAATAGCGAAGCCGCGGACATGCAGCGGGAAGATCTCGGACAACATGACCCAGACGGCGATGTTGAGGAACGTCTGCATGGAACCGACGAAGGCCACCACCAGGAAGAGGATCACGAACGGTCGGGCCTCGTTCCCCACGGGCAGGACCACGGAGGCGATGCCGATGAGGAAGTGGCACACCGTTGTCAGGGTGAAGCCCACCAGCAGTGTGGTGCGGCGGTTGATGCGCTGCATCAGCGAGAGGGCAATAACGCCACCAACAACTGCAATGACGCCGGGGGCAATGTTGGCGATCAGGGCAGCATTCGAGTCAAAACCGGCTTCCACCAGCACTGACTGGCCGTAGTACATGATCGAGTTGATGCCGGTCAGCTGTTGAGCCACGCCCAATCCGATGCCCACCAGGATGATGCGGAGGATCCACTTGTCCTTCAGCGCCGCCCAGGACGTGGCTTTGGAGGCACGCTCCTCATCGGCGAGCTGCTTGACGTCGGCCATTTCAGCCTCGGCCCGCTCCACCGAGCGGATGGTCTTGAGGACCGTGAGCGCTTCCTCCCAGCGGCCCTTGGAGATCAGCCATCGGGGGGATTCGGGCATCCGCAGCATGCCGAAGAACAAGGCGATGGCCGGCAGTGCGGCCACGGCCAGCATGACGCGCCACACTCCACCGAATTCACCCCAGATGTTGCCAATGATGGCGTTGACGATGAAGGCGGCCAGCTGGCCGATCACGATCATCAGTTCGTTCCGGCCCGCCAGGGATCCGCGGATTTCGTACGGGGCGAGCTCGGCCAGGAACACCGGAACCACCGTTGAGGCCCCGCCCACAGCCAGGCCCAGAATGAGGCGTCCCACCACCATGATTTCGAAGGAGGGGGCAAACACACATGCAAGAGTTCCCGCCAAGAAGAGCACCGCGAGCAGAATGATGGTTTTGCGGCGCCCCCACGAATCGGACAGGCGGCCGCCACCGACTGCTCCCAGGGCGGCACCGAAGAGCAACGAGCTGGTGACGATTCCTTCCGTCAGGGCCGTCAGACCCAGCTCGGCGGTCATGGGTCTCAGTGCGCCATTGATGACACCAGTGTCATAGCCAAAGAGGAGGCCGCCGAAGGTGGCGACCAGTGCTACCAGACCGAGCCGCTTTCGGTGCGGCCCGTTGGTCAGCGGAGGGAGGGCGGCGCCGTGGGCACCTTCCCGCTGCATTTGCGTAGCAGACATCAGGACTCCTTTGTCATTGTGGTGCGGGCCATACTCCCGCTCTGACTATCAGGCTAACGCGCGAAAGACTTAAATGTAAGGTCAAACTAACAAATACCTTCAAATGTCCGGTTTGCGACGTGCGAAGATGGGAATATGGCACCTGATCCCCGCAACCGGCCAGCGACACAAAGTGACGTTGCGAGGGAAGTGGGTGTCTCGCGGACCCTTGTCTCCTTCGCCTTCCGCGGCGCACCCGGGGTCAGCGAGGAGACAAAGCAGGCCATCTTCGCCGCGGCGAAACGTCTTGGCTACCGGCCCAACGCCGTCGCCGCCGATCTGGCACGCAAGCACCGCTCCGCCGTCGGACTTCATCTGATGGATATCCGCAACGAGATCTTCGCCGACATCCTCAGCGGCGTCAGGCTGGCGCTCCCCCACGACGGCAACCGGCTCATCCTCAGCGTGTCCCGATCTGTGGACGGAGTGGACGAAGGCGCCCTGGAATCGCTGATCGAGGCCAGGGTGGGAATCATCATCGCCGCCACCTTGCTGGACACCGACGAGCGCGTACGCGAACTCTCGCGCATCGTGCCGCTGGTCAGTGTCACCCGCCCGGTGGAAGGCGTGGACAGCGTCTATTCGGATGACATTGCCGGAGCGGCGGCCGCCACGGAGCACCTGCTGGCCCTGGGGCACCGACGGATCGCGCACTTGGCGGGACCCGCCTACGACGGCCACACGGACCGGCGCCGGAGTTACGAGAAAACCATGCACGACGCCGGGCTGACGCCCCTGACCTTGCCCGCCGACGACTTCACCCACGAAGCCGGACAGCGGGGCGCCGCGCAATTGCTGGACCTGGCGGACCGGCCCACCGCAATCTTCACACACAACGATCAACTGGCCCTCGGCGCACGGGAAGCCATCCACGCCCGGGGATTGAGCGTCCCGGGCGATATTTCCCTGATTGGGTACGACAATTCCCGGACCTCGAGTCTGTATGGAATCGGCCTCACCTCCGTGGACCTGAAGGCAGCAGCCTTGGGAACCATCGCAGGGGAAGTGGCCCTGGAACGCCTCAGGTCCCCGGACGCACCCCCAGCGGACAGGCGTCTCATGCCGCACTTGGTGATCCGGTCCTCCACGGCACCCCCGCGGGACTGAGGGCCCGGCCCGGGCCTGGACCTCCGCGCTCACGAAGGTACCGCAAGGTACTTGGTGTGCGGGATGGGGTTACTTGGCGGCCGGGACGAGGGAAGCGATCAAGCCCTCAATGCGCGTCTTGATCTCATCGCGGATGGGGCGGACAGCCTCGACGCCCTGCCCGGCCGGATCTTCGAGGACCCAGTCCTCGTAGCGCTTGCCCGGGAAGTACGGGCATTCGTCCCCGCAACCCATGGTGATGACGACGTCGGATTCCTTCACAGCGTCCGTGGTGAGGACCTTCGGGATTTCAGCGGACATGTCGATGCCCAGTTCAGCCATGGCCTCCACGGCGGCGGGGTTCACCTTGTCCGCGGGCTGGGAGCCCGCGGAGCGGACTTCGATCCGGCCCTTGCCCAGGGTTGTCAGGAACGCGGCAGCCATCTGGGACCGTCCGGCGTTGTGGACGCAGACGAACAGGACGGAGGGCTTCTTGGTGGTTTCGATGCTCATGGTGTTCTCCAAGGGTCTAACAATTAGCGGGAAGCTGGCTCAGTGATGAAGAAGCGGTTGCGGGCCCACAAGGCGGCGTAGACGAGGGCGACCAGGACCGGGACTTCGATCAGGGGGCCGACGACTCCAGCGAGGGCCTGGCCTGAGGTGACGCCGAAGGTGCCGATGGCCACGGCGATGGCGAGTTCAAAGTTGTTGCCCGCTGCGGTGAAGGCGAGGGTGGTGGTCTTGGCATAGCCGAGGTTCAGTAGTCGCCCCAGGACCATGCCGAGGCTGAAGACCACCAGGAAGTAGACCAGCAACGGAACGGCGATGCGGACCACATCCAGTGGTCGGGAGGTGATGGTGCCACCCTGCAGGGCGAACAGGAGGGTGATGGTGAAGAGCAGCCCGTAGAGTGCCCACGGCCCGATTCTGGGCAGGAACCTATTCTCGTACCAATCCCGGCCTTTGGCCCTCTCACCGACGGTGCGGGTCAAGAATCCAGCCAGCAGCGGGATGCCCAGGAAGATCAGCACCGATGCGGTGATGGCCCAGAAGGAGAATTCCGAGGTGGTGGTGGGCAGGCCCAACAGGGACGGGAGCCACTGGAGGTAGAACCAGCCGAGCGCGCCGAAGGCGATTACCTGGAAGACGGAATTGATGAACACGAGCACGGCCGCGGATTCACGGTCCCCGCAGGCGAGGTCGTTCCAGATCATCACCATGGCGATACAACGGGCCAGGCCGACGATGATCAGCCCGGTGCGGTATTCAGGCAGATCGGGGATAAAGATCCATGCCAAGGCGAACATGAAGGCCGGGGCAAGGAGCCAGTTAATCACCAGGGAGGTGATCATTAGCTTCCGATCGGCCAGGACGCGGTGAGCCTGGTCGTAACGGACCTTGGCCAGGACCGGGTACATCATCACCAGCAGCCCGACCGCGATCGGCAGCGAAACCTCGCCGATCTTGACAGCCTCCAACGCGGTGTTCAGGCCCGGGATCAAGCTGCCCAAGAGCAGGCCAAGGGCCATGGCGGCGATGATCCACACCGGCAGGAAACGGTCCGGGGTGGAAAGTTTGCCAACCACGGCAGCCTCGTCCTGGCGGAGGGGCGGTGTATCGGTCCGGGTGCTCACGGGTCTCCTGTGCAGCTCAGCGTTGGATTGATGAAGATCGATATTGAAGTATGTCCAGCTATATCGATGGATGTCAATCCATGCATAATGGGACACATGAACTCTCTGCAAACTCTTCAGCCCGGGGTTGATTCAGACTGCTGCGTCCCGTCCGGGAACCCGGCAATGAACGCTGAAGAAGCACAGCAGAAAGCCCTCGTCTTCAAGGCCTTGGCCGACCCCAACAGGTTGCGGCTTCTCTCCATCGTCAGAGCAGGCGAATCGGGCGGGTCCTGCGTATGCGATCTCACCGAGCCCTTGGACCTCGGCCAGCCCACCGTGTCCCACCATCTAAAAATCCTGGTGGAGGCCGGACTCCTGCATCGCGAAAAGCGCGGCACCTGGGCGTACTACTCGCTGGTCCCCGGGGCATTGGAAGAGGTGGCCGCAGTTCTTGCTGCCCTATGAACCGGATTTTTTCGACGGGCTGCCCGTTTAACGGAAAAGCGCGCATTACACGTGATGCAGGCACGTGGTGGCCACACCCCAGATGGTCAGCTCCGAGAGTGCCTCAACCCTAATATCCGGAAACCTGGGATTGTCAGCCTGGAGCACCACGCCGCGGTCAGTGATACGCAGCCTCTTGATGGTTAACTCGCCATCCAGGACAGCGACGACGACGGACCCGTCCTTCGGCTCGAGGGCGCGGTTCACAATCAACTCGTCGCCATCACTGATGCCCGCCCCTTCCATGGACTGGCCCGAGACGCGGACCACGAAAGTGCTGGTCACATCCTTGATCAAGTGCTCATTCAGGTCTATCCGACCGTCAAAATAATCCTGCGCCGGGGAAGGGTACCCGGCAGCAACAGCCACAGGAGCCAGCAAAACCGACACCAGGGAAAAACCCGCATCTATCACACGGGGGCCGACGATAACGCCCACAACACACCACTTTTCGAATATATGTTCGATAATTGAGTGTACAGCGACTGGGCGACATTTACTGGACTGGGCCGGAGTGCGGCCGGGACGCAAGAGGTATCAGGCCGGATTTCCCCGCGGATTCCACTCCACAGCCTGCGCAACAACCCCCGAGGGCAACAACCTCCTCCCCGGCATGGCCGGGATCCCGGGATGGAACCGCGCAGCACGCCTCGCCCCGCCAGGCATTGACGCCTTCCCGGACCGCGATCCCCGCGATAACCAGGGCCGCACCCGCATCCGCCCACCACCAGCCCAGGGCGCTGTTCAGGACCAAGCCGATCAACAGGACGGCGGAGAGATAAGTGCACAGGAGGGTCTGCTTGGAATCCGCAACCGTGGTCCTGGAACCGAGCTCGCGGCCGGCACGGCGTTGAGCCCAGGACAACACGGGCATGACCGCCAGACTCAGGGCGGCAATCACGATTCCCGCCATGGAGTGCCGGGCCTCCCCCTCTCCGGTCAGCGAGCGGACCGCGTCCACCGCAACGAAGGCCGCAAGGGCAAAGAAGGACAGCGCTATGATCCGCAGGGTCAAGTGCTCGCGCCGCTCCGGATCCTTTGCGGCGAACTGCCAGGACAACGCCAGCGCCGAGGTTACTTCGATGATGGAGTCGAGCCCGAAACCAATCAATGCCGAGGAGTCCGCCACTCCTCCGGCCCAGAGTGCTACGGCCGCCTCAATGACGTTGTAGGTAATGGTTGCGGCCGCAAACAGACGAATACGCCGCCTCAAAACGAGCCGGCGGTCCGACGTCGAAGCCTGTGGAGTCGAAGCCTGTGGAAGTGCACTCATGCCGTGCAAGTCCCGTCCGGGGCGCAGCAGGCCGGATCCACTGCGAGGACGACACCAAGCAAGTCCTGGATGGCATGACCGAGGCGGGTGTCCGCCAGCTCATACCGGCTCCGCCGCCCATCAGGAACGGCAACAACCAGACCGCACCCGCGGAGGCACGTCAGGTGGTTGGACATACTCTGCCGCGACACCCCCGTCAGCTCGGCGAGGTCAGAGGGGTAGGACGGAGCGTGGGAAAGTGCCAGGAGAATCCGGGCACGGGTGGGGTCTGACACCGCATAGCCGAACCTGGCCAGCACGGGTGCCTGGGTGAGCGTCTCCATGCCGCAAAAGTACATCCAATATTGTATTCACGCAATTCTGTACTGTGTCCGACGCCTAACCCCCAAGCCCACCCACTTTGTACGTCACATGCGTCACCAAGCCCGTGCCGCTGACGGATGTCGGTTCCAATTCCAGGTTCCCCACTCCGTCCAGAAGCCGTTCACCTCCGCCGAGGATCACGGGCGCGATGTGCAACCGCAGCTCGTCCATCAAGCCCGCGGCCAGGAACTGACGGGCGGTGGATGCACCTCCTGCTACGGCCACGTTCCGGTCGCCGGCAGCCTCCGCCGCCCGGGACAGGACCGCTTCAATACCCTCATCCACGAAGTGGAAGGTTGTTCCCCCCTCCATCACCAAGGGCTCGCGCACATGGTGGGTCAGCACATAAACGGGCGCGTGGTAGGGCGGCTCCTCATCCCACCACCCGCGCCAGCCCGCATCCCAGGGGCCGGGTCCCGGACCAGCGAACATGTTCCGCCCCATGATGAATGCCCCTGCCGCGAGGATGCCTTCAACGTGGGCGGCGTTGGCACCACGTTCCTCGAATTGCCAGCGGTGCAGGCTTTCACCGCCAACACCCAGTGGCTGTTGCAGGCTTTGATGGGGACCGGCGACGTAGCCGTCCAGTGAAATGGTGAGATCGCATGTGACGTGGCTCATGCGGACATCATGCCAGCTGCCCATTTACTCCACATCATTTACAGAACCGCTCCCCGGTGGGAACATAAGGCCCATAGTCCGCGAAGGCACCGCTCGGCCAGGCCCGGCCCCTCCGTTTGGCTGTACGAAATCTCTCCGTGAGAGGAACGGCCATGGGTCGTCTGGGGACCGGGAACGACGGCGTCGAAAAAGTTGATGCCGTTGTGGTCGGATCGGGTTTCGGCGGCTCGGTCGCGGCACTGCGGTTGGCTGCGGCGGGAGAATCCGTGGTGCTTATGGAGCGCGGAAAACCCTACCCGCCCGGAAGCTTCGCCCGCTCGCCGTCGGAAATGGGCCGGAACTTCTGGGATCCGGACCGCGGCCTGTATGGCCTCTTTGATGCCTGGACCTTCCGCGGGACTGAGGGCCTGGTGTCCAGCGGACTGGGCGGCGGCTCGCTGATTTACGCCAACGTGCTGCTCCGCAAGGACGAGAAATGGTTTGTGACTGAGTCCCCCATTCCGGGTGGCGGCTACGAAAACTGGCCTTTTACCCGCGCGGATCTGGACCCTTGGTACGACGCCGCCGAGGCCATGCTTGATCCCGTCCCCTACCCCTACGAGGACACGGCGAAAACCCTGGCCATGGAGGCCACCGCGGCCAACCTTGGGCTGGCCATCTCCCGCCCTCCCCTGGCCGTCACCTTCAGCGCAGGCCCGGACCCGCTGCCGCGCACCAACCGCACCCTTCCCCTCCCCTACTACGGCAGCATCCACGGACCGGAGACGGTGCGGACCACCTGCACCCTCAGCGGCGAATGCGACATCGGCTGCAACGCCGGCGCCAAGAACACCCTGGACCACAACTACGTGTCCGCGGCTGCAAGCAAAGGGGCAGACGTCCGGACGTTTCACGACGTCCGCGGGATCCGGCCCTTGGATCACGGTGGCTACGAGGTCCGGTACGTGGTGCACAGTCCGGAACGCCGGGGCGGATTGCTGACCGAACGCATCGTCCATTGCCGCCGGCTCATCCTTGGTGCCGGCACGTTCGGCACCAATTTCCTCTTGCTCCGCAACCGGGGCTCCCTCCCGGCCCTTAGCGACGCCTTGGGCACCCGGTTCAGCGGCAACGGCGATCTGCTGACGTTCATCATGGACACCAAGATTCCGGCCACCGATGGTTCGCGGCCCGGCGTGCGGACGCTGACCGGCAGCAAAGGACCCGTCATCACCACTGCGATCAGGGTGCCGGACTCCAACGACGACGACGGTGAAGGCCGTGGCTACTACGTGGAGGACGCCGGGTACCCCGCGTTCATGAACTGGCTGATCGAAACCGCCCAGCTGCGCACCACGGTCAAGAGGACCGCCAAAGTTGCGGGGCAACTGTTCAAGGACAGGCTGTTCGACGCCGGACGGTCCAATGTCTCTGCCGATCTCGCCGCCGCGTTGGGTGACGGACGGCTGTCATCCAGCTCAGTGCCGCTGCTGGGCATGGGCAGGGATATCCCGGACGGCGTGATGACGCTCCGCGATGGACGGCTCGCCATTGCCTGGACCATGGCCACCTCCAAGGAGTACTTCGGCCGGGTCCGGTCCACCATGGAATCGATCGCCCGGGACCTCGACGGCAATTTCATCGACAATCCGCTCTGGTGGGCCAAGCGCGTCATCACCGTGCACCCTATCGGCGGTGCACCGTCGGGCAGGCATCCGGGCGAGGCGGTCTGCGACCAGTACGGAGAAGTCTTCGGCTATCCGGGCCTTTTCGTGGTGGATGGCGCCGCCATGCCGGGTCCCGTGGGCGCCAATCCTTCCCTGACCATCGCTGCTTTCGCCGAACGGGCCTGCGCCCACATGCTCGCCGGCGCCAGCACCGTCGGGCGCAGGGGCATCCGTCCAGCGGATGCCATGGGCCCCGGTGGGCACGACGAAGTGGTGCCGCTCCAGCAGAAGGCGGCTGGCGCCGTCGTCGACGTCGGTGCGCTGGCTCCGCGCGCCCTGGCCCCGGATGCCACCAAGGGAAAGGGCGCCCGGGCCGAGCAGCCTGCGAGCGCCGTGGCCGCGCCGGACCGGGCCGATCGTGGCCTGGGCTCACCCGCCGGGAAAGCAGAGAATCCCACGTCGGTGCGGTTTACCGAACAGATGCACGGCTGGTTCAGCCCGGGCGTGACGGACCCGGAGAAGGGCCGGAGCCTGGGCCGGGACCGCAGCCGGAAGATCATGTTCGAGCTGACCATCACCGCGGAGGACATGGCGGCGTTCGTGGCTGACCCGCTGCACCCGGCAACGGCAGGGGGCTATGTTCTGGCCGATTATTTCGGCGGCCGCATGCCGGTGGAGAGGGGATGGTTCAACCTGTTTGTGGAGGACAAGTCCGACGACGGCAGGACGGCCAGGCGCATGGTGTACCGGTTGTGGTTGCGGGACCCGGGTGGGACGCCTTTCACGTTCACCGGCCATAAGCTCATCCGCAACGACGCCGGTTTCGATCTCTGGCCGGACACCACCACGCTGCAGGCCACCATCCTGAGGGGGCACGTACCGCCCGGGGAGCCACCCGGCGCAGGCGGATCCGACACCGACACCCACACCGACACCGACGGAATCGTCGGCGCGGGCATCCTTTTCATCCGTCCGCTGGATTTCGCCAAACAGCTGACAACGTTCCGCGCCGAAGGTCCTTCGCCGGCAGCGGGCCTGCTGGCATTCGCGAAACTGTTCGGCGGCGAACTGTGGCAGGTGTACGGGCGTGCCCGGCGCCGCGTCCCGGTCCCCCTCAAGCCAAAGCAATGAAAAGCAGGGAGCTCGCTGACCACCGCGCGGTCCTGGGTTTCACTCCCCAGGCAGCGGTCCGCTGGCTCTCGCCGATGTCGCTGGCACGGACGGCGCTGAAGGTCATGGCAGCCACCGTTTTCGCTGATTTTGGTGATAAGCGTGAGCTGGAGGGTAGTTTCCCGTCGGATCACCTGCGCCTGGACAGGCTGCCCGCCCCGGGACAGCCTGCCCAGCCCGTCGTGGGAAGCCGCGGTCTCCCCGGGCCGGCGGAGCTTCACACCGGCCCCGCCGCCACGGACATGTGGATCGACTACGCCGCGGACCTCGGGGACGGGTTCGACCCCACGTATACGGTGGCCTCCCTGCTGGCCCAGGACACCCTGGCCGTTGGCGGCCGTGAGCTTCCCCGGGGCAGGCTGCTGGTACTGGGTGGCGATGAGGTGTACCCCGTGGCGTCTCCTGCCGCGTACCAGGACCGGATGGTAGGTCCGTACAGGACGGCGTTCCCCGCCCAAACGGGTCCGGTGATGCTGGCCCTCCCCGGGAACCACGATTGGTATGACGGCCTCACCTCCTTCATCCGGACCTTCACGCGACAGCGGAACATCGGCGCCTGGCGGACCATCCAGACGCGCAGCTACTTCGCCGTCCGGCTCACCGGCAAGGCACCGGACCAAGGCAAGGGCAGGGACGGGGACAAGGGCGGGGACGGGGACAAGGGCGGGGGCGGAACACCCGGGTGGTGGCTCCTGGGCCTGGACAGCCAACTGGGCCAGTACATTGATGAGCCCCAGCTGGATTACTTCTACCGGAACGTCACCCTCCAGCTGCAGCCAGGGGACGCGATCATCCTGTGTGTCGCAGCTCCCTTCTGGGTGAAGGTGGCCCACGGCAGCAGCGAATTAGGGCAGGTGGATTTCTTTGAACAGGACTACCTCCGCCGCCGTTTCGATCCCGGCTCCAGCGCTTTCCAACCCACCGGCGCCAGCGTCCGGCTGTGGCTCTCCGGGGATCTGCACCACTACTCCCGCTACCAACAATGGGCACCCGGCGATGACCAGGGCTTTCCCGCGGATCCCGCCAGGACCCAGATGATCACCTGCGGCCTGGGCGGCGCATACCTCTCCGACGCGCACTGGCTGCCGGAGGAGGTGGCCCTCCCCGCGCCGGTTGACGGGGCAAGCGGATCGGTCGCGATGCGTCAAGAACGCCAGGGACCCGGTGCCCGTCGATTCACCAGGACGCCCGCCACCTTCCCGGGCCCCGCGGAGTCGCGGCATCTGGGCAAACGGTTGGCAAACCCCTTCTCGCCTTATTGGCTTCCCCTCCGGAATCCGGGATTGGGAGTGTGGCTGGGACTCGTCCACGTGATCGCCGCACTGGCCCTGTGGACGGTCTTCAGCGCGTTCAGGGGCGAATCCTTCCTGGACAGCATCAACAGCATGACGCAGGGAAACACCCCACTGCTGGTGGGCATCATGGTCCTGGCCATGCCGCTCCTGCTGGCCGTCGTTGTGATGCTCTCCCATGCCGCGGGCATGGCCCGGTCCGGCGTGGTCGTCTTCGCCCGGGGCGCGCTGTACCAGCTGGCGGCGCTCGCGGTGAGTGCCGCCGTCGTAGTACTGCTTCCCTGGCCCGGCACGTGGCCGGACGGGTTGGTCTTCCTCCTGGCACTGGCCGTGGTGTACCTGGGTGGGTGGGTCGTGGGCAGTGAAGCGTTTGCGCTCTTCATTGTGGCGACTCCCAGCGGTGAAGTGTCCACGTGGAAGATGTCCGGCCAAGCCATAGAGGACCACAAAGGCTTCCTCCGCCTGCACCTGGCCGCCGACGGCTCCCTGACCATCTACCCGCTCATGGTGGACACAGTCTGCCGGGACTGGCACCTGGTGGAGTCCGACGACGTGCGGCTGGTCCCGGCGTCCGGCCTGCCCGCCGTGCGGCTGCTTGAAGAGCCCATCACCATCGCGCGGAAGGGAACCACCTGATGAACATCACCCGTGCCGGGCACCGGACCGAGGTCATCCCGTTCCGCGCGCGCGACAACACGCCCCTGAACCTGGTCCACGTGACGTCCGCGGCCGTGGTCACCAAGGGCCCCGTCATGCTGGTGCACGGCTCCGGCGTCAGGGCGGAACTGTTCAGGCCGCCCATCCGGACCACCCTGGTGGATGTCCTGCTGGAAGACGGTTGGGATGTGTGGATGCTGAACTGGAGGGCCTCCATCGACCTGGACCCCCTCTCCTGGACGCTGGCCGACGCCGCCGTGTACGACCATCCAGCCGCCGTCGAGCACGTTCTCAAGGCAACCGGCGCCGAAAGCATGAAGGCCGTGATCCACTGCCAAGGATCAACCTCGTTCACCATGTCCGCAGTGGCAGGGCTGCTCCCCCAGGTGGACACCATCGTGTCCAACGCCGTGTCCCTCCATCCCGTGGTCCCGGCATTCTCCCGGGTCAAGATCGACTACCTCACGCCCATCGTCAAAATCTTCACCCCCTACCTGTCCCCGGCATGGGGCTACAAGTCACAGGGCTACTTCACCCGGGTAATCCGCGGACTGGTGAAAGCGACGCACCACGAGTGCCACAGCACCGTCTGCAAGATGGTCAGCTTCACCTACGGCAGCGGCCGCCCGGCCCTCTGGTCCCACGAAAACCTCGACGCCGCCACCCACCAATGGCTGGAAGGCGAGTTCGCGGAAGTCCCCGTGACGTTCTTCGAAGAAATGGGCCGAAGCATCAAGGCCGGGCACATGGTGGCTGCCGGGAACCACCCC
Source organism: Paenarthrobacter ilicis (assembly GCF_016907545.1). NCBI lineage: Bacteria > Bacillati > Actinomycetota > Actinomycetes > Micrococcales > Micrococcaceae > Paenarthrobacter > Paenarthrobacter ilicis. The sequence goes on along the minus strand of NZ_JAFBCD010000001.1, from coordinate 1,276,810 downwards.
GAGCTGCCGATGGACTACACCGCCGAAGCGCCCCGGACCGACGCCAGGTTCGCGTTCATCGCCGGCCTGGACAACCTCTGTTTCCTGCCCGAAAGCCAGCAACGCACCTTCGAGTTCTTCCAGAAGCACCGCCCGGGCAAGGACTCCCTCCACCTCATCCCCGGCTACGGCCACCTGGACGTGTTCTTCGGCGAGCACGCCTGGCAGGACACCTTCCCCGTGATCATCCAACAGTTGAACGGAACCAAGGAGCTGCACGCATGAAAACCCTCACGGAACTGCTCACCCCGCTGCTCAAACTCGTGCCCTCGCCGGTCCCCGCCCGGCAGGAGCGGCTCCGCGGCCAGCACGCCTTCGCCGACGGAATCAAGTACGTCATGCCCGTGAACTCCGACGACTCCCCCGTACTGATGGCCGCCTTCCCCATCAACAAACGCGCCGCAGCGTCCGTCCTCCCCGGCTCCGAAATGCGCCCCTTCAGCCTGGGTGGCAAAGGACTGCTGGTGGTCACGGTGGTCAACTACAAATCCACGGACATCGGCAAATACATCGAATACTCCCTGGCCATCGCCATCACCCATGGCACCCGGCCCGCCCCGCCCATCCTGCCCCTGCTCTTCCAAAAAACGTTCAAGCTGGGCCAGTTCGTGGTGGACCTCCCCGTCAGCACCGAAATCTCCGTCAAGGGCGGCAAAGGAATCTGGGGCATGCCCAAACACCAGGCCAACCTGGACTTCGTGGTCACGGACACCACCGTCTCCGCCCAATACGACAAGGACGGCCACCTGGGGTGCTACATCGAAATCGAACGCCCCGCAGCACCAAGTCCACTGGGACTGCCCCTCAAACTCGCAGCCTCCAACTACTGCGCGTTCCGCAACATGCTCTGGAAATCCGACATCTACTTCGAAGCCACCGGCGACATCGCCCTGGGCGCCCAAGCCAAAGCCAGGCTCATCCTCGGTGACGCGCCCGGCGTCGAGCCCCTGAAAAAACTGCAGGTGGAAAGCAAACCCGTCTTCACCGCCTGGCTGCCCCAAGCCCACGGCGTCCTGGATGACCACTACGAGGCCTGGTTCCTCACAGCTCCCACGGAAGCGGACGCGGCGGCCCTCAACGGCGGAAACATGATGGACAGCGTCACGGACCTGGGCCAAAGCCAACAATGGCTCACCCCGCCGGACCGCACCCGCGTCAGGAACGCCGCATCCGCAGGAAACACCCCATGAACTGGCTCCTCCTGGTCAACGCCCTCTACTTCCTCTTCGGCGCCACCATGTACGTAGGCACCATGTGGGTCCTTAAACTCTTCCTGTACCCCACCTGGCACGCGTTGGCACGCGACAACGTGGACATGCACTTCGGCATCCCCACCCGCGCCGCCACCAAGTTCTTCACCGTGGTGGTGCCCGTCATGTTCATCTCCGGCGGCATCCTGGTCTGGTCAGAATGGGGCACCACCAGGATCATCCCCGCCATCATCTGCCTGCTGGGCATCCTGGTCCTCACCGGGGTTGGGCAAGGACTCATCATCCCCATCAACGTCCGGATCCGCGGCGGAGACTTCGCCGACGACGCCGAACTCCGCTCCCTGCTCAAACGCTGGATGATGCTCAACGACATCCGCTTCTACGTCTCAACACTCACCTGGGCCGCCATGGTGTGGCTGATCGTGGACCGCGGACGGCTCCTGGAATCCTACGCATGAGCAACGATCCCCTCCGCGCAGTCCTGGCCGCCATCGCCGCCATCACGGTACTCACCGGCGCCAGCCAAATACCGTTCGGCGGTGCTTTCCTGCAACTGCTCGGCGCCGACAACACCCCCGGAACGCGGCAGCTCTTCGGAACAGTGGGGATGTTCATGGTGGTGGTCGGCGGACTACTCCTCCACACCCTGCTCACCACCGGCTCCGCACCGGTCACAGTGCTGTGGTGCGGGGTGCAGAAAGCCGGAGCCTTCGCAGCCGTGGGAATCGGCGTCCTCACCGGCGTGTTCGCTCCCATCGCGCTGTCGGTGGCCTTCTTCGACCTGGCGACGGCGGTCCTGCTGTTCATCTACTGGCGCCGGACCACCACCGGGCAGCAACCGGGACGTGCCCCGTGAAACGCTCGCTGGTGCTGGCCGGTGGTGGAATGCGGGTTGCATGGCAGGCAGGCGTGGTCAAAGCGCTCGCAGAAGAGGGCCTGGAGTTCCATCACGTGGACGGCACCTCCGGGGGCATTCTCACGGCGGGCATGCTGCTCTCCGGGATCTCCGCCGAGGAAATGTGCGCCCGCTGGTCCGGTGTGGACGTCAAGGACTTCGGCTCTGCCCTGCCATGGGGCCAGTACGTCAAGGGGCCGTGGGCCCTGCCCGCCATCGGGGACGCCGATGGCATCCTGACCAAGGTGTTCCCCGCACTGGGAATCAACGACGCCACCATCCGTGCGCGCGCAACGGAACCGGGCGCCGTCGAGGGTTCCTTCAACGTGGTGGAGTTCGTCCACAAACGGTGCCACGCAATAGATGCCAAGGAGATCGACGCCGGGCTGATGGCTGCGGGCATGTCCCTCCCCATCTTCCTCACGCCGTTGCGCCGCGACGGGAACATCTGGACCGACGCTGTGTGGATGCGGGATGCCAATGTGGCCGAAGCCCTGCGGCGGGGCGCGGAGGAGGTGTGGCTGGTCTGGTGCATCGGCAACTCGCCATATTGGGGTGACGGGCCGTTGGAACAGTACGTCCACATGATCGAGATGAGCGCCATGGGTGCGCTGCTGGCCGACTTCGACGCCGCCCGGGCTGTGGGCAGGGAATTCGTCCTGCACGTGATCCGCCCCGAGCACCCGCTCCCGCTTGACCCCGAGTTCTACCTGGGCCGGGTGGATGCTGACACGCTGATGGGCATGGGGTACAGGGACGCCCGCAACTACCTGGCCGACATGCCCGCCGCCGGCCTGGCAAAGGACCCCGCCTGCACTGCCATGACGGAGCCCGCTCCGGGAGTCCGCTTCAACGACACCCTGCGTGGCGAACTGGACGGGCAGCCCATGGTGTTCCGAGCCACCGTCACCCTGCCCACCGAACCCCTGCCCACCAAACCCCTGCCCACCAAACCCACTAATACCCCTCCGCAGCTGACCGGCTACCTGGAGCATCCGCGGTTCGGGCGGGTCTTCCTTGCCGAGGGTCATGTCCATGCAACCGGCGATGAGGTGGCGTACCGCGCGCGGCTCAGGCTCGACGGCGGGTGGCAGGACGTTGCTGTAACCCGCACCTTGCGCGACGATCCCGGACCTGACGCCTGGCAGGATTCGCGCCACGCCCTCCTGGAGCTGGGCCAGCGGACTGCACGGCTGACCATGAGCCTGGCCGACGCCGCGGGCCTTCTGGCTTCCGTGGAACCGGTGGGCGCCCATGGACTGGTGGACCGGGCCGCGGCGGTGGCCGGTTTTGCCGCCAATGGCCTGCGGGAACTGCTCCGGAGGTACTAAGTGTGATCCAGGTTATTACCGACGGGTAAACGGCACGCTACGGATGAGCCAAAGATGGCAACAGCGGGGAAACACCCCCGAAAAACCGGGACCCTAGGCTGATGATCAACAGCACCAAACAGGTCACAGCGAAAGGGCCCACCATGTCCTCCACCCCGTCCGCAGCTTCCCTCCACATCGTCATCGCCGGCGCGGGCCCCGCAGCCCAGGCGTTGGTTCGCCGGTTGGCCGGAGCAGCAGACCCCCGCCAGCGCCCTTTCGATGGCAGCATCACCGTGCTCAGCAACCGCGACGATTGCCCCGAAGCCCTGCTGGAACTCGCTGAACTGCCGCAGGTGTCCGTCCGCTTCGGCCAGCCTGCCAGCTACATCGACACCGACGCCAAGCGCGTCACCACCGTTGACGGCCTGGAGTTCTCCTACGACCAATTGGTGATCGCCACTGGCTCGGCCCCCGCCCTTCCGCCGGTCAACGGTGCTGAAGCCAGCCTGAGCTACTCCACCATTGACGACGCCGCGGACATCGGTGAAGCCGTCAAGGACATCACCCGGGCCGTGGGCCGCCGTCCCCTCGGGATCCTGGTGGGTACCGGGCCTGCGGCAGGCCAGGCCGAGGCCGTCCTCCGCTCCCGCGGCGTCCGTCCTGTGCGCACCACCGTCCGCCCCACCGCCGTCGTCACATCGATCGCCGGTGCCTCCACCGGGATTGTTTTCGAGGACGGCAGCAGCATGAACGGCGACCTCGTGGTGATCGCCGAGGAGCGCCTGGCCCGGAACGATCTCGCGGCAAGTGCGGGACTGGCCACCGCGGCCGACGGCGGAATCGCCGTGGGGCGCAACCTCGCGACGTCCGTACCGGGCATCTGGGCAATCGGCGATGCCGCATCCTGCGACGGCCTTCGCCTGGGGCTGCTTCTTTCCGCAGAATCCTCGGCCATGCTGTGCGCGTCGGGCATGCTCCTGGGTGCCATGGGCAACGAGCACTCCGGCCTGCTGGCAGCCTGAGGGAAGCCTTCCCGCGGCTGGCCGGGCACTCCCGGACAGCGGCGGGGCATGTGGCAAGATGGTCCTTTGACGGGCAGTGACAACCCTGCGGCCACCGGGCCGGCCACGCCCTGCACGGAAGGATTCCATGAGCAACGAAGCCGTCGCCCCTGCATCTATTGCCTCGTACATAGACCACACCCTCTTGAAGCCCGAAGCCAGCGAGGCGGACATCCTCAAGGTGTGTGCCGAGGCCGTCGAATACAAGTTCAAGTCTGTGTGCGTCAATCCCGTCTGGGTCAAGGCCGTCACCAAAGCCCTCAAGGGCTCGGGTGTGCTGACATGCTCGGTGATTGGCTTCCCGTTCGGCGCAACGCCCAGCGACGTCAAGGCCTTCGAGGCGCGCGGCGCCGTGCTGGATGGCGCCAACGAGATCGACATGGTCATCAACATGGCCGCTGGCCGCGCTGGTGACAAGGGTGCCTTGACCGAGGACATCCGGACCGTCGCCGAGGCTGTCCACGCCGGCGAGGCCATCCTGAAGGTGATTATCGAGACGTCCATGCTGACCGATGACCAGAAGGTCATCGCCTGCGAAGCTGCCGTGGAGGCAGGTGCGGACTTCGTCAAAACGTCCACCGGATTCAACGGCGGCGGTGCCACTGTAGAGGATATTGCCCTGATGCGGCGCACTGTCGGCCCCGATCTGGGGGTCAAGGCCTCCGGTGGAGTGCGATCCCTGGCCGATGCGCAGGCTATGATTGCTGCTGGTGCAACACGTATCGGTGCCAGTTCCGGCATTGCGATTGTCAATGGGGAACAGGGCTCGTCCGCTTACTGACGCTTCCATCACCGCCAGAGATTTGAGCCCCGCGGGGGCCTAGGAGGAACGAATGTCCAAGAACGCCACAAGCGCCCCCATCGAGCGCGAAAACAACCTCGGCCAGAGCATTGTCGTTTTCGTGGTCATGATGGTGCTGTTCCTGGGTGCCATCTACTCCCTGTCCTTCCTGACGCTGGACAACCCGTGGCCCATGGCCGTGTGCCTCGGCCTGTTCGCCCTGGCGTTCTGGATCCCCCAGACCATCCTGGGCCGCTCGGATTCTGCCGGCGAGAACTAAACCCTTCTAAAGCAACGCGGGGTCACTTACGGCCCATAATCCCCCTCGGGATGGGCCGTAAGTGACCCCGCGTTGGTGTTTAAAGCGCGAGGGCCGCCAGCACTGCGGGCCAATGCTGCTGCGCCAAAGTCCAAGCCGCGGACACCATGCCCACCATGGCGTAGCCACTCACCGGGATGAGAACCAACCACTCACGCCGCGACCCGGCCCGCCCCAGCAGCGGAAGCGAGAAAGCTCCGTTGGCCCGCCAAATCCCGCTGATCACTGATTTACGCAGGAACTTCGGCGGTTTGATGACAATCGGCCACAACAGCGGCACTCCCCCCACGGTGATCATGTCGCCCACAATGTGCACGGCGACGCCGGTCAGCATGGACAACGGCAGCCAACTCCACTGATCCGGCGCGAACCACGTGACCAGCCCTGCCATGACGATCGCGAAGAGCCAGTTGGTGATCCAGCCGGACTTCGGGAACAGGTTCAGGGCTTTGGCCGCCAGGTTGATCATGAACATGCACAGCAGGCCCGCGCCCACGGAGAGCTTCCCCAGGGGCGTCACCATCTGGAATTGCGCGGCCATCGCGGCCAGCACCACAAAGGCCGAGGCCCCAAGCAGCGAATGGGTTCCTTGGCGATGGCCTCCGCTGGCCTTCTCGATGCCCACGGCTATCACGTTGGACAGCGGCGGCAACGAGTTGGCAATGGTGCTGTGGCGGTGGTCCCAGTCGCACACCAAGGCGGTACCCGCCGTCGCCATGGCTCCAATCAGGATGCCGGTGGCATCCAGGGGGTACCAGCCCAAGGCGTACGGCCCGGTTGAAGCAATGGCTATCCACGCCGCGGCTCCCGACGCGGCGTGGTGTCCTCCCATCATCGACGCTAGCCCGCCTTGACGGGTGCGTCGGTGAAGATCGCCTCGATCACGGTGTTGGCCCACTGCAGGATCTCGGCGTCCTGGAGGTCCCGGCCGCCGATCCTGGCCGTCTTCGGTTTGGGAATGAGCACGGCGTCCAGTGCCGGCTTTACCTGGGACCCGGGATACATGCGGTTCAAACGCATGGTTTTGGACTCGGGCAGTTGCGCGGGCGAGAAACGGATGAAGTTGCCCTGGAGCGCGACGTCGGACAGTCCGGCTTCGCGAGCACCCACCCTGAAACGGGCCACGGCTATCAGGTTCTGGACGGGCAGGGGCGGCTCGCCGTAACGGTCCACGAGTTCCGCCAAGACCTCGTCGATTGCCTCGTAGGTGATGGCTGCGGCCAGTTTACGGTAGGCCTCCAGGCGCAGGCGCTCACCAGGCACATAGTCGTGCGGCAGGTGCGCGTTGACCGGCAGCTCGATCTTCATCTCGGCGGCCTTCGCCTCGGCCTCGCCGCGGTACTCGGCCACGGCCTCGCCCACCAGCCGGATGTAGAGGTCGAAGCCGACGCCCTGGATGTGGCCGGATTGCTCGCCGCCCAGCAGGTTGCCCGCACCACGGATCTCCAGGTCCTTCATGGCCAGCTGCATGCCCGCACCAAGTTCGTTGTGCGCCGCAACCGCCTTGAGGCGTTCCAGTGCCACCTCGCCCAGGGGCTTTTCCGAGGGATACAGGAAGTAGGCGTAGGCACGTTCGCGGCCACGGCCAACACGGCCACGCAACTGGTGGAGCTGGGAGAGACCGTACTTGTCCGCGCCATCAACAATGAGCGTGTTGGCGTTGGAGATATCCAGGCCGGTTTCGATGATGGTGGTGCACACCAGCACATCGAAGCGCTTCTCCCAGAAGTCCACAATGATCTTCTCCAGCCGGCTCTCGGACATTTGCCCGTGGGCAACCTCCACCCGGGCTTCCGGGACGAGTTCCCGGATCTGGGCCGCGATCCGTTCGATCGACGACACCCGGTTGTGGACAAAGAACACCTGTCCTTCACGCATGAGTTCGCGTCGGATGGCCGCCGAGGTCTGCTTGTTGGTGAAAGGGCCAACGTAGGTCAGTACCGGGTGGCGCTCTTCCGGGGGCGTGGCCAGGGTGGAGGTCTCGCGGATGCCTGTCAGGGACATCTCCAGGGTTCGCGGGATGGGGGTTGCGCTCATGGCCAGGACATCCACGTTGGTGCGCATCTTCTTCAGCGCTTCCTTGTGTTCCACGCCGAAGCGCTGTTCCTCATCCACGATCACCAGGCCAAGGTCCTTGAACTCGAAGTCCTTGGACAGGAGCCGGTGGGTGCCGATCACCACGTCCACGGCGCCGCTCTTGACGCCCTCGGCCGTCTCCTTCGCTTCCTTGCCGGTCTGGAAGCGCGAGAGTGGCTTGACGCGCAACGGGAAACCGGAGAAACGCTCGGTGAACGTTTCATAGTGCTGCTGGGCAAGGAGCGTGGTGGGCACCAGGACCGCCACCTGCTTGCCGTCCTGCACCGCCTTGAACGCCGCGCGGACGGCGATCTCGGTCTTGCCGTAGCCCACATCGCCGGATACCAGGCGGTCCATGGGGATTTCCCGCTCCATGTCCGCTTTGACCTCGTTGATGGTGGTCAGCTGATCAGGGGTCTCCACATAGGGGAAAGCTTCCTCCAGCTCGCGCTGCCACGGGGTATCCGGGGCGAACGCGTGGCCACGGGAGGCCATGCGCGCCGAGTACAGGCGGATCAGCTCGCCGGCAATCTCCTTGACGGCCTTGCGGGCCTTGGACTTGGTGCTGGCCCAGTCCGCGCCGCCCATCTTGCTCAGTGCCGGGGCATCGCCGCCCACGTAGCGCGTCACCTGGTCCAACTGGTCCGTGGGGACGAACAGCCGGTCCCCCGGGGCTCCGCGCTTGGACGGCGCGTACTCCAGGACCAAGTATTCGCGCAGGCCGGCATCCGAGGAGGACGTGCCCGCCACCTTGCGTTGAATCAGCTCCACGAACTTGCCGATTCCGTGCTGCTCGTGGACCACAAAATCGCCGGCGTGCAGCTGCAAAGGGTCCACGGCATTGCGGCGCTTGGACGGCATCCGCCGCATGTCCTTGGTGGAGCCGGCGCTGGCGCGCCCCAGCAAATCGGCTTCGGTCAACAGGCCCAGCTTGAGCCCGTCCAGCACAAAACCACGGCCGACGGCGGCAGTGGTCACCTCGATGATGCCCGCTTGGGGCTCCGTGTCCAGGGAATCAATACGGGAGCACGGAATGTCTGCGTCGTGGAAGAGCTCCGCCAAACGCTGGGCCGGTCCTGGACCGTCCGTCACCACCACCACGCGCCACTGATCACGGACACGGGAACTGATGAACTCCAGCATCTCGGCAACATCGCCCTGGTAGCCGCGCGGCTCCCGGGCCCGCATGTTGAGCACATCGATGTCCAGCACCAGGTCCTCGTCCGAGGCCAGCGAGGTGATGGACCACCAGGACACGCCATGCTCCAGCGCTGCCGAGCGGGTGTCGGTGAGTGAACGGAAACTGGCCGCATGCAGGTCCGAGGACGCCTGCGAGGACAGGTCCAGGGGCGCCGCGCCGCCGTCGGATGCCGTGGACCACGCAGCTTCCAGGAATTCCTCGTTGGTGGCAGCGAGGTCGTGGGCGCGGGTGCGGACCTTCTCCGGCTCGATCACCACGGTCAGGGAGCCGGCGGGCAATTGATCGACGAAAGGAACCATGGCATCCACCAGCACCGGGGCCAGGGACTCCATGCCCTCCACGGCGATGCCGCCGGCAATCTTTTCCAGCATGTCGGCCGCTGCGGGCATGTCCGCCTTGAGCTTCGCGGCGCGGGACATGACGGAGGGCGTGATGAGGATCTCGCGGCACGGCGGGGCGTGAAGTTCCGTGGGGTGGTGGACTCCGGGCGCGGACAGCGAGCGCTGGTCAGCGACAGCAAACCAGCGCATCTGGTCCACTTCGTCGCCGAAGAACTCCACCCGGATGGGGTGGTCCTCGGTGGGTGGGAACACATCGAGGATGCCGCCGCGGACAGCGAATTCGCCGCGGTGGGTGACCATATCAACCCGGGCGTAGGCGGCATCGGAAAGAGCCCGGACAACGTCGGTGAACGAGCGCTCCTGGCCCACCTTCAGCGTGACCGGAACCAGGTCGCCCAAGCCGGCAACAATCGGCTGGACCACAGCGCGGACTGGTGCCACCACCACCCGCAGGGGTGCCGCCGTCGAGCTTTCCGGGTGTGTGAGCCGCCGCAGGACGGAGAGCCGGCGGCCCACGGTGTCCGAGCGCGGGGAGAGCCGCTCGTGCGGAAGTGTTTCCCAGCTGGGGAAGGCTGCTACGGACTCGGCGGGCAAATAGGAGCACAGTGCCGCGGTGAGGTCGTCGGCTTCCCGGCCGGTTGCCGTGACGGCCAGGACCACCGGCGCGTCCGCGTTATTGGCGGCCAGGGCATCAGCCATTTCAGCGAGCAGGACCGCGCGCATCCCGGTGGGTGCGCTGATCTGGTAATCGCTGTTCCGGTCCGCGAAAGGGCGCTGCGCCTCCGTCCGGACACGCGCAAAAGTCTTGTCTTCCGCGAGGGCGCGGCGCAGACCGTTGAGGCTCATGGCTGAAACTCCTAGGGTGGTTCCAAGGGCAGGCAACACAAATGCCCGGAAATTCAGATGAATGCCGGGTAATTCCAGCCTACCTCTACCCCCAGCCCCAGGAGTTCTTCATGCAGCCAACCGACGCTTCGCATTCCAACACACCGCAGAACACCAGGACCGTGCTGGTGACGGGGGCCACCGGGTACATCGGCGGGCGGCTGGTGCCCCGCCTCCTTGAGGCCGGCCACACAGTGAAGGTCCTGGTCAGGACGCCGCAGAAAATCGCCGACGTCCCGTGGCACGATGACGTGGAGATCGTGGAAAACAGCCTTTCCGATGCCGATGGACTGACAGAGTCCTTCAGCGGAGTGGAGGTCCTGTATTACCTGGTCCACTCCATGGCGTCCGGCAGCGGATTCGAAGCGAAGGAAGAGGCCATGGCCCGGTTGGTGGCGGATGCCGCTGCTGAGGCGGGAGTGGAGAGGATCGTCTACCTCGGCGGGTTGCACCCGGAGGACACGGAGCTCTCCACCCACATGCGCTCCCGCGAAACCGTGGGAAAGGTGTTCCTGGAATCCCCGGTTGATTCGATCGTGTTCCAGGCAGGCGTTGTGATCGGGTCTGGCTCGGCGTCCTTCGAAATGATCCGGCACCTTGCAGATACTTTGCCGGTGATGCCTGCACCGAGCTGGGTGAACAACAGGATCGAGGCAATCGCCGTCCGCGATGTCCTGCACTACCTGGTGGCCGCCGCCGCGTTGCCCGATCACCTGAACAGGTCCTTCGACATCGGGTCACGGGACGTCCTGAAGTACAAGGAGATGATGAACGAGTACGCGGTGGAACGCGGGCTCCCCCGCCGGCTGGTCATCGCCCTCCCCGTGCCCGCCCCCAAACTGGCAGGGCTGTGGGTGGCGTTGGTGACTCCCATCCCGTGGTCCATGTCCTTGCCCCTGGTCCAATCGCTGCAGCACGATGCCATCTCCCGCGAGCACGATGTGGACCAGTACTTCCCCCAGCCCGACGGCGGCCTGACGTCCTACCGCCGCGCCGTCGCGTTGGCGTTGGGCAAGGAGCGGGACGGGCAGGTGGAGACCACCTGGGCCAACGCCGGAATCGACGCCGATCCCCTGCCCAGCGACCCGGACTGGGCAGGCTACAAGGTGTACGTTGACGAGCGCACGTTCCACAGCGAGGCCAAGCCTGAGAACGTGTGGACCATTATTGAGGGCATCGGAGGCAAGAACGGCTGGTATTCCCTCCCCTTGGCCTGGCGGGTCCGCGGCTGGTTGGACAAGCTGCAGGGCGGAGCGGGGCTGCTGCGTGGACGCCGTCACCCCAAGACCCTGAACACCGGCGAAGTGGTGGACTGGTGGCGAGTGGAGACGATCGACCGCGGGCACCTGCTCCGGCTCCGTGCCGAGATGCGGGCTCCCGGTGGCGCGTGGCTGGAGCTGGGTGTTGAGCCGGACGGAGAGGGCAGCCTGTACAAACAGCGGGCCATTTTCTTCCCGCGAGGGTTGGCCGGACGGCTTTACTGGCTGGGCGTGTACCCGTTCCACGGGTTCATCTTCCCCTCCATGGCCCGCAACATTTCGGCGGCCGCCACGGACCTTCAGGACAGCAAAGCCAAGGGGTCCGGTTCCGGGGTGGTCAGCCAAACACCGTAGGATGTTGGGAGCTAAAAGCTTGACCACCACCATCCACGGAGGACCCATGGCCCTGAGTGCATCCACCACCTTGCCCCATAGCGTTGACCGCGTAGCGGCCGTCTTTGTCGACGAGGATTTCCTGCGCCACACGAGCGAACTCGTGGGCGGTTCCCTGGAATCCTTCACGATCGACGGCGACACTGCCGGCGCGTTCACCACCACCACGGTGCGCACGCTTCCCACCACGCGACTTCCGGAGATCGCGCGGAAGTTCGTTGGCGAAACGTTGACGGTCACCCAGAACGAGCAGTGGGAAGCACCCGCCGCTGACGGCTCACGCGCCAGCACCATTGCGCTGAAGATCCAGGGCGCTCCCCTGGACGTGAAGGCTGTCCAGCGCTTGGTAGCTGAGGGAACCAGCACCCGGATCGAACTCGAAGGCAATGTCACGTCCTCGGTTCCATTCCTGGGCGGCAAGATCGCGGACGCTGCGGAGCCCATGGTCGGCAAGGCCTTGAACATCCAGTCCCAGCAGGCCCAGGCCTGGCTCGAAAGCCACTAGCGTGCAGCTGCCTGTCCTTCTGGCCCTTGTCCTGATCATTGCCGGACTCTGGTCCTTGCTGGTGTGGCCGCAGTTCCTCAAGCGCGTCATGAAGGACCCGCGCGCCCGGGACGCTGCAGGTAAGGCGACCAAGTTCCTGACGGTCCACGTTGTCCTGGTCACCATCTCCATGGTGCTGGGACTCGCGACGGCGGCAATCGGCGTCGCAGGCCTCGTCGCCTGAGTTTTACCCAACTGGGTCGCAGTAGTGCGCGTTTTGACCGTTCATAACGCGCACTACTGCGACCTACTTGGGTAGAATGGTTATTGGTGTGCCGGGAAGTCTGGTCGGCGGTTATTTTGCAGTACCCGCAACTGCCCGCCCACCCTGGAAGGGGCCCCGTGGCCAATCCCCGCACGCCAATCTTCACCCGCTCAAGCTACCCCGAGTACCGCCGCATCCTGTCCATACTCCGGACGGAGACAGTGGGCGGAGGCCTCCTTCTTGCCGCGACAGTGATAGCACTGATCTGGGCGAACTCCCCCGCCGCAGCAGCCTACTTCTCCCTCCGGGACTTCACCATCGGCTACGAGCCATGGCACTTGGAGCTAAGCCTTGGCCATTGGGCTTCCGATGGCCTCCTGGCGGTCTTCTTCTTTCTGGCCGGCTTGGAACTCAAGCGTGAATTTGTTGCCGGTGAGCTCCGCAAGCCTGCCAAGGCGATCGTCCCCGTAGCTGCAGCAGTGGGGGGCGTGGTGGTTCCGGCGCTGATCTACGCAGCGATCAACATGGGCAGCCCGGAAACCCTGCAGGGTTGGGCCATTCCCACTGCAACGGACATCGCTTTTGCCTTGGCCGTCCTGGCCGTCATCAACACCCACCTGCCTGCGGCCCTGCGGACGTTCCTGCTCACCCTGGCCGTGGTGGATGACCTCATCGCGATCGGCATCATCGCCTTCTTCTACTCCTCCGGGCTGCAGCCGGCCATGTTGCTGGCCGCCCTTCTTCCGTTGGGGCTCTTCGCTTTCCTGGTCCAACGGCGCATCCGCAGCTGGTACTTCCTGGTTCCGCTGGCACTGGCCACCTGGGGGTTCATCCACGCCTCCGGCATCCACGCCACCGTGGCCGGAGTGTTGTTGGCCTTCGCAGTTCCCGTAGCCGCCAAAGGAAAAAAGAACGAACCCGCCGAAGGCCTGGCGGAGTACTTTGAACACCGGCTGCGTCCATTCTCCGCCGGTTTCGCCGTGCCGGTCTTCGCCTTCTTCTCCGCAGGAGTTGCCCTGGGTGGAATCACCGGCGTCGGCGCCGCATTGCAGGATCCCGTGGCGGTGGGCATTGTGCTGGCTTTGGTGCTTGGCAAGGCAGTGGGCGTTTACGGAACAACGTTCCTGGTCACCAAGACCACCAGGGCCAGCCTGGACTCCAGCATCGCCTGGATAGACCTGTTCGGCGTGGCACTCCTGGCGGGCATTGGCTTCACGGTTTCGCTGCTGATCGGCGAGCTGAGCTTCGGTGCGGGCTCGGCCCACAACGACCACGCCAAGGTGGCCATCCTGGCGGGTTCCCTGATCGCGGCGCTGCTGGCCGCCGTCGTCCTCAAGGCCCGCAACCGGCGCTACCGCCAGGTGCAGGCAGAGGAAGAACTGGACGACGACGGCGATGGCGTACCGGACGTTTTCAGCCGCACCTAAGCCGGAGCTTTCGGGGGCGGATCGTCAGTTCGTGGTGGGTGTGGCTCCCGGCGTGGTGGCCTGGTTCAAGGCGTCTTCGGCGGCAACCCAGGAGATCATGGCGCACTTGACCCTGGCCGCATAGCGGGCAACGCCCTCGAACGCGGCCGCATCGCCCAGAATCTCCGGGTCCGCCGCCACCTTGCCGCGTGACCGGAGGACCTCACGGAAGTTCTCGATCACAGCCTGCAGTTCGGCCACCGGCATGCCCTCACCCAGCTCAGAGAGAACCGATGCGGACGCCATGGAGATGGAACAGCCCGCACCGTCCCAGCTGATCTGCTGGACGGTGCCGTCTGCCACGGCCAGGCGGAGCGTCACCTCATCACCGCACACGGGGTTCAGCTGGTGGGATTGGCCGGTGGAGGCGCCCGCAGGAGCTGCGGTGTCCGCCAGCCCGCTGCCGTGCCGCTGCTTTGAATGGTCCAGGATGATCTGCTGGTACAACTGGTCGAGACTCATGGTGTTGCTGCCTAACTGCAAAATTCAGTAATAACCGGGAAGTTCAGTGACGCAGGTTCACGCCTGGAAGTAGCCTCGGACGCCTGCCACGGCGTCAAGGAAAGCGTCCACGTCATCAGTGGTGTTGTAGAGGTAGGTGCTGGCGCGCGTAGTAGCGGTCAGGCCGAGACGGCGGTGCAGCGGCTGTGCGCAGTGGTGGCCCACGCGCACGGCAATGCCCCGGTCATCCAGGAACTGTCCGACGTCGTGGGCGTGGACACCGGCAACGTCGAATGCCGCAAGGCCGATGCGCTCCGAACCTGAAGCCGGGCCCACCACCCGGATGCCGTCGATCGCTTCAAGGCCTTTGACAAGCCGCTGGCCCAAGGTGGCCTCCCACGCATGGATGCGGTCAATGCCGGTTTCCGTCAAGTAATTCACGGCCGCAGCCAACGCCACCGCTTGGGAGATCCGTTGTGTTCCGGCCTCAAAGCGCTGCGGCGCAGGCAAGTATTCGGCCTGTTCCATGGTGACGGTGGTGATCATGGAGCCGCCGGTCAGGAATGGCGGGAGGACGTCCAGCAGTTCCTGCTTCCCGTACAGCACGCCGACGCCGGTGGGTGCCAGCATCTTGTGACCGGAGAACACCGCGAAATCCACGTCCAGGGCTTTGACGTCCACGGCCAGGTGGGGCACGGACTGGCAGGCATCCAGGACCACCAGGGCCCCCACACGGCGGGCCATGGCCACCAGTTCGGAGACAGGATTGATGGTGCCCAGAACGTTGGACGCGTGCGTGAAAGCAAGGACGCGGGTCCGCTCCCCCACGATCCCTGCGGCCTCGTCAAGGCGGAGTGCGCCGTCGTCGGTGATCGGGATGTAGCGGAGCGTGGCGCCGGTACGGAAAGCCAGCTCCTGCCACGGGATCAGGTTGGCGTGGTGCTCCATTTCGGTCACCACGATCTCGTCCCCCGGGCCGATGGCCAGATCCTTCAGGGCTGAACTTCCACGGCCCTGCGCAGCCCACAACGCTGCGTTGGACAACGCGTAGCTGATCAGGTTCAGGCCCTCCGTGGCATTGGAGGTCCACACCGTTTCCTCATAGTTGGCACCGATGAAGTCAGCCACGGTCTGGCGGGCATCTTCAAAAACTTCGGTGGCTTCCACGGCCAGGTGGTGGGCGCCACGGTGGACAGCCGCATTCCGCTGCTCGTAAAACTCCTGCTCGGCCTCGATCACGCTAAGCGGGTTTTGCGAGGTGGCGCCGGAATCCAGGTAGACCAGGCGTTTACCGTTCACCAACTGGTCCAGGACCGGGAAATCATTCCGGATCCGCAACACCTCCGCGTTGTCCATGGTGGGCACGGACCGCAGCAGTGAGGCGGGAGTTGAAACGGCAGTCAAGGGGCGCTCCTTGGAAATCCTTCAGGGACTCTCCATTATCCCACGGAGCTCCAAGACTGCCCGTGTGCTTTGCAGCACGTCAGTTTCCTGCCCGACCCGGCACCCAGCCCAGCGGCGGCACCGTTCCACTGTCGAACGCACTGAACAAGCGTTCCACCAATGCCCGGGTGCGGCGGCTGGCTGCGCTGCGGGTCCGGGCCTCGTACCCCCTTGCCGCCCTGGCAAAGCAGACGGCGGCGTGGGAGAACTGCCGTTCCGCAGCAAGGCTCCGGCCCGCCGATTCCAAGCCCCGCGGATCATCACTCAACAACGCGCCGGCAAAGGTAGCCCACGATGCCCCCGCCGCACCATGGATGGACGTTCCAACTCCGGCCAGGCGCCGCTCAAACATCAGGTCGTCCAAGGCCATGCTGTGGGGTTCAAGGGTCATCAGGGACAGCGCCTCCGCTTCGAGCGCGGGCGCGTGTGCGGCACGGAACCTGTCGGCCGCCAGCAGCAACCGCCCGGGGTGGGCCGTTGCCATGTCCTGGGCAGCTGCCAGGAAAACGGAAGCCACAGAGGACAGGAAACCGTCACGGTCATCGTCCCCAGCACCCATCGTGGAGGCCGTTTGTTCCACCAGTTCCAAGGCCCCCTGCGGATTACCGCACAGCGCCTCGGAGTAAGCCAACAATGCCCCGGCCAAGGCGCGCACCGGCGGCAATCCGGCGTCGGACAATTCCGCCAGCACCGGTTCCAGCGTTGCCCGCGCCGCGCGGGCAAAGCCCTGGCTTACCAAGGCGTACCCACGGGCCACCTCCTGGCACATGGCCATGGTGGCAGGCAACGCGTAGGGAGCGGGGCCCTCCAGCAGCGCGTCCAGCCGGTCCCACGCCAGGTTGTACCGCAGGCAGACTGCATGCCGGAGCAGCACGGCCGGGCGCAACATGTCAAGGTCCGGGTGGGCCTCCACTGCGGCCAAGGCAGCAGCGGACCTATCCAGGGCTTCGGTTACCTCACCGGCCAGCAGAAGGTGTTCGGCCTCCATGACCGAGCGCATCAGTTCTTCGAAGGGCCCGGACGAGTCCCCTGACATCACTGCCTCCCGGGCTGCGCCAGGGGTGGCCCCCAGCAGCTGCAGTGCCATCAGGCGGTGGGCGGCGTCAATGCGGACAGCTTCGGACGTTGACTGAGCCAGTGACTGCAATTCCAGCTCCGCTTCCCGTACCTCCCCCTCGGCCACCAGCGCCCGGGCCCTCAGCAACCGCGCCTCGTCCCGGTGTTCAGGTCCTGAAACTGCCGCCGCGGCACGGATGGCCAGTTCCGCCGTCGTTGGCCTGTCAGCCGCTGGTGCCGCGGCCAGGAGAAGTTCGTCGGAAAGCGGCAGGCCGCAGTCCAACGTCCACATCATCCAAGGCAACATGCGCGGTGCTGCCTCGGTGCTGGGGGCTGGTTCCTCCAGGCCCAGGCGCAGTGCGAGGCTCCGGGACCCAGGCACTGAAAGCCGGGTGGCTTCGCCACGCAACCACGAGCTCGAGCGCAGCAATGGTGGCTGGCCGGGCAGCAACCGCACCAGCTGCCTGCCCAGGAGGGCCTGCACGGCCGCCGGTCCGAAATGACGTTCGACGGCGTCCAGGGGCACCGGTTCTGCGAGCGCCACGAGCTCCAAGGCCTGCCGTTCCTCGGCCGCCAACTCCGCGTTGTCGGCGCGGACGTAAGCGACCACCCCCGGCCAGCCGCAGCGCACCCTGAGGTTGATGGTCCAAAAGCCTTCCTTCAGCACCAACAGGCCAGCGTGCCGTGCGTCGTCCAGTGCACGCCACAGCAGACCCACGTTGAAACCACTCATGGCGGCAAGCAAGCTGCTGGCCCGTTGTTGAACCCGGCCGCCAAGCACTTCTTCGCACAGCCGGTGGGCGTCACCGAACGTGAACGGCGGCATCAGGTACTGGTCAAGGAAGCCGTCTTCCCATAGTTCGTAAAGGTCCGTGGGCAAGGGCTTATTGCTGTCCGCGGTGGCAACCAGCGTGGCGCCGAAACCCGGAATCAGCTGCAGCAGGACGGCAAGTGATGCCGGGTCCAGATACTGGATGTCATCCACCAGCAGCACCAGGGGCGGCCTGGACGGTTCCACCTGCCGTTTGGGCCGGCGTCGTGCACCCAACGGCGTGTAGAGGTGCGGTGCCGGCCCCAGCGAGGTGGTCAGGGCCCGGAGGACCTGAAGGCTGCGGGAAACGGCCGCGTCAGTGCCGTGGTCTGGGAAGGAGCCCTTGTCTGGGAAGGAGCCGTGTCCTGCATCGGAGCCTTGTCCTGTCATAGAGCCGAGCGCGCCGTAGCTGGTGGTTTTCAACTCCGGGGTTCCGGTGAAGAGGCGGACGTCCATGGTGTCCGCAAGGCCGGCCTTGATGGCGAGCAGCAGGTGGCTCTTGCCGGATCCGTGATCCCCGCCCACCACTATCCCGTTGACCAGCGGTGAGGCTGCGGAGGAAAGGATGAGGCTGAGCAATTGCCCTTGGCTGCCGGGGCTTGTTGTCCGCAGTCCGGCTGTAACGGTGTCTTCGTCCAGCCAGGGATCCGGCAACATGCGCACTCCATCAGCAGCAGTCCCCGGGTCCGGGAGGGAATGTTTGAGGTCCGCGGTTTCGCGGGGTCCCTGGCCTAGAAGCCGGCGGCGGCTGGGGGGAGAGTCTCGGTCTCAGAAGACTCTGTCGCCGCCGGCTTCGTCCAGGGCCGGACTACCTTGCGGTAGCCGGTGCATCGGCTTTGAGAGACCACCGATGCGGATGATGCGACTTGGAATCCCGGTGATGCTTGGGGCTGAACCGTTATTCCAAGATCAATAGTGCCGGGGTTCAAGAGGCCGTACATCAGTAGTTGGTACTCGAATACTTGGGGCCTTTTCGCCGGGCGGTACTGTGGTGTACTCAGTCCCGGCGCGGGACACTACTTGGTTTCGCCAAACCCGTTCCGAGTATTACTCCACCAAGTGGTTAAATACCGCGGGATCCCGCGCCAAGTAGCGTGGAATCCCGAAAACCGAGTACCCGGGTGCCTGGTCAGGGACCTATGGCATTTCCAAGGTCTTCGCGGCGGCGGATGCCCAATTTCGCGTAGCTGCGGTAGAGATGCCCTTCCACAGTGCGCACCGAAACCATCAGGTTTTCGGCAATCTGACGGTCCGTCAGGCCGGAGACGGCCAATGCCACGATGTCCCGTTCCCGCCGTGTCAAAGGCACTGCCCGGCCGGCTTCAACCTGGGGGTCACGGGCTGAGGCATCACCGAGGTTGGCTTCGCTGACATCACGGAGGGCTGCTGCTTGGCGGGCTTCCGGACGTTTTCCTTGGGCGTCGAACGTGACGGCAGCTTCGTCAAAAGCAGCCGCTGCGGGTCCCGGCATTCCTGCGGCCGCCAGGAAGTTTCCAGCGTTCACCAGGCCCTGGCCATCGCCACCGAGGTGGGCTGCCGCCAGTGATCTCCATGCGGCCGCCCAGTTGCCTTCCATTCCTGCTGCAGTGCCACTGATCCCTGTGGAAGCCAGTGGATCCCCCAGCTCGGCGCGGAGCACCAGGTTTTGCAGCAGGACTCCCGGCCGTTGATACAGGCCCCCTGATTCCGGCAGCTGCTGCAGGGCAGCCAATCCTTTGCCCGGCTCCAGCACCTCCTGGCCGGCAAGCACGTAGAGCCGTGCAAGTGCATCCGCGTAGTTGCCAGCTCCATTGCCGTCCTGGGCAGGGTGCGGTGCCAGCCTGGCAACAGCAGCTGAGTCGCCCGATCTTGCCACAGCGTAGAAGGCCAGGGCGTTGCCCAGGGCGCCCAGGCCCAGCGGGTCCGCTACCTGCAGGGCCTCCACCGCGGGCATCAGCTGGGCGGTGGCCTGCTCCAGCCTGCCTTGCCGCAGCGAGGACAGCCCCTTGAGAACATGGACTCCACCACCGAAGACCACAGGTCCCGCGGCCGAGCCGTCTGCGAAAAGGTCAAGGACGGCATCAGCAGATTCCCAGTCACCAGCCCCCAGGGCCGCCAAGACGTAGCGAAGGGCCACGATGTGCGGGATATGGAGGAGGTCGCCGCCGTGTTGTTCCACCAGCAGCAGGGCTTCGCGGCCTGCCTGCATGGCCTGCGCGGCCACACCGTCCGCCGTCAGCAGCTCGCAGCGCGTTGCCAGTGCAACGATCCGCTCCACGATCGCCTCCGGCCCGGCAGCGTCCACATCGGCCATGAAGCTGTCCAGCTCCGGAGCCAGCTCGCTGTACTTTCCGTTCCGTGCCAGCTGCGTCAGTGTCAACGCCCTGAGGGTCCTCTGGATGCGTCCTGCCAACGGATCGCCATCCTGCACTTCCGCGGCGGCCACCCTTGCGGCGGCTTCGGCCTGGGCCAGGATGCCGGCAGACGGTTCTCCCGCCCTGGTCCTTGCTTCAGCCCACAGCAACCCTGCTCCCAACGGCCCGGATGGGTCGGCGTCGAGGAACCCGGCTCCGTCTTCCAGCAGGCGTGCGGCACCCTGGAAGTCGCCGTCGTTGAAGTGAACCATGGCCGTCACCATGCGTGCCCGCGAGCGCAGTCCATCGGAGCGGACCTTGCGTGCCGCCGCCAGCGCCAAGGCAAAGCGGTGCTGCTTGATGGCCAGGAAGGCTGCCTGCAGCAGCCGCTCATCGTCGACGTCGTCTCCGCAGTCGAGGGCCCACTCCACCATCCGCAGGAAACCCTCCGGCGTGGACGGATCAACGGCAAGCCGGGGCTCCAAACGCTGCCGGACCTGAAGACTTCGCGCGGGTGAGATCAAGTGGCGGAGGGCCTCGCCGTACACGGCGTGCCGCATCTTCACGGGACTGCCGGGGCCGTCTGTTGACACCACCATGCCACTGTCCATCAGGACCCTTACGGCGTCCCGGCCAACGTGGTTATCCAGCACGGCAGCGGGAATCGGTTCGGCCAGGGCAACCACTTGCATGGCTTCACGCTCGGCGTCGCCTGCCCGGAGAATCCTGTTCCTCATGACGTCGGCGAGTCCATCGCCTCCTGCCGGAAGTGGGCGGGTCAGCAACCAGGTACCGTTCCTGCGCACCAGGCTGCCGTCCGCTGTGGCGTCGTCCACGAGGGTACGGAGCAGCAACGGGTTGCCTTCGGTAGCCACGTGCAGAACATCGGTGACCGTGGCCATGACCGGACCACCCAGTGCCTTTTCCGCGAACTCGCCTACTGTGTCCTTCTCCAGCGGGTGCAGTTCCAGCCGCTCAGCCAGTCCGTCGTACCAGAGCTGCAGCAACGCCGGCGGGAGGCCGGGCCGGGGCTTGCTAGTGGCAACCAGGCGCGCCCATCCCGCAGTGACCAGCTCGGCCATGATCTGTGTGCTGCCCTCATCCACGAGGTGGGCATCATCGACCACCAGGAGCAGGCGTGCGCCATTCCCGGCCCTGCGCTTTTCAAACTGCGACCAGAATTCACGGAGGATGGCCACCGGCGAGGTAGCTTGCTCCACCGGCAGGTCCAACAGGTAAGGGGTCAGGACACCGTAGGGCACGGTTGAGAGTGAGGGGCTGCCGTGAACCTGCAGGACCACCATGTCCTTGCCCAGGTCTGCAGCGATCCCTGCGGCCAGTGCAGTCTTGCCCATGCCGGGATCCGCCACGATCAGTACTGCCCCGGTTCCGTCCTGACGCAGTATTTTGGTGGCCAACTCCATCTCGGTGTCACGGCCAACCAGGAACTCAGCTTGCATGGGCATCCGGAGCTGGAGGGACAGGTTTCAGGAGGGAGGCGTCACAGCAGCCCATTGAGCTCGCCTCGAGACGATACACCCAACTTGGTGAACACCTGGTACAGATGGCCTTCGACAGTTCGCACAGACACCCCAATATCCATCGCGATTTCGCGATTGCTGACACCCTTTCCCGCGAGTTTAGCAATCTGCCGCTCACGTTCCGTGAGGACCGGCGCGTCGCTGCGGGGCTGGATGGGCAATGCCGGAACTGAATGCTCCAGGCGTTCCAACCTCAGCTGTGCAGTGCGGGCCGCTGTAGCTTCTCCGGCGTCCCTCGCAAAATCCAGCGCCATGGCTACGCAGCGCGCCTCCACCACCAGCAGTTCCAGGTCTGCGGCGGCATCGGCAGCGTCCAACATGTTCCTGGAACTCTTGTTGCGTGCACCGCGGGCCAGGTCTCCGGAGATCCTGGCCAGGGGTCCTTGGCGGTGGGATGCGATCTCCTCGAGGAGCCGGTACTCCTCATCCGTGCCTTCCACCGTGGCACCAAAAAGACAGATGCCTGCCGTGGTGTACCGCTGGTTTTCAATGTCGTTGCGGACCCGGGCCATGAGCCGCTGCTTGACGTCCCGGTCCCCCATCCAGCGGCCTGCCATCTCGGCGCAGAACTCGCTGACGTACTCGGAAAAGTATGTGCCTGCGCCACGGCTGGTCCTGTAAAGATCCAGGTACCTGCCCGCTTCCACGGCGTTACCCAACTGTGCATAGGCAAACGCCGTGGCGGCGTAACCAACCTTGTTCATGTTCATGGCGGGCCGCAACTCCAGTTGGGCCACCGCGGACCGCAGTGGTTCCACGGCGCTGGCAGGTTTGCCGGCATAGACGAACGCCAGGCCCATGCCCAGTTCAGTGAGGGCCCCGCGGTACTGCAACCGCGAAGACCGCGGCGGGGTCCTGCGGATGAGCTCAATGCACTGCCGCCACCGGCCGGCCAGCAGCAGTGCCAGGAAAGCGTGCCGGGCAAAAGACTCCTGCAATTGGGCGGATCGGCCGTCCTCACCCACCAGCCGGGACACCGTGTGGACCAAGTCCAAGGCATCAAGCTCGCGCCCTGTCATACAGCGGGCCTCGATGAGGAAGAACGACGCCCGCAACCAATGGTCCCGGTCTTCAACCGGGTCCTTGGCCCACTCTTCTTCAAGCTCATCAATGACGTCCGCGTACTCGCCCATGAAACTGCGGTAGTCATAGCTGCACAACTTCAGCCGGTTGAACGCCCTCGTCAGGACTCCGGCGGGGTGGGCTCCAGCCGGCTGGGCTCCGGCCGGCTGGGCTCCGGCCAAAGCCTGCAGCGTTGCCTCGGCGTCGGCTATAACCCCCGGGACCAGTCCGGAACGGCCATCAATCCAGATCATCGCCTGGCACTTGGCAGCCGTGAATTGAGCGAACTCCAGGGGATCCAGGCCTGCTATCAGGGAGTCGTCCACCTCGTCCAAAGCCTGGGCAGCGTGCAACGGCAGGTCCAGCATCAGGTACGCAGCAGCCTTCAGGCTTTGTCCGGACACCCACTGGCTGTCCTTCTGGTCCAGGGACTGTGTGCATTGAATGGCAAAGTTGGGATCGTAATCATCCAGGGCGGCCCTTCCCGCGGCCAGGGCAAGGGCCGGTGATGGCGTGGGCTCATCTTCGGAGGAATGGATCCATGCGGCGTAGCTCAAGAGATCCTCCGGCGCCAGGCCCTCGAGCTCGGGCTCTTTAGGGCCGTGCAGCATGAGCCGCAGTTCCCTCATGCGGCGGGTGTTGAGCCAGCTCCGGACAACCTGCCCAACGTAGGGGTCGCGGAGCGCTACCCAATGGTCTTCACCGCGGTCCACCGTCAGCAGTCCACGCTCTTCCATTTCCACCAGTACATCCGTTCCCACCAGCGCCGCCAAGTCCAGCAGCGTCGCCCGACCGGCACAGGCCAGGATCTCGACGACGGTCCTGCTGTCCTGCGGTTCACGCGCCAACCTGGAGCGCACGAAGTCCTCCACTACCGTGGCGCCTTCCAGCGAAATCCGGTCCCGGAGCGTCCACACGGAATCGTTGAGGACAAGATTGCCTGCATGCCTCTGCTCCTCCAACAAGGCATGCAGCAGCATCGGATTGCCGCCAACCGCTGAGTGCAGGGAAGCCACCAGGGTGGAAGACACGTAGTGGCCCAGCACCGAACCAAGAACCTGTTTGGTCTGGTCCCTGTTGAGGGAATTGAGTTGGACCTCTCCGAGCTGCCCTTCAAGGACCAGCCGGTGGAAGTCGGCAGGGAGATCACTGGCATGCTGGACGGTCGCGATGACTTTGGCGGTGCCTGTTGCCATAAGGTTCAACAGCACACCGGTGCTCATGGGGTCCATGCCGCCGGCGTTGTCCACAATGAAGACAGTCTCCCGGCCCGCGGCCTCGGTCCTGATCATCTTGGTGATGGCGTGCAGGATGCCGGTGGGTGAGCTGACAGCCTCGGAGGGTAAGCGCGCCAGGAGGAAGCCCAGGCAGCCGTACGGCGTCTTTGCGCCTGCCACCGTATTGCGCAGCTGGAGGCTATGGACCTTGGGACCCAAGGAGGAGACAACGGCGCGGGCCACACCGGATTTACCGATCCCCCGTTCCCCTGTAAGGACCACGCCAAAGGATCCCGGGGAATCGAGCAGCTTGCCCGCTTTGGATACGTCCTGGCTGCGGGCCAGCAGCGACCAGGTCTGCCGGTCAGTGGCAGCTCCGCCCACAAGATCGGGAGCCGCAGCCCTCGCTGCGCCTCCCCCACCTCCGTTGAGCAACTCCGCCGACATTCGCATCCTTAGGTACACAACCGCGGCGGTCTCCCGCAACGTTCCTGCGTATTCCTGCACATTACCGTCGGGCGGAGACAGTTAGTAGGTCTGGGGTCACCTGGACGCGTCAGGCTTTAATCAGGCTTTCCTCAAGATAGGCTCAAGCCTTCGCCGGGTGGTGTTTCTGCTGCGCTGCAAGCAGGCCTTGGCTCATGAGCAATTCCACCGCGTCGGCGGCTTCGTCCACAAGGAATGGGAGCTCTTTTTTCTCGGCTGTGGCGAAGTCCCGGAGGACAAAGTCGGCAGTTTCCATCCGTCCGGGTGGCCGCCCCACACCTACCCGCACGCGCAAGTAATCCTTGGTGGCCAGGGCCTTGGAAATATCGCGCAGTCCGTTGTGCCCACCTTCGCCGCCACCAAGTTTTAGCTTAACTGTGTTAAAAGGGATGTCGATTTCGTCATGCACTGCGATCACGTGGTCAGCGGCGATATCGAAAAACTTGCAGAGTGCTCCCACGGGCCCGCCGGAGACGTTCATGTACGTCATGGGCTTGGCCAGGACCACCCTGGGTCCGCCAATGCCCATGCGTCCCTCTACTACCTGGGCACGCGACTTATGGGCCTTGAACTTCCCGCCCACACGGGAAGCGAGCTCATCCAATACCATCTGGCCCACGTTATGACGGTTGTTGCTGTACTCGCTGCCGGGGTTGCCCAAGCCAACAATCAGCCAGGTATCAGTCATGGTCACATCCTAAGGAAGCGGGAGGATAAGGGTGGAGCAGGGCAAAAAAGTGGCCGGATCCCGCGGGGACCCGGCCACTTGAAGGCTGGAGCCTCAAGCAGTCAGAGACTACTCTGCAGCAGCTTCTTCGGAGGACTCTTCCTCTTCTGCAGCTGCTTCTTCAGCAACGCGGACAACCAGGGTCTCGGCGTCGGTCAGCAGAGCGGAACCCTTGGGCAGAACCAGGTCGGAAGCCAGAACGTTCTCGCCGGCCTTGCGGCCTTCGATGTCGACCTCCACCGAGGTGGGAACGTGCGTGGCTTCAACTTCGAGGGACACCGTGGTGGCCTCAAGCGCGGAAACGGCACCCGGAGCAACTTCACCGGTCACGTGGATGGCAACGTCAACGGTGATCTTCTCGCCGGCGCGGACCGTCTGGAGGTCAACGTGCTCGATGATCTGCTTTACGGGATCGCGCTGGATGTCCTTGACGAGCGTGAGGTGCTGCTCGCCGTCGACGTCGATTGCCAGGAGGGCGTTGGAAACGCGGACGGCCAGCGTGGTGGCCTTACCCGGCAGGTTGATGTGGAGGGGCTCGGCGCCGTGGCCGTAGATGACAGCCGGGATCTGGCCGGCCATACGTGCACGGCGGGCGAAACCCTTGCCGAATTCGGTGCGCAGTTCTGCGGTGAGCTTCTGCTCAGACATGTGTACTCCTTGATTACTGTGGCGTCCGATGGGATCCGGACTGGTCTATCAGCAAGGGCGGAGGTCTGGAGACCTTCTACGCCCGGCGTTCACAGGCTGACAACAGCCATCACACCGTACTCGAAGGAGATGCAGACCCAGTCGATAACGGAGACCCGCAACCCGTTCCGCATGTGCGGTCCGGATGTGCTCTCCCTCGCCAAGGTATCCCGGAAATTCTAGCAGCCAACGGGCCCGTTCCTGAAAACGGCCATGAAAAACGGGCCATCCACGCGCCCGGGGGCGGTGGATGGCCCGTGTCGTCAGGTTTTGGTATCAGGCCTTGCCGTCGAACAGGCTGGTGACCGAACCGTCGTCGAACACTTCACGGATGGCGCGCGCGATCAGCGGCGCGATCGACAACACTGTCAGTGACGGGAAGCGCTTCTCAGCCGGGATCGGCAGCGTGTTGGTGACCACCACTTCGCGGGCACCTGAATCTGCCAGGCGCTGCGCGGCGGGATCCGAGAACACTGCGTGGGTGCAGGCGATGATGACGTCCTTTGCGCCGGCGTTCTTCAACACCTGGACAGCGCCGGAGATGGTTCCACCGGTGTCGATCATGTCGTCGATCAGCACACAGGTGCGTCCTTCAACCTGGCCAACAACGGTCTTGGAGACGGCCTGGTTGGGAACTGTCAGGTCGCGGCTCTTGTGGACGAATGCCAGCGGAGCGCCACCAAGACGTTCGGCCCACTGCTCTGCAACACGGACGCGGCCGGTGTCCGGCGAAACAACGGTGATGTTGTCGGCCTCAACCTTGGTGCGGATGTAGTCAGCCAGCAACGGGATGGCCATCAGCTGGTCAACGGGACCGTCAAAGAAGCCCTGGATCTGCGAGGTGTGCAGGTCAACAGACATGATGCGGTCTGCACCGGCGGTCTTGTAGAGATCCGCAACCAGGCGGGCGGAAATCGGCTCGCGGCCGCGGCCCTTCTTGTCCTGGCGGGAGTACGGGTAGAAGGGGGAAACAACCGTGATCCTCTTGGCAGAGGCGCGCTTGAGGGAATCGATCATGATCAACTGCTCCATGAGCCAGTTGTTCAGGGGCGCCGGGTGTGCCTGAATCACAAAGGCATCAGTGCCCCGGACGCTCTCGGCCGAACGGACGTAGATTTCCCCATTGGCGAAGTCGTAGGCGTCGATGGGCAGGAGTTCGGTCTCCAGCTCCTTCGCGATTTCCTGCGCCAGCTCCGGATGCGCCCTTCCGGCGGCGAGAATCAGTTTCTTCTCGCCGTGTGCGGTAATTTCGCTCATGCCTAGTTGCCCTCTTCTGTGGTTGCCGGGGATTGTGAGGATGTGGAGGTCAGGTTGGCTTCCTGAGCGGCCTGGGCCAACTCGGCGGACGCTGTGCCCGGCCGGTTGTTGATCACCCAGTCTTCTGCGTTGCGCTGCGATGCCAGGCTAAGGGCCAGCGCACCTGCGGGAACGTCCTTGCGGATCACTGCGCCGGCGCCGCTGTAGGCGCCGTCGCCCACAGTGACAGGTGCCACGAAGACAGTGTTGGAACCGGTGCGCACGCCCGAGCCGATCACGGTGCGGTGCTTTTTCTCGCCGTCGTAATTCGCGGTGATGTTGCCGCAACCGATGTTGGTGTCTTCACCGATCTCGGCGTCGCCTGCGTAACCAAGGTGGGACAACTTGGAACCGCGGCCGATTGTCACGTTCTTGGTCTCGTAGAAGGCACCGATCTTGCCCGTCTCGCCCAAAACCGTGCCTGGACGGAGGTACGTGAACGGGCCCACGGTTGCCTTGGTCCCGATGGTGGAACCCGAACCGTGGGTGCGGGTCACCTTGGCGCCCTCACCGACCTTGACGTCGGTCAAGGTGGTGTCCGGACCCACGACGGCGTCGCGGCCCACCGTCGTTGAACCGTGGAGCTGGGTGTTGGGCAGGAGGCGGACGTCCTCATCCAGGGACACGGTCGAATCGATCCAGGTGGTGGCGGGATCAACCACGGTCACGCCGGCACGCATCCAGGACTCGATGATCCGGCGGTTGTGCTCGGCGCCCAGTGCGGACAGCTGGATACGGTCGTTGGCGCCTTCAACCTGCCAGCGGTCTTCAGTGACGACGGCGGCAACGCGCCCCCCGGCGTCGCGCGCCAGGCCAAGGACATCCGTCAGGTACATCTCGCCCTGGGCGTTGTCCGTGGTGACGCTTCCAAGTGCGGCGCGGAGGACCGCGGCATCGAACGCGTAGATACCGGAATTAACTTCACGGATGGCGCGCTCGGTTTCGCTGGCGTCCTTGTGCTCCCGGATGCCGGTCACCGTTCCATCGCCGGCACGGAGAATACGTCCATAGCCGGAGGCATCGTCAAGGACGGCAGTGAGAACAGTCACGGCGTTGCCTTCGGCTTCGTGGGTGGTGACCAGTTCGCCCAGGAGCTCGCCCGTCAACAGCGGAACGTCGCCATAAGTGACCACCACGGTGCCTGAAAGCTCCGCGGCAGCATCCAGTGCGGTCAGCGCTACCTGGACAGCCCGGCCAGTGCCGGGAACATCGTCCTGGTCCACAATGAGGGCTTCGGGATCCAGCGCGGTGACATGCTCTGCCACGCGGTCACGCTCGTGGCGGACAACCAGGGCCAAGGTGGCGGGGTTGATGGAGCGCGCTGCCAGCAGCGCGTGGCCCACCATGGAGCGGCCGCCAATTTCGTGGAGAATTTTCGGAGTCCGCGACTTCATGCGCGTGCCGGCGCCTGCTGCCAGGACTATGACCGCTGCGGGACCGGTGGTTTCGGGGCTCACGTACTGGCTCTCCTTGCTCGCTTTGTCCCGGGTAACCCGGCTTCGGCTGCTGCCAACCGTCTGTGTCCGCAGGCGCTGAGCGAGCCGCAACAGGTACAGAGAGAGGCGCATTTCCGACCGTTCCGCCCATAGGATTCGAACCTATACTCCACGGCTCCAAAGGCCGGGGTGCTGCCATTACACCAGAGCGGACCGTGCATGCTTCACACTGCCGGGCGGCATGCCCGGAGCGCCTCCCGGATCACCGGGATGCACACACAAGCATCTAGTTTGCCATGACCTTTGCGTGGTTCGCGACTCGACGGCCAGCCGGTCCCTTTCCGACGCACCATCGTGGCACTTCCTTCGCCACGGGCGGGCCCACCTGGGGCATGATGGTGGGGTGAGCAAGCACGCCGAAATCCCCCGCCCCGCAGCCGATTCCGAGCCCGCCGGCACGGTTTCCAACGGTCCGGCAGTACGCGTGCGGATGACGGGACAGCAACGTAAGTCACAACTGATCGGCATCGGCAGGGCCATCTTCGCAGCCCGTGGACTGGATGGCACCACCATTGAGGAAATCGCCGCGACGGCCGGGGTTTCCAAACCCGTGATCTACGAACACTTCGGTTCCAAAGAGGGCCTCTACCGCCAAGTGGTGGAAACCGAATTCAGGATCCTGCTGGATTCCATCACCCAGGCTCTGAGTGCCGATGCCAAGCCCCGTGTCCTGGTGGAGCGCGCTGCCCTGGCACTCCTGGGTTACATCGAAGACAGGACGGACGGCTTCCGCATCCTCATGCGGGACTCCCCGCCGTCCCAGCCGGAAGGTGCCTTTTCCACGCTGCTCTCCCACGTCACGGCGCGGGTTGAGCATCTGTTGTCCGATGAGTTTGCCCGCCGCGGACTCAGTGCCGCTGACGGCGCCATGTATGCGCAGATGCTGGTGGGCATGGTGGCCATGACGGGCCAGTGGTGGTTGGACAGCCGCCAGCCGGACAAACGCGTGGTGGCGGCACACTTGGTGAATCTGGCGTGGAACGGTTTGACGGGCCTGAAGAAGGAACCCGAGCTGCGCACCGACAGCTAACCCGTCGCTCTCTCACATCCCGCCCCTTTTTACCGCACGCTCTCTCACATCCCGCCCCTTTTTACCGGACGCTCTCTCACATCCCGCCCCACGCTCTGCCGCGAACGGAGGGAAGTCCGTCAGGATCGAGTGCGCCATGCTATCTCTGCTGGGAGCTGCCAAGCCCGCGGTTCTTCCCGACTGGTTTCACAAACTCGCTGACAACGCCCAAAACCCGACGGGACGTGAGAGAGCAACCCCCAAAACCCAACGGGACATGAGAGAGCAACCCCCAAAACCCGACGGGATGTGAGAGAGCAACACCCCTGACCGCCACCGGCTGGGCGGCTACTCCCCGATCGTCTCGGCGGCTTCCAACCACTCCAGTTCCAGGCCCTCTTTCTCCTCCAGCAATTCCTGAAGCTTCGCATTGAGCTGGCCCAGGCCGTCGAAGTCTCCGGATTCGGACTTGGCAGCCATCTGGGTGTGGAGCTTTTCTTCCTGCTGGGAGAGTTTGCCCAGCTGCCTGTCGATCCTGTTCAGGTCCTTGCGGGCTTCGCGCTTTTCGGCTTCCGAAGCACCGGAAGAGGAAGTGGAAGCAGAACCGGTGGCGGCCGTTGGCGCACCCGACCCAGCCAGGGCACCGGAAGCCAAGGCCGCCTCACGCAGCTCCAGGTACTGGTCCACACCGCCGGGAAGCCCACGGAGTTTCCCGTCGCCCAGGAGTGCCATCTGGTTGTCGGTGACACGCTCCAGCAGGTAACGGTCGTGGCTGACCACCACCAGCGTTCCCGGCCAACCATCCAGAACGTCCTCGACGGCGGCAAGGGTGTCGGTATCAAGGTCGTTGGTGGGCTCGTCGAGCATCAGTACGTTGGGCTCCCCCACCAGCAGGCGCAGAAGTTGAAGTCGCCGGCGCTCACCGCCGGAAAGGTCCGAAACGGGGGTCCACTGCTTCTCTTTGGTAAACCCGAGTTGCTCCACCAGTTGGCCGGCGGTGAATTCCTTGCCGCCCACACTGAAGGACCGTTTCTCGCGCTCGATCACCTCAATGACGCGGAGATCGGACACATCGTCCAGTTCTTTGACGTCCTGGGTCAATACGGCGGTGACCACGGTCTTTCCGCGCTTGACCTTGCCTGAGCTTGGTTGGATTTCGCCGTTAAGCAATTTCAGCAGGGTGGATTTGCCGGCACCGTTGACGCCCACCAGCCCCAGCCGTTCGCCCGGGGCCAGCCGCAAGGTGATGTTGTCAAAGAGCTTCTGCCCCTCTTCTCCGTCCAGGAAGTCGAGGGAAATGTTCTCCAGGTCCAACACGTCCTTGCCCAGACGGGCGGTGGCCATCTTGTTCAGGGCCACCGAGTCGCGGGGATCAGGCACGTCGGCAATGAGGTCGTTGGCGGCTTCGATCCGGAACTTCGGCTTGGCGGTTCGGGCGGGGGCGCCGCGCCTCAGCCAGGCAAGTTCTTTCTTGACGAGCTGCTGGCGCTTGTTTTCGACGACGGCGGCCATGCGGTCGCGTTCGGCGCGCGCCAAAACGTAGGCGGCGTATCCGCCGTCGAACATGTCCACCATGGCGTCGTGGACTTCCCAGGTGTAGTTGCAGACTTCGTCCAGGAACCAGCGATCGTGGGTGACCACAAGGAACGCGCCCTGGTTGGCGCGCCAGCGGGTCTTCAGGTGCCGGGCCAGCCATGCCACACCTTCGACGTCGAGGTGGTTGGTGGGTTCGTCAAGCATGATGACGTCGTGGTCTTCGATCAGCAGCTTGGCCAACGCCACCCGGCGCTTTTGTCCGCCGGAGAGTGCGTGCACGTTGGCGTGCCAATCCACGTCACCCACCAGGCCGCCCATGACTTCACGGATTTTGGGGTTGGCCGCCCATTCGTGGTCAGCGCGGTCGCCGACGATCGCGGCGCCCACCGTCAAGTCACCGTCCAGAACGTCACCTTGGTCCAGGTAGCCCACGGTCACGTCGCTCCGTTTGGTGACGCGGCCCGAATCGGTGGTGGAGCGCGACGCCAGCAGGCGCATCAGCGTGGATTTGCCGTCGCCGTTGCGGCCCACCATTCCAATGCGATCGCCATCCTCCAAACCGAGGGTGACGCCGTCGAGGATAGTGCGGGTCGCGAACGAAACCGTAAGGTTTTCGCCGCCAAGCAGGTGGGCCAATGGGTGCTACTTTCTAATGCTGGAATGCGGGGTAAGGATGGGGAGGGGTACTACAGGAGGGTATCGGAGATGATCCGGGCGCCGGGCACGGGGCCGTGGACAGCCAAAGCGGTGTGACCCCGGTGGCTGAGCTCCTCGGCAAGGACGCTTGCTGCCACGGAATCCCGGGCAAGCAGGGCCACCGTGGGCCCGGATCCGGACACCATGCCGGCCAGGGCGCCACGGGCTTCACCCAGCCCGATGGTGTCGCGGAGCTGCGGCGCCAAGGTGATGGAGGCGCGCTGGAGGTCATTGATCAGTACACGGCTGAGGGTTTCGGGATCACCGTTGCGCAACGCCTGCAAGATGGCGGGGTCAACGTCCACCGGCTCGGCGATCTGTGCACCTTCGGAGTCGCGGAGACCGTCCAGGGTCCTGAAGACGTCCGGCGTCGAAAGCCCGTAATCGGCGAACACCAGGACCCAGTCCGTCTGCGCTTTGGCCAATGCCGGCGATAGTTTGTCTCCGACACCCAGTCCTACTGCCGTTCCGCCCAAGAGCGAAAACGGTACGTCGGCGCCCAGCTCGGCGGCCAGATGGGCCAATTCCTCGCGGGACAGCCCACTGTCCCAGAGGGCATCACAGGCAAGCAGGGTGGCTGCGGCATCAGCGGAGCCGCCGCCCATCCCGCCGGCAACGGGCACCCTCTTGGTGATCTCAAGGTGCACGCCCGTCGACTTCTCGGACACTTCCGCCATGATGGCGGCAGCTTTGTAGGCCAGGTTCCGTTCATCCAAAGGGATGTCGACGCCGTCGAGGTCCAGCGTGCTGTCAGGGCTGATGCTGACGGTGATTCCATCGTTTTCGGTGCTGGTGGCCGTCACTTCCTCATACAAGGACACCGCCAGGTAGACGCTGGCCACGGAATGGTAGCCATCGGACCGCAGGGGTCCCACGCTGAGGGAGACGTTCACTTTGCCGGGAGCCTTAACCCGTACTGAGCGGGGGTGGAAGCGGCCCCCAATGAAGGAGAGGCCGCCGGGCTTTCTGATACCCGGCGTCATGCGTCCACGGGATGACGGGCTTCGGCGATTTTGACGTAGGCGGAAATATCCAGCACTTCGCCGCGGGCAGTGGGGTCCACGCCTGCCGCTACCAGGCAGCGCTCGGCTTCGGCGGCGCTTCCGGCCCACCCTGCCAGTGCTGCGCGGAGGGTTTTCCGGCGCTGCGCAAAGGCTGCATCGATGACGGCAAACACCTGCTCGCGGGTGGCGTGCGTCCGGGGCGGATCGTGTCGGGTGAAAGCCACCAACCCTGAATGGATCTTGGGCGCAGGCCAGAAGACGTTCATGCCGATCACGCCTGCTTTGCGCATGTGGCCGTACCAGGCCGCCTTGACTGACGGGACACCGTAGATCTTGGATCCGGGCGTTGCGGCCAGCCGGTCAGCAACCTCATCCTGAACCATCACCAGGCCGTGCTGCAGGCTCGGGAAGTGCTGGAGCAAGTGGAGCACCACGGGAACGGCCACGTTGTAGGGCAGGTTGGCCACCAAGGAGGTCGGCTGAACCGGTAGCTCGGTGACCTTCATGGCATCGGAGAGGACCAGGTGGAAGTTCTCTTCAGCCTCCGGACGCCAGGCCCGCACGGTCTCAGGCAGCTTCGCAGCCAGGACGGGATCGATCTCCACCGCCACAACGGCTTTGGCCGCATCAAGCAGCCCCAGAGTCAGGGATCCCAGTCCGGGACCTACCTCCAGCACGGTCTCATCGGGCTCGATTGCGGCGGCGGAAACGATCCTGCGGATCGTGTTGCCGTCGATCACGAAGTTCTGCCCCAGGGTCTTGGTGGGGCGTACACCGATTTCCTCGGCAAGCCGCCGGATATCTGTGGCGCCCAGCAAAGGCGCGACGGCGGAGGGTTGGGATGTCGGTTCAGTCACCTTGGTATCGTATCGCCTGAGCGGACTTAGGCTGCGTGCGCGCAGCCCCAGTCGCTCAGTCCGTTCTTGGCGTAGAGCCGGTTGGCGATGTCGATCTGCTGTGCCTTGCTGGCGAGGCTGGCGTTGGGTGCGTAGGCGCCGCCGCCGTTGGCCAACCAGGTGGGGCCGGAGAACTGCAGGCCGCCGTAGTAGCCGTTGCCGCTGTTGATGGACCAGTTTCCGCCGGATTCACACTGGGCGATCCTGTCCCACATGGCCTCGTTGGGGGCACCGGTAGGACCGCTGGAGGTGGGGGTCGCAGCCGCAGCCTTGGCCGGAGTGGCTACGGGGCGGGCCTTGGTTCCCACGCTGACCTGCTCTGTGACGGGCTTGGTGGTGACATCGCTGGAAACCAGCGTGCGGGAAGCCTCGCGTCCATCAACCATGACCAACTTGAAGTTCTTGGTCAGTGATCCGGGAACAC
Source organism: Paenarthrobacter ilicis (assembly GCF_016907545.1). Classification (NCBI taxonomy): domain Bacteria; kingdom Bacillati; phylum Actinomycetota; class Actinomycetes; order Micrococcales; family Micrococcaceae; genus Paenarthrobacter; species Paenarthrobacter ilicis. Next base: position 1,242,660 of record NZ_JAFBCD010000001.1, on the reverse strand, counting down.
CCTTCTGGGTGACCTTCTCTTCGCCCTTGAACAGGTCCGCGGAATCGGTCTTCACGCTGTCGAAGGGAACTTCTTCAGTCGCCTGGTCGGTCTTGCTGGTGTCCACGCGGGAGACCTTGATGACCATGTCCTGGACGATCGGAGCGTTGTCCGGCTGGGACACTCGGTCGTTGGCGCCCACGGTGATCTTGGCGTCCTTCAGGACGGTGGCGACGTCGGCCGCCGTCGTGGTGGTGCTGGTGTCCTTGCCGTCAGCCACCAGGCTGATGGTCTTGGGAGTGGAGATCGAAACGAATGAGCCCGTGACCTGCAGGGAGGCTTCCTTGGGCTCGGATACCTGGGAGGAGCTGGCAACGCCGAGCTCGCTGACCAGGCCGGCAACGTCCGGGGCTGTGGTGTTGACGGTCTTGCGGGCTCCGTCAAGCTCAATCGACACCGCCTTGGCCAGGTTCACGTTGACCACGGATCCGTTGTCAACCTTGGAATCCAATGATGGGGACACGCGGTCTGCGTCCTTCAACTCGACCTTGGCTGCCTTGACCACTTGGTCAACGGTGCCTCCGAAGGTCTGGATGGAGCTCACTTTGCCGTCAACGTTGAGGGTGACCGTTTTGTTGTTGCCAACAAAAGCCACCACACCCACAACCAGCGCTGCGACTACCAGCAGCTGGGCACCTACTTTGAGGAAGCTGAACTTGCCATCCGTTGTGAAGAACTTGATCACGATTGCCCATAACTCTCAGACTGTCCGGGCACGGGGAAAAGCACAGAAAGATCGCCAGCGGCAATGAAGAGAGGCCAGACCCAAGCCTGGTCCCATCCTTTGCCGCCGGCATCCATGCCGCCAAAAACATTCACCTTGAGAGCTGGAAATTATCCAGCCAAGCTGTCCGAAGGCCTTCCCCGACCCCGGCTATTTGTTTAACACAGTAACCGATCTGTTATAAACCAGCCAAGGGCTGTGCATACCCGGTATTCACCAAAGCAAGTGTTGGTGGGTGTCGCGGAGGCCGCTAATCCCAGGATCCGTAGGCCGCGAGCGTGTTTTCGGCCAAGCGCGAACACAACTCGGACAAGTCATCCCCCGTGACCTCCGCCATGGACCGGACGGTATACGGCACCATATAGCTGGCGTTTGGCTTGCCTCGGTGCGGATGCGGGGTCAGGAACGGCGAATCCGTTTCCACCAGGATCCTGGAGGGCTCGGCAATGGCAAGGGCTTCGCGGAGATTGCCGGCGTTCTTGAACGTCATGGTTCCTGCAAACGACATGTACCAGCCGTTGGTATTGCAAATCCTGGCCAGGTCCTCGTCGCCGGAGAAACAATGGAACACCACGCGCTCGGGTGCCCCCTCCTCCTGCAGCACCTGAACCACATCATGGTGCGCATCGCGGTCGTGGATCTGCAGCGTCAGCCCCAGCCTTTTCGCGATATCGATGTGCCGCCTGAACGAGTAGCGCTGGTGGGCCAGGCCTTCGCCATGGGTGCGGAAAAAATCCAGGCCGGTTTCCCCGATGGCCCGGATCCGGGGGTGTCCTGCAAGTTCCTCAATCTCCGCGAGCGCGGACTCAAGTTCTCCCCGATCCGCATACACCGGTGCATCATTGGGATGGATGGCCACCGCTCCCAGCAGGCGGGAATCCGCTTCAACCGCCTGCACGGTAAACCGTGATGATTCGAGGTCGCAACCCACTTGGACCGCACCTTGCACGCCCACTGCCTGGGCGGAGTCCATGGCATCCCGAACAGATACCTCAATGAGGCCGTGACGGAAATCCAGGTGGGTGTGGTTGTCCATGACCGGCACGGGCAATGGTTCGGGTGCCGGCGGGTACTCTTTCCGGGAATCGACGGCCTGGGAGCCGTCCGCTGGCGCACGGTAGGGAGCTGGCGTGAGGGAATTGCACATGGTTCCACCTTAATCGGACCGCGGTCCAGCAACGGCGGGATAAATGCCCGTTGCCACATAAATTCCCCCCGGCACTATGTCAGCGATGACCAAAGACTGGGTAGTCTGGAACGGACAAGCCGCCGTCAGCAGCGGGTTAACTGCTGTGTGGCCACGTCTGAAGGGCAATCCATGGAGTCCAATCGCCAAGTCACTGTAGAAAGCTCAACCTTGCAAGGTGGGGCCTACAGTCCATTGCCACGGGAGAGCGCTGCCCATAACGGGCACCGGCCCCAACCCATGGATGCCGAAAAGTTCCACGACTCCAGCGAGCGCATCCTGGCGTCGATCAACAAAGTCATCGACGGCAAGGCGGATGCTGCAAAGCTGGCGCTGACCGTTCTGCTGGCACAGGGGCACCTGCTCCTTGAAGACGTGCCCGGGGTTGGCAAGACACTGCTGGCAAAGACCCTGGCCCGCACGGTGGATTGCACGGTTTCCCGCATCCAGTTCACGCCGGACCTGCTGCCGTCCGATGTGACAGGCGTGTCGATCTACAACCAGACATCGCGACAGTTCGAGTTCAGGCCCGGTGCAGTGTTTGCCAACATCGTGATCGGTGACGAGATCAACCGTGCGTCGGCCAAGACCCAGTCTGCGTTGCTGGAGTGCATGGAGGAGCACCAGGTCACTGTTGATGGCCGTTCCTACCAGCTGGGCTCCCCTTTCATGGTGGTTGCCACCCAGAACCCCATTGAGATGGAGGGCACCTACCCGCTGCCTGAGGCGCAGCGGGACCGCTTCATGGCAAGGATCTCCATGGGCTATCCGGACAAGGATGCCGAGATTGAGATGCTGGAAACGCATCAGGCGTCCTCTCCCCTGGTGAACGTGACACCCGTGGTGACGGCACACGATGTTGCCGGCATGATTGCTGCGGTCCAGCAGGTATATGTGTCGGCAGCCATCAAGGAGTACACGGTGGCCATCGGGCGGGCCACCCGTGAGAGTTCCCGCCTGCGCCTGGGCGCCAGCCCCCGTTCCTTGTTGCAGCTGTTGCGCGCGGCCAAAGCCACCGCGGCCCTGGACGGACGGGACTTTGTCCTTCCGGATGATGTGGTGGACGTGGCTGAGGCCGTGTTGGCCCACAGGATCATCCTGGACCGCAAGGCCGCGAGCTCCGGGGACACACCGCAGAGCATCCTCCGTGGCATCCTCGCCGCGCTGCCCATCGCCCAAGAGACACCCGGTACGTGGCGCGGAGACCGTCACTCCGCGTAGGAAGCGGGACAGCAATGGCACTGGTTGATCGCCTTCCCAAACATTTGTTTACCAACCGCGGCTGGGGACTGTTGTCCGCGGGAGCGCTGTCCCTGGGTTGCGCCTACGTCATGGGCCGGCGCGATCTGTTGTCTTTGGCCATTCTGTTGTTGGTTCTGCCCCTGGTTGCGTTGGCCGGGGTCCGGGTGTTGAAACCCCGGTTCCAGGTGTATCGCGAATTCAACCCGTCCACCGTGGAGACCGCCAGCACCAGCACTGTCCGGCTGGCAGTGTCCAGGACCTCCTTCTCCACCGGGCACGTGGTCATGGAAGAGCAATTGCCTCCCCGTTTTGGCGATTCTCCGGCTTTCCGCTTTCCGGCCCGTTCGGCCACCGGGGGCACCAGCCGCTACGAATACCACCTGCGTTCGGGGAAGCGGGGGCAGTTCAGGATCGGACCAGTCACCGCTGAGTTCAGCGATCCCTTTGGGTTATCGCTCCGCCGCCATGCCATTGACGACGGCGACATCCTCACCGTGACGCCGGCCGCCGTCGAACTTCCTTCCACCGGCCTGGCCGGAGCCAGGGGCAACGATGGCGTGACGGCCACCCGCATACGGGCCAATCCCAGTGATGACGACGTCATGACCAGGGAGTACAGGCATGGCGATCCCATGCGGCGCGTCCACTGGGCCGCCACTGCCCGCCACGGCCAGCTCATGGTGCGGCAGGAGGAATCGGTGACCACTCCGGAGGCCACCATGATCCTGGACCAGCGGTTTACGTCCTTTGGTACTGGGGCCGGTGGAACAGGGGTGCGTGATGACGATTCCGATCTGGTGACCAGCGTGTCCTTCGAGTGGATGGTGACGGCAGCGATGTCCATCGCGGCGCACTTGTCTGAGCTGAACTACTCGCTGCGGATTTTGGATGCTTCGGGTGGTCCTGCCTTCTGCCGGTCGCGCTCCGCGCCGGATCCGGAGCTGGAAGAGTTCTCTGGTGCGGGGGGCCTGAATGCCATCGCGGAGAGCCTGGCGGCCATAGAACTGACCGGCCCCCGGCATCTCCGTGCGGAACATCACCGGGCAGGATACGACGGCGGCAGCAAGGTGGACGTTCGGGGCACCGAACAGCGGCAACCGGTGCCGGGTTCCGAGGCTTCGGACACGGCTTTCGACGATCGGCTGATGGATAAGTTGTCAGCGCACCGGCTCAGGGGTCCGCTGCTGGCATTGCTGGGGCAACCGACGGTTGCCGAGGCCCGGGCGCTGGGCCCGGCGGCCGCTTACGGCGCCAACGCCTTTGCCCTGGTGATGTGCGATTCGTCACGCAGCGAAGAGGCCTTGGAAATCTTGCGCCTTGGTGGTTGGCGGGTTGCCGCGGTCACGCCCAAAACCACGTTGGCGGCCGCCTGGGCATCCTTTGATGAGGGCGGAGACGCGCCGGTCGCCAATGCCGCCCTCGACGTCCGTCGCGGAGCGGGAGTCCCCCGATGACCGCCACCTCGCACCGGCCGAGCGCCGGACCGGAAGCCCGCACCGCTGGGCAGGATCCCGGTAACGGATCGCCGCGGAAAGGTGTGGCGTACACCGGCCAACAGCCCGCAGGGCCAGGACTCTATCCATGGCTCATGGCCGGCTCCATCGCAGTGGCTGTCCTGGGAGCGGCACTGTCCCTCAACGGGGTGCTGCGGGGGTGGGGTTGGTCCTTGCCGCTCATCACCACGGTTATGGTGGTCTCCTTGGCGTTGGCGGGGCTGAGGGCGCTGCGCGTGAAGGCCATTCTGGCCACCTTTGGAGCTCTGGTGTCACTGGCGGGTGTCCTGACGTTCACCTTCTGCCGCCAGGACAGTATCGCCGGGTTCATCCCCACCACCGGAACGCTGGAGGCCATGGGCCGCCTGATCAAACGAGCGGCTGAGACGGTGGTGTCCGAGAGCGCCCCGGTTGCGCCCAACGCAGGCATCGTTTTTGTCATGTGCGCCAGCCTTGGGCTTCTGGTCATCCTGATCGACGCCTTGGCTGTTCCCCTGTCCATGCCGGCAGCCAGCGGCATAGGGCTGATCGCCATCATGGTGGTACCGGCCACCATCAAGCCGCAAAGTGTGGGCATCGCCGGCTTCGTGGGTGCGGCGCTGGGATATCTCCTCATCCTGGGGTGCAGCCACTGGTTTGCCCCCGATGCCCGCCTGCAATCGGCCTCGGGCCGCGGTACGGGGCAGTTCCGGCGCTCCGTTGTCACCGGCGGCCTGGCACTTGCCCTGACCATGGTGATTCCACTGGTTGTTCCGGGTTTTGACACCGGCACTTTCCCCCAGGGTTCCCGGCTGAGTCCGTGGGGCACATCCAATGGGCTCAACCCCATGATCACTTTGGGCAACAGCCTCCGCAATCCGGTGGGTTCGGGCCGCATCACCTACGCCACAAGTTCCAGCTCACCGCTGTACCTGAGGTCCGTCACCATCGACAATTTCGACGGCGAAACCTGGGCTCCGGACGACCGTCCGGGCCAGCGCCGGGCCGGCGCAGACAGGATCGAGACAGGCTATTCGGTCCAGGGCGAGGTGGTCAACGCTGTCACCTCGGTCAACGCTGGCCTGTTCACCAGCCCCTACCTGCCGGCTCCCTTTGCCCCTGCCTCGGTGAACGGTTTGAACGGGAACTGGACGTGGGACCCTTCCACGCTGAGCATCATGAGCACCGAAACCACAACACGCGCCCAGCGGTATGTGGTCTTCTCCGCCTCGCCCAAGGTCACCGGACCGGCGCTTTCCCAGGCACCCACCACCCCCAAGGGCATCTCAGCTGACTTCCTCAGGATTCCCAACGGCCTGCCGGATATCGTGCGGCAGACGGCTGACTCGCTGACTGCTTCCGCTGGCAATAACTACGCCAAAGCCCTGGCCCTCCAGAATTACCTCCGCTCCGGCGAATTCACTTATTCCCTGCAAGCGCCCGTCCAGAACGGCTACGACGGCAATGGCCTGTCAGTGTTGGCTGATTTCCTGACCGTCAAAAGCGGTTACTGCGTCCACTTCGCGTCAGCCATGGCAGTGATGGCCCGGGCCGAAGGTATTCCCAGCAGGATCGCAGTGGGGTACGCTCCCGGCCGCTTGACCGGTGAATCTGTTGCTTTGGTGGGCCAAGGCTCCTTCCCGGAATATGAGGTCGACGCACGGGACGCCCACGCCTGGCCGGAGCTTTACTTCGAAGGCCTCGGCTGGGTTCCTTTCGAGCCGACGCCCTCGCGCGGCGTCGTCCCGGACTACGCCTCGGAAAATACCTCCACCGGAAACCTCAGCACCAACGCGGACGAGAAAGACGTCCCCGTAACGCCTCCTCCCCCGGTGACCACCCCGGCCCCGGTTCCGGCAGTTGTGACTCCGGCGCCGGGCCCGGCGTCGGAAAACCCGTACCCTGCGCTGGCTGGCGTGGCGGGAGCGATTGTTCTCCTGATCGTCTTCCTTTGGTCGCCCCGGCTCAGCAGGAGCATCCTGAGGCGCCGCCGGCTCAATCGCCGTCCGCGCGACAAAGCCCGGGAAGGCTACGATCCCTCTCCGCAGCTGGCATGGGATGAACTGCAGGACTTGGCAACGGATTACGGGATACCGTCCAGCACCAGCGAAACACCCCGTCATTTCTCAGCCAAGCTTCGGTCCAGCTCAGCCCTGGGCGAAGCGGGTGGAATGGACGACGCCGCGCACCAGGCAGTTGCCTCGCTCACCTCGGACTTCGAGCGGCAACGTTATGGCCGGAATGTTGAGGCCCCGGACGCCGCTGCAGAACGCATCGCCGTGGTCCGCGGGTCGCTGCGAAGCAACTCCCGCTGGCTGGTGCGCTTCCGCGCAGACTGGCTGCCGCCGTCGATGATGCACCGCTGGACCCATGCCCTGGGTGCGCCTTTCAGGGCCGCGGGTAACCTGGCGGGGTGGGTTGCCAGGGCATTGGCGCGGTGGGTGCGGACGCTGCGGCGGATGCGGCTCCAGCGTCGCTAGTCGCGTCGAGGAACGGGTATCCACTGATCCGTCACCAGGGCGTGCCCCGGAGATCAATGTCCCCTGCGGGCCACTCGCTGGCGTCACGGCCGGCGGAACAGATCAGGATGGGGCCGCTGTGGGAGACGATGACGGACCGCTGGTCACGACGGGACAGCGACCGCTCAGTGGCACGGACCCGGACCCACCCTGCCGCCTCGTAGAAGGGCACAACCTCCTCGCGGCACCCCAGGAAGCCAAAGTCGGTCTGTGTCTCCTCGCGCATCACTTTTTGTGCGTGGAGCATCGCACGTCGTCCAAGGCCCGAGCCGCGTGAGGCTGCACTGACCAGCACGCCTCCCGTACCGGCCACCGTCACCTCGTCCGCCCCCACCGCGATCGTGCGGTATTGAAAGCCCACATGGGCAACCGGAAATTGCCCCCGGAAAGTCACCACATGAACGTCGGCCGGTGAATAGCCGTAGGGCTGATCGGGGTTCCACGGACCGAACTCCCTCAGGTACTCGGCGTCGAAAAGTTCCTGCAGCGCCTCCAGCTCTCCCGCGGTGAGGTCTTCGTGCCGTGCCACTTGGATGCGTTCACTCATGTCTGCAGCCTATGCTCAGAGAACGCGGGCAGTTGCGCGCGTTGGGTGCGTAAGGCCTGGGCATTCAGATCGGTGCACCATGCCGGATACACGCGGAATCCGCGCCTGCCCGGGTGCAACCCGGAGCTTACATAGCCCAGCGCCACGAGGTCCGCAGCGGTGAATCGGAATACTCCAAACCGCTGCTGGTCCTCCACGAACACCAGCAGCCCGGCCTCGGCTTCCCCGGCGGTGAAGGGCCTGGTGGAGCCATCCTCGTCCCGTTTCCATAAGGCTACAAAGGCTCCAGGTTTCTTTGGCGTGATGCGCGCGGTACGGATCCGCCAGTGTTCCTCGCCCAGGCGCGCAATTCCGGATTCGTAGTCGCTGTTCTGCTCTTCGACGCGCAGGCCGGCCAGCACACAGTCAGAGCCGTTGGAAAACCCGATGAATCGCTGAAATGACTGAAAATTCACTCTGACACCTTATTCATGGGCTGCCCGGACACGAAACAGGGCCCGCCTCCGAAACGCGCGGTTCCGGAGGCGGGCCCTGGTGGTCAGCCGGTCTTGTTGCGAGAGCGGCGGACAGGCAGGAGGTTAGTCGGCGTACGGGTCAGCGATACCTACGTACTGGGTGTACAGGTACTCTTCGATGCCTTCGGAACCGCCTTCACGGCCCAGTCCGGACTGCTTGACGCCGCCGAACGGAGCTGCTGCATTGGAGATAACGCCAGCGTTGAGGCCCAGCATGCCGGTCTCGATGCGTTCGCTGATCCGCAGGCCGCGGTTCAGGTCCTTGGTGAAGACGTAAGCCACCAAACCGTACTCGGTGTTGTTGGCCAGGCGGACGGCATCATCTTCGGTGGCGAAGGTGATGATCGGGGCCACCGGGCCGAAGATTTCTTCCTGAAGGATGCGGGAGTCTTCCGCAACGTTCTTCAGGACGGTGGGCTGGTAGAAGTAACCGGGACCGTCGACGGCCGCACCACCGGTGACCGCCGTGGCGCCACCTTCCAGAGCTTCGGTGACAAGGGCGTGAACGCCATCGCGGGCCTTGCCATCAATCAAGGGGCCAACCTTGGACTCGGGCTCGGTACCGCGTGCCGTGGTGAGGGAGCCGATCTTGGCGGCGAATTTCTCAGCGAAGGAGTCGGCGATGGACTCGTGCACAATGAAGCGGTTCGCTGCGGTGCAGGCCTCGCCCATGTTGCGCATCTTGGCAGCGATGGCACCTTCAACAGCCTTGTCCAGATCGGCGTCCTCGAAGACGACGAACGGTGCGTTGCCGCCCAGTTCCATGGACGTGCGCAGCACTTTGTCCGCGGCTTCGCGGATCAGGGCCTGGCCCACCGGGGTGGAACCGGTGAAGGAGATCTTGCGGAGACGGTCATCCTTGATCAGCGGGCCGGTGACAGCCCCTGCTGTGGACGTCTGGATGACGTTGAGGACACCTGCCGGGAGGCCGGCTTCCTGCATGACCTGCGCAAACAGCAGGCTGGTGAGCGGCGTGAGGTTTGCCGGCTTGAGGACCATGGTGCAACCGGCGGCGACGGCGGGGGCTACTTTACGGGTGGCCATGGCCAGCGGGAAGTTCCACGGGGTGATCAGCAGGCAGGGGCCAACGGGCTTCTTCTGCACCAGGAGGCGGTTCTTGCCATCAGGTGCAGTCGAGTAGCGGCCGGATACGCGCACGGCTTCTTCAGAGAACCAGCGCAGGAACTCTGCACCGTAGGTAACTTCGCCGCGGGCTTCGGCCAGGGGCTTGCCCATTTCCAGGGTCATGAGCAGGGCAAAGTCCTCGGCTCGCTCAGTGACAAGCTCGAAAGCGCGACGCAGGATTTCGCCACGTTCGCGGGGCGCGGTGCGTGCCCAATCGGCTTGGGCGGCAGCAGCGGCATCCAGTGCGGCCGCGCCATCTTCAGCACCGGCGTCGGAGATGCTGAGCAGGATCTTGCCGGTTGCGGGGTCCTCAACATCAAAGGTCTTACCTGATCCCGCGGGACGCCACTGGCCATTGATCAGCAGGCCGGTGGGGACGGAAGCCAGAAGTTCGCTTTCGCGTTCAACTGTGACAGTCATGGCGACTCCTTCGTCTTTGGTGCTTTGGAGCGTTGCACCACTGGGGTTACTTGCCGGAAGTGGCTTGAATTAATGCCACGGTACTGCCCGCCCGGAAGCAGTGTCTACGCCTCTGCGCACTGCCGAATGGGCGGGATATTGTGCAGCTGCACAGCCCGCGTCGAGCGTCTTCCTGCAGAAGAGCCGAGCGTCTTCCTGCAGAAGAGCCGAGCGTCTTCCTGCAGAAGAGCCGTGCGTCTTCCTGCAGAGGACCGACAGGATCAGCGTGCCGCCAGCACTGCCGAGTACAGCTCCCGCTTGCTGACGCGGACTTCCTCCGCCACGGCGGCTACAGCTTCTTTCAGGCGGATCCCTTGGGAAACAAGTTCGTTGACCGCAGCCACATGGTCCTCGGGCTTTCCGGGCTCCTGCTCAGGCGCACCGCCCACCACAACTGCAATCTCTCCCCTGACCTCGTTGTTCTCAGCCCACTCGAGGAGTTCCCGGAGGGTTCCCCGGATGACTTCCTCGTAGGTCTTGGTCAGTTCGCGGCAAACTGCCACGCGGCGCTCCGGGCCGAAACGTTCGTGAAGCGCACGGAGCATCACCTCAAGCCTGTGCGGCGCCTCGAAGAACACCATGGTCCGGCGTTCATCCACCAGATCCGCCAAACGTGAGTTCCGCTCGCCGGACTTCCGTGGCAGGAAACCCTCAAAGCAGAACCGGTCCGTGGGCAGGCCGGACAATGCCAGCGCAGTGAGGACCGCCGACGGCCCGGGAACTGCCGTGACAGTCAATCCGGCGGACACGGCCCCTTCCACCAAACGGAAGCCCGGGTCCGAGACGGAGGGCATCCCGGCGTCGCTGACCATCAGGATGGTTTTGCCGTTGCGGACGTGGTCAAGGAGCTCACCGGTCTTGGCTACCTCGTTGTGCTCGTGATAGCTGATGACCCGTCCGCTCACCTCCACGCCCAGTGCGGTGACCAAACGGTGCAAGCGGCGCGTGTCCTCGGCGGCAACAATGTCAGAGGTTGCCAACAGTTCCACCAGCCGGGATGACGCATCGCCCACGTTTCCTATGGGCGTGGCGGCCAGGACGATCCGGCCGACTCCGGGGACCACTACGGGGCCGGAATCGAACGGCTCCTGGTCCAGATCGTCGCTGACAGGAGCTTCATCCGGGGTGCTGCGTTGTTCGTCCACCTGCCAAGCCTAATGCCGTGGCCCCTGCAACGCCGCACCTCACCGCCGCTTCAAGGATGGAAAGGTAGCATGGGCGGGTGAACCAGTCGCCCGTTCCTGCCACAGCTTCCGGCATCCCCGAGGCGCCTTCCACGTCCGCTGAACCGCTATCCGCCGCGGAGGGCCAAGACTCCGCAGAGAACCAATCGGAAGTTTCCGCTGGTGGCCAGCCGCCACGTCGCGGTGACGCGGCTGCGAAGCCGCTCAACCTGCCGCCCAGCCGATCCCTGGAAAACCGCCAGTGGATTGCCCGCCCGGCAGACGCCTTTACCGTTTCCTCCTTAAGGAACCGGCTGATCGGCGGCGTGAACAGCTGGCGCGACTACCCGCCGTCGTTGCGGTTGTGGTTCTGGCTGATCCCTGTCATTACGGCTGTCCTGGGCGGCGTTCTGAGGTTCTTCCGCCTCGAGAATCCCCACAGCCTGGTTTTCGACGAGACGTACTACGTCAAGGATGCCTACTCCTACCTCCAGAGTGGGTACGAGCGCAGCTGGCCCGCCCAAGCCAACGATTCGTTCAATGCCGGCAACCCCAACGTGCTGCTGAACACTCCCGAGTACGTGGTGCACCCACCGGTCGGGAAGTGGATGATCGCGTTCGGGATGTGGCTGTTCGGTGGGGACAACCCCTTCGGATGGCGCTTCAGCGCCGCCCTGACCGGCACGCTGATGGTATTTCTGGTCTCACTCATTGCACTCAAACTTTTCCGCTCCCACACTCTCGGCGCGGTGGCAGGGCTGCTGCTGGCTGTTGATGGGCACCACCTGGTGTTGTCGCGGACGTCCCTGTTGGACATTTTCCTGGCCTTCTGGCTTTTGGCCGCCTTCGGCGCCCTGCTTTTGGATCGCGACGACGGCCGCCGTCGTCTCGCTTCCCGGCTTGCCGCGCAAGCGGCTGCTTCGCCGCAAGGCCGCCCCTCCCTCACGCAGCTCGCGTCCGGTCCATGGCTGGGCATGCGGTGGTGGCGCTTGGTTGCCGGTGTTTGCTTGGGTTTGGCTGTGGGCACCAAATGGTCGGCGCTGTTCTTTGTAGCAGCCTTCGGCGTGATGACCGTGCTGTGGGACATGAACGCCCGCAGGATCGCCGGGATCCGCAGCTGGTTCAGTGCCGGGGTCATCAAGGACGGCCTCCCCGCGTTCGTCACCCTCATTCCCATCGCCGCGGTCACTTACGTTGCAACGTGGACCGGCTGGTTCCTCTCCAAGGATGCCTATTACCGCCAGTGGGCAGCCACAAACCCTGCATCTGGCTGGGATTGGCTGCCCAACTCCATCCGTTCGCTGGCCCACTACCACCTGGAAGCGTACAAGTTCCATCAGGGCCTCAGCGCTGACCACCCCTACGAGTCGAGTCCGTGGACATGGCTCATCATGGGCCGCCCCACCTCCTTTTACTACCAGTCCCCCAAGACCGGTACGCCCGGTTGCGTGGCGGACGCCTGCTCCTCCGCCATCCTGCCGGTGGGGAACCCCGTGGTGTGGTGGGGAGGAACCATCGCTTTGGTCATACTGCTTTTCTGGTGGGCCGGACGCCGGGACTGGCGCGCCGGAGCAATCCTTGCCGGGGTGGCAGCCGGCTACCTTCCATGGTTCATGTACCCCGAACGCACCATGTTCATCTTCTACGCAGTGTCCTTCGAGCCCTTCCTGGTGCTGGGACTGACGTACGTTCTGGGATTGGTGCTGGGCAGGAGCAGCGATCCCCCGTGGCGCCGGCGTTCAGGGCTGTATGTGGTCGGTTTGGTGCTGGTGGTGGCAGTTGTGGCTACGGCGTTCTTCTACCCGGTACTGACCGCTGAAGTGATCAGCTACCAGGAGTGGCGGATGAGGATGTGGATGCCATCGTGGATCTAGGAGGCAAACAGTGAGGGAAGCAAGCACGGAACTTCTGGTGGAGGCCGATCCCTCAACCAACGTCACGGATCTTCTGCTGGAGCGATGCTCCACGGACCCTTTCGGCAACCTCTACGCCCACAAGACGTCCAATGGCTGGCTGAACGTCACGGCGTCACGGTTCCTGGCTGACGTTACGGCGCTGGCCAAGGGCTTGATTGCCGGGGGCCTCAATCCCGGCGACCCGGTGGCGGTGCTGTCCCATTCAAGCTTCGAGTGGACGCTGGTGGATTTTGCCATCTGGATGGCCGGTGGAGTGACGGTTCCCATCTACGAAACCTCCTCAGCCAGCCAGATCGAATGGATCCTGGCTGATTCCGGCGCCAGGCGCATCTTTGTTGAGGACACGGCCAAGGCCCGCCTGGTGCATGACCTTGTGGACAAGTCCACTGAGTTGGGCGAGGACCCCGTGATGATCATGCGGATGGAGCACGACGGCGACGCCCCCAACCTCACCAGCGTGGCCGCCGTCGGAATCGGTGTGATGGATGCCGAGGTGGAACGGCAGCGCTCCGCTGCCACGCTGGCCGACGTCGCCTCGATCGTGTACACATCCGGAACCACTGGTAAGCCCAAAGGGTGCGAAATCACCCACGGCAACTTTGTGCTGGTGGCCCGCAACGTGATTCCCTTCCTTCCTGAATTGTTGATGCAGCAGGGCGCACGGACTCTGATGTTCCTTCCGCTGGCGCATGTTCTGGCCAGGGCGGTGCAGGTTGTCTGCCTTACCGCCGGGATCACATTGGGCCATAGCGCAGGCGCCAGCGGCCTGATGGCGGACCTCGGCTCTTTCAAGCCAACGTTCCTGCTGGCTGTTCCCCGGATTTTCGAGAAGGTCTACGCCGGTGCCGGCCACAAGGCCGCCATGTCAGGGAAATCGGCACTTTTTTCCGCAGCTTCAGCCGCTGCCGTGGAATATTCGACGGCGGTGGACCTCGCCGCCCGTGGCCAGGGAACCGGGCCGGGCTGGCTGTTGGGCCTCAAACACAGCACATTCAACAGGCTCCTATACCCCAAGGTGCGGGAAGTCTTCGGCGGACACGTGGGCTACACGGTGTCCGGGGCCAGCCCACTGAGCCTGCGGGACAACCACTTCTTCCACGGCGCCGGCGTTCCCGTGTTGGAAGGTTACGGACTCACCGAAACCACAGCGCCGTGCACCGTCAACACCCCCAGCATGACCAGGATCGGGTCGGTGGGTATCCCCGTGCCCGGAACCACCATCAGGGTGGCCCATGACGGTGAAATCCTGGTCAAAGGCATCGGCGTCTTCAAGGGCTACCACGGTAACGATGCCGCGAACGAGGCCGCATTCGTAGATGGTTTTTTCCGCACCGGCGACCTTGGTGAGCTGGACGAAGACGGCTTCCTCACCATCACGGGCCGCAAGAAGGACCTGCTGGTGACCGCGGGCGGCAAGAACGTTGCGCCCGGGCCACTGGAGGAAAAGCTGCGCGAGCATCCCCTGGTGGGACAAGCCGTGGTGCTGGGCGACGGAAAACCGTTCGTCGCCGCGTTGGTGAACCTGGATCCGGAGGGCCTGGCTGACTGGTGCGAGGTCAACAAGGCGTCCCTGACCATCAAGGAAGCGGCCAACGACGACCGCATCCGGGCCGCGGTGCAGACGGCCGTGGACGAGGCCAACAAGCTGGTGTCCGGGGCTGAATCGATCCGGAAGTTCGCGTTCATCACGGCTGAACTCAGTGTTGAATCCGGACACCTCACACCGTCACTCAAGCTGAAGCGCAGTGCAGTGGCAGGGGACTTTTCCTCGGTAGTGGACAGCCTGTACGCCACATAAAATGGCACCCCTTCCCGACGGGGAAGAGGTGCCATGGGAAGGGTTGCTAGCGCTTGGATGTTCCTGCGAACGATTCGCTGTCCTCGCTCGAAGCATCGGCATCTTCCTCGGAGTCAACCACGTCTTCTTCCTGAACGCCCGCTGCTCCCCGGCGCCGCTTGGTGGGCCACGTGAAGATGAAGGTCAGCGTGGCCACCAGGAACACCAAGGCGCCAATGACGATCCCGGCATCAATCCAGAACTGCCCCGGGAAGAGGCGGATCAGGGTGTCTTCCAAGGAGAACGTCCACGTCCCGTTGGCAAAGAAGATCCTGTGGAACTCCGTGAAGAACTGTTCCCAGCTCAGGGCTGCGAGGACGGCCAGGCCAACGATGATCACCAAGGTGACAATGGAGCCTGCAAAAAGGCCGCGGCGGATCCCGCCGTTGCTGCGCTTCCGCAGGTAGATCATGGCGATGATGCTCAGGATGATCAGCAACAACCCTGCGGCGAAGGCGGCCAGGATGACCACTTTGACGTCCGCCATGTGCGCCACTTCGCTGTCCTTGAACAGTTTGGCGCCGTCCTGGTTGACCAGCCCGCCAAGATACCGGGGTCCGGCCCAGTTGCTGAGGTAGTCCACCGCATAGGAGCCATAAGTCATACGGTCGTCGGTGCTGAACCCGTATCCGTCACCGGGGAACCCGGGCCGGTTGTATTCCACCCACAGGAACAAGGGACTGGTGACCGCTCGGACGGCCAGAACCAGGAGAATGATCGGGTAGAAGACAGCCAGAAGTATCTGGAAGATCCGGGGACCCATCGGCTTCACTTTGGCTGCCTGCTCGCGTTCTGCGTTCCGGCGGGCCACTTCGTCTTCCGGTGGACGCACCTGGAGGGCCGAGGTGGGCAGAGGCTCTGAATAGTGCGAAGATTCTTTGACTGTGGAGGCCTCAGCCTGGGTGTCTGTTGGGAGCGACGGCTCAGCAGCGTTGTCCGCCGCTTCGGCGGCCTTGCGGTCGGCGCGGGTTCCCGGCTGGGACGCCGTGGGAACCGCCGTGGTGGGACCGGTTGAGGGTCGCTGGTAGGACGACGCCGGCCCTGCAGCAGCAGCGGTCCGGTCCTCGGAAGCGGGAGTCGCCGGCGAGGCTCCAGCGGAGGACTTCGGCTTCATCCAGTCGAAGGCCGGCTCATCGGCGTCCTTGGGGGCGTCTGTATCCGGTTCGTGTGGTTTTTGGCTCTTGTCGCTCACAGCGGGTTCACTTCCGTAGGCATCCACCGGCGGTTGGGGACTGCCGGCTCACTCGTCTGCAATCGAGCCTACCGCCCGCTCCTGGGCAAACACGCGGAGCCACCCCGGCCGCGACCAGATCGCAACGCAACTGTAAGGTCTAGGCTGCGATGCTCCTGTAGCCGGCATCGTGTGGATCAAGATCGCCGGTAACACCAGCACGGGCAGCACGTCCGCCCAGCACCAATGTATAGCTCCAGTAGGCGGCCAATACCAACGCGCCAATGGTGATTTTGGCCCACACCGGCAGGGGGCTCGGGGTCACGAATCCCTCAACTATGCCGGACACCAGAAGTACCAGGACCAGGCCCAAAGCCACGGTGATCAGGGAGCGGCCTTCATCTGCCACGGCCTGCATTCTTGTGCGCGGACCGGGCCGGACCATCGCCCAGAAGATCTTCAGTCCCGCAGCACAAGCAATGAAAACGGCGGTGAGTTCCATGAGGCCGTGCGGCAGGATGTAGCTGAAGAAGACGTCCATTTTCCCTGTGGCGAGGAAGAGGCCGGCGGCCACTCCCGTTGACTGCGCATTCATGAACAGGATGAACGGTACCCAGAATCCGGTCACACCGAAGGCCACGGCCTGCGCTGAAATCCAAGCGTTGTTTGTCCACACAGCACCCGCAAAAGACGCAGCAGGATTTTCCGAGTAGTAGTCAATGAAATCTTCGTCCACGTACTGCTGGACCTTGGCATCGGTGGCCACGGCCCTCAGCGCGTCAGCGGACGTGCCGATCCACAAAGCGTAGGCCCCGGCCACCACAACAAACGCAACACCGCACCAGATGGTCAGCCAACGGATGCGGTAGAAGGCAGCGGGCAAAGCGATCACAAAGAAGCGTGCCAGGTCCTCCATGAAGTTCGAACGTGCTCCGGTAAACCTTGTCCGCGCTTGCGCCAGTGATGCGGACAGGGACGCCGACAATGCCGATTCTGGCGCCACGGACCGGATCAGGGACAGGTGTGAGGACGCCGTTTGGTAGAGGCGCAGAAGTTCATCGGCTTCAGCTCCGGTGAGCCGCCGTTTATGGGCCAGGACATGCAGCCGCGACCATTTGTTCCCATGTACGGCCAGGAAGGCATCAATGTCCACGGCTCCACCCTAGCGTCTGTACCCGCTCCGGGGGCCTGAAGCGCAGCTAGAGTAGGGGTGCGGGACATTTGGGCCCACACCATGACAAAGCTTTGGGGGCGCACGTTGAGTTCAATCATCACAGGCGAGGCAGTGGTCCTTGAACTGCGCCCGGCCTCTTTTGCGTCACGCGCATTGGGTCTCATCATCGATGTGGTGGCCCACGTGGTGCTGGCCATCATCCTGATCATTGTGGTGTCCATGGCCTCGGAGGACCTGGATGATGCGGCCATCCGTGCCCTCATCCTGAGCAGCGTCATCTTCTCGGTGGTGGTTGTGCCCGTGGCCGTTGAGACCCTCACCCGCGGCCGTTCCCTGGGAAAACTGGCTACCGGCCTCCGTGTTGTGCGCGACGATGGTGGTTCCATCAGATTCCGCCACGCGGTCATCAGGGGACTTCTCGGCGTCCTTGAGATCTACCTGACGTTTGGCGGTTTGGCGATCTTCGTGGCGTTGTTCAATGAACGCTCGAAACGCTTGGGCGACATTGTTGCCGGCACGTATTCGCTGAGGCAGAGGGTGTCGTCCAAACCGAGGATCATGACCGCCGCGCCGCCTTATCTCCAACAGTGGGTGACGCTGGCCGACATCGGGAGGGTGCCGGATGCAACAGCCCGACGCGCAGGGACTTTTGTGCAACAGGCCTATTTGATGGCACCTGCATCACGGGCCGCGATGGCTGCATCCCTGGCAACGGAACTCGCCGCTTTTGTTGCCCCGCCGCCGCCGGCAGGGACCATTCCCGAGGACTACCTGGGTGCTGTCCTGGGTGAGCGCCGGAACCGGGAACTGGCCAGGCTGCAACAAGCCGAGCTCAGGAACGCGGCGTGGGGGCAGAGGCTCCGCAAACTGCCCTTCTCCGAAACCTAGCCAAACTGGCTGCAGACCCGGCGGAGAGCGGTCATCAGGGCACTGGAACTAGATTTGGGCGTAGCTGGCCCACGTAATGTTCCAGTCCCCAAAGCCTTCCAACGGCTCCACCGCAGGCGCACCGGTGTTCAGGATCTGGACAACATCACCGGTCTTCATGTTCTCGAAGAACCAGGCAGCGTCCTCCGGGAGAAGGCCCACGCAACCGTGGGATACGTTCACGCGTCCAATGGCGCCCCACGCAGATTCAAGCGCTTGGTGCACGTAGACTCCGGACCACGTCAGACGGTTGGCGTAGTCCACCACCATGGGCGCGTAGTAGCCCTTGTCCCCCGGCTTGAGGCCGATGCTGCCGGCGTTGAAATTGGACTTGCGTTCCTGCTCGAGGATCACCGCGTAGCCGGTGGGCGACAGCCAATCCTCGCCGCCCAGCGACACCGGAGCGGTGCGCAGAAGTTTCCCGTCGGAGTACACATTCATGGTCTTGGTGGTGTCATCCACCACGGCAATTCGCTGCGGCCCGGTGGTGAAGGTGGAGACAACGTCACCGTTGCCGATCATCTTGTTGCCGAAGTCCACGCCCAGAAGTTTCATGTCCACGGTGACAGTGGTTCCTGATGCCCAGAACGCCTCGGGACGGATCCGGACTTTCTTGTCCGAATACCAGTGCCACGCCACGGGCTGGCCGGACGAGACCGTGACAGCCACCCGCTTCTGCATGGCCGCCTTATCCACCACTGGCTCACTGAAGTTGATTTCAATGGGTTGGCCGGATCCGGCCACAGTGCCGTTCCTGGGATAGATGGAAGCGTCTGCCTCGAACGCCGCGGACACTGTGGTGAAGGTCTGGGACTTCTTGGTTTCCTTGCCGGCGGTGTCCACCACGGTGAAGGAGTACTTGTACTGGGTCTTGAACTTCAGGAATTCAGTGGTGGTCCAGGTGCTGCCGTCAGCGCTGGTCTTTCCCGGGACGGGCGCGCCTCCGCCCATGGGCTCCACCACGACATCCTTGATCTTCCCGTTCACTGCTTTGACCTGCGGACCCACTACGGGGTTCCACTCCGTGGTGCCGTCAAGGGGGGTAACACCGAGCTCCACCGGCTTTGCTTCCACGGTGGGAGTGGGTGACGGTTTTTGGGCGGCATCCGTTGAGGACCCACCCAGCAGGCCAGGGACCGTGGCGACGCCTACTCCACCCAAGGCAAGGGCGACACAAACCCCCACAATGGCAAGGATTTTGCCCTTTTTCCGTGTGGCAACTTCCGTCATGTTTCCCGTCTTCCTGTCCCCCGGCAAGCAATACTGAACACCCAATTCTAGCCGAAAGGCCGGGCACAGTGCGCCTGGGCCCGGCCTTTCGCCATCAAATGGGGATAACGTTCCGGACCATGCCCGGGTTGGTCAGTCAGCCAATTCTCAGTATCGGTAGTGCTCAGGCTTGTAAGGGCCGGCCACGTCGAGGTCCAGGTATTCGGCCTGGTCCTTACTGAGTTCCGTCAGCTCAACGCCCAGTGCGTCGAGGTGCAGGCGAGCCACTTTCTCATCCAGGATCTTGGGCAGTACGTATACCTGCTTCTCGTACTCGCGCTCACCTGCTGGCTGGTCCTTCTTGGTCCACAGCTCGATCTGGGCAATGGTCTGGTTGGCGAATGAGTTGCTCATCACGAACGACGGGTGGCCAGTGGCATTGCCGAGGTTCAGGAGCCTGCCCTCGGAAAGGACAATGATGGACCGCTCCGAGTCGGAACCTTCTTCGAAGACCCATTCGTGCACCTGAGGCTTGATTTCAACCTTCTTGACGCCGGGAATCTTCGTGAGGCCGGCAATGTCGATCTCGTTGTCGAAGTGGCCGATGTTGCCCACAATCGCCTTGTTCTTCATTCCCAGCATGTGTTCGGCCAGGATGACGTCCTTGTTTCCGGTGGTGGTGATGAAGATGTCCCCCTGCGCCAGAACAGACTCCAGCTTGGCCACCTGGTAGCCGTCCATGGCGGCCTGCAGCGCACAGATGGGGTCGATTTCCGTGACAATCACGCGTGAACCCTGGCCCCGCAAGGCCTCTGCGGCACCCTTGCCAACGTCGCCATAACCGCAGACCACAGCCACCTTGCCGCCCATGAGGACGTCCGTTGCGCGGTTGATGCCGTCGGGCAGGGAATGGCGGATGCCGTATTTGTTGTCGAACTTGCTCTTGGTCACGGAGTCGTTGACGTTGATGGCCGGGAAGAGCAACTTGCCCTGCTCGGCGAGCTGGTACAGGCGGTGGACACCCGTGGTTGTTTCCTCGGTAACGCCCTCAATGCGGGCCGCAAGCCTGGTCCACTTCTGCGGGTCCGCGGCCAGTGTCTTGCGGAGGAGGTCCAGGATGAGGCGGTACTCTTCCGGATCTTCCCCGGTTGCGGAAGGAACGGCTCCCGCGGCTTCGAATTCGACGCCCTTGTGCAGCAGCAGTGTGGCGTCGCCGCCGTCGTCGAGAATCATGTTGGGACCCAACTCGGGATCAGTGTCCGCTCCGGGCCAAGTGAGGATCTGCTCGGCGGTCCACCAGTATTCCTCCAGAGTTTCGCCCTTCCAGGCGAAAACAGGCACACCCTGCGGATCCTCGGGAGTTCCGGTCCCCACCACCACGGCTGCGGCGGCCTCATCCTGGGTGGAGAAGATATTGCAGGAAGCCCAACGAACCTGGGCTCCCAACGCGGTGAGGGTTTCGATCAGCACGGCTGTCTGGACAGTCATGTGCAGCGATCCTGCAATGCGAGCACCCTTGAGCGGCTGGGAAGCGCCAAACTCTTCGCGGAGTGACATCAATCCGGGCATTTCGTGTTCTGCCAGGCGGATCTGGTGACGGCCGGCCTCGGCCAGGGAAATGTCAGCTACTTTGTAATCAAAAGTCATGGAAGTCCTTTATGGTGCCGTGCGGTCTTGATGAAGAAAAGTGGCTCAGGCCTTGGAATCGTGCTGGTCGGAGGACGCAGCGTGCGCCGCGGCCAGCAATTCACGGGGCAGGAGCAGCGGGATGCCGTCCTCGATGGAGTAGCGAAGTTTTTCCCCATCCGCGGCGGCGGAGGTGGAAACCAGTTCCTCGCCCTCCTGGACCAGCGGCGAACCCGTGACGGGGCAACGCAGGATGGACAACAGTTCAGGACTGACCTTTGGCATGAATGATGCTCCCTGGGTGGCGCCTCTGCGGCGCCGCTGGCGGTTTAATCTGCAGCTTCCACACTACCGCGCAGGATGCGCAGGTGGCCGCGCCGCGTTCCTTCAGCCTCTGCGGGCGGTTCCATGGGACTGTGGCTGCCCCGGGCAGGGGTTTCCGGAGCCGCGGAAGCAGCTTCCCGGACAGCGTTGGCAAGGGCCAGCAAGTCGTCGGGTCCCGGCTCCGGCGGAGTGGAGGGCATCGCCAGGCGAAGCACTTCCCATCCACGGGGCACAGTCAGGCTTTGCGCATGCTGGGCACAGAGATCGTAGGCGTGCGGTTCGGCGTATGTTGCCAACGGCCCCAGAACGGCAGTGGAGTCTGCGTACACGTACGTCAACGTAGCCACCGCTGACTGGCGGCAAGCTGATCTTGAACATTGACGAATAGCACCCACAACATCCCAGATTAGCGCCACAGGACTCCGAACATCGCATTTGGGAGCACTTGGCCGGCAACCCGTGTCCCCTTCCGACGCCCGCAAACCACCGGGGACGCGTTGAAGTCGCATTGGGGGTTGACCGGTACTAAAGTCAGTACATGCAGTCACAGCCACACGTTCCCGGCTTTACCGTCCGGTGGACCGACGCCGATGACAGTCAGGCGCAGGAACCCGGACAGGCGGCCGGTCGCGGCTTCCGGCAGCGCCGGCGCAGCCGGCACGGACGCGGGCTCCGAGGCGAACTGATGCTTCCCAACCTTCCCGGATTCCGTTCCCGTTCCGAGCGGTTTGATGACATGGTCCTGGACTCCGCCGAGCGGTTGCAGGACATGTGGGGCAAACAATTGGACGGGGTCCTTTTTGCCGTGGATGAGATACCGCCCAACCTTGAGCAGCTCGTTGCCACGGGCACCACGGCCCCCATGGGTTCCTACACGCCGGGCGGCCGCGGCGAGGCCCCCATCATCACTGTTTACCGGCGCGTAGTGGAACAGGCAGCCAACACCCGCGAGGAGCTGCAGGACCTGGTCCATGACGTGGTGGTGGAGTACACGGCGGAAATGTTGGGCGTGCCCCCGGAGACCCTGGATCCGGTGTACCGCCGCCGTTACCAATAGCGACGACGCACCGGCCTCCGCGGCTGGCCCGGCAGGCTAGTAGCCCACTGAAACAGGTACCTTCTCAAAGCCTGCTGCGGCATCCTGGATGGCAACCACAGAAACATCTGCCCGGCCCTGTTTGCCCAGCACCAGCGCCCCGTACACCGGGTCACCGGAGGCGGACACCAAATAGCCTGCTATCGCGGAATCGCCGGACTTGGCCGGAAGCTCAATGCTTGAGGTGGTTCCACCGCTCATATCCACATCCACAGTCTTCCCCACGGTTCCATCTGCCGTGATGGGGGCATAGCTGACGGTGGCGCGGCCTTCAGGGACGCCGAACGTCAGTGCGCGCTGGCCTTCACGGGGCACAGCCACCAGGTGCTGGCTGCCGAGGCGGGCCGACGACGGCGACCAACCAAAGTCGGTAGCATCCTCAGCCTTGGTTCCGCGGGTGATGCGCGCGGAGGCTACCAGGGACACATCGGAGCTGGCCTTCACGGTATAGGTACCTGCGGGGACATCGTCCAGATCCACCGTTGCCACCGTTCCGCCCTTGACTGTGACTACCCCGCCATTGGCGATCTTCCGTTCCCCGTTGGCGCCGTACAGGCTGACCTGCACCACGGCATCCGTTGATCCTGGGACGGCGATCTGCAGGGCCGGAACAGCATCGGCGAAGCCGGCACGGGCGGCCAGGGCCTTGGTTGCTGCGGGGTCCTGGATGTCGACGCCGGACATCACCTGCAGGTTGGACGGTCCGGTTCCGGGGGAAAGATACTCGACGCCGCCTGGGGCCAGGCCGCGCAGGACGCTCTGCTGGACAGTGCCCGATACCGGGCCGCCTGTGCTGCGGAGGTGGATCGCCAACACGGCTTCGTTGGGAGCCAGCCCTGCCAGGTTGACCGCGCGGGTTGTCCCCGGGGCCACCAGGAGTCCGCGTGCGCCAGGGGCCTGGACCTGACCCTTGCTGCCGAAGAGCTCCAGGTTCACCGTTGCCGGTGTCTCTGACGCGTTGCTGAGGTTCAACACCGCAGTTCTGCCAAGCGCCGTATTGGCGCCCATCAACCAGGCATCGTTGCCGGGTGCCTGGCATTGGGCTGTTGCAAGTCCCCGGAGGTCGCCGTCGGTCGCCGAATACTCAAGGCTGGCCGCCATGGATGACTGCTCGTTTCCCAGAGCCCCGGCAGCAACCACCAAGGGCGCCTTCACGGGGCTGATGGCGGAAACACTGGCCGACAGGATCGGCGGACCCACCGTGGGCGTCGGAGTGGCGGTGGGTTCTTTGGCGATTACGGCAACGTTGTCGCCGGCCAGTGACGTCACTTTGCTCCCCGGGATGGTCCCCGCCGGGTTGCTGAGCACCACGGCATTCAAAGCACTGGAAGCAGTGGTGGAAACGGGGTTGAATTCCGCGTCCGTTCCATCTGCTGCTCCGTTCAGCAGCCGTGCAGGCTCGGGACATACACCCAAAGCGTTTCCGGCAGGCACGTCAGCCTGACGAATCTCCATGGTGGTGCTGCCCGAGGATGCCGGCATCATGGCCGCCGCAGTGACCGCTCCGCCACCTGCAGCCAGTATGACCACGGCGGAGAGGGCGCCCGTGACCGCAGCCTTCCGGGACGTCCGGGTGCTTCGCGACGCTCCGCGGTTGGCCGACCGGGAGGTCCGGACGGCAGCGGTGTCCGGGGATTCCTCGGGCGTCTTCTTGCTGTCGTCAGACACTGCTGTACTCCTTACGGAGGGAAACTTCATCCCTCGACATCCCTGTTCTGGTGCGGCGGGCGGGCATCGGGACAGCCAGCAGGAGCGTCAGCCCCATGACCACTGCCTGCAGAATGCCCAACCACAGGGCCCACGGGTTGGTGTAGCGGATCTCCAGTGATCCGCCAGTGGCCGGAAGCTCAAACGCCTGTGACCACCCTGAGGTACCGGACGTCAATTGCCTGCCATCCAGCGTCGCCGACCACCCTGGGTCGGCCCTTTCAGCCAGCACAACCTTGCGCCCTTCGGCGCCGGCCGGGACGCCGGCAGCGACGGAAACTTCAGACGACGGCAGCGTCCCCACAGTTGCACCTTGGGCGTCCAGGATCCGGACCCTGTGGGCCACGTCAGCTGCTGTGGCCGCGGGCTGGTTCGCCGGCGTCACCCTCCACAGCCATCCAGCGTCCGTTTGGCCCACGGCCACCAGGCCTGGAACCGCATCGATGCGGCTGGCAGTAAGTTGGGCGGCGTTGTCTGCGGCCTTCAGCACCACGAAGCCTGCACCGAGTTGTTCAAGATCGGGACGTGGGTCCACGCCGGAACTGGCCACGATGGTGGCAACTGCCCTGCGAACGGCCGCAGTTGAGGCATCGTCGGTGACAATTTCCTCACGCCCCGGAGCACCAATGATGGTCCTGGCGGAGGCAATCGTGGACAAGCCGTCCAACGTGGTTCCAGCGCCCCGCATCAGAGAAGACGTGAACGCGCCTTGCTCGCCGCTGGTTATTACCAGCGTGCGGGTGCGTTCCGGCCCGGTCCCACGGTCCACGGCCGTAGCGGGAAGTGCGGTGGTGTCCAGTGGCCACACCAAACGGGCCGCGCCCAGGCCAGTAGAGGGTTTGGGCGCAGGAACCGGCGCGGCACCGGCCTGTGGCGATGATTGGAGAATGTTCCGGGCCACCCACGCGCCCATGCCCGCCAAGGGGCCGGCAATGAGCAAGGTCATGACAACAATAGAGGCCGCGCGCCGCAGCGGAAATTTGGGCTGTGCGGCATCCGGCCGCTTCCGCGGGGCGGCAAAAAGCTTGTCCGCGCCAATGACTGCCGCACCGAGGAGCAGCATTCCCGCAACAGAGACTGCAGGCCCGGTGTAGGGACCAACAATCACGTTGCCGTTCACGCCCGTGGCCACGTGGCCCACCAACCAGCTGCAGGCCAACGTGGCCAAAGCCGCCACCCAAAACACCCTGGCAATGGCCGTGCGTTGACCGGGAAGGAAGAGCGCCACCACCGCGAGAACGAGGATCGGTGCGCTGACCAGGAGAGCCAACAGCAGGGCCCATGGAACAGCGCCAGGGCCAAAGGCGGACAGACCGTTCAGGCCGCCGTCGACGGTGAACGCCAAAGGCTGTCCCAGCAGTTGCTGCCACAGCGGGGCGGCATCGAATCCCAACGGCAGCCCGGGATCGGCCAGGAGTGACCGCGGGCGGTCCATCACGGAGATGGCGTACGGAAGGAACAGGACCAGGGACGGCAACAAGGACCACCAGAGCGTCCGTCCCCGATGGCCCAGAACAACAGCGGCCAGGATGACGATGACGGCCAGGGGTCCCAGAAGTGACGGGGCCGAGGCCGTGACCACGGCCATGGCCAGGCCCGCAGCAGCTGCGGCCGTCCAGGATGGAAACCCGTTGATACCGGGTTTGGCGGCAGCCTTGGCCGGCCGCCGGCTGTAGGGGGAAATCCCGGCAGGGCGGCCCTGCCCTATTGCGGATCCGGAGGCCCGCAGTAGTGCCAGGAGCAGCAGCGGCATCATCAGGTGGGCAATCAGGGCACCCACCCGCCCCTGATTAATGGCAATCAAGAGTCCTGGCGCCGCAGCCCACGCAAGCGCGGCCACCGTCCGGAACCGTCGTTTGGTGGTCAGTGCACCGGCAGCGAACCAGGCCGCTATGGCGGACAGTGGCATGGCAAGGATCAACAGCCACACCATTGCTGCGCTGCCATCCCCGCCACCAAAGAGTGAAAGCAACCACAGGACGAAGGCGAAGGGATCGCCGTGGCCCGGCAATCCGGTCCCCAAGGAGATCCACCACGTGGTGGCGTTGGCCCAGATGTCGCCGGCGGAGTCGGAGAGCGGCAGCAATCCGCCGCCTGCCACGGCTTCGGAACGGAGGAGTCCCAGCAGCCCCACCACGGCGGCAACCAAGGCGATTCCGGCCGCGGCAACCGCGCCGGTGCCTACCCAGCCGCGCTCGTTCGTTGCCAGTGCGGTGAAATCGTCTGCGGCATCGCCACTTGGCTCGGGAGCAAGAAGGTCCGATACCGCGGCTGGGTCGTCATCCGGGCGGATGGCCTCCAGCAAGGAACGACGGTGGGCCCGCACGTCACGGGTTGGTGTTTGCAGATTGCGAACCACCGAGCGGCGGATGCTCCGTGACCTGGCCGCCACTTTGCGGCCCCTGAGGATTGCACCGGGACGGACCAGGGCCGCAACAGTGGCCGTGAACTGGGAGAAGCCGTAGCCCGGCTCTTTGACCAGGATGCTCAAAAGCAGCCTGACGATTGCACCGAACAGCGCTCCCACCGCGTGGAAGGGGACCTTCCACCAAACGGTGTGCTTGAGCCTCATGTGGACCTGTGCCTTGCGGGCTGCGGCAGAGGTTCCCAATCCATGCGGCCTGTGCTCCACGTGGAACATACGGGCGCTGGGGACTACCACCACGCGGTTTCCAGCCAGCCGGTTCCGCCAGCAGAAGTCGACGTCGTCGCCGCTCCCGGGCAGTGCGGGGTCAAACCCCTGCAATTGCTCCCAAACGTCGCGGCGGATGAGCATGCCTGCAGAGTTGACGGCGAAGGCGTCAGAACGTGCGTCGTACTGTCCCTGATCAACTTCGTCGGCGTCGATCAGCGTGAGGCGCTCAGCCCAGCGGCTCGTGGACAATCCCACATCCACCAGCCGGCGTTCGTGATCCCAACCGAGTTGCTTGCAGCCGGCCACGGTGACGGACGGGGCCCTCTCCACGGCATGGAGCAGTTCAGCAAGTGCATCCGGCGCGGGTGCAGCGTCATCATGAAGCAACCAGATCCACTCTGATCGGTTGCTTTCCGATTCAGTCGCTGCAGGTGCCAGTTCACGGAGGCCCGCCCGGACGGCGGCACCAAAGCCGGACTTCGCCTGGGTGAAAAGGGTGACATTGTTGGTGCCCAAAGCTTGACGGAGCAGGTTCTCCGAATTGTCGGTGGAGCCTGTATCAACGCCAATGGCGGCATCTGCCGAACGCGTTTGGTTCGACAGTGCCGCCAGGGTTCTGGGGAGATAGTCGCCGCCGTCGTGGGACACCACGACGGCGGTGACGTGCACTTCCTTAAGAATTAGACCGCTCGCTTCCTCAAACGGCGACGTTCCCTCTCCGAGAGGCCACCCCAAATACCAAATCGTTCGTCATTGGCAAGTGCATATTCCAAGCACTGCGAGCGAACATTGCACGCACCGCACACTTTCTTGGCATCCCGGGTGGACCCACCCTTTTCCGGGAAGAATGCTTCCGGATCAGTCTGGGCGCACAGCGCGTCGGTCTGCCAGCCGAGTTCACCTTCGTCGTCGAAGTCACCCTGGCCGGGGAGCCCGATCCATACAGGCTGTCCCGGGATTTCGGTGGGACGACGCAGCTCCATGGGAGGATCGTCCAAATCATCGTCCGGCCCTGCCGGCAGGTCACCGATCAAAGCTTCATGGGCTGCGAGAAGCGCCGTAGCCTGCTCCTCCAGCGATTGCTGCACGTTCTGGTTGTAGCGGTCTGCCGCTTCCGGATCCGCCGGGTCCACGTACCAGTCCCCCGGTACTTCCCGCGATCGGTATTTCACCGACGCATGTTCTGCGACGACTGCATCTTCCTGGATACGCAACGCTTGCCCCATGGCGTCCCTCCTGAGTTTGCAGCTGCTGCCTGAATGTAGTTTCGATGACCGGTGAATTTCCGGCCCCCTGTGCAGCGGCGTTGATTACTAATTACACGCGTGTAACTACCCACAGTCAAGCCACGCCGGGATAATAATCAAGAAACTGTAGAAAAGTGGGATGCGCCACGCCCGAATTTTTCGGGGGCTGTTTTGTGCGCGGCCAAGCACGCAGTCCGGTCGACCCACTGAAGGGTGAAGATTTGCTGTATTGCCGCGGTTTCCGGGCAACTGACCGGCAAGTACACAGTACCCTGACTAAGCCCCTGTGCCGCAATTCACAGCCCTGCTGTGACAACCGCGACACCGCCGGAGCTGCATGACAAGATGGACCAATGAGCATCCCGGCAGCCACTTTGATGACCGCGCTGCGGTCCGGCCACTCCACTTCCCCCCGACTCACCTGGTACGGCCCCGACGCTGAACGCGTGGAGCTTTCAGGCCGCGTCCTGGACAATTGGGTGGCAAAAACCAGCAACCTGCTGCAGGACGAACTCGACGCAGAACCCGGAATGGCCTTGCGCCTGGATCTCCCCGCGCACTGGAAGTCGATGGTTTGGGCATTGGCTGGCTGGCAGCTTGGTATGGAAGTCGTCCTGGACAGCACCCCGGCCAACCTGCTGGTCACAGATGCACCGGACACAGCGGACCGCGCAGGGTTCGACGCCGTGGTGGCAGTTCCGCTCGCGGCGCTTGCCATGCGGTGGCCGGGTGGGTTGCCGGCCGGCGTTGTTGACTACGCCGCCGAGGTGCGCTCCCACGGTGACGTCTTCATGGCCCATGAGGACCCGGCTCCCGGACTGGCCGCCGTCCGCGGCGCCGCAACACATGCACACGCGGGACTGGTGGACAGCTTTGCCGCGGGACAGGAGCCCGGGGTCAGGCTTCTGGTTCCCGCCGCCGACGGCCTGGAAATGTGCCTGGCCAACGCCTTGGGAGCCTGGCACGCTGATGGGTCAGTTGTCTTGGTGCACCCGTCGGTGGACGTCACCGATCATCTTCTGGAGAACGAGCGCGTCACACGTTCTTGATGGAAGGGAGCTCACCCGTGGCGGAACCGGCTGATCCAGGGACGCCATCCTTGGGCTTGTGGTGTCCCTCAATGATTTCGTGGTCGTGGGAGAACTCGGGCTCGGCATCCAGCTCTTCGTTGAACACCCAGAAGCGGTAAGCGAAGAATCGGAAGATGGTGCCGAGAACCAGGCCCACCACGCTGCCTGCAATGAACAGTGACGGTTTGTCATTCAATTCCAGGACGTACTTGGCGAACCATACACATCCGGAAGCGATCAGGAGACCCACGATGTTCATCACGGCAAACAGCACGGCCTCGCGGACCACATTGGCTTGTTTGCGGTGCCTGAACGTCCAGAAACGGTTGGCCACCCAGGAGAAAATGCTTGCCACAATGGTTGCAAGCGCCTTGGCCCACACTTCGCTGCCGTGCATGGGGCCGGAAAAGAGCCAGATGAAAACGGCCGAGTCAATGACGAAAGCAACACCGCCGACGGCGCCGAATTTGGCAACCTCGCGCCAAAAAAGTGAGGCAAGTCCGCGGATGCGATCTGCAAGTGTGGTGATCATGACCCTCCATGGCCGTTGAAGATGGGCCGGTGGGCCATCCCTTATTTTAGCGCCGAATTCACTGAGATGCCGGGGACTGGGCTGTGAGAACACCCATAGAAGGCGTCGCATACTGCCAAACAACCGGCTCTTGGGCGGCGAAATCAGTGATCCAGCCACCCATTCGGTAGGCTGAACCTTGTGACTTTTCCAGTAATTGGCGTTGTTGGTGGTGGCCAACTCGCCCGAATGATGGCTCCTCCCGCTACTGCTTTGGGCTTCGAACTGCGCGTTCTGGCCGAGGGCCAGGACGTTTCAGCTGTTGCTGCAGTGGCCTCCGCACCCGTGGGCGACTACAAAGACCTCCAAACGCTCCTGGACTTCTCCCGGGGCCTGGACGTCCTCACCTTCGACCATGAGCACGTTCCCACGGACCACTTGCGTGCATTGCTGGACGCAGGCGTCAACGTCCAGCCCGGCCCCGATGCCCTGGTAAACGCCCAGGACAAGCTGGTGATGCGGGCGGCAATCGACCGCCTGGGCCTTCCCAACCCGGAATGGGCAGCGGTTGGCTCGGTGGAGGAACTGGTGTCCTTCGGTGACCGGATCGGTTGGCCCGTGGTGTTGAAGACCCCCCGTGGCGGATACGACGGCAAAGGTGTGCGGATGGTGGACTCCGCAGAGGAAGCCGCTGACACCGCGGACTGGTTTGCCGCCATGAGCCCGCTCCTTGCTGAGGCCAAGGTGGAGTTCAGCCGTGAGCTGTCCGCGCTGGTGGCGCGAACCCCCAGCGGTGAAGCACGGGCGTGGCCCGTTGTCCACACCATCCAGGTGGACGGCGTGTGCGATGAAGTGATCGCGCCCGCCCAGGACATTTCCGTTGAGGTGGCTGCCGCTGCCGAGGAAGCCGCCCTCCGGATCGCCAACGAACTCGGAGTCACCGGCGTCATGGCCGCCGAACTCTTCGAAACGCCCGGAGTCGGCGCGGGGTTCCTCATCAACGAGCTAGCCATGCGCCCGCACAACACCGGCCACTGGACCCAGGACGGTTCCATCACCAGCCAGTTCGAACAGCACCTTCGTGCAGTCCTTGACCTTCCGTTGGGTGCCACCGATGCTTTGGCTCCCGTCACGGTCATGAAGAACTTCCTCGGTGGGGAGAACCAGGATCTCTTCAGCGCCTTCCCCATGGCCCTGAACTACGAGCCTGCCGCCAAGGTCCACTCGTACGGCAAGTCCGTCCGCCCGGGACGCAAGATCGGTCACGTGAACCTCGTGGGCACCTCCGCAGCAGAGGTCGACTCTGTCCGCCAGCGTGCCACCGCAGTGGCCAACATCATCCGCGACGGCCGCATGCCCGAGCGCACCACCCTTGAGGAGAGCGTATGACGTCAGCATCCACACCCCCGTTGGTAGGCCTGGTCATGGGCTCCGATTCCGATTGGCCCGTGATGGAAGCAGCTGCTGACGCCCTGGCTGAATTCGGAATCCCCTTCGAGGCCGACGTCGTCTCGGCCCACCGCATGCCCACCGAGATGATCCGCTATGGCCAGACGGCCCACGAGCGCGGGCTCCGGGTCATCATTGCCGGCGCCGGCGGTGCAGCACACCTTCCCGGCATGCTGGCTTCCGTAACCCCTCTTCCGGTCATTGGAGTCCCCGTGCCGCTGAAGACCCTGGATGGCATGGACTCCCTGTTGTCCATCGTCCAGATGCCTGCGGGTGTCCCGGTTGCCACGGTGTCCATCGCCGGCGCCCGGAATGCCGGACTCCTTGCCGTGCGCATACTCGCCTCCGGGACGGACGACCTCGCAGCGAAACTTCGCCAGGACCTGCTGGCCTTCGCCCAGGAACTCAACGACGTAGCCACCCAGAAGGGTGAGAAACTGCGCAACAAAGTGGAAGAGGTCTTCCCTCCGGCAGATTCCCCAGCCCGGAGCGCCCGCTAGGAAGGCAGCGGATGACCACCATGCACAAGACTCCGCATCAGCCCGGCGCTGTCCTGACTGATCCCGTTCGGTACCCGTCCGGGGCCAGCGCCCCGGTACGGACCAAACGCGCCTTCGTGCTGGTTCTCCTCACCCTCTTCATCCCCGGCAGTGCCCAGATCGTTGCCGGGGACCGCAAGCTGGGCCGCATGGCATTGCGGGTCACGCTGACTGTTTGGGCCTTGGCGTTGATCACGCTGTTGATCGCCCTGGTCAGCCGGACAACGCTGCTGAGCATATTCACCCACCCGGTAGGCTCACTGATCATCATTGTTGCGCTGGTACTGCTGGCTTTGGGGTGGGCGTATCTGTTCCTCAACACCCTGCGGATCATCAGGCCCACTCTCCTGGCACCCGGCATGCGGCCCATCATTGCCGTGGTCCTGGTTGCCTCCACGGTCCTTGCCAGTGGTTCCCTCGGCTACATTGCCTACGTCCTGAATGTCAGCCGGAACGCCATCGGCAGTATCTTCGACGCCGGCCCGGCGATCGATCCCGTGGACGGGCGCTACAACTTCCTCATGATGGGCGGCGACGCCGGAGATGACAGGACCGGGCGCCGTCCGGACAGCCTCTCGGTCATCAGCGTCGATGCAAAGACCGGCGAGAGCGCCATCATCTCGGTCCCCCGCAATCTCCAGAATGCGCAGTTCAGCGAAAACTCGCCCATGCGCAAGATCTACCCCGATGGCTACAACTGCGGTGACGAATGCCTGATCAATGCCGTCAACACCGAGGTCACCAACAACCACCAGGACCTTTACCCGGGCGTCGCCGATCCCGGTGCGCAGGCCACCCTGGAAGCCGTGTCCGGGACACTCGGCATCACGGTGCAGGCTTATGTGCTGGTGGACATGGATGGCTTCGCCAAACTTATTGACGCCATGGGCGGTATCCGCATCAAAGCCGGAGGCTGGGTGCCCATCAGCGGCCCGGTCACCGATGAAGCGAATGGCATCCACGGGATGCCGGATGGCTGGATTCCGGCCGGGGACCAGCACCTGGATGGCTTCCACGCACTCTGGTATGGACGGTCCCGCGAATTCGTGGACGACTACGCCCGGATTGCGCGCCAGCAGTGTGTGCAGCAGGCCATGCTCAAACAGTTGGATCCCGCTACCCTGCTGACCAAGTTCGAGGACATCGCGAACGCCGGTACCAAGGTGGTTGACTCCAACATCTCCTCCGGCCAGCTGGGCAGCTTTGTTGATTTGGCCCTCAAGTCCAAGAACCAGCCGGTCAAACGGCTGACGATCGGCCCACCGGACTTTGAGGCCTCGTTCTCCACGGTTCCCGACTTTGATGTGATCCACAGCAGGGTCCAGGAACTTCTTTCCACCCAGGCCAAGCCCAAGGCCAACGATGCCGTCCTGACACCCGCTGGTGGCGCCGGCACAGGCACAACGGCCGCCGGTCCAGCTTCCGGATCGCAGCCGGCCAGCCAACTGCCATCGCCGTCGGCCGACTTCACCCCGGTGACCACTACACCGGACGGAACCCCCATCACGGAGGAACTTCTGAACGGTTTGAAGGCCCAGGGCGATGAACAAGGCATCCGTGACCTCGTGGCCACCAACGGGCAGTGCGCTCCGCTGTAGGCAGCCAGCTTCACCTCCACGTCCAGCGAAACGATTAAGGACCTACTTTCGTGTACCAGATTGAGAATGTTCTGCGACCCTACGCCTGGGGTTCGACGACGGCGATCGCTGACCTTCTGGGCCGGCCCGCCTCGGGTGGACCCGAAGCCGAGCTGTGGATCGGGGCCCACCCGGACTCCCCCTCCACAGCACTGCACCCCAGCGGCGTCTCAGAACCCCTCGATGCACTGATCGCCTCGGACCCGGAGCGCCTCCTCGGGGCCGCCAGCCTGGCCGCGTTTGGACCGCGGCTGCCGTTTCTCACCAAGCTGCTCGCCGCCGGGCAGCCTCTTTCGCTCCAGGTACACCCGAGCCTTGACCAGGCCCGCGAAGGCTTCGCAAGGGAGAATGCCAACGGCGTGCCAGCCGACGCTCCCCACCGCAACTACCGGGACGACAACCACAAGCCGGAAATGATCTTCGCGCTGACGGACTTCAAGGCACTGTGCGGTTTCCGTTCGGCGACAGAGTCCAAGGGCATCTTTGGCCATTTGCGGCAGGTTCTGGACTCTGCTGCGGTTGGTGTTCCCGACGTCATCCAAGGCGTCATTGCGGACCTCAGTGACCCCGACGAGGCACAGGCACTCAAAGCAGCCTTCAGCCGGCTGATTGACGGCGGCAGCTCCGTCAACGATGCCGTGGATGAAGTTGTTGCCGTCCTGGCCGCGGGAGCGCCCCTTGAGCCGTACCGTGAAGCCCTCACGGCCATGGTGGACATCAACGAGGCCTTCCCGGGTGATCCCGGCGTCCTGATCTCCCTCCTCCTCAACCACCTCTCGCTCAAGCCCGGCGAAGTGGTTTACCTGCCGGCCGGCAACATCCACGCGTACCTCCACGGGTTGGGGGTGGAGGTGATGGCATCCTCGGATAACGTGCTGCGGGGTGGCCTGACCCCCAAGCATGTGGACGTCCCCGAACTTCTGAAGACCGTCCGCTTTGAGTCCTTGGGGGTACCCCGCGTAGAGGCCAGCGGGACGGAGTTCGGCCAGGAACTTTACCGTCCGCCGTTCACGGAGTTCCAGCTGCAGCGCATTGAACTGGCCCCGGGAGCAGATCCGGTTCCGCTGGCACAATCCGGACCCGCCGTCGTCGTGGTGGTGGCCGGTGAGGTATTGCTCGATTCGCCGAAGAGCGATCTCCGGCTTCAGCGCGGCGGCTCGGCCTTCATCCCGGACATTGAGGCGCCTGTGAACGTCCACCCTGTGCAGGGAGCTACTGAGGTCAGTGTTGCCTTTGCCGTCACCACGGGCTTGGGGAACTGATCCATGGAGTTTTTCCTGCAGACCCCGGCGTGGGCCGCCGTCCAGCGTTCCTTGGGGCGCCGCGTCCATGAACAGTCCGGGCCCGGCTGGAGCTTCCTGGCCATTGAGGAAAAGAACCCGGCCGGCAAGGTGCTCTACGCACCTTACGGTCCGGTAGCGGCTACCGTGGAGGCGTTCGACGCCGCCACCGCGGCGTTGGTGGCTCTTGCCAAGGAGAATGGTGCGGTCTTCGTCCGCATGGAGCCCGCCTCCGCGGGTTTCACAGCGTCCGACGCCGGTCCCCTCCTCCGCGCCCGCGGCCTCCGCCCGGCGCCGGTCAACCAGCAGCCGGAGCTGAGCTGGATTGTGGATCTTGAGGGCGACTTCAAGGACGTGTTGGCCGAAATGAAGCCCACCAACCGGAACCTGTACAGGAACATCCACAAAAAGGGCGTCACGTTCCGGGCTTCGCAGGACCCCGCCGACATTTCAGTGCTCCTGCATTTCCTGCACCTGACAGCTGCCCGCAACGGGTTCAAGCCACAGAGCGACGAATACCTCACACAGGTGGCGGCGTCCCTGCTGCCTGCGGGCGCAGGATCGCTGTTTATCGCCGAGCTGGAGGGCCAGCCCATTGCTGCGGCCTTCGCTTACGACTCAGCGGACACCCGCGTGTACGCCCACGCCGCTTTGGATGACACCCACCGCAAGCTCAGTGCGGGGATCCCCTTGTTGGTCACGTTGATGGCCGATGCCAAGGAGAAGGGCCTCAAGCACGTGGACTTGTGGGGCGTGGCACCTGAGGACCAGCCGGACCACAAGTGGGCAGGCTTCACGGCGTTCAAAAAGTCGTTCGGCGGCCGCGAGGTCTCCTACCCGGGCACCTGGGACCTCCCGGTGAACAAACTCCGCTACGGCGCCTACCAACTGGCGAGAAAAGTCCGCGACAAGCTCCGCTAGGCCCTTCACAGCGATCCCGCGTGCCGCCACCACCCACTTTGAGCCGGCCAACGCCCCGACACGCCGTGGATCACGGCGTGTCGGCAGGGTTCCAAAGCCAAAGTGGGTGGTGACGGAACAAGGCCCCAGACAGCGAAAAAGCGCCCTATCGCGTCAGCGGCATCAAATCGACGAGGTACGAGGAGATAGCCGCAGAGCGATGGGGCGCTTTTTTGCGCCTTGGCGCGTTGGGTGAAGGGATTATGCCTTGCGGGCGTAGGTCTCCCACTTGGACGCGTGGTGTTCGGCATCCACGAAGCGCACGGTCCCGGACTTGGAACGCATCACGATGGACTGCGTCAGGACGCGGTCCTTCTGGTAGCGCACGCCGTGCAGGAGGTCACCGTCGGTGATGCCGGTTGCGGCGAAGTAGCAGTTGTCGGAGGTGACGAGGTCGTTGGTGGACAGGACGCGGTCGAGGTCGTGTCCGGCGTCGATGGCCTTCTGCTTCTCTTCGTCCGACGTCGGCCACAGACGGCCCTGGATGACGCCGCCCAGCGACTTGATGGCACAGGCGGCGACGATGCCTTCCGGCGTTCCGCCGATACCCATGAGGGCGTCCACACCGGTCCCGGAACGGGCTGCAGCGATGGCACCGGCGACGTCGCCGTCCATGATGAACTTGGTGCGCGCACCGGCTTCGCGGATTTCCTCCACGAGCGGACGGTGGCGGTCACGGTCCAGGATCATGACGTTGAGCTGGTTGACCTTGACACCCTTGGCTTTGGCGATCAGGTGCAGGTTCTGCTTGACGGGCAGGCGGAGGTCAACCATGTCGGCGGCTTCCGGGCCGGTGACCAGCTTCTCCATGTAGAACACGGCGGAGGGGTCGAACATGGAGCCGCGCTCGGCCACTGCCAGGACAGCGAGGGCGTTGTTGATGCCCAGTGCCGTGAGGCGCGTTCCATCGATCGGATCCACGGCAACATCGCACTCGGGACCGGTGCCGTCGCCAACCTGTTCGCCGTTGAACAGCATGGGGGCTTCGTCTTTTTCGCCTTCACCGATGACCACGACGCCATTGAAGTGGACGGTGTGAAGGAACGAACGCATGGCATCGACTGCTGCGCCGTCTGCCTTGTTCTTGTCGCCGAACCCTACCCAGTGGCCACCGGCAATTGCTGCGGCCTCGGTAACGCGGACGAGTTCAAGCGCCAGGTTCCGGTCGGGTTCGTCGATGCCGACTGCAAGGGACGGCGAAATCGTGGAATACTGCTGGGTCATTGGTGCAGGAGACACTTGAACCTCTTCTTCGAGTGACGATTCACGGAACCGGGCAGGGATGCAAAGAGCACCCCGGGGTTCCTCTACCAACGATCATAGTCGCCGCATCCCGTTCGAGTCGTTGAATGACCACCAAGCTTCCAGCGGACGGTGAGGCTCCCGGTTGTGCGTTCACTGCGTGGATAAGGGATCATGGTGGGGTGAGTGAAACGCAGGACAAGCCCGCTGCCGGCGACCAACAGGACGCCTCCGGAGCTACCCCCACCAGTGCACCCGATGCCCCCTTCAAGCCCGTCATTGCTGCGAAAGCGGCGAAGCGGGCCAATGCCTCGGTGATCGGCATGGTCATTGCGCTGGCGGTGTGTGTCCTGGCCTTCCTCCCTATTGTGCTGATGAATCCGGCGCCCAAGGGCGAAGACTTCCGTCCGCAGATCGACGTCGCTTCAATTGCCAAGAACGCCACAGGTGTGGCGGGATTCACACCGGTCACGCCGGATACGGGCGACACATTCAAACCCAACTATGCCCGGTGGGAATCCGGCACCGGGAGCGGGGTACCCACGTGGGAAGTGGGATTCCTGACCCCCAAAGAGGCTTTCATCGGGCTGACGCAAACCAACCAGGCCAACCCCACGTGGGTCCTCCAGCAGACCGGAAATCTTCCTGTCACGGGAACCCGCAATGCCGGAGGCCAGGAATGGGAACTGCGTGATTCCGGCAAAGAGCAGCGGAGCATGGTGCTGAACTACCGCGGAACCACCATCATCCTGACGGGCACGGCTGGCGTGGAGGAGTTCGCAACCCTCGCCGCCGCCGTCGTGAAGTCCGCAGACCAGGGCGCCTCCGCGTCTCCGGCAGCGACGCCCGCAAGCTGAGCGCCGCTCCGCGCCAGCCACGAATACTGTCCGTTAAGAACGCGACATAGTTTCACCGCACCAAGGATCGGCGTCGTAAAGTAAGGCTCGTGCCTACTAACCTGACTCCAGCCCTGGCGTGGGAACGCCTCCGTGAGGGCAACGAACGTTTTGTTTCCGGCGAATCGCGCCATCCCAACCAGGATGCGTCCCGCCGATCGTCGCTCCTTGAGGGCCAGAATCCCTTCGCGGTGATCTTTGGCTGCGCGGATTCACGCCTGGCGGCTGAAATCATTTTCGACCTCGGCCTGGGCGACGCTTTTGTGGTCCGCACGGCCGGGCAGGTGATTGACGACGCCGTCCTGGGTTCGCTTGAGTACAGCATCAGCGAACTCCAGGTCCCCCTGATCGCCATCCTTGGCCACGACAGTTGCGGCGCAGTGACGGCCACCAAGGCTGCAGTGGAAACAGGTGACATGCCGCCGGGCTTCATCCGTGACCTCGTTGAGCGCATCACCCCCTCGGTTCTTACGGCCAAGCGCAATGGCCAGGAGGACGTCAATGACATGGTGGTGGAGCACGTCAAGCAGACGGCTGAACGCCTGGCGGACAGCTCGCGTGTGATTTCGGACGCCATTGACGAAGGCCGCGTGGCTGTCATTGGCCTCTCCTACAAGCTCGGCGAGGGCCAGGCGGCCCTTGTTTCCGCGATCGGCGAGGTTTAGTACCGCGTGCTCCGGTCCCCGGGCCGGAGCACGTAGCACTGGCTCCCGGGTTTCCAGTGGGACCCGGAATCGCCATAAGCTAGGCCCATGACTTCCACCACTGAGTTCCGTATTGAACATGACACGATGGGCGAAGTTCGCGTCCCCGTGAACGCCCTGTACCGCGCCCAGACGCAGCGAGCCGTGGAGAACTTTCCCATCTCCGGAAAAACGCTTGAGCGCACCCACATTGAAGCCCTTGCCCGCGTCAAGAAGGCCGCAGCCCTGGCGAATGCCGAACTGGGGGTGCTCGATGGTGAGCTCGCCGAGGCAATCGCCGCAGCTGCCGACGAGGTAGCAACCGGTAAGTACGACGGCGACTTCCCGATTGACGTCTTCCAGACCGGCTCCGGCACTTCCTCCAACATGAACACCAACGAGGTCATCGCCGAGCTCGCATCCCGCGCCCTCGCAACTGCCGGGAGCGACAAAGTTGTCCACCCGAACGATCACGTGAACGCATCGCAGTCCTCCAACGATGTCTTCCCCACCTCCGTCCACGTGGCAGCCACCTCGGCCCTGATCAACGATCTGATCCCGGCTTTGGAGTACTTGGCAGCTTCCCTGGACCGCAAGGCCGTGGAATTCAAGGACGTCGTCAAGTCAGGCCGTACCCACCTCATGGATGCCACGCCCGTGATGTTGGGCCAGGAATTCGGTGGCTACGCCGCGCAGGTCCGCTACGGCATTGAGCGCATCAACGCCGCACTCCCCCGCGTTGCCGAAGTTCCCCTGGGCGGCACCGCCGTAGGCACGGGCATCAACACCCCGGCCGGCTTCCCGGAGCGCGTGATTGAACTCCTTGCCGCCGACACCGGGCTGCCCTTGACGGAGGCCCGCGACCACTTCGAAGCGCAGGCAAACCGCGACGGCCTCATCGAGGGCTCAAGCCAGCTCCGTAACATCGCGATCTCCTTCATGAAGATCAACAACGACCTCCGCTGGATGGGTTCGGGCCCCAACACGGGTCTTGGCGAGATCGCCATCCCCGACCTCCAGCCGGGCTCCTCCATCATGCCGGGCAAGGTCAACCCGGTCATCTGCGAATCGTCCATCATGGCCTGCGCACAGGTGATCGGCAACGACACCACCATCGCGTGGTCCGGCACCAACGGCGCCTTTGAGCTCAACGTCGGCATCCCCGTCATGGCCGCCAACCTGCTCGAGTCCATCCGCCTGCTGGCGAACACCAGCCGTGTCATGGCCGACAAGATGATCGACGGCATCACCGCCAACGTTGAGCGCGCACGCTTCCTGGCTGAAGCTTCGCCGTCCATCGTGACCCCGCTGAACAAGTACATCGGGTACGAGAATGCGGCAAAGATCGCCAAGATCGCCGTCAAGGAAGGCCTGACCATCCGCCAGGCCACCGAGAAGCTTGGCTTCGTCGGCGACGGCGAAGGCCAGGTTTCCGAGGCTGACCTCGACAAGGCCTTGGACGTCACCACCATGACGGCCCCGGCCCACAAGGCCTAGCCCTTAGGTTCAATACCTGAAGCACGACGACGGCCGGTACCTTCCGCACGGAAAGTACCGGCCGTCGTCGTCCCCGGACGTTTTACCTGTGTGGGAGATGACACACGCAAAAGATTGCACTCTTGAATCAATAGTGCAAAACTTTACTTTGTGAGCAATAGTGCAAATATCGACGGCGGCCTCCGCGAGCGCAAGCGGGCTGCCACGCGGACGGCGATCACCGCCGTCGCGCGTTCCATGACCGCTGAGCATGGGCTCAACGGCTTCACGGTTGAGGAAGTCTGCGAAGCGGCGGGAATTTCGCGCCGGACCTTCTTCAACTACTTCCATTCCAAGGAAGACGCTGTGATCGGCTCGTTTTCCGACGAGTTGCCCGCGGATGCGCTGGAGGAATTCAACCAGAACCCCTCCCGCACGCCGGACAGCATTTCCGGAACACTCCTTGCTGCCCTGCATGTCCTCACGGTCACCCTGATGGAGCGTTCTTCCATCAGCCGCACCGAGGTGCGGCAGTTCATTGCAGCCGTTACGGCCGAACCCCAGCTCCTGGCGCGGCTCACGCTTGAAGGTGAGGCCCGCGAGCGCCAGTTCGCAGCGCTGGTTGCCGCCCGCGAAGGGCTGGACCCTGGGCATCCCGAGGTCATGACCGCCACCGCCATGTTCGGGGCTGTCTCGAAGAAGACGGCACAGCAGTTCTTCTCAGAGGACAACACCCGCTCCTACCGCGGAATTCTGGAGCAGAACCTCAACGCCGCACGCAAACTCTTTGCCCAGCCCCTGGCCACGAGCCACCAACTGGGACCCAACCCCCTTGAAACCTCGAAGGACCCCGCATGAGCACATTATCCAAAGCGGCAGAGCCACTGCTGCTGACCCAGAAACGCATCTGGATCATCTTCTCCGCGCTGATCGCCGGCATGCTCTTGTCCAGCCTGGACCAGACAATCGTCTCCACGGCCATGCCCACCATCGTGGGCAAGCTGGGAGGCGTGGAGCACCAGGCCTGGATCACCACCGCCTACTTGCTGGCAACCACCATCGTGATGCCCATTTACGGCAAGTTCGGTGACATCCTTGGCCGGCGCAACCTCTTCCTGGTGGCCATCGCCCTCTTCACCCTTGCGTCCGTGGGCTGCGCATTCGCCACGGATTTCTGGGGCTTCGTGATCTTCCGTGCCATCCAGGGCCTGGGCGGCGGTGGCTTGATGATCCTCAGCCAGGCCATCATTGCTGACATTGTTCCCGCCAAGGAACGCGGCAAGTACATGGGACCGCTGGGGGCCATCTTCGGTCTCTCCGCAGTAGCCGGCCCCCTCCTGGGTGGCTTCTTCGTGGATCACCTCACGTGGGAATGGGCCTTCTACATCAACATCCCCATTGGCATCGCGGCCTTCATCACCGCCTGGTTCACCCTGACGTTGCCCAACAAGAAGGCCGAAAAGAAGATCGACATCCTCGGTGTCCTGTTCCTTTCGGCCGCCACCACCTGCCTGATCTTCTTCACCGACTTTGGCGGCAAGAAGGATGAAGGCTGGGATTCCCCACTGACCTGGGCGTTCGGCGCCGGCATGGTCCTGGCTGCGGTTCTCTTTGTGATGACCGAACGGCGCGCAGAGGACCCCATCATTCCCCTGAGCCTGTTCAAGAACCCCATCTTCATCAACGCAACGGCCATCGGTTTCACCCTGGGCCTGGGCATGTTCGCAGCAATCGCCTTCGTGCCCACCTTCCTGCAGATGTCCTCGGGAACCTCCGCTGCCGAGTCCGGGCTGCTCATGCTGCCCATGATGGTTGGCCTGATGGGCACCTCGATCTACTCCGGTATCCGCATTTCCAAGACCGGCAAGTACAAGATGTTCCCCATCCTGGGTGCGTCACTGACCATCGCGGCCATGCTGTGGCTGACCACCCTGACGGCAGCCACGCCCATCTGGGTAATCTGCGTACAGCTCTTCATCTTCGGTGCGGGCCTTGGCCTGATCATGCAGGTCATTGTCCTGGTGGTTCAGAACTCGGTGCCGGCTGACCAGATCGGTACCGCAACCAGTACCAATAACTACTTCCGTGAAGTGGGCGCTTCGTTGGGTGTTGCTGTTTTCGGAGCCATCTTCACCAACCGGCTGGCAGAGTCCCTGACCAGCGCTTTCACGGGCGCCGGTGCGTCCGCCGAACAGGCGTCCCAGTCCACCAGCACCCTTGATCCGCAGGCGTTGGCGCAGATGCCGGAGCAATTGCGGGATGCGATCGTCAATGCCTACGCGAACTCGCTGGCCCCGGTGTTCTGGTACCTCGTGCCGTTCATCGCCATCGCATTGATCCTGGCCATTACGCTCAAGCAGATCCCGCTCTCCGACACCGCCGGCATGGTGGCACGTGGTGAGGCTGTGGGCGGCGAGGAAGCTGTCCGACTCGAAGCGGAGCGGCTTGAAGCTGCGCGGATTGACGCTGACGGCCTGGAGACCGATCGACCCGAAGCTGACAGGCTTGCCGGCTCGGAGCGTTAGCCTAATCCTCCGTTTGGTACGCCACGGGGCCTTCGGGCTCCGTGGCGAGCCTGATGGCTTCCACATGGCCTTGGCTCATGTCGGGAAGCTCATCCAACGCGAACCAGCCGACGTCCAGGGATTCGTCGTCATTCACCCGCGCTTCTCCGGACACGTACCTGCACCTGAAGGTGATGTCCAGGAAGTCGCACACATCACCGTTGGGGAACGTCACCGGGCCAACAACGCCGACGCCGATAATCCGCTCCGTTTCGGCCACCACCCCTGTTTCCTCGAAGATCTCGCGCACAAGCCCGGGGGCAGGATGCTCCCCCGGCTCCAGCATGCCCGTGATGAGGGCCCAGTGCCCGTTGTCCGCCCGCTGGCCCAGCAGCACCCGGCCGTCGTCGTCGAAGACCACTCCGCGCACCGCCGGAAGCCACAAGGGATCGCTGCCGATCTTTTCCCGAAGCCTGAGCACAAATTCCGGTGCACCCATGGTGTCTTCCGCCCCCTCAAGATTCAGTACCCACGGCCGAAGCCCTGAACACAGGCTAGTCTCACGCAGGCAGCAGCACCATGGCCGCGCCGGCTCCGATCAGCATGAAGGGGCCAAAGGGAATCGCCGTTCGCAGGGTGCCCCGGCCAAGGGCAAGGATTCCCACGCTCCACACCCCACCCAGCAGGAACGCCGCGAACGTGCCGGCCAGGACATGGGGCCAGCCAAGACAACCCAGATACATTCCGAGCACACCGGCCAGCTTCACGTCGCCGAACCCCATTCCCGGTGGATGGATGAGGTGCAGCACAAAGTAGGCGAGCCACAGCCCGACGCCCCCGGCCGGGATGCCCAGCCCGGGCACCCCGGCCCACGCCGCACCGAGCGCCGGGTCTGCGCCGGACATGGCTGCGGCCACTGCAGCAGAGATCAG
The DNA here is from genome assembly GCF_016907545.1 of Paenarthrobacter ilicis. Classification (NCBI taxonomy): domain Bacteria; kingdom Bacillati; phylum Actinomycetota; class Actinomycetes; order Micrococcales; family Micrococcaceae; genus Paenarthrobacter; species Paenarthrobacter ilicis. Next base: position 1,199,621 of record NZ_JAFBCD010000001.1, on the reverse strand, counting down.
CAGCACGCCGGCCACAACGTAGGAGGGCAACACGATGCGGTTGGGCAGCAAGTGGCTCCGGAGGTCAATGACGGACAGCCTGACCGCCATCACCACGTAGTACAAGCAAGCAGCGCTGAGCAGCCAAAAGGCCACGGGGGCTGCAGTCCAGAGCCCGGATAGTCGTTGAATCACTTACGGATGCTATCCAGCCCTGCCCACGGCGCAGGGCCTGTCCGGGGCGATCTCCTGTGGATAAGGGGCCATTGGGTGCGGACTGCCGCGGCTGCGACTTGTCCTCCACATCTGTGACTCGCACGCCATGACGGCAGCCGCTAAGCTACCGCGATGACCTCTTTGGCAGAATTCTGGCCCCCGTTCGGACTCACTCTCAGTACCCCCAGGCTGACGCTCCGGGCCATCCTGGATGAGGACATTCCCGCTGCGGTGGAGGCGGCCCGTTCCGGGATCCACCCGCCCGGCAAGAGCCCATTCAGCAGGCCGTGGGCCGAGATGCCCGCGGAAAAGCTGGCCCCCAACATGGCCCAGTGGTACTGGCGTTGCCGTGGCAACTTCACGCCGGAGGAATGGACCCTCCTCCTGGCAGTGTGGCATGAGGACGAATTCCTGGGAGTCCAGGACATTGCAGCCAAGAACTTCGCTGCCCTCAAAACAGTAGGTACCGGATCCTGGCTCAAGCAGTCCGCGCAGGGGCGGGGGTTCGGCAAGGAGATGCGTGCCGCCGTCGTAAGTTTTGCTTTCGACTACCTGGACGCCGAGGTGGCCGAATCGGAGGCTGCCGTGTGGAACTCCCAGTCCCTGGGGGTCTCCGCCAGCCTCGGCTACCAGCCCAACGGCATCGTCCGCGACGGCTGGGGGGACACCGTCCAGGAAGTCCAGAAGGTCCGCCTGACGCCCGCCACGTTCAAACGCCCCGACTGGACCCTCACAGTCCAAGGCCACCGGGAACTGAAGTCCTACCTGGGACTGCGAGGGCCCGTGACGGGTCCAGTCAGGGACTAGATCTCGGCGCCCTCCAGCAACTCGGTCACCAGGGCCGCAATGGGAGAACGCTCTGAACGGGTCAGGGTGATGTGCCCAAACAACGGGTGACCTTTGAGTGTCTCCACCACGGCCGCAATACCGTCGTGCCGGCCAACGCGGAGGTTGTCGCGCTGGGCGACATCGTGGGTAAGGACAATCTTGGAGTTCTGTCCGATGCGGCTCATGACCGTCAGGAGCACGTTCTTTTCCAAGGACTGGGCTTCGTCCACGATCACGAAAGCATCATGGAGCGATCGTCCGCGGATGTGGGTGAGCGGGAGGACTTCCAGCATTCCCCGGTCCATGACTTCCTCCACGACTTCCTGGCTCACCAGCGCTCCCAGGGTGTCGAACACGGCCTGTGCCCACGGGTTCATTTTTTCGGATTCGGATCCCGGCAAGTAACCGAGCTCCTGGCCGCCCACTGCGTAGAGCGGCCGGAACACCACAACTTTGCGGTGCTCACGGCGTTCCAGGACTGCTTCCAGACCGGCGCACAGGGCCAGCGCGGACTTGCCGGTGCCGGCCCGGCCTCCGATGGACACAATGCCCACCGCAGGGTCCATGAGCATGTCGATGGCCAGCCGTTGTTCGGCGGACCGACCGTGGAGGCCAAAGACGTCCCGGTCTCCCTTGACCAAACGGACCTGCTTATCCGAGCCGACGCGGCCCAACGCGGAGCCCCGGTTGGAAAGCAGCACCAAGCCTGTATTGACCGGCATTTCCGCTGCCGACGGGATGAACACAGGCTCGTGCCCGTACAGCGTGGTGATTTCCTCGTCGCTGGCCTCCACCTCAGCCAGGCCGGTCCAGCCAGAGTCCTTGACGAGTTCATTGCGGTACTCGTCAGCCTGCAGGCCCATGGCAGAGGCTTTGACCCGCATGGGGAGGTCCTTGGAAACCACCGTGACGTCGTTGCCCTCATTGGAAAGATTCTTGGCGACAGCCAGGATGCGGCTGTCATTGTCCCCGCCACGGAACCCGGCAGGCAGGACGTCCGGGGAAATGTGGTTCATTTCCACCCTGAGCCTCCCTCCTTCGGTCCCAAGGGGAATGGAGTGGTCCAGGCCTCCGTGTTCGATCCTGAGGTCATCCAGGAGCCTCAGGGCCTTTCGTGCGAAGTAGCCCAGCTCGGGATCATGGCGCTTGCCTTCAAGTTCGCTGATGACCACGATGGGGACAATCACCTCGTGCTCGGCAAACCGCAACAAGGCGTGGGGGTCGGAGAGTAGAACAGACGTATCGATCACGTAGCTGCGGCCAGTGGCGGATGTATCGGTCCGCTCGTGGCGGGTGACCCCTTTGGTGCGAGAGGTAGCTGCACTTTCCCCGTCGGAAACCATTGCGGGCAGTTGCTCAGAAATAGCCACATCGACTCCAGCCCCGGGCAGATCGCCCGGCCTAATGGTGAAGCGGCTCGGCCGGAAGGCCGGGCGTGGCCTCCCATATAACTGGTGCGAAATTTCGCTCCATGTATTGGCCTCCCCGATCAGCGGGCGGTTTTGCCTGCTGATGGGATTAACGTAATCCCTGACACATTCATTTCCTGAATCCCCGCCCGGCAAGTCGCGGGTTGGAACATTAATTCCAGGTGAACCGGCGGGGAGTCAGGCGCCAAAGCGGCGGTTGCGTCCCGCGTAATCCCTGAGCGCCCGCAGGAAATCAACCTTGCGGAACGCCGGCCACAAGGCCTCGCAGAAATAAAACTCACTGTAGGCGCTTTGCCACATCAGGAATCCGGACAGCCGCTGCTCCCCCGAGGTACGGATCACGAGGTCGGGATCGGGCTGGCCCCTCGTGTAAAGGAACCGTGAAATGTCGTCCACCGAAAGTTCATCTGCAACTTCGGTCATGCTGCGTCCCTTGGCGGCCGCATCATGCAGGAGCTCACGCACGGCGTCGACTATTTCGCGGCGTCCGCCGTATCCCACCGCAACATTCACGTGGATCTTTTCATGCACTGGCGTACGCGAGGTGAGCTTGTTGAGACGCTCGGCAAGGTAGTCAGGGAGGAGTTCGGGGGCACCCATGGCGTGCACCGAGACGTCTTCGTCCTCGTCCAGCCGGTCCATGGTGTTGGCGATGATTCCCATGAGGAGATCCAGTTCCTCACCGGAACGGTTCATGTTGTCCGTGGAAAGCATGTACAGAGTCACAACTTCCACGCCCAGTTCCTGGCACCAGCCAAGGAACTCGTGGATCTTGTCCGCCCCTGCTTGATGTCCTTGGCTGGTGGGGGCGTTGAACTGCCGCGCCCATCTCCGGTTTCCATCCACCATGACGCCGATGTGGCGTGGGATCTGGTCCTGGGGCAATGTCCGCAGGAGCTTGCGCTCATAGAAGCCGTAGAGGAAACCGGGCAGCTCCACCGGACTCTCACCTGACTTCCTTGCTTGTACGACGAACCACATCCAAGGCTACCTGCCTCAACCGCCGCGGCAGTGCAGTCGCAGTATTGAATTCATCAACCAAAGAGCTACCAGCCGGTAACTTACCGAACCGTAAGTTATTCTTTAACCATGGCAGAGCTCCTTGAAACAAAGCCCCGCTGGCGCGGATGGATCCACGCGGTTGCCGCGCCGTTCGCACTCGCAGCAGGCATTGTCCTGGTCACGGTCGCACCCACCCCGGACCGGAAAATCACATCGGCCATCTACGCCCTCACCGGGTTCCTGCTGTTCGGCGTCAGCGCTGTCTACCATCGCGGAAACTGGTCCCCCGCAGTCCGGATGGTCCTCAAGCGCCTGGACCACACCAACATCATGTTGGTCATCGCCGGGAGCTACACGCCCCTCGCATGGTCACTCCTTCCACGCCCCCAGGCCACCACGCTGCTCTGGCTGGTGTGGTCGGGCGCCATAGCAGGCGTGCTTTTCAGGATTCTGTGGACGCATGCCCCGCGCTGGCTCTACGTGCCGGTGTACATCGCCTTGGGCTGCGGCGCACTGTTCTACCTGCCGCAATTCTTCGCCGCCAACGCTGCCGCCGCCATCCTTATCTGCGTCGGAGGCGCCTTGTACATCGCGGGAGCGGTCTTCTATGCGCTGAAAAAGCCCAACTTCAGCCCCACCCATTTTGGGTTCCACGAACTCTTCCATGCCTTCACCGTCTTCGCGTTCGCGGCACACTTCGTCGCGATCATGATGGCGGTACTCAGCTAAAGGGCTCGCCGCCCAGGCAGCAGCCGGCCAGCGTCAGCGGGCAGCCGACATCAGCGCGGTGAGGGACCGGCGTCGTTGGTGTCCTCTGCTGCGGAGTCCGCATCCGCACCGGAGGCCTGGTCCGCTGTTCCGCCTTCTTCCGCAGCCAAACGTGCTTCCTCAACCTGCGCCCGGTACCGGACGCGCCGGATCCTGCGAACCATGTCCACAATCAGGAACGTCGTGAGGATCACGATAAAGGCTGTGAGGACGAATCCCCAGGTACCCGGCGTCACCTGGTCCTCGGAGAGGCCGGGCCGCAACGTTCCCGTGGGATCTGGCGTCGGAGTCACGGACAGGGCAAGTAGCAAGTGATGCACGTTCAAACCTTCTATGGGAGCTGACGCATTCCGCTGTGCAGGGCTGAGCCTGACTGCAGGGTGGCCGGACTGTTTCTACGAGCGATAGAAACCTTCGGAGCCTCTATCTTATCCCCGCGAAGAGATCCGTTTCCGGCAGCTCGGATTGCACCCGTGAATGGATCAGGCTGTAGTCCTCCCACGGCCATGCGGAACGCTGCAGCTCGGGCGTTACAGCGAAGAAGAAGCCCAGCGGATCAATCTGGGTCCGGTGGGCACGCAGCGCATCATCCCTGGCCTCAAAGAACCGGCCGCAATCCACCTGCGTGGTGGTCTCGTGGGCAGGCGCCGGGGGCGTATGGCCTTCAGCATCTGCTTCCAACCAGGCAGCAAGGCGCTCGGCGTAGGGCGACTGCAGGCCGGCTTCCTCCAGGGCGAAGTGCAGGGCCCGGAAACGTTCCGGGCTGAAGGCGCGGTCGTAGTACAACTTGCTCGGAGCCCAGGGCTCCCCCAGCCCGGGATAGCGCTCAGGATCCCCTGCGGCCTCATAGGCCTCTACCGCCACCTTGTGGGACATGATGTGGTCCGGGTGCGGGTAACCGCCGTTTTCGTCGTAGCTGAGGATGACGTGCGGTTTGAAGGAACGGACCAGCCGGACCAGCGGGGCGGTGGCGCGCTCCAATGGCTGCAGGGCAAAGCACCCCGGCGGCAAAGGCGGAAGGGGATCGCCCTCCGGAAGGCCGGAATCCACGAATCCGAGCCAATGCTGCTTGATTCCCAGCACGGCTGCTGCATTGGCCATCTCCAGCCGGCGGGCTCCAGCCATATCCCGCTTGGGGTGCGGGGCATCCTCCATGGCAGGGTTTTGGATGTCTCCGCGGGAACCGTCCGTGCAGGTAGCCACCATGACGTCCACGCCTGCGGCCGCGTACATCGCCATGGTTGCTGCGCCCTTGCTGGACTCATCATCCGGGTGGGCGTGAACGGCGAGCAACCTCAGTTGCTGCCCGGAACTGCTGGACGCTGTCACGTGACGGCTCCTCTTTCGTGATTCGAGCTGGGGCGGTGATGGGACGCCGGGATCGGCACTAAACTGGACGGGTGACTTCAGAGGACCCCAAGGCCACCCAAGTATCGCCGGATACCAGCCTAGCCAATCGCTACGGTGGTAAAAAGCGGGCCATGACCCGCAAAACAAAGCGAAACATCCTCATCGGCGCCCTGGCGGTGGGAATAGCTTTTGCCGGCTATATTGCCACGGGCTCCGCACAGGCCCCTGTGACCTTCAAGGACGTGGGCTACAGCACCGTTGATGCCACCCAGTCCGAGGTTGATTACCAGGTCACCAAGTACCCCGGCGCCACGGCGAAGTGCGCCGTCAAGGCACTGGATTCCAAGTTTGCCGTGGTGGGTTGGAAGGTGGTGGAAATCGGCCCGAACGCCCCTGAGGAAGAGGCCGACGGCGGGCGGACCACCATCCAAAGAACCGTCCTCCGTACCGAATCTCCGGCAGTGTCCGGCGTGGTGGACAGCTGCTGGATTGTGGACAGCGGGAAGTAACTCCGGTGTGATCCCGGACTCATGCGGTTTGGTTTAGTCCTGCCTTTTCACTAGAATGGATGAAACCTTCACCCCGTTAAGTTGGTTACTGAGCATCACGAGTGGCCACCTCGGCGGGGTCTTTTTGCATTGTCAGATCTAGAGGAGAAATCCGTGTCTACCACCAACAGCGCCACTGCAGCTTGGCTTACCCAGGAAGCATTCGATCGCTTGACGGCTGAGCTGGACCACCTTTCCGGCCCGGGCCGGGCGGATATTGTCCAGAAGATCGAAGCTGCCCGCCAGGAAGGCGACCTCAAGGAAAACGGCGGCTACCACGCAGCCAAAGAGGAGCAGGGCAAAATCGAAGCCCGCATCCGCCAGCTGACGGCACTTCTGCGCGATGCCCAGGTGGGCGAAGCCCCGGCCGACGACGGAATCGTTGAGCCCGGCATGTTGGTAGTTGCCCGCATTGCAGGCGACGAAGAGAAGTTCCTGCTGGGATCACGCGAAATCGCCGGCGACTCGGACATTGACGTCTTCAGCGAAAAGTCGCCGCTGGGCGCAGCGATCATCGGCCACAAGGAGGGCGACAAGCTCAGCTACACCGCCCCCAACGGCAAGGAAATCGCCGTGGAAATCGTTTCCGCCAAGCCGTACGCAGGCTAACAGCCACAAAATACAACGAACGACGCCGGTCCACCCCTTGGCGGGGCGGGCCGGCGTTTTCGTGTTCACACGCTGGTGGAAGAACTCCTTGGCCTCAGCAGGACCGCGGCAATCACGCCGCCAATGGCACCCCCGAGGTGGGCCTGCCAGGACACATAGCCCATCACGGTAGGCAGCACTCCGAACAGGATGCTGCCGTAGGCCATGAACAGGACAATGGAGAGCAGGATCTGCCACCAGTTCCGGTTGAAGAAGCCGCGCACCAGAAGGAAAGCGAAGAAACCGAACACCAGGCCTGACGCTCCCACGGTCACCCCGCCGCCGCCAATGAGCCAGACAGTCAGCCCGGACCCCAACCAGCTGAAAGCCAGCGCGGTCAGGAAAACCCTGATACCGGACATGAAGGCCAGGAAGCCAAAGATGATCAGTGGCAGGGTGTTGGACAGCAGGTGATTGAAGTTGGCGTGCAGCAACGGAAACGTGATGATGTCCAGGATTCCATCCCATGAACGCGATCGCAGTCCGAACGTGCGGTTCAGCCCGTGGAACATCAGGGTGTTGATGAACTCGATGACGTAGAGCAGAACAACGAACCCGCCCATGAAGACAAGGCCGCCCTTCGCCCGCCCAGCGAGCGAATCCTTGGCCTCCGCCGGTGTTTGTTCCGGCACCCCCAACACCATGGTTTCCCTCCCGGTCAGTGGACCACGATCGGCTGGAAGCCCTCGGCCCGCAGCGCGCCGAGCACTTGCTCGCCGTGTTCATGGCCCTTGGTTTCCAGGTTGATGGTGATTGATACGTCGCCCATGCTGATGGAACCGCCCAAGCGGGTGTGATCCAGTCCAGTGACGTTGGCGTCGTTCTCGGCAATGATGCGCGCGATCGTGGCCAAGGAGCCGGGACGGTCGTCCAGCATCATGCGGACCGTCATGAAACGGCCCGCGGCCGAAAGACCGCGCTGGATGACTTTCAGCATCAGCATGGGATCGATGTTGCCACCGGACAGCACGACGGCGGTGTTCCCCGGGTTTTCGATCTTGCCGTCCATCAGTGCCGCCACGCCCACGGCACCAGCGGGCTCAACAACCATCTTGGCCCGCTCAAGGAGAAAAATCAGCGCACGGGCCAGCGAGTCCTCGCTGACCGTCACAACATCGTCCACCAGTTCGCGGATGATGCTGAAGGGCAACTGCCCGGGCCTTCCCACGGCAATGCCGTCCGCCATGGTGGTGACTTTCTTCAGCGGCACCAAGGCGTCGGCAGCCAGTGAGGGCGGGTACGCTGCAGCGTTTTCGGCCTGGACACCGATCACTCGGATTTCCCGGCCCAGTTCTTTGGCTTTGGCTTTGATGGCGACGGCAACGCCGGCCAGGAGTCCCCCGCCGCCCACTCCCATGAGGATGGTGTCAACGTTGGGGATCTGTTCCAGGATCTCGAGGCCGATTGTCCCCTGCCCTGCCACGACGTCCACGTTGTCGAAGGGGTGGACAAAAACCGCGCCGCTCTCGTCCGCGTACCGCTGGGCTTCCGCCAGCGCCTCATCAACGTTGTGGCCGTGCAGCACCACCTCTGCACCATGGCTCCGGGTGGCCGCCAGTTTGGGCAGGGCTACACCCAGCGGCATGTAGATCCGGGCATTGATGCCAAGGCTCTTTGCGGCTACTGCCACTCCCTGGGCATGGTTTCCGGCCGATGCAGCAACTACTCCACGCTTCTTCTCGTCCTCGGTCAAGCGCGCCATGCGGACGTATGCCCCACGGACCTTGAACGAACCTGCGCGCTGGAGGTTTTCACATTTGAAGAAGACGTTCCCGCCCACGAGGCTGCCCAAGGCACGGGAGGACTCCACAGGAGTCTTGGTAATAATGCCCTCGAGCAGTTCCTGCGCCTTGAGGACATCGGCCAAGCCGACGGGCAGGGTTTCGAGGGTATTCACTGACTATTCTCCTTTTGAAGTGGTGGCATCAGGTTTTGAAGTGGTGGCATCGGGGCCCTCAACCGAGGTGCTGTCCGAGGCCGTGGTTTCGCCGGCAGGTCCGGCGCCACCCGGTTCTCCTTCATGTTCCCACGCCCGGGCCGCAATATACCGAACTGACGTATTTGCTACGGCAAGCAGCGGAACGGCGAACAGGGCTCCTGGGATCCCGGCAAGGTAGGAACCCGCGGCAACGGACAGGATGACCGCCACCGGGTGGAGGGAAACAGCCTTACCCATGACCAGGGGCTGGAGGATGTGGCTTTCGAGCTGCTGCACCAGCAGAACAATAGCCAGCATGATGAGGGCATTGATGGGTCCGTTGGCCACCAGGGCCAACAACACGGCAATGGCACCGGTCACCAGGGCACCCACCACTGGAATGAAGGAGCCGATGAACACCAGGACGGCAAGGGGCAGGGCCAGCGGCACCTGGATGATGGCTGCACCAACCCCGATTCCCACGGCGTCAACGAAGGCCACGAACATCTGGATCCTGACGTAGCTGACCATGGAGGTCCAGCCGCGCCGTCCCGCGCCGTCGGTGGCCCGTCGGGCGGTCTTGGGCAATAAACGGACCAGGAAGCCCCAGATCCGGCTGCCTTCCAGCAGGAAGAAAATCAGGATGAAGAGTGCAAGGACAAGGCCGGCAGCAAAGTGCCCTGCGGTGCTGCCGAAGGACAGTGCCCCGCTGAGGATGCTGCTGCTGTTGTTCTGGAGGGCGTTGGCGCCGTCCGAAATGTACTTGTCGATCTGGTCCGCGGTGAGGTGCAGCGGTCCATCGGACAACCAGGTTTGTATCTGCTGGATTCCCAGCAGCGCTTCCTGCCAGAGCTCCCCGAAACCGGAGACCAGCTGCCTGCCTACCAGCGCCAGGGCACCGGCGATGACCCCGATGAAACCCAGGACCGTGATGGCGACTGCCAGGCCGTTGGGCACTTTCCGCCTACGCAGCCAAGCAACCACCGGGTAGAGCAATCCGGCCAGCAGCGCTGCCACCATCACCGGAATGATGAGGAAACTTACTTTGCCCAGCAACCACACCAGTGCGCCGATCATCAGCAGGATCAGCCCTGCGCGCCAGGACCAGGCGGCGGCTATGCGCACCCCGTACGGGATGTCCTCGGCGATTTGGCGGTCAGAACGGGATCTGGCGTCCGGTGTTGGCGTCATGGACCCATAATTCCGTAGCCAACGCCGTATGGGAAACCGGACCGCTTTCTGGACACGGACTTTCCGGATACAAGGTGGCTAGAGGGACGCAGCGATCCCCCACCTCATGGTGAACTCTCCGCCGGGCTCCACCCAGCGCAGTCCATCGCCACTGTTGAAGGCATTGGCCGGTCCTGTCATGGGCTCCAGGGCAACAGCTTTGGTCCGGCCCGGGAAGTTGTCCGTCACGAAGACGTGCACATAGGGGCAGCTTTCGTCCTGTTCCAGGGCAACGCTTCGACCATCGGGTGCCGTGAGCACGTGGCGGGCAACGCCGCCGTCGAACGCCAGGGCCGTCAGGGCGACGTCCACCAGCAGGTCACCCACAGCAGCACCGCCGGAAAAGTCGTGCTCCCCATCAACTGCCACGGCGCTGCGGGGAATGAGCCGATCGTCTGCCACCAGGCGGGTTCCGGCCCGCACCGTGAGGGTCAGGTCCTCCGGGGCGGTGTCACCTACACGGAGGTACGGGTGGGCGCCCAGGACAACCGGGGCCGGCCCCTGCGAGTCATTGACCAGCGTTTGCTGGACCCGGAGATCCAGTGCCTGGTCCAATTCGTAGCGCACGCGGTGACGGACCAGGAAGGGGTAGCCGTGCTGCGGAAACACCGTGGCCTCCAATGTCACGGAAAACTCCGATTCGTCCACCAGTGCATATCCGGTGTTCCGCAAGAGTCCGTGGCTGGCGTTGTTCCGCGAAGCCTCGGTGATGTCCAGTTGCTGCTTCTTTCCGTCCAGGAACCACAGGCCGTCCTCGATCCGGTTGGCCCAGGGCGCCAAGGTGATGCCGGTTGCGCCCGGCGGAATCTGGTCATCCCCGTAACTCTCCGTCAGCTGGACACCCTTCCGGGAGTACAGGCGGAGCCCGGCGGCGAGCTCGGTGACCACAGCCAGTGCATCACCGCGGCGCAGTTCAAATTGGCGGCCCGTGGCGAAGCGGCGTGCTGCCGGCTGGTGTTGATCTGTCATGGGGAGGGAGTCAGGCATGGCAATACGGTACTGCATCCGGACTGGATCCATTCGAGGTGAATGTTTGATTTTGTTAGAAACTATGCGTTTTTGGTTGCTTATGGGATCATCGGTGTATGAGCCGCATCACCAGCACCCGTCTCGCCGACACCCGCGAGCTGATTTACTTCGATGATCCCGGGACACCCGAGCGCACCCTGGAGTCCATGGTGGACCACCGCGACCTCCCCACGCGGGGAGAGCCTGGCGAGGTCCGGTATGACGCATTGTCCGGTGATTGGGTCGCGGTGGCGGCTCACCGTCAGTCACGCACGCACCTGCCGCCCGCGGACCAGTGCCCCATCTGCCCCACCACGGCGGCCAACCCCTCTGAAATCCCGGCGGCGGACTACGACGTCGTGGTGTTCGAGAACCGCTTCCCGTCCCTGGGGCCCGCAGTGGGCGACATTCCGCCCCTTCCCGCGCCGGGCGCCAGCGGCCACGGGATCACCGGACCCGCCTACGGACGCTGCGAAGTAGTCGCCTTCACCCCCCAGCACACCGGCTCCTTCGCCGGACTGGGCCAAACACGCGCCCGCACCGTCATCGAGGCGTGGGCCCAGCGCACCGAGGCCCTCAGTGCGCTCCCGGGCATCAAGCAGGTGTTCCCTTTCGAGAACCGCGGGGCGGACATTGGAGTCACGCTGCACCACCCGCATGGCCAAATCTATGCCTATCCGTATGTCACGCCCCGCGCAGCCCAGCTGGGTGCCGTGGCCCGGAAATATTACGACGACGTGGATGCGAAGGAAACGCTGCAGGCCTCCCTCCTGCGGGCCGAGCGTGAAGACGGCAGCCGCATGATCCTGGAAGCGGAGCACTTCAGCGCCTACGTACCGTTTGCGGCTCGATGGCCCCTGGAAGTCCATTTGGTTCCCCACCGCAGCGTCCCGGACCTGGCGGCCCTGAGCGGGGAAGAGCGCGACGAACTCTCCCACGTGTACCTGGATTTGCTCCAGCGGCTCGATGCTCTCTACCCCACGCCCACTCCTTATATCTCGGCGTGGCACCAGGCGCCCCTGGATCCGGTTCTGCGGCCCGCGGGCCAGCTGCACCTCCAGCTCACCTCGCCACGCCGCGCTGCGGATAAACTCAAGTATTTGGCCGGCTCGGAAGCAGCCATGGGTGCATTCATCAACGACACCACCCCGGAAGCTGTGGCGGAACGCCTCCGCAGCGTCGCCCCCGTTACCGCCGTCAGCACGTCCCTGGAAGGCTCCCCCGCATGACCATCACCTCTACAGCCAGCGCTTTGGCCGCCCGTTTTGAAGAAACGTTCGGGACAGCTCCCGACGGCGTCTGGCAGGCACCGGGACGGGTGAACCTCATCGGCGAGCACACTGACTACAACGAAGGCTTCGTGCTGCCTTTCGCGATCGACAAGACCGCCAAGGTGGCGCTGCGGGTCCGTGAGGACACCACCGTGCGGATGCTCTCCACGTTCGGCGGACACGGCCTGGTTGAAGCTGACCTGGCCGGGCTGGAACCCGGTTCGGGGGAAGGGTGGTCCCGCTACCCGCTGGGCGTTGCCTGGGCACTGCAGGAACGGGGCATAGAGGTCCCGGGCTTTGACCTGCTTCTCGACTCCGACGTTCCCTCCGGCGCCGGACTTTCGTCCTCCCATGCCATTGAGTGCGCCGTCATTTCCGCCCTCAATGAGCTCACGGGTGCAGGCTTCGCGGCCGAGGACTTGGTGCTGGCTACCCAGCGCGCGGAAAACATCTTCGTGGGTGCACCCACGGGCATCATGGACCAATCGGCCTCCCTGCGGGGCGCCAAGGGACAGGCCGTCTTCCTTGATTGCCGCGACCAGCACGTTGAACTTGTCCCGTTCGATGCCGAATCGGCGGACCTGGTTCTCTTGGTCATTGACACCAAGGTGTCGCACTCACACGCCGACGGCGGTTACGCCTCCAGGCGGGCATCGTGCGAGTTGGGCGCGGAGCTTTTGGAGGTCACAGCGCTTCGCGATGTTGGCGTGGAACGCCTGGAAGAGGCCGCGGGCCTCCTGGACGAGCTCACCCTCCGCCGTGTCCGTCATGTTGTCACGGAGAACGACCGTGTCCTGCAGACGGTGGAGACCCTCGCCAGCCAGGGTCCGGCAGCCATCGGGGCCCTGCTGGATGCCAGCCACGTCTCCATGCGCGATGACTTCGAAATTTCCTGCCCGGAACTCGATCTTGCCGTCGACACCGCCCGAACCAACGGCGCAATCGGCGCCCGTATGACGGGCGGCGGATTCGGCGGCTCAGCCATTGCCCTCACCCCGGTGGGCCAGGAGCAGCAGGTGCGTGACGCCGTCGTGCGTTCCTTCGCGGAAGCGGGCTTCACCGCACCGGACATCTTCACCGTGACACCCGCTGCGGGAGCACTCCGGCTGGCCTGAGCCACTCACCGCGGACGCCCGGCACCCCATGGGATGCCGGGCGTAAGCTGGGGCCATGACTGAGGCTGTCATTGTTTCCACTGCCAGAAGCCCCATTGGACGCGCCTTCAAAGGCTCCCTGAAAGACGAACGTCCCGACGATCTTGCCACCGCCATGGTGCAGGCGGCCTTGGCCAAAATCCCCGGATTCGACCCCAGGGCGGACGACGGCCGCGGACTCGATGACCTCCTGCTCGGTTGCGCCGAACCCAGCGGCGAGGCCGGCTCCAACATGGCACGGGTAGTGGCGGTCCTGGCCGGCCTGGACCGGGTGCCCGCAGCCACCATTAACCGCTTCTGCGCCTCCAGCCTCCAAACCCTCCGGATGGCCTTCCACGCCATCAAATCCGGGGAAGCGCAGGCAATGGTGTCCGCCGGAGTGGAGAGCGTCTCCAGATACAGGGATTGGGCAGGCGCCGGGGAAACCGATACCGCCAACCACAACCCACTCTTCGCCGCGGCAGCGCAACGCACAGCGGCGCGCGCGGCCTCCAACATTCCGTGGACCGACCCAAGGATGGGCGGCCGGATGCCGGACATCTACATCTCCATGGGGCAAACCGCCGAGAACGTCGCAACCAGTTACGGAATCAGCCGGGCGGAGCAGGATGAGTGGGGCGTCCTCAGCCAGAATCGCGCCGAAGCCGCCATCAACTCGGGCTTTTACGCCCGCGACATTACGCCATACACCCGCAAGGACGGCGTGGTGGTGGACCGGGATGATTCACCACGGCCCGGAGTCACCCTGGACGCTGTCTCCACATTGCAACCCGTGTTCCGGGCCGATGGCACCGTGACGGCGGCAAACGCCTGCCCCCTCAACGACGGTGCGGCGGCTGTGGTGGTGATGAGCGACTCCCGGGCACGCGAGCTCGGCCTCCAGCCCCTGGCACGGGTGGTGTCCACCGGAGTGAGTGCCCTCTCCCCCGAACTCATGGGCATGGGACCCGTGGAAGCCTCACGGCGCGCATTGGCCCTGGCAGGAATGACCATGGACGACATCGATCTGGTGGAGCTCAACGAGGCCTTTGCCGTGCAAGTGGTGGCCAGCGCGAGGGAACTCGGCATCGATCCGGACAAGCTGAACGTGCACGGCGGCGCCATCGCCCTGGGCCACCCCTTCGGCATGACCGGGGCCCGGATGACCAGCACGCTGCTGAACGGACTTCAGTCCCGCGACGGGACCCTGGGGCTGGCCACGTTATGTGTTGGTGGCGGGCAGGGCATGGCCGTGGTTTTCGAACGGCTCACCTGAGCAACCTGCCCCCAACTGGACCGGCCGCCGTCGCGGTTCCATAAAAAATGCCCCCGAAAGTGTTCGGGGGCATTTTTATGTAATGTCGACGATCAATCGTCGCCGCGAAGAATGGCCAGGAGACGAATGATTTCGACGTACAGCCATACCAAGGTGACCGTCAGGCCGAATGCGGCAACCCAGGAGTAGCGCTCGGGAGCGCCTGCCTTAACGCCCTGCTCGATGCTGGTGAAGTCCATGATCAGCGAGAAGGCTGCCAGGCCGATTGCCAGGATGCCAATAAAGACGCCCAGCGGGATACCTGCGATGGTGATGCTCGTGCGGAGGCCGAAGGGCTCCTGCACAGCGCCGGTCCACATCATCACCAGGTTGATCAACGCGAAGACCGCGTAGCCAATGGTGGCGATCATGAAGAAGCGGACCATCTTGGGGGTAGCGCGGACCTTGCCGCTCTTGAAGAGCACCAGCGTGACGCCGAAGACTGCAAGGGTGCCGATGACTGCCTGCAGGCCGACGCCCGGGTACATGCCATCAAGGATGCGGGTCAGGCCGCCCAGGAACAGTCCTTCGAGGCCTGCGTACGCGAGGATCAGCGCCGGGGACGGCTGCTTCTTGAAGGTATTGACCAGCGCCAGGACGAAACCACCCAGGGCGCCGACGATCATCAGCATGGTGGAGAGGGCCGGGGCGACGAAAAGCGTGACACCCGCACCAAGGACCAGCACCACGAGGCAGGCGACGGTCTTCATGATCACGTCGTCATACGTCATGCGCCCGGTGTCGGCGGGGCCGGCCGAGGGCTGGCTGTACATCTGCTGCAGTTGCTCATTGGTCATGTTCTGCTGCTGGGCGGACCATGCTGCCTGGCCGTCCATGACCTGCGAGGGGGCACGGCCAGCTTGATTGAACTGCTGGCCGTAGGGATTTTGCGGTACAGGCGGGGCCTGCTTTGCTCCACGGAAATTCTTTCCGTTGAAGACTGGGTTTCCGCCAAGTGCCATTACGGGTGTCCTCCTGAAAAAAGGGCTGAGTGATAATTCACGGTACCAATTACCACGTGCGCTGGGCAGGGAAAGTTCCCCTGTTCACCCAGACGAAACCCAACCGTGACACGAAATTGGAACACTGACATGCGTGGGCGCCGCCGAAACTCTTTAGTAGCACCCGTAAACAACAAAGGTTTACTTAAGTTCAGCTTCATCAATGGTTGCCTGCAGCTTCACAGTTGTTATCCGATCGCGATGTTCCCACCTCCCAACTGGACATTTATTAGTTGTGGGGAGCGGTAGCATAGGCCTCACATGGGTGACTTGGATCACAATTGAGGCAGCTAGGCAAGAACGTTCGTAAGCCCCCATGCCCGTTCGCACCGGTTGCAAAGGCGCAGCCGGGACCACCCCCACTGTGGAGGTTTCCATTTTGAGAAGCACACTGCGTGACCCGTCCATCAGACGGTCCAAGGGACTGCAGAGAGTTGTCGGGGCGCTGTTCGCATCCCTCATTGCTCTTCTGTTGATCGCCGCCCCTGCGGCGGAGGCAACCACCCCCTCGCCTTCGCCGTCCGCGACGAATTTCCAAAACAACATCAGCGGATTCCTCCGCGACGACGCAAGGGCTCCCATTCCCGGCGTCAAAGTCAAGGCATCAGGCAACGGATTCCAAGGCGAAGCCACCTCCGGAGCCAACGGCGCCTGGACCATCGGCGTCCCGGTCCAAGGCACCTACACCATCGAGTTGGATACCTCCACCTTGCCGGAAGGTATCAAGCTCGCTGACGGCCAGGACAATCCCCGCGATGTCACCTTCAGCCAGACATCCAACCTGTCCGTGATCTTCGCTTTCGGTAAAGGCATCGTGGTCCAACAGCAGGACTTCGGCCAGAACCTCCTCAACCGCCTGGTGGCGGGCCTCAGCTTCGGCCTGCTCCTTGCCCTTGCCGCCGTTGGCCTCTCGCTGATCTTCGGTACCACAGGCCTCACCAACTTCGCCCACGGCGAGATGGTCACCCTGGGCGCAGTCCTGGTGTTCATGTTCAACGGCCTGGGGCTCCCCTTCTGGTTGGCCATCCTGCTGGCGTTGGTTGGCGGTGGGCTCTTCGGCTACGCCCAGGACGCGGGATTGTGGCGCCCGCTGCGTAAACGCGGCTCGGGCCTGGTCCCCATGATGATCGTCAGCATCGGCCTCGCCTTGGCCATCCGTTACGTCATCCAGTTCTTCTTCGGCGGAGCCACCCAGCAGCTGCCCGGAGCCCAGAGCGCCGAAATCCAGATTGGGCCGGTATCCATCACACCGAACAACCTGTGGTCCCTGGTCATCAGCGCAGTCGTGATTGCGCTGGTTGGCATCGTGCTCCTCAAGACCCGCCTTGGCAAGGCCACCCGCGCGGTAGCCGACAACCCGGCCCTCGCGGCTGCGTCCGGTATCGACGTTGACTCCGTGATCCGCCTGGTATGGATCGTTGGCGGCGTCCTTGCCTCCCTCGGTGGCATCTTGTGGGCCTACTACCGGCCCGGCGTCACTTTCGACATGGGCTCGCAGATCCTGCTGCTCATCTTTGCGGGTGTGACCCTCGGTGGCCTGGGAACCGTCTTCGGCGCACTGATCGGCTCGATCGTCGTCGGAATCTTCGTGGAACTGACCACCGTGTTCGGCCTCCCCGCCGACCTCAAGTACGTCGGTGCCCTCTTCATCATGATTGTTGTCCTTCTGTTCCGGCCGCAGGGTATCCTCGGCCGGCGTGAGCGTGTGGGTTAGGAGCGGGCCATGGATTTCGGATTCATTCTTTCCAGCGCCCTTGGCGAACTTTTCAGTCCAACGACGGCGGCCTACGCACTTGCCGCTTTGGGCCTTGCGGTCCATTTCGGCTACTCAGGGCTCCTGAACTTCGGCCAAGCAGGTTTCATGGCGGTGGGTGCCTACGGGTTCGCCATCTCCACCCTCACTTTTGACGCTCCCTTCGTCGTCGCTGTGATCATCTCCATCCTGTGCTCGGTGATCTTTGCGTTCGTCCTCGGCATCCCCACCCTCCGGCTAAGGGCCGACTACCTGGCAATCGTCACCATCGCAGCCGCCGAAATTGTGCGCTACGTGGTGACCACCAACCAGCTCACCAGCGTCACCGGCTCCGCCAATGGCCTGGCGGCCTTTGAGAACACCTTCTACGCCATGAACCCCTTCCCGGAGGGGTCCTACATGGGCATGAACAACCGTGACTTCTTCATCCGCGTCGTCGGTTGGGGCCTGGTCATCGTGTGCTGTGTGCTGGTGTGGCTCCTGATGCGCAGCCCCTGGGGCCGCGTCCTGAAGGGCATCCGCGAAGACGAGAATGCCGTGCGGTCGCTGGGCAAGAACGTCTACGCATACAAGATGCAGGCACTGGTGATCGGTGGTGTCCTTGGCGCACTGGCGGGCATGATCTTCACGCTCCCCCGTGGTGCTGTCCAGCCGTCCAACTACGGCACCGAACTCACGTTCTTCCTCTGGACCTGCCTCCTCCTGGGCGGCATGGCCACGGTCCTGGGGCCTGTTATCGGAGCCATGATCTTCTGGGTTGTCCTGTCATTGACCCAGAGCCTGCTCTACGGCCTCATCGAATCAGGGGCCATCACCTGGCTGACCACCGTTCAGGCCGGCCAGCTCCGCTACATCCTGGTGGGTGTGGCCTTGATGCTCCTGATGATCTTCCGCCCGCAGGGCGTGTTCGGCAATAAGAAGGAGCTTGCTTTCGCATGAGTGAGACCAACGAACCCACCACGGTCAATGCCGACACCATTGACTACATGACCGACTCGCGGCCCATCGCGGTTGGCGAGAATGTGCCCGGTTGCAAGAAGCGGGATGCGATCGTCGTCGCCGAAGGTGTGACGCGCTCATTCGGCGGCATCAACGCCGTGGATGTGGAATACCTTGAAATTCCGCGGCACAAGATCACCGCCCTGATCGGCCCCAACGGAGCCGGCAAGACCACCTTGTTCAACCTGCTGACCGGCTTCGACACCCCCAACTCGGGTAAGTGGCAGTTCGAAGGCAACAGCATCGCAGGGGTGTCTTCCTACAAGGTGGCCCGCATGGGCATGGTCCGCACGTTCCAGTTGACAAAGGTCATGGGCAAGCTGACGGTCATGGAAAACATGCGCCTCGGTGCTGCGAACCAACCCGGCGAGCGGCTTTCCAAGGCGCTGTTCAAAGGCATCTGGGGTGGACGCGAGAAGGAAATCACGGCCCAGGCAGACCTGTTGCTCCAGAAGTTCAAGCTCGACGCCAAGAAGGACGATTACGCAGCGTCCCTCTCCGGTGGCCAGCGGAAGCTCCTGGAAATGGCCCGGTCCCTGATGGTCCGTCCCAAGTTGGTGATGCTCGACGAGCCCATGGCCGGCGTCAACCCCGCCCTGACACAGTCCCTGTTGGACCACATCAAGAACCTCAAGGCAGAGGGCATGACCGTTCTCTTCGTTGAGCACGACATGAACATGGTCCGCCACATTGCCGACTGGGTGGTGGTCATGGCCGAAGGCAAGGTTGTAGCCGAAGGGCCTCCAGGCGAAGTCATGAAGAACCCTGCGGTGATCGACGCCTACCTGGGCGCCCACCACGACGTGGACCTGGGCGACGCCGAAGGCATCAAGGAACTGGAAGCAGAACTTGAAGCCGACGACGAGTCCGTGGTCGGAACCGAAGACGCCGGCATCCTGTCCGAGATCGAAGAACCCAAGAAGGAGGACGGGAAATGAGCAGTCCAGCCGCAATGCCCGCCTCGGCTGATGCACCGGCCGGAGACTCCGTAGTCAAGGTCACCAACCTGGTGGCCGGCTACATCCCCGGCGTCAATATCCTCAACGGCTGCAGCATCGAAGCCCGCAAGGGTGAGCTGATCGGCATCATTGGACCCAACGGTGCCGGCAAGTCCACCCTGCTGAAAGCCATGTTCGGACTGGTGAAGGTCCACTCCGGCACCGTCGTGGTCCGGGGCCAGGACCTCACCGGGCTGAAAGCCAACAAGCTGGTCACCCAGGGCGTGGGCTTCGTCCCACAGACAAACAACGTTTTTGCCACGTTGACCATTGAAGAGAACCTTCAAATGGGGATGTTTCAGCGGCCCAAGGTGTTTGCCGAGCGCTTCGACTTCGTCACCAGCCTCTTCCCGGAATTGGGGAAACGGCGCGCCCAGCGAGCCGGCTCCCTGTCCGGCGGTGAACGCCAGATGGTGGCGATGGGAAGGGCCCTCATGATGGATCCCGCCGTGCTGCTCCTCGACGAGCCGTCAGCCGGCCTCTCCCCCGTCAAACAGGATGAGACCTTCCTCCGCGTCCATGAGATCAACCGCGCAGGCGTTTCCGTGATCATGGTGGAGCAGAATGCCCGCCGCTGCCTGCAGATCTGCGATCGCGGCTACGTCCTTGACCAGGGGAAGGACGCCTACACCGGCACAGGCCGTGAGCTGATGAAGGACCCGAAGGTCATTCAGCTCTACCTGGGTACGCTGGCAGACGAGGTCTAGCAGCTCCATCCAGACAGCAGCATCGGGAGGGCCCTTGGATTCACGTCCAAGGGCCCTCCTTTTTGTGCTGTGCGCTTTGGGGCCTTTGTGCCGCCACCACCCACTTTGGGCCCATTCCCCCTCCCAGCACCTGGAAAACCCGGCGTGTCGGCCCTCTTGGCCGCCAAAGAAGGTGGCGACGGCACGCCCCCGCAGCCCCACCGCCCCGCAGCCCCGCAGCCCCGCAGCCCCGCAGCACAAAAACAGGCCCCCTCCCTCGTGAGAGGAAGGGGGCCTGCGATCAGCTAAAGCCTGAAGAGTTTAGAGCTTGCCGAACTCTTCGCGGACCGGCTTGTAGGTGTTGTCATCCTGGTATTCGTAGATACCGATGTACGCCTCGGTGGGGTCACCGGCGTCGGAGAACGTAACAGGACCGGACTGGCCGTCGTAGTCAATGTCCTTGCCCTCACGGAGGAGCGTGACACAGGCTGCGAAGCTGGTGCACTTCTCGCCGCCTTCAGAAACTTCCTTCAGCTTGGCTGCGATGTCCGTACCCTTGGTGCTCTTGGCGGCCTCGGAAGCCAGGGCAATCAGGTTCACGGCGTCGTAGGATTCACCTGCGTAGCTGTAATCCTTCAGGGCTGGATCGATGGCGAGGAGCTTCTTCTTGAAGTCGTCCTTGGCGAACGTACCGGGAATGGTTCCCTGTGCGCCCTTCATGGTGCCGGCCTGGAAGTCCTTGCTGTAGTCCGAGGTGTTGCCATCGACCATGAACAGCTGCGTGGGCTTGATGCCCTTGCCGGTGATCAGGGGGACGATGCTCTTTGCCTGGTCGAAGGTGATCAGTGCGATGGCGTCCGGCTTGGCTGCCAGAACCTTGTCCACCTGGCTGCTGAACTGGGAATCGCCTTCGTTGAAGAGTTCCTCGGCGACTACCTTGCCGCCGGCTGCCTCGAAAGCTTCCTTGACGTTCTTCTGCAGGCCGGTTCCGTAAGCATCGTTCAGAACGATCATGCCCACGGTCTGGGCGCCACAGGTTGCCATGTAGTTGCCCAGCACCTTGCCCTGGAGGACGTCAGAGGGAGCAGTACGCCAGAACAGGCCTTTGTCATCCCACGTGGTGAAGTCGGGCGAGGTGTTGGCCGGCGAGAACTGGATGACTCCTGCACCGGTGATCTGGTTGATGACCGTCTTGGAAACACCTGAAGAGGCTGCACCGATGATGGCGCTGACACCCTGGCCGAGGAGGGCCGTGGTGGACTGCGTGGCGATATCCGTCTTGGTATCACCGGAGTCGCGGTGTACTACCGAGATGGGAGCGCCGAGGACGCCGCCGGCGTCGTTGACTTCCTTGATACCGAGGTTGACACCGGCGATTTCCGGCGGGCCGAGGAACGCCAGCGACCCCGTTGTCGGCAGGAGCGATCCAAGTTTCAGTGGAGTATCGGTGGTGGTTGTCGAGGGAGGTACAGGTCCCGTGGTGGTAGCAGCCTGGCTGTTGCCGGCTCCCGCTCCACCGCTCGGTGCCGGGCAGGAGATGCCTGCTGCGGCGGCCGCAGATGAAGACCCAGTCTGCGTGGGCGTTGACGACCCACCACAGGCTGTGGCCAAGAGAGCGACCCCAATGCCAAGCGCTGTCAGCTTGGCGGCTCGGGGCGCCGCTGGGGAAAGATCAAACATTCGTTGTCTCCTCGATCGAAAGGTGCGAACTGCCTTTGATGCGATTACTCAGGTGTTCCTGATTACGACTCAAACTAATGCAATTGATCCGGGAACATAAGTGATTCAGGTCACATCCCTATAACACTCGTTGCCTGTGGGGAATCTGCAGTGCCCCAGGTGGGACTCGAACCCACAACACGCGGATTTTAAGTCCGCTGCCTCTGCCAATTGGGCTACTGGGGCGCCCGGACCATGGTATCCCAGCTACAGCTGCTGGAATGGCGCGGCGTAACGGAAAGTACCGTGGACATCGTGGGGCCATGCGGGAAGCGTCAACAGCTGGAAGTGGTCGCCCCACACTGCTTCGGGCGGTTGTACGTTCAGCGAGGTGGCCGGCACATAACCGAAGCGCGGATAGTACAGCGGGCTGCCCAGGAGGGCGATACCGGGCTCCCCTGCGGCTGTGGCACGGGCAGCCGTCTCGCGCATCAAGGCAGAACCGACCCCGCGCTTCTGGAACTGGGGAAGCACTCCTATGGGGCCCAAGCCGAGTAACGCCACATCCCCGATCCAGCCGCGTGTACTGATCGCATGACCTACGATCTCGCCGCCGATTTCAGCGACAATACTGAATTCCGGAAGGTACTCACGGGATCCAAAAAGCGCTTCCAACAACCCGACTTCCAGAGGCACGCCCTCCACGGGTTCACCGGTGACCGGAGAGATGGAGAAGGCCCGGGCTGTCAGCTCCAGGATGGCTGCCCGGTCCTGGGGCCGCTCGGTCCGCAGCACCAGGCCCCTGCCCAGAAGCCGAAGCACGTCCATGGCCTTGGCCGCATCTGCAGACGGTACCAGGAGGTGGTCATGATGGAATCCCGCCAGGACGTTGCAGCTGATGCCCGCATGCGTCAGCGCCGCGCTGACAGCTGCCGTGAGGCCAACCGCTTCCAGGGCCGAATGGACTTGCAGCGTGATCCACGAGGCCACGAAGTCGTAGTGGAGGCCCAACCTGTCGGCCTCGTCACGGTGAAGCACAACCGTAAGCCCTTCAGCTTCACGGACCGCGGCTTCGATGCCGCCTTCCAGCGGCCGCCCATGCGGCCAGAGGGCGTACACATATTCACCTTCGCGAATCACCGGATGAAGGGATTCCAGAAGCGTCGTCAGATCGGTTTCACCGGACATGGAAGTAGTCTAGGGCGCGGGCCAAAGACTCAGCATTAAAAGCACGACGGCGGCCACTCCCCTTGCAGGGAATGACCGCCGTCGCGGATGAACTACTTGGCGTCAGCCGTAACCGGGGTCTTGGCTTCTTCTGCCTTGGCCTCAGCCGGGGCAGGTGCCGCAGCAGGCTTGGGGGCAGGAGTTGCTGCCGCCACGAAGGCACCGCGGGGGTTGTCCAGATCCATCAGCTGCGTGGTGTCGCGGCCGGCAAAGAAGGCAAGGATCCAGCCGAAGATCACGCGGAACTTGCGCTCCACCGTGGGCATGGCCATGCCGTGGTAGCCACGGTGTGCCAGCCAGGCGAGTCCGCCCTTGAGGCCGATGCGGCCCAGTAGGTTGATGTTGGCAACGCCCTTCCACTCGCCGAAGCCGGCCACAGCACCAAGGTTCTTGTGCTTGTAGTCGTGCAGCGGCTTGTCCCAGCGGGAAGCCCACAAGTTGTTGGCAAGCTTCTTGGCCTGGCGCAGGGCGTGCTGTGCGTTGGGAACGCAGGTTCCGTCCGGCAGGCCCTTGCCCGTGAGGTCCGGGACAGCGGCGATGTCGCCAGCGGCCCAGGCGTTCTCGATGATGCCTTCGTCGCCTGCGATACGCAGGTCCGGGAGGACTCGGACGCGGCCACGCGGCTCCAGCGGGAAGTCGGTGGAGCGGATCATCGGGTTGGCCTGCACGCCGGCAGCCCATACCAGGGTGTCTGCTTCAACTTCGCCTGCGGAGGTCTTGTCCGGGAGGTTGATCAGCTTGAGGCTGCCTTCGGCGCTGTCCAGGGACGTGTTGAGGAGTACCTCGATGCCACGGCTGCGGAGGTGCTCCACAACCCATTCAGCCTGGGAAGCGGTGACCTCGGGCATGATGCGGCCCATGGCTTCCACCAGGACGAAGCGGATCTCTTCCTGGCGGACGCGGGGGTTGTTCCGGACCGCGGCGCGGGCTAGGTCTTCCATTTCGGTGAGGCACTCGATGCCCGCGAAGCCGCCGCCCACAACCACGAAGGTCAGTGCTTTGGCGCGCTCAGCGGGGTCGGTCATGGTGGAGGCAGCTTCGATGCGCTCCAGGAGCTTGTTGCGCAGTGCAACAGCTTCCTCGATGGTCTTGAGGCCAATGCCCTTGTCCGCAAGTCCCTTGATGGGGAAGGTGCGGGTGATGGCGCCGGCTGCAATAACGACGTCGAAGTACGGGATTTCAAAGTTTTCGCCGCCATCGGACGGTGCCACAACCGCAGTGCGGTTGGCGTGGTCGATGCTGGTGACGCGGCCCTGGATGAGCTCGGTCTGCTTCAGGTGCTGGCGGTGCGAGACCACGGCGTGGCGTGCCTCGATGTTGCCGCCGGCAACTTCCGGCAGGAACGGCTGGTAGGTCATGTACGGCAGGGGATCTACGACGGTGACGATGCCACCGGCCTTTTCGATCTTCTTCTGCAGTTTGAGTGCTACATACAGGCCGACGTAACCGCCGCCGACGACGAGGACCCGGGGACGGTCAATAAGCTCTGGAGTGATTGCCATGACACCAGAGTACAACACTTTGTGAAAATCTTCACTAACTACTTCCCCGAGGGCGGATCCACCGTTTCCATGGCACCTGTTTCCGCCTCGTCAACCACCGGACCAGGGCTCTTGGCAACCCTTCGGAGCTGGATGGCCGCGCCCGTCACCAGGGCGATGAACAAGGCTCCAAAACCGAGAACGACGGCGGCAGGCAGGGCGTCGTCCATGGTGGCCGGCGCCTTCGCAGCAGGAACAGTCGGATCGGCCAACGTGGGCGCCGCGCTGGTGGGGCTGGCAGCCGGGGCCTGGGAGGGTTCGTTGAAATTGCCGCGGCGGTGGACCCGGATCCAATCGGCAATGGAGCCCAGGGGGTTGCTGCTGGTCACGGGAACGTCGTCCTTCAGCGCGGCCTCGGCGTTGAGGATGCCGTACCCGTAAAGCGGGTCTTTTCCAGGGGCGCCGGCGTCCTTGGCGGTGCTGACAATCCGGTTAATGACCTGGCTGGCGCTCATCTCGGGCCATTTGGACCGGATCAAGGCGGCGACGCCGGAAACGATCGGCGCCGCTCCCGAGGTGCCGGCCCATTCGGCGTAGCTTCCACCGGGGATGGCTCCCACCAGTTTCTCCGCGGGCGCCGCAACTCCAATGCTGATGCCCTGCGAGGACGAGTCCACGCTGGCGCGGCCATCGCCGTCGAGCCCTGCAACGGTGAGGACGCCGGGAATGGTGGCCGGTGCGCCCACCTGAACGTTGCCACCCACGCGGTTTCCCGCGGCAGCAACAATCACCACGTCTTTTTGCTCGGCATAGAGGAAGGCAGCATCCCAACTCTGCGGCCAGTCAGGCGAGGTGCTGCCCAGGGAGATGTTGATGACCTTGGCACCGTTGTCCACGGCCCAGCGCACGGCATCGGGGATCTGTTCCTGGTCCGTTTTGCCGCCGGGGTTCGGGGAGCCGAGCCACGTGGAGACAGCCAGGATCTGCGCTTCCGGCGCCACACCCACAATGCCGTCCGGTCCGCCGGTGACGGGAGCCGGAGGCGGAGGGGGCGGGGTGGACGCCGACGGTGACGGCGACGGACTGGGCGTGGTGTGCCCGCGGCCCGCAAGCATGCTGGCCACCAGGGTCCCGTGCTCGGTTTTGGCCCCGATGCTCTTCTGTCCGTTGGATGCGCCGGCGCCCGACACATCGGTACCTCCCACCACCGCACCTTTGAGGTCCGGGTGGGTGCCATCAACGCCGCTGTCGATCACGGCCACTTTAACGCCGGCGCCCTTGGACACCTGCCAGGCATTGGTGACACCGGAGTCCTTAAGCCAGAACTCCTTGTCCCGCCAAGCATCGGCCTGCGCCGAGGGCGCAGTCACCAGGGCTCCCCCCAACGCAGCACCGGCCAGAACTGTGGCCAGGGTTGCCGAAAAAAGGCGTCGAAGCGGCATTTTCATGCGTCTGTCCGGATGCTGAGCGCCAGGCCATCAAGAATGTCATGTTCGCTGGACGTGGCTGCCGTGATGGCACCCTGGCTGACATCGCCCAGACGCTGCAGAATCCGCCGCCACACCAAAGCTCCGGCGCCGATCACATCCACCCGTCCGGGGTGCATGAACGGCAGCGCGGAACGCTCGTGCCGCGTCATGGCCAGAAGGCTGCCGGCGGCGTCGCTGATGGACTCCAGGCTCAAGGAAGCCCCATGGATCCGGTGGGGCTGGTATTCCCTCAGGCCCAGTGCGTGGGCCGTGATGGTGGTGACTGACCCCGCGACGCCCACCACGGCTGTGGCGCGCGTCAACGGGACGGTGCCTGCCGCCAGGTCCAGTGCGGCGTCGACGTCGGCCTCTGCAGCGGCGATTTCCGCCGCCGTTGGCGGATCGCTGCGCAGGTGACGCTCCGTCAACCTGACGCAGCCGATGTCCACCGACCGTGCCGCAATGACACCGCGCGAATCGCCGAGGACAAACTCGGTACTGCCTCCCCCGAGGTCCACTACCAGGACGGCATCGTCCTGGGCGATGGGCAGGACGCTGCTGGCACCGGCAAAGGACAGTGCGGCTTCCTCGTCACCTGTGATCACTTCGGGTTCCACACCAAGGATGTCCCGGATGCCATCGACAAAAACCTGCCTGTTGGCAGCGTCGCGGGTGGCTGAGGTTGCTGCGAAGCGGACCCGCTCTGCGCCGTGGTCCTGGATGAGCTGCGCATAATCCCGCGCAGCCGCGAAAGTGCGTTCCAAGGCCTCGGGCGCCAACTGGCCCGTGGCGTCAACACCCTGCCCCAAGCGGACAACGCGCATTTCCCGGACCACATCGGTCAGTTGTCCCCGCCCGCCGGCATCCGGGACGTCCGCGATGAGCAGGCGGATGGAGTTTGTACCGCAGTCAATGGCGGCAACGCGGCTCATTCGGCGCCTTCGGTTGAACCAGCGGCCGGGTCCCCGGCATCGGCGGCTTTCGCCTTCCGCACCGGCGCCGGGCGTCCAACAATATCCGGCAGGCCCTGGGGACCGTGACGGCTGAGATCCCGGGAAGGAGCCTCGCCCGCCGTGTCCCAGGCGCCGTCGCAGTAGCATTTGTCCGTGGTCCACCACTCGGCGATGGCCTCAACGGCTTCATCACCCAGGGGGTTGACGCCGGGTCCGGCAGCCAGCGAATGTCCCACCAGGACGTGGAGGCACTTGACGCGCGTGGGCATGCCACCAGCGGAGATCCCGTCAATCTCGGGGACGGCGCCGGTGCCTGAACGGTGGGCGATCTGGTTGCGGGCCTGCAGGTAAGCCTCATGCGCGCCGTGGTAGGCCTCTGCCAACTCTTGATCGTCGCCCAGACGATCATTCATCCGGTTCATGACGCCCATGGCTTCCAAACGCGACACAGCCGAAGTGATCACCGGGTGGGTCAAGTAGAACGTGGTGGGGAACGGGGTCCCGTTGCTGAGCCGGGGAGCCGTTGCAGCGACCAGCGGATTACCGCAGACGCAGCGCGCCGGGATCTCCACCACATCGCGAACCGGCCGGCCAAGTTGGCGGCTCAGTACTTCAAGATCGTGTGCTGACGGCTGGCGGGATTCCTGCGGCAGGGCTGCCGTGTTCTCTTCCACGTGCGTTGCCAACCTTCCTGCCCCTTTTAGCCGGGTCCCATGCGGACACGACGGCGGCGGGCACCGCATCTAGTCAGTTGCAGACCGTCTAATGGACTCCCAGAGAGCATCCACCCAGGGCAGATTCTCCGGGTTGACAGACGATCCGGAGCCGGTGCGGCCACCCGGCGTGCCAGCAGCATCTTCCCCGCCAAACACCCAGTAGCCCGTTTCACCCGGCATCACCATGTTAATGCGATCCCGTGCCTGTTGTTTCACGTAGTTGGGATCCTGCCACCGGGAGATCTGCTTGTTCAGGTCATTCTGCTCGGCTTTTTGGCTGGAGATTTCCGCTTCAAGGGCCGAAATCTCGGCTCTTTTTTCCAAAAAGATCTTCACGGTGGGGGCCAGCATAATGGTGATCGCAATCATGACGACGGCGAGGGCAAGCATCCGGCCGGAGAAGGCTTTTGCCGGAACAGGATCGGAATCCCGGCCAGCGGCAGGAGCCGGCGCACCGCTGGCCTTGCCTGCCTTCTTGGCAGGCCCGGAATTCTTGACCGGCGACGTGGTGCCGGAGCTTGGCTTCTTCCGCGGCGAAGCGTCGCTGCCCTCGTTGGCCTTTTTACCGGACGCCGGCTTCGGGGAGTCCGGCGTCACAGCCTGCACCTTTCCGGCAGCAGGTTTGCCCGCACCGAACTCCGCGGCAATGACGTCCGCAACCGGAGCTTCTTCCGGTGCCGGTCCCCGGGGGGTGGAAGGCCGGACAGCGCCGGGAGGGGTTCCCAAAGCGGTGGCCCTGGGTACCTTGGGTCGACGGGTGGCCATGACACTCCTGTAATGCCCGGTGCTTGCCTGGCGGTTGCTGCTGGTGCGGTTCTCTGACCTGGCCGTAATGACCGGTTTCAGCTTAAACAAGAACCGGCGGCCATGGTCTTTCCACCATAGCCACCGGTTACCTGATTTCGCTGAAGGCTAGCCCTTGAAACGCGGGAACGCGCTGCGGCCGGCGTAGCGTGCGGCGTCGTCGAGTTCTTCTTCGATGCGCAGCAGCTGGTTGTACTTGGCAACGCGCTCGGAGCGTGCCGGGGCACCCGTCTTGATCTGGCCCGCGTTGGTTGCAACCGCGATGTCAGCAATGGTGGTGTCCTCGGTTTCGCCGGAGCGGTGCGAGGTGATGGTGGTGTAACCGGAGCGCTGGGCCAGGGAAACGGCGTCCAGCGTTTCGGTCAGGGAACCGATCTGGTTGACCTTGACCAGCAGGGAGTTGGCCGTAGCGGCGTCGATGCCCTGCTGCAGGCGGACCGGGTTGGTGACGAAGAGGTCATCGCCCACCAGCTGGACCTTGTCACCGATGGTGTCGGTGAGGGTCTTCCAGCCTTCCCAGTCGTTCTCGTCCAGCGGGTCCTCGATGGATACCAGCGGGTAGTCGGCAACGAGCTCGGCGTAGTAGGCGCTCATCTCGGTGGCCGAGAGTGCCTTGCCCTCGAACTGGTAGGCGCCGTCCTTGTAGAACTCGGAGGAAGCGACATCCAGTGCCAGTGCGATGTCCGTGCCCGGGGTGTAGCCGGCGTTCTTGATGGCTTCCTGGATCAGGTCCAGTGCTGCGCGGTTGGACGGCAGGTTGGGAGCGAATCCACCTTCGTCGCCCAGGCCCGTGGAGAGGCCCTTCTGCTGCAGGACGGACTTGAGGTTGTGGTAGACCTCAACACCCCAGCGGAGGCCCTCGGAGAAGGTCTCTGCACCGATCGGGGCGATCATGAATTCCTGGATGTCCACATCGGAGTCGGCGTGTGAGCCACCGTTGAGGATGTTCATCAGGGGAACCGGCAGAACGTGTGCGTTGGGGCCACCGAGGTACTTGTACAGCGGGAGGTCCGCAGACGCTGCTGCAGCGTTGGCCACGGCCAGGGACACACCCAGGATGGCGTTGGCGCCCAGCTTGCCCTTGTTGGGGGTGCCGTCAAGGTCGATCATGGCCTGGTCGATGCTGCGCTGGTCCGTGGCGTCGAAGCCGATCAGGGCCGGCGAGATTTCGTCGATAACGGCGTCAACAGCCTTCTGGACACCCTTGCCGAGGTAACGGCCCTTGTCGCCGTCGCGGAGTTCAACAGCTTCGTGTTCACCGGTGGAAGCACCGGAAGGAACTGCTGCGCGGCCGATCTGGCCGTCGGAGAGCAGGACCTCAACTTCTACGGTCGGGTTTCCGCGGGAATCAAGGATCTCGCGTGCGTGGATGGCATCGATAAGCGCCATGGATGTGCTCCTTATGGGCAAATAACAGGAATGAAGAGGGAAATTCGCAACGTCCTCGTCGCTACTAGCCTAGTCCAGAGTGGCTCAGGTTACGGAACAAATTCCAAGCCCTCACGTCATGAAGACCGGGCGGCACCATTCTGAAACGATCGAACCGCTGAACGGAGCGCCCTTTCGGCGTCCAGTCCCTGCGACCTGGCATGGGCAACGACGGCCAGCAGGAACTCCCCCAGCGCTTCTTCGGTTGCGGCAAAATCGGAAGGCACGACGGCGGCCTGCCCGCCTGCCGCTTCCACGGACAGGCCAGCGCGGGCCGCCCTGTCCATGGACTTCCGGGCCGCTGCCAAGGCCGGAAGATGCGTCGGGATCCCCTCGAAGGGGTTCTCCCGTTCTGGCATCTCCGCCTTCTTGGCCGCGTCCCATGTGACGATGATTTCCTCAACGCTGGCCGGGAAAGTCTCCCGCAAGGATCCGTCCGGCGTGAAAACGTGCTGGTTGCGCCGGACCATCTTGGCGTTGATGGCCCGGGCCACGGCATCAAAATCAAAGCTGCCGCGCTCCTCGGCGAGCCGGGCATGGAGCACCACCTGCAGCAGCACATCACCCAGCTCGCCGCGGAGCTCGTCGTCCCGGGTTGGTGAGTCGCCGGCCTCAATCGAGTCCACCACTTCATAGGCTTCCTCGATCAGATACTCCACCAGCGATTCGTGGGTCAGCGCACCCATCCAGGGGCAATGCTCCCGGAGCGCCGCAACTGTCCCCAGCAGCTCGGTGAGCCCGCTGGAGCCGTTAGCCGAGGTTGGCGTAGGCATCGTTGATGTACTCAACCAATGCTTCGCGCTCATCCAAGGGCAGGAAGGCTGCCTCGGCGGCGTTGAGCGTCAGTTCCAGGAGATCGTCCAGGTCGTAGTCGAATGTCTCGACCATGAGCTCAAACTCGTCGGTCAGCGTCACACCGCTCATCAGGCGGTTGTCAGTGTTGATGGTGACGTTGAAGCCCAGCTGGAACAGCATGTCCACCGGGTGGCTTTCGATGCCTTCGCCGAAGCCGGAGATGGCGCCGGTCTGGAGGTTGGACGACGGGCAGATCTCCAGGGCGATGCCGCGGTCGCGGACCCACGCCGCCACGCTGCCGATGGTGACCATGCCGATCACGTCATCGCCGTCGTCCTCCGGGTTCTCCTCGAACTCCACCGTGATGTCCTCTGCGATCCGCACGCCGTGGCCCAGGCGCAGGGCGCGTCCGTCAACCAAGGCGGACTGGATGCTGTCCAGCCCGGCGGCTTCACCGGCGTGGATGGTGGCCGGGAAGTTGTTTTCTGCCAGGTACGTGAAAGCTTCCTTGAACCTGGAGGGCAGGAAGCCGTCTTCAGCGCCGGCAATGTCAAAGCCGACAGCTCCGTTGGCGCGGTGGCGCACGGCGAGCTCGGCTATCTCCTGGCCGCGGTCAGCGTGGCGCATGGCGGTAATCAGCTGGCCGACCTGGATCTGCTGTCCGCGCTCATCTGCGGCGTCCACACCGGCTTCCAGGCCGGTCTGTACAGCCTCCACCACTTCGTCCAGGGTCAGGCCCTTCTGGAGGTGCTGTTCGGGTGCCCAGCGGACTTCACCATAGACCACGCCGTCCTCGGCGAGGTCCTCCACGAATTCCTTGGCAACCCGGAAGAGGCCTTCCTTGGTCTGCATGACGGCAATGGTGTGGTCAAACGTTTCGAGGTAGCGGACCAGCGAACCGGAGTCTGCGGATTCGCGGAACCATTGGCCCAGGGCCACGGGGTCCGTGGAGGGAAGGGTGTGGCCTACGGCCTCGGCCAGTTCGATGATGGTTTCCGGCCGGAGTCCTCCGTCCAGGTGGTCATGAAGGGAGACCTTGGGCAGGCTCTTCAAATCGAAGTCGAGGGCAGGGGCAGCATCAAGAATGGGCTCAGTCACGTTTCTAAGACTAGTCCCCGCATCCATGATCATGGCCAGCCGGACCAGCAGCTTGGCTAGCTGGCCGGTTTGGAAACGTCGACGCCGGCAACGGCCTTGCGCTCAGGGTCCTCCGCGGCGTTCTCTGCCGGGACAGCTGCCGCCTCATCACGGGCCTTGTCCTTACGCTCAAGGTACTTGTGCCACCAGCGCAGTGCGTGGTCAACCACAATGCCCAGAACCACTGCGAAGGCTATGGCGATTCCGACGCCCAGGAGCGGGTTGTGGTGCACCCACTGCCCGGCCAGCAGCCCGATGCCAATCGAGTAGCCCACCCACGTGACGCAGGCGAAAGCGTCCAGCAGGAAGAAGGTCCGGTGTCGGAAGCCTGTTTGGCCTGCCACGTAGTTGACGGCCACACGTCCCCAGGGAATGTAGCGGGCCGTGAAAATGAGGACCGCTCCACGCTTGTCCAGCTCATACTGGGCCCAGGCAAACATCTTCTGGACCTTGGGACGGCGCATCCACCGCCAGCGGGTGAGGCCGATTTTCCGCCCCAGCATGTACGCCATGTTGTCACCGGCGATAGCACCCACCAGGGCCGTTGCGCCCAGGATCCACAAGTTGGGCTCTCCGCTGTGAAGGGACAGCGCCGAGAGGCCAACGATTGCTGTTTCGCTGGGCAGGATGGTGGCAAATCCGTCAATAAAGAAGAAGACCAGGAGTACCGGGTAAATCCAAGGCTGCCCGGCTGCATGCTCGAGCATTAGGTTCAAAGACTCCACGCGGTGGTAGCTCCTAGACGAATATGACTTGACACTGTGACCAAAGTCGCTCTTAGTGTCCCACGGCCAGGACGTCGTTCGCTACGTCCCGGCCAAGGGATCACGCGTTTAACGCTACCGATGCGGTAACGGTTCCGTCATCAACCGGTGGACTGATGTTGCGGGGGTTTTCCCGTCATACCGTGGGTGGAGGCGGTGCCTGTTCCCCTGGTGCGGTGGAGCCGGGAATGTTGGAGCGATCCAGGGGAACGGACCCGCGGACCTTGCTGATGATGCGGTCGATGATCACGCCCAGGATCACGGCCACCACGATTGCGATCACGGCGCCCAGCAGATGGTTGTGCTCGAACCAGACACCAAAGAAGTACCCCAGCACCACCGAGTAGCTGGCCCACAGAATGGCGGACAGGCCGGTGAGTGCCACGAAGCGGCGGTGGTTGAAATGGGTGGCCCCGGCCGTCAGGTTAACGGCCACCCGGCCGATGGGGATGAACCGGGCCACCATGATGAGCGAGGCTGCCCGGCGTCGGAGTTCCTTGCCTGCCCAGCTGAAAGCACCCTGCATCCGTTGGGTGCGCATCCAACGCCACCGCTGGATGCCGATGCTCTTGCCGATCATGTAAGCGATGTTGTCCCCAACAAAGGCTCCGAGCGCTGCCATCAGGGCCAGCAGCCACACGTTGGGCGAACCGCTGCTGCCGGCCACCGCGCCGAGGCCCACCACCACGGATTCACTGGGAATGGGCGGGAAAAAGCCGTCGATGACACAGCAGGCAAAAACAAGGAGCAACACCCACGGCTGCTCCGCCGCGGCGAGGATGAAATCGTTGATGCCCTGCACGGAATCCTTAAAGTCTGCGGCCCCTTGGCGGAACCGGTGGTCAGCTGTTCCGGGCTGTCCGACACGCGGGGACAACCCGGAACATCAAGCCTAGGCGATCCGGCTGATAATCAGCTGGCGGTCAGGCCGGGATCCTTCGGGAGCAATGACCACCGCATCCTGAAGCGCTTCCTTGGCCCGCTCGAACTTCTCCGGTGTATCAGTCAGGAGCGTCATCAGGGGCTCCCCCGCCCGCACCAAAGCACCCGGTTTAGCGTGCATTCGGACACCCGCTCCTGCCTGGACCTGGTCCTCCTTGCGGGCGCGGCCGGCGCCCAGGCGCCAGGCAGCCACGCCCACCGAGAGGGCATCCAGCTGCACCAGGACACCATCGGCCGGAGCGTAGATGACCTCGGACTCCTTGGCCACGGGCAGGGCAGCACGGGGGTCGCCGCCCTGGGCCTCGATCATCCGGTTCCAGACGTCCATGGCCCGGCCATCCTTGAGGGCGGCAGCGGGATCGGCATCGTGGATGCCGGCGCCGGCCAGCATCTCCTCAGCCAGGCGAACGGTCAGTTCGACGACGTCTTCCGGACCACCGCCGGCAAGGACCTCCACGGATTCCTCCACTTCGATCGCATTGCCTGCAGTGAGGCCCAGCGGTGTGGACATGTCCGTGATCAGCGCAACGGTGTGAACCCCCGCATCCTTGCCCAACGCCACCATGGTTTCGGCGAGCTCCCGGGCCCTGGCCTCATCCTTCATGAAGGCACCGGACCCCACCTTGACATCCAGCACCAGGGAGCCGGTTCCCTCAGCGATCTTCTTGCTCATGATCGACGACGCAATCAGCGGAATGGCTTCCACCGTCCCGGTGACATCGCGCAGGGCGTAGAGCTTCTTGTCTGCCGGTGCCAAGCCGGAACCTGCAGCGCAGATCACGGCACCCACGTCCTGGAGCTGGGCCATGATCTCCGCGTTGCTGAGGTTGGCGCGCCACCCGGGGATGGCTTCGAGCTTGTCCAATGTTCCGCCGGTGTGGCCAAGGCCGCGGCCCGAGAGCTGCGGAACCGCCACGCCAAACACCGCCACCAGTGGAGCGAGCGGCAGGGTGATCTTGTCCCCCACGCCCCCGGTGGAGTGCTTGTCGCTGGTAGCTTTCATGCCGCCGTCGGGCCTTGTCAGGGACGAAAAGTCCATGCGTTCGCCCGAGGCGATCATGGCAGTTGTCCACCGGGAAATCTCGGCACGGTCCATCCCGTTGAGGAGGATCGCCATGTTCAGTGCAGCCATCTGTTCATCGGCGATCACACCACGGGTGTAGGCATCGATGGTCCAGTCGATCTGCTCGGGAGTCAGCGTCCCTTTGTCCCGTTTGATGGAAATGATCTGGACGGCGTCAAACGCTTCTGTGGTCACGGGGTTTCCTCCAAATGTTCGGGACCAAAGGCATCGGGTAGCACCTGATCCATGGATTTGATGCCCTGAGTGGTCATGAGCTGCATGCCGGGGGCCCGGAACTCATACAGCAGTTGGCGGCAACGTCCACAGGGCATCAGGATGTTGCCCTGTCCGTCCACGCAGTAAAACGCTGAAATCCTGCCGCCGCCGGTCATATGGAGCTGGCCCACCAGCGCGCACTCGGCACACAGGGTCAGGCCATAGCTGGCGTTCTCCACGTTGCAGCCACTGATGATCCGGCCGTCCTCGGTGAGGGCCGCAGCCCCCACCGGGAACTTGGAATAGGGTGCATACGCCCGGCCCATGGCCTCCTGGGCTGCCCTCTTGAGGGCGTCCCAATCGACGGCCTGCCCAGGCATCGTCAACCCTTCACATACGGTATGCCGCTGGCGGCCGGGCCTCTGGACTTACCCACCAGGCCCGCGACGGCGAAAATGGTCACCAGGTACGGCAGCATGGCCATGAACTGGCTGGGCACCGGCGTTCCGATGATGCCCAGGATGGACTGGAGGTTGTACGCGAAGCCAAACAGCAGCGACGCGAGGAAGGCGCCGATCGGGTTCCAGCGGCCAAAGATCAAGGCAGCCAGGGCGATGAAGCCGCGCCCTCCCGAAATGTCCTTGGTGAAGGAATCGATGGTCACCAACGTGAAGACAGCGCCGCCGATGCCTGCAATGGCTCCGCCCAACGTGACGTTCCAGAAGCGGGTGGCATTGACGTTGATGCCCAGCGTGTCCGCAGCCTGCGGGTGCTCGCCAACCGCGCGGACGCGCAGGCCCCAGCGGGTCTTGAACAGCCCGAACCACACCACGGCGACTGCCACATACATCAGGTAACCGGCAATGGACTGCTCAAACAGGATGGGTCCGATGATGGGGATGTCGGAGAGGAACGGGATGGGCAGGATGTCCAAACGCCCAGGCGTATTGAACTGCTCCTTGTTGGTCACCATCAGGGTGCCGAACAGGAAGCCGGTCAGCCCCGAGACCAGGACGTTCAACACCACGCCCACAATGATCTGGTTGACCAGGTACTTGATGCTGAAGACAGCAAGGACCATGGACACCGCTGCGCCGGCGGCTGCTGCCGCGATCAGGCCGATGTACGGGCTGCCGGTGACCGTTGCCACGAGGGCTGCCGTGAACGCACCGCCCAGGAGCTGGCCTTCGATGGCGATGTTGACGACGCCGACGCGCTCACACAGGACACCGGAGAGGGAGCCGAACACCAAGGGCACAGCCAACGTCACCGAACCGGCAACCAAGCCGGCCAGGGAAATCGACGGCTGCCGCGCCCCGGCCACAATCCATACCAACAATGCAAAGACGAAGACCACGGCGAAGGCGATGGGAAGCCACTTCGGTGACTTCTCCCCCTGCGTCCAGAGGTATACGGAGTAAGCGGCCATGGCCAGAAGCAGGATGCCCAGGACCACCCCGCCCACCTGTCCCGGAATCATGAGCGCCGGGACAACAACTGCGTCCCCGGCGTCGCTGATCTTCATTTCGGCGGTCTGGTTGGATCCCAGGAAGCCGAAGAACACCAGGGCAATGAGTGACAGGACCCCCAGGGACACCGGCACCTTCAGGGAAGGCCGGAAGGACGGGAGGGCCGTGGACCCTGAGTGTGGAGCCTTGGTTGCCGTACTCACTTGGCACCTCCGGTGGCGTTGGCAAGGGCAGCTGCGGGGGCCGCCTTCGGTGTCTTGGTTTTGTTTTTCTTCTTGGGCTCAAGCCGGAAGATGGACCTGATCAGCGGCGGGGCTGCAATGAACAGCACAATCAAAGACTGGACCACCAGGACAATGTCGATGGGGGTACCGGTCTGGATCTGCATCTGGACAGCTCCTGCGCGGAAGGCTCCAAACAGCAGGCCGGCAAAGAACGTTCCCCACGGTGTACTGCGTCCCAGCAGGGCCACGGTGATGGAATCGAAGCCGATCTGCGCTGCTACGCCTCCGGTGAGGACCTTTTCCGTTCCTGCCACCTGGGCAACGCCACCGAACGCGGCCAGCGCGCCGGCGAAGGCCATGGCCAGAATGGTGGCCCGGGAAACCTTGATGCCGGCAGTGCGCGCGGCAACAGGGTTGGCGCCTACGGCACGGAACTCAAAGCCGATGGTGGAGCGGTTCAGCAACCACCACACACCAACGGTCAGCAGGACGGCAACGAGGAAGCCGAGGTGGAGCCTGGACCCGGGAATAAGGACAGGGTACGTGGCCGTCTCATCCAGTCGCGGCGAAATGGGGCTGTTGTCCCCCGGCCGGCGGAAAGCGGACGTGTTCAGCAGGAAGTCCAGCAGGAACAGTGCCACGTAGTTGAGCATGATGGTCACAATGACCTCGTGGGCACCGGTGCGGGCCTTGAGGATGCCAACAATGGCGCCCCAGAACGCTCCACCCAGAACGCCCATGACCAGCACCACCAGCAGGTGCAGTCCGAACGGCAGGTGCCAGGCGAACCCGACGTAGGCCGCGAGGGTTGCACTGATGATGATCTGGCCCTGTGCACCGATGTTGAACAGTCCAGCGCGGAAAGCCAAGGCAACGCCCAGGCCGGCGCAAATCAGCGGGGTGGCCACCGTCATGGTCTCCAGCAGCGGTTTGAAACCTTCGCGTGGGCTGAATACCGACCCCTGGAAGAGTGCCACGTAGCTTTCGGTCATGGCACCCCAGAGGGCGGCCAGGAAGTCTCCGGGGCGGGCAAAGAAGTACCCGGCAGTTTTGGCTACCTGGCTGTCGGTGCTGGCAATCAGCAAACCGCCCAGGATCAGGGCAACAACCACGGCAAGGACGGAAACGAACCCATTGCCCATGACGATGCGGCGGATCACGTTGCCGTCCTGGTGTCCCGGGTCCCCGCTTTGCGTGGAGACGGGAACGATGGATGGTTCCAGTGTTCCGCCTGCAGTATCCAGCGCGACATCCGCCGCGCGTACTTCCGATGTGGGAACGTCCTTGGCGGACTGGTCCTTGTCAGACATCGGAGCCTCCTTCCGGGCCTACTCCGGCCATCATCAGGCCCAGGGTGTCCCTGGGCGTTCCCGCGGGGACAATGCCCACGAGCTTGCCCTTGTAGAGCACCGCAATCCTGTCAGCGAGGTCGATGACTTCATCGAGCTCGGTGGAAACGATCATGACGGGAGTTCCCACGTCGCGCTCGGCGACGATGCGCTTGTGCAGGAACTCAATGGAGCCGACGTCCACGCCACGGGTAGGTTGGCTGGCGATGAACAACCGCAGCGGGCGGGACAGCTCCCTGGCCATCACCACTTTCTGCTGGTTGCCACCGGACAGGGTCCCGGCCGCGGAACCCGGCGAGGGGGTCCGGATATCGAACTCCTCGATCTTGGCCTTGGCGTTCTCCATGACCTTGGCGGGCTTCATGCCGATGCCGCTGGCAAAGGGCTCCTGGTCATAGAGGTCCAGCACCAGGTTTTCGGCCACTGAGAACGGCCCCACCAGGCCGTCCACCGTTCTGTCTTCAGGAACGAATCCGACGCCGGAGCGCAGGACTTCCTTGACCGGAAGCCCCAAAAGCTGCTTTCCGTCCAGGGTCACCGAGCCGGTGACGTGGTCCTGGACACCGAGGATGGCTTCCGTCAGTTCCGTTTGGCCGTTGCCCTGGACACCGGCGACGGCGAGGATCTCGCCTTGGGCGATGTCGAAGCTGATCCCGTCCACCACGTTGGTCCCGTTGGCGGCGCGGACCGTGAGGTTCTCCACCTTGAACGTGACGTCCTTGGGCTGGGCGGGAGCTTTGGCAAGGCTCAGGCTCACCGGCCGCCCCACCATCATGGAGGCAAGGTCGGCCGCGGACGCGGTGGGAGGAGCGTCGCCCACCACCTTCCCGCGGCGGATCACCGTGATGACGTCCGAGACCGCCTTGACCTCACGGAGCTTGTGGGAGATGAACACGATCGACGTGCCACCGTCCCGGAGCTGCCGCATGATGTCCAGGAGTTCATCGGTTTCCTGGGGCGTCAGGACGGCCGTGGGTTCGTCCAGGATCAGGACCTTGGCCTCGCGGACCAAGGCCTTGATGATCTCCACCCTTTGCTGCACACCCACGGGGAGGTCTTCCACCAAAGCGTCGGGATCGACGTCGAAACCGTACTTCGCGGAAATTTCGCGGATCTTCTTCCGGGTTTCGTCGATGCTGAGCACGCCGCCAAATGTGGTGGGTTCTGCTCCCAACGCCACGTTTTCTGCCACGGTGAAGACGGGGACAAGCATGAAGTGCTGGTGCACCATGCCAATGCCCGCCGCCATGGCGTCGCCGGGCCCGCGGAAGGTGACGGGACGGTCATCCACCAGGATCTCTCCGGCAGTGGGCTCGTACAGCCCATACAACACGTTCATGAGGGTTGATTTTCCGGCACCATTCTCGCCCAGGAGGCAATGGATCTGGCCGGATTCGACCACAAGGTCGATGTCTTGGTTGGCGTAGAAGGTCCCGAAGGCTTTCGAGATCCCCTTCAATTCGAGTTTCACAACTCCCACCGTTCTATGAGTCCGAGGGGCGGCTGACGTGCTCCTGCCAGCAGCCTATTCGTGCGGGCGTCCCGAGGCGAGTGCTGCGGGTGTTGGAAGCAGGACAGCTGCTGTTCAGGGCAAAAACGCGCCGCCAGTACCGGGGCTCGGTACTGGCGGCGCGTCCAGGAATTGTTTACTTCTTGGGGCTTGCTGCCGATTCGACAACCAGCTTGCCGGACACGATGTCGGCCTTCAGGGCATCGAGTTCGGACTTGGTCTCTGCGGAAATGGCAGAGTCGAGGTCGTGGAACGGAGCGATGGCCACGCCGTCGTTCTCCAGGGTTCCGACGTAGGCGGTGTTGCTGAACTTGCCGTCCTTGTCGTCCTTCACCACGGTCTCCACAGCTTCACCCATCTGCTTGACCACGGAGGTCAGCATGAGGTCCTTGTACTCGGGAGCGGTGAGGTAGCCATCGGAGTCAACCCAGATGAGCTTGACGTCCTTGCCTGCAGCCTTGGCTTCCTTCAGTGCGGCGCCTGCACCCTTGCCTACCGGGCCGGCAACGGGCATGACGATGTCAGCGCCCTGGTCCAGGAGGTTGATGGTGACCTGCTTGCCGGTGTCCTGCTTTTCGAAGTCGCCGGTGAAGGAGCCGTCCTGGGTGGTCTTGTCCCAGCCGACAACCTGCACGGACTTGTTCTTGGCCTTGTTGTAGGCCTGGACACCGTCGTAGAAACCGTCCATGAAGATGGTCACCGTGGGGATCTTGATACCGCCGAAGGTACCCACCTTGTTGGTCTTGGTGGCCGACGCTGCTGCGTAGCCTGCCAGGTAGGCAGCCTGTGCAGTGTCGTAGACAACGGGCTTCACGTTGGCG
This sequence comes from Paenarthrobacter ilicis, assembly GCF_016907545.1. Taxonomy (NCBI): domain Bacteria; kingdom Bacillati; phylum Actinomycetota; class Actinomycetes; order Micrococcales; family Micrococcaceae; genus Paenarthrobacter; species Paenarthrobacter ilicis. The sequence continues at coordinate 1,159,513 of NZ_JAFBCD010000001.1, read as the reverse complement.
ATCGGGGTCTCATACGTGTAGTCGATGATCGCGAAGTGCTTGTCCGAGTTCTTCTCTGCAGCGGCCTTTGTGGCGTCGCCCAGGAGGAATCCGACAGTAACCGTCAGGTTGCAGCCGGCGGAAACCATGCCGTTGAGGTTGGTTTCGAAGTCGCTGTTGGCCTTGGATTCAGCGGATTTGACCGTGATGCCAAGGTCCTTCTCAGCCTTCTTGAGGCCTTCGAAGGACGACTGGTTGAACGACTGGTCATCAAATCCACCGGAGTCGGAGACGATGCAGCCCACGAAATCGCTCTTGGTGGCGGCACCTGAGCCGGCGTCCGGGGCCTGGCCGCAGCCGGTGAGCAGGAGCGCTGCCGCACCTACCGTGGCCACACCGGCCATTGAACCGCGCTTCAGGGTGGCACGCAGTGGTTTCTTCAATTTTCCTCCAGGAAGAAAGTGATTGGCGCTACGACGGATGGTCAATGAGTGTCCGTTTCCTATACCTGAGGCAGAAATTCTGTTTTCACTGATGCTCGCAGCTGCGCCTAGGCGCATTGATGGAACCAACACTAGTGGCCTGAAACACACCCTGGTAGCACAAGCCCGTCCTCCGGGGCAGATTGTTGACCTTTTGTTACCAAGCAGTAGCCGGGCGTGCAAGTCACACCCGGCTACCGTTTGTTCAATTCCGCTGGATTAGAGGCGGACCAGCATCTTTCCGGTGTTGGCACCGTCCAGAAGATCCATGAATGCCTGCGGGGCGTTCTCCAGGCCATCAACGATCGTCTCGTCGTAGCTCACGGAGCCATCGGCCAACCATCCGGCCATTTTCTGGGCGAACTCGGCAGCGTGCTGACGCTGGCCACCCACCAGGAATCCGCGCAGGGTCAGCTGCTTGCCGATTGCCTGCATGAGGTTGCGAGGGGCTGCGGGAGGCTCGGTGGAGTTGTACTGCGCGATGGCACCGCACATGGCGATGCGCCCGCCCACGGTCAGGGTTGCCAGTGCGGCTTCAAGGTGCTCGCCTCCGACGTTGTCGAAGTACACGTCGATCCCGCGCTCCCCTGCTGCTTCACGCAGCTGGTCAAGGACCGGACCATCGTTGTAGTTGAAGGCGGCGTCGAAGCCGAGCTCCAGCAGGCGTGCAACCTTCTCGGCCGAGCCGGCGCTGCCGATCACCTTGGAGGCACCCATGGCCTTGGCAATCTGGCCCACCATGGATCCCACGGCACCTGCGGCGCCGGAGACGAACACAACTTCGCCTTCCTTGAACTCCGCCACTTTGAGCAGGCCTGAGTAGGCAGTGAGGCCGGTCATGCCCAACGCGCCCAGGAATGCGGAGGTGGGAGCAAGCCCACTGGGAACCGGGGTGGTGGCTGCGGCATCCACTACTGCGTGCTCGCGCCATCCGAGTGAATGCACGACGACGTCACCCACCTTGTGCGCGTCCGAACGGGACGCGATCACCTCACCGACCGCACCGCCGTCGAGCGCTGCATCGATCTGGAACGGAGCCGAGTAGGACTTGACGTCGTTCATGCGGCCGCGCATGTAGGGGTCCACGGACATGAATTGGTTCTTGACCAGGATCTGTCCGTCGCCGAGCTCAGGCAGCTGGGCCTGGGTGAGGCGGAAGTTATCTGCCACCGGGCGGCCCTTGGGGCGGGAAGCCAGCTGGATTTCGCGGGTCTCTACGGGAGTGGAAACGGCGCTCATGCTGCGAACTCCACGAGCTTGAGGTCTACGGCCATGTTGCCGCGGGTGGCGTTGGAGTAAGGGCACACCTGGTGCGCTTTGTGCATCAGCTGCTCTGCGGTTTCACGGTCCAGTGCGGGGAGGGCGATTTCCAGTTCGGCGGCCAGGCCGAAGCCTTCGCTGTCGGTCAGCGCACCGATGTGGATCCTGGCTGCGACGGCCGAGTCTGTCAGATCAACGCGCTCCTTGCGGCCCACCAGGCGGAGGGCGGAGTGGAAGCAGGCAGCGTAACCGGCAGCGAAGAGCTGCTCAGGGTTGGTGCCTTCGCCGTTGCCGCCGAGTTCCTTGGGGCTGGCAAGGGTGACATCCAGCTTGCCATCGTTGGTGCGGGCGTTGCCGTCGCGGCCTTCGCCGGAGGCAAGTGCCTCAGCAGTGTAGAGAGTCTTCATGGTTATACCGTTTCTCCTTGGTGAATGGATGGCTGGGGAAATCTTCAGAGTGAGCCGTTGAGTGCCGTGGTGAGCTTGCCGAGGGTGGCGTGGAGTTGCTGGATCTCCGCGGCGGACAATCCCGCTGCGTCGGCCAGCGCCTGAGGCACAGCCTGGGCACGGGCACTCAGCTCCCTGCCGGCGCCGGTCAGCACAACGTCGACCCGGCGCTCGTCCTGGGCGGACCGCTTTCGTTCCACCAGGCCCAGGCCCTCAAGGCGCTTGAGCAGGGGCGAGAGTGTTCCGGAATCCAGGCCCAGTTCAGCTCCGAGTTCGCGGACGCTGCGGGGTTCCTGCTCCCAGAGAACGAGCATCACCAGGTACTGGGGGTACGTCAGGCCGAGGTCCTCCAGCACGGGCCGGTAGACAGCCGTCGCAGCCTTGGACGCCGAGTACAGCGCAAAGCAGACCTGGTGGCGGAGGCGGGGTGCATCACTCATGGAAAATACGATAGTGCACAATTGAATTGTGCACAACTCAAGCGGCTGTCAAAACCCAACTGGGTCGCACTTGTGCGCGTTATGAGCCCCCATAACGCGCACAATTGCGACCCAGTTGGGTTACTGCTCCAGGTCCCTGATGGTCCTCAAGGCAGCGCCGGTAAGAACCCGTACCGCGTACCCAAGCGCACGCTCATCCACAATGAAGTCACCGCGGTGGAGATCGTATTCCTCGCCACCGGGAGTATGGGTGCCCAATCGCATCATGGCTCCGGGAAGATCCGCGAGGAACCAGGCAAAGTCTTCTCCACCCATGGATTGCGGAGTCAGAACCACGGCGCTTTCGCCCAGCTCGGCCCGGGCTGACGCCTCGATCAGGGCTGTTTCATGCTCGGAGTTAACCACCGGCGGCACTCCGCGGGTGTGTTCCAGATGCACGTCAACTCCATAGGGCGCTGCCACCTGCTTGACGACGTCGTCCAGCAGCTCCCCGGCACTGTGCCACGCATCCCGGTCCAGGCAGCGCATGGTGCCGGCCATATAGCCGGACCCCGGAATGGCATTGGGCGCCGATCCCGCCGAAATCTGGCCCCACACCACGGACACACCGCTGCGCACGTCCACCCGGCGGGAAAGGACAGCGGGGACGTTGACGGCAATCTGGGACAAAGCGAACACCAGGTCCTCGGTCAGGTGCGGACGGGACGTGTGCCCGCCCCTGCCTGACAACTCAATCTTGATGGTGTCCGACGCCGAGGTGATGGCACCAATGCGGGTTCCGATCTGGCCCACGTTGATCCGCGGATCGCAGTGCAGCGCCAGGATGCGGGGAACGCCTTCCAAGACGCCTTGCTCAATGCAGGAGAGGGCGCCGCCGGGCATGGTTTCCTCGGCGGGCTGGAAGATGATGCGGACCGTGCCGCCCAGCGGGTTGTTCTTGTGCATCCGGTGCAATACCAAGGCGATGCCCAGCATGGTGGTGGTGTGGATGTCATGTCCACAGGCATGCGTCACGCCGTGGTTCTTGGAGGCGAACGGAAGACCCGTTTCCTCGATGATCGGGAGGGCGTCGATGTCTCCGCGCAGTGCGGTGGCAATCGGCCCCTCCCCCACGTCCACGGTGAGGCCGGTTCCTTCCAGCCTGCGCGGCTTCAGGCCTGCAGCTTCCAGGCGCTCCACCAGCTTGTCCGTGGTGCGGAATTCCTTGAAGGAAAGTTCGGGGTGCGCATGGAGGTCCCGGCGGAACTCGATGAGTCCGGGCAGGAATTCGTCAACCCAGGGACCAACGACGGGGGTGGGCTCGGTTTCAGTGGTGTAATTGCGCACGTCACAACTCTAGCCATCCACGGCCACGGAAGAACGAAAGCCACCTCTTGGTTACGCTGCGTTCAGACGCAGGGCAACCAAAGAGGTGGCTCACGGTATAAGCCGGGCGACTATGCGCCTGGGGGCTCCAGCTAGAGGACGTCCGTGTCGCCACTGGCTTTCAACGCGTCCACGGTCCCCTTGACCAGCTGCGCATGTTCCTTGGTGGTGACCAGCAGGGCGTCCGGGGTGTCAACAATCACCACGTCCTTGATGCCGATCAGGGCAATGACCCTCTTGGTATCGGAAACCACCACGCCACTGGCGTTTTCGGCGAAGACGCGGGCGCCTTCACCCAGGACCGTCACTTCGTCCACATCACCGGCGTTGTTCAAGCGGCCAATCGCCGCGAAGTCGCCAACGTCGTCCCATCGGAAAGTACCAGGTACGACGGCGACATCGCCGGCTTCCGCTGCAGGCTCGGCAACAGCGTAGTCAATGGCAATCTTGGGCAGGGTGGGCCAGACGCGGGCCTTGACCTCATCGCGCTGCGGGGTGTCCCATGCCTCGGCGATTTCCTGCAGGCCCGCGAACAGCACAGGCTGGTTGGCCTCGAGGTGCTTGAGCATGAGGTCCACCGGAGCCACGAACATTCCGGCGTTCCAGACGTAGTCCCCTGCCTCCACGTATTTGTTGGCGACTTCCTGGCTGGGCTTTTCCACGAACTCGGCAACCGCCATGGCACTGGGGGCGCCTTCAATGCCAAGGGAAGCGCCGGAACGGATGTAGCCAAAGCCCGTGGACGGGTGGGTCGGCTTGATCCCGATCGTGACGATCTTGCCGGAAGCAGCGGTCTGGATGGCCTCGCGGACAGCCTCCTGGAAGAGGTCGTCCGGGCTGATCACCTGGTCTGCGGCGAAGGAACCCATGATGGTGGCGGGATCGCGGCGGTAAAGAATGGCCGCAGCCAGTCCGATTGCGGCACCGGAGTCCTTGGGCTCACTCTCCAGGACCAGCTCGTCATCCCCCACCTCGGGCAGTTGGCGGCACACGGCAGCGCGGTGCGCTTCTCCGGTGACAACCAGGACCCGGTCCCCTGCCAACGGTTCCAGTCGGTCGTAGGTTGCCCTCAACAAGGTGCTGCCGGAGCCCGTCAGGTCATGGAGGAACTTGGGCGCAGCGGCACGCGAGAGTGGCCACAGCCGTGTCCCCACACCACCGGCCGGAATGACCGCATGAAAGCGGTCCAATGGCGATTCCGGGTAATTCGCGTCTTCTGTACTCACCGCAACACTTTATCCTGTACAGACCGGAAGCCCTGCAGGACGCGGCACATGTGGCGTTCGTCTCAGGCGATGCCCCGATTTGCCTGATTCCGGGGGCGAAACATGGAATTTACAAGCAGCCAAGCCCGTCCTAAATTGAATATGCTGTGAGCGAAGCCTAGATTTAGGCGTGAGCTACGAGTGCTCTCGCAGCAGGCGTTCCCCCCGCATGGATCCCATGCCAGCGCCACTGTGTTGCAGGAAGGTTTAATCAGTGCCGACAAAACCAGCTGGCACCTTGTACCGCGGCCGTGAAGGCATGTGGTCCTGGGTTGGACACCGTATTACCGGTGTAGTGATCTTTTTCTTCTTGTTGGTCCATGTGTTGGACACCTCATTGGTGCGCGTGTCCCCTGAGGCCTACACCGCCGTTATTGGCGCTTACAAGAATCCCCTGATGGCCCTGGGTGAAACGGGCTTGGTCGCTGCGATCATCTTCCACGCCTTCAATGGCCTGCGCGTGATCGCGATCGACTTCTGGAAGAAGGGCGCAAAGTACCAGCGCCAGATGCTGTGGGTCGTGCTTGCACTGTGGCTGGTCACGTTCGCAGGCTTCGCTATCCGCCACCTTTCCCTCGCGCTGGGAGGCCACTAAGCCATGACAACCATCGAATCACCCCGCAGCGGCAAGATCGCCCCGAAGTACAACCGCAGCGGTTCCAGCCGCGGCAACTTCGAGATGATCGCCTGGCTCTTCATGCGGCTCTCCGGCATCGTCCTGGTGGTCCTGATTTTCGGCCACCTCTTCGTCAACCTGCTGGTGGGCGAGGGCATCCACGCCATCGACTTCGGCTTTGTTGCGGGCAAGTGGGCGGATCCCTTCTGGCAGTTCTGGGACCTCGCCATGTTGTGGCTTGCCATGCTGCACGGCACCAACGGCGTCCGCACCATCATCAATGACTACGCCGAGAAGGACTCCACACGCTTCTGGCTCAAGATGGTCCTCTACGCGGCCACCCTGGTCATCATCATCCTGGGCACGCTGGTGATCTTCACCTTCGATCCGTGCCCCGTCGTCGACGGCGTTCAGCTGCCTGGCGGATTCTGCCCGGCCCCGTAGGGGTTGTGCCATAGCGGCGGCACCGGTCCCTCCTTTGGAGTGAATCGGTCCGCCCCACGGGGCGGAGCAGCCTCCGCCGACCATCTGAACTTTGAAAGAGAGAGCATCTGGTATGCAGGTCCATAAGTACGACGTCGTTATTGTCGGTGCAGGTGGCGCCGGCATGCGCGCAGCGATCGAGTCCGGTCAGCGCGCACGCACAGCGGTACTGACCAAGCTCTACCCCACCCGCTCGCACACCGGTGCGGCCCAGGGTGGCATGTGTGCAGCACTGGCCAACGTCGAGGAAGACAACTGGGAGTGGCACACCTTTGACACCATCAAGGGTGGCGACTACCTGGTTGACCAGGATGCAGCCGAGGTCATGGCGAAGGAAGCCATCGACGCCGTGCTGGACCTGGAAAAGATGGGCCTGCCGTTCAACCGCACGCCCGAGGGCCGCATTGACCAGCGCCGCTTCGGTGGCCACACCCGCGATCACGGCAAGGCTCCTGTCCGCCGTGCGTGCTACGCAGCTGACCGCACCGGCCACATGATCCTGCAGACGCTGTACCAAAACTGCGTCAAGCACAACGTTGAGTTCTACAACGAGTACTACGTCCTTGACCTGCTGATCGTCGAAGAAGACGCAGTGCGCGAGGACGGTACTCCGTACAAGCAGAAGCGTGTTGCCGGCGTTGTCTCCTACGACCTCGCTTCCGGTGAACTGCACGTCTTCCAGGCCAAGTCCGTGGTGTTCGCATCCGGCGGCGCCGGCAAGGTCTTCAAGACCACGTCCAATGCCCACACCCTCACCGGTGACGGCATGGGCATCGCGTTCCGCCGCGGCATCCCCCTGGAGGACATGGAGTTCTTCCAGTTCCACCCGACCGGCCTTGCCGGCCTGGGCATCCTCCTCACCGAGGGTGCACGTGGTGAAGGTGCCATCCTGCGTAACTCCGAGGGTGAGCGCTTCATGGAGCGTTACGCCCCCACCATCAAGGACCTCGCTCCCCGTGACATCGTGGCCCGTGCCATGGCCAACGAGGTGCGTGAAGGCCGCGGTTGTGGTCCCAACAAGGACTACGTCCTCCTGGACCTGACCCACCTTGAGCCTGCCCACATCGAGGCCAAGCTTCCGGACATCACGGAGTTCGCCCGCACCTACCTTGGTGTGGAACCGTTCACCGATCCGGTTCCCGTGTTCCCCACGGCGCACTACGCCATGGGCGGCATCCCCACCAACATCACCACCGAGGTGCTGCAGGACAACGACACCATTGTGCCGGGCCTCTACGCCGCCGGTGAGGTTGCGTGTGTTTCCGTTCACGGTTCGAACCGTCTCGGCACCAACTCCCTGCTGGACATCAACGTGTTCGGCAAGCGCGCCGGCATCGCCGCTGCTGAGTACTCGAAGACAGCCGACTTTGTTGAGCTTCCCGAGGACCCCGAGGCAATGACCCGTGGCATCCTCAGCGGTTTGCTGGAGGGCAACGGCACCGAGCGTGTTGCGCAGATCCGCAAGGAACTGCAGGACACCATGGACGCCAACATGCAGGTGTTCCGCACCCGCGAGTCCCTGGAGCAGGTTCTCCGCGACATCGACTCGTTCGAACAGCGCTACAAGAACGTCACTGTCCAGGACAAGGGCAAGCGCTTCAACCTGGATCTCCTGGAAGCAGTGGAGCTGGGCTTCCTCCTGGATATGGCCAAGGTCATGACCGTTGGTGCACTGCACCGTGAAGAGTCCCGCGGTGGCCACTACCGCGAAGACTTCCCGGACCGCAATGACGAGAAGTTCATGAAGCACTCCATGGCTTACTTGGACAACTCCGTCACCGTCGACTCTTCGGCGGAATCCGTTGCGGGCATCCGTCTTGAGACGAAGCCCGTGATCTTCACCCGTTACGAGCCGATGGAGCGTAAGTACTAATGACGACCGAAATGGCAGAGCCCGCTTCCAAGATCGAGCTCCCGGCAAGCGTTGCCGGCGACGGTGAAATCCCCACGTTCCACATCACGCTGCGCGTGCGCCGCTACGATCCGGAAATCTCGGACGAAGCCCGCTGGGATGACTACAAGCTGACCATGTACGGCACGGACCGTGTGCTGGACGCCCTTCACAAGGTGAAGTGGGAAATCGACGGAACTGTTTCCTTCCGCCGCTCCTGCGCCCACGGTGTGTGTGGTTCCGATGCCATGCGCATCAACGGCCGCAACCGCCTGGCGTGCAAGACCCTGCTGAAGGACCTGGACACGTCCAAGCCCATCACGGTGGAACCCATCAAGGGCCTCCCCGTGGAGAAGGACTTGATCGTGGACATGGAACCGTTCTTCCAGTCCTTCCGCGAAGTCATGCCGTTCCTCATCAACAAGGGCCACGAGCCCACCAAGGAACGCCTGCAGTCCGTTGAGGACCGTGAGCGCTTTGATGACACCACCAAGTGCATCCTCTGCGCTGCCTGCACCTCCTCCTGCCCGGTCTTCTGGACCGATGGGCAGTACTTCGGGCCCGCAGCGATCGTCAACGCACACCGCTTCATTTTCGATTCCCGCGATGACGCCGGCGACATGCGGCTGGAGATCCTCAACGACAAAGAGGGCGTGTGGCGTTGCCGCACCACCTTCAACTGCTCGGAAGCCTGCCCGCGTGGCATCCAGGTCACCAAGGCAATTGCCGAGGTCAAGCAGGCCATCTTGTCCCGCAAGATCTAGTCAGCAGTTACCTTCAAGAACAGCACGACGACGGCGCCGCTCACCATGTTTGGTGACGGCGCCGCCGTCGTTAATCACCACCGCCGTACCACCACCGCCCGCTGGGCGTCGTCCCCCAAGGAGACCACCGTGCCACGCTCAGAGAAGATCACCTTCACCGGAAGTACCGGCGATGCCCTGGCAGGCATTGTCGATGTTCCGGAGGGCCCTGTCCGCGGGTGGGGAGTGTTTTCCCACGGGCTCACCCTTGGCAAGGACAGCCCCGCTGCCTCCCGGATCTGCAAGGGACTGGCGGAGCAGGGTGTGGGCATGCTGCGCTTCGACAACCTTGGCCTTGGCGGCTCCGGGGGCGAATGGTCTGCAGGATCCTTCAGCGTCAAGGTGGCCGACACTGTCCTCGCCGCCGCGTACATGCAGGAACAGGGCCGGGGCATCTCACTGCTGGTGGGGCACTCTTTTGGTGGCGCAGCCGTCTTGGCTGCGGCCCGCGAGATCCAGGGCCTGAACGCCGTGGTGACTGTGGGAGCTCCCTACGAGCCGAAGCACGTGGAACACATGTTTGACACGGAGATCGACAGTATCCTGCGCGACGGCAGTGCCGTGGTGGACCTTGGCGGACGGCCCATGGAGGTTCGCAGGCACTTTGTGGAGGACATTGAGCGCGCGGACCTGCGCGATTGCATCCGTACCCTGCACAAGCCCTTGATGGTGATGCACTCCCCCACCGACAACACGGTGGGGATCGACAACGCCAGCGAGATTTTCCGGACCGCCAGGCACCCCCGCAACTTCGTCTCCCTGGAAGGCAGCGAACACCTGCTGACCGGCAAGGGGCAGGCTGCCCGGGTAGCGAAGATCATCAGCGCCTGGGCCGATCCCTACCTGGAAGTCTCCTGAATCGGCACTACTTTCCGATTGCTGCCTTGCTTTCGTTGATCCACTGTTCGGCTGCCTTCTCCGGGCTGAGCCGCTTGAACAGGACATCGGTGTTGAGGCGGGCCGTGATCTCCGAAACCGCCGTTGATCCCGTGGGGCCGATGAAGGTTGGGGCGAAGTCCATCTTGCCGACCTCATCAATGTAGGCTGCTTCGGTTTTCCCCTGCGGTGTCAGGAGATCACCGATTGCTGAACGCATTCCGGAGTTGCTGGGCACACCCCGGTCACTCTGGATGATTTTGGCCGCTGCCTCGTTGTTCACCAGGAAGTTCACCAGTTTGGCAGCCGCATCCGTGTGCTTGCTGCGGGCGGAGATGGTGTAGAACTGCGAGGACTGGAGCCAGATACCGGGCGTCGGCTTCTCGCCGGGCAGCTTCAGCAGTTTCAGTTCCGCCCCGGATGCCTTGCTCAGGGCAGTCAGCGAATTGCTCCAGGTCAACATCATGCCGGCCTGTCCCATGCCCATGAGGGTCTGTTCGGTGCTGGCGTTGAGCTTCTCCACAGTCTCCGAAGCGCTGGGAGCCGCGCCGGATTCGGACAGTTTCAGCGAATAGTCGAAATAGGCCTGGACGGTGTCCTTATCAAGCCCGAGCTGCCCGTCCTGGGTGTAGAGGGACTTGCCGCGTTGACGGGCAAAAGCATCCAGCGAGTCATGGGTCAGGACGGTCGCCGTACCGTAGGTTCCCTTGGGGCTCTTCTCCGTGATGTTCTTGGCCACGCTGGCAAAATCATCCCAGCTCCATGTACTGTCATCCGGGAGTTCCACGCCGGCCGCCGTGAACACTGCGGGATTCACCACGACTGCCAGCGCATTGGCACCGGTGGATACGCCGTACTGGGTTCCCTTGACCTGCCCGTTCTCCACAGCGCCCTGGTCCAGCTTGGTCAGATCCAGGGAGCCGCTGACTTTGCTGAGGTCCAGCAGCGCACCACGGTTGGCGTATTCGGCCGGGTACGCTCCGCCCATGGTGATCACGTCAGGGGCATCGTTGGCGGCCACCTGGGTTGCCAACTTGTCGAAGTACCCGCTGATGTCCCCGTACTCGGGCTTGACCTTGATGTTCGGGTTGGCGGCCTCGAATTCCTTGATGGCTTTGGTGGTGAGATCAGCGCGGGTGGCATTGCCCCACCAGGAGAACCTGATCTCCACGGGGCCGTCTTCCGGCTGGTTGTTGGAGGACGGGCTGGAGCATGCCGCCGTGAGGCCCAGCATGCTGATGGCCGCTGCGAATGCCACGGATTTCCGGAAAGTCAGGATCGATTTACGCGTCATTGGGTAAGCTTCTTTCAGCTGAGAAAACGGTTCCTGAAACGTATCAAGGCCGTGTATATTCGTCAATAGTTTGCTCTATGAACTATTTGACATGGAGGAGTACCGTGCCCCTGACCCTGGATGACCTGCAGATACGCGACCCCTATGTGCTCACCGTGGAAGCCTCTGGCGAGTACATGCTCTTCGGAAGTACGGACAAGAACATCTGGTCCGGTCCGGCCACAGGTTTCGACTGCTACCGGAGCAAGGATCTGGCCACGTGGCGGGGACCCATCCCTGCTTTCCGTCCGGACGCCGGGTTCTGGAGCCACGAACAGTACTGGGCACCAGAGGTCCACGAATACCGGGGGCGCTACTTCATGTTTGCCACGTTCACCGCCCCCGGCCGGTTTCGCGGAACACAGATCCTCGCAGCAGGGAAGCCGGAGGGTCCCTACACACCATGGAGCGACGGACCGGTAACTCCCGGCAATTGGCAATGCCTGGACGGCACACTCCATGTGGACAGTGACGGCTCGCCCTGGATGGTGTTTTGCCACGAGTGGAAGCAGGTCCACGACGGCGCCATGATGGCCCAGCGGCTCACAGACGATCTCCGCGCCGCCCACGGTGCGCCGGTCTTCCTGTTCAGCGCTTCCGAGGCCCCTTGGTCCCGCGCATTGGATGTTCCCTCGGTCCAGGACCGTGAATTTCCCGTCCATGTGACCGATGGTCCCTTCCTGTTCAGGCTGAGCAGCGGAAGACTGATCATGCTGTGGTCCAGTTTTGGAGACCACGGGTACGCCATGGGAATTGCCCGCAGCAAGTCCGGGACTGTCCTTGGCCCCTGGGAGCAGGAACCCGAACCACTGTGGGGCAAGGACGGTGGGCACGGAATGATCGGCAGGTTGCTGACCGGCGGGCTCTTCCTGACACTCCACCAGCCCAATAACAGCCCCCACGAACGGGCGGCCTTCTTTCCGCTCCGCGAACTGGAGGACACGGTTGTCCTCGGCCCTGAAACCCACCCCACCCACGACTCCAAGGACGCCCACCGATGAGCCCTGTTCACCCTCCCCAAGGGATTGACCGCAAGGCGCTGGTGCAGCGCCACAACGTACGCCAGCTTCGCCTGGATCCCCGGAGCCCCGTGTCCGTGGGGAACGGCGAGCTGGGATTCACCATGGACCTCACCGGCCTGCAAACCCTGCCGGACTCCTACCCCGTGGGCGCCCGGGACGAGCTTCCGCCCGGAACGTTGCTGGGCACGCAGTCCCAATGGGGTTGGCACTCCACTCCGGCTCCGCAGGACTACGATCTCTCGGCATCCACTGTTCTTTACGACTCCCCTCGGGGGCCGGTGCCCTACGTGGACATGGTGGGCGACATCGTCAACGATCGTGAAACAGGCACCTCACAAGCCGAAAACTGGCTCCGGGCCAACGCGCACCGTTTGGATCTTGCCAGGATCGGCTTCCGCTGGGCGGAGGACAGCGGGGACAGACCCGTCTGCGCTGACGAGTTGGACATGACCGAACAGACACTGGACCTGTGGACAGGAACCGTCACCAGCCGTTTCACCGTAAGGGGCCATCCGGTCAAGGTCACGACGACGTGCCACCCCACCCGCGATCAGCTGGGGTTCCGCGTTGAATCACCAGCGCTGGAGGCAGGTTTGGTGGTAGGCATGGCATTCCCTTACGGCTCGGAAGCCTGGCACGATGCTGCCGACTGGAACCGGCCCGATGCCCACACCACCGGCTTGGACAAGCCCTCTGCTTCCACGGTTTTCCCCGGCGCGCAGGAGTGGCTGGTCCACCGTCGCTTGGATAATGCCCGCTATCAGGTAAGGATCATGGGCCCGGACCTGGAGGTGGAGTCCACCGGCCCGCACCGGCTCCGCTTGAGTGCCGCAGTGCCTGCCGGAAAGCCACCAGTTATGGATTTCGCTGTCACCTTCATCCCGGCCGGAAGCGGGGACTGCGTCCGGAAGGGCGGCCATCCACGGGACCACTACCAACGGACCCTCCCACAGGATGACGCAACCCGGCCACCGCGTGACCTAACCCGGCCCGGGGAGGCGGGTGCCGGCGTCGTGCCCTCTCCTGCGGGGAGCATCACGCGGGCGTCCGCAGCGTATTGGGCAGACTTCTGGTCCACCGGCGGTGCAATCGAGCTCCACGCCACGGATGATCCGCGGGCCAAGGAACTGGAGCGCCGGATTGTGCTGTCCCAGTACCTGACGGCCATCAACTGTTCTGGCTCGCTGCCGCCCCAGGAGACCGGCCTGGTCTGCAACTCATGGCGGGGCCGGTTCCATCTGGAGATGCACTGGTGGCACTCCGCCCACTTTGCCCTGTGGAACAGGACGGAGCTGTTGCATCCCTCCCTCCGGTGGTATGCCACTGTGCTGGAGAAGTCCCGCCAGACGGCCAGGAACCAGGGCTTCGGCGGCGTGCGGTGGCCTAAACAAGTGGGGCCGGACGGCAGGGAAAGCCCCAGCCCCATCGGCACCTTCCTGATTTGGCAGCAACCGCACCCCATTTACCTGGCCGAGCTGGTGTATCGCGCCAACCCATCCCGGGAAGTACTGGAAGAATTCGCGGAGATAGTGTTTGAATCTGCCGCGTTCATGGCGGATTTTGCCCATCCCACACCCCGGGGCTTCGAGCTGGGCCCGCCGCTGATTCCTGCCCAGGAAAGCTATGGGGACATGCGCGGCCAGGTCACCAATCCCACCTTTGAGTTGGCCTATTGGCAGTGGGGCCTGAGGACGGCCGCGGCCTGGCGTGAACGGCTGGGCCTGGACGCTGTGGAGGAATGGTCAACCGTGGCCGACGGCATGGTCCAGCCGCGCGTGATCGATGGCGTCTACGCTGCGATCGACGTGGAACCCTTCACCATCCGCACGGACCACCCGTCCATGCTGTGCGGCCTGGGCGTTATCCCTGAAACCGGACTGATCGATCCAGGGACCATGCGGGCCACGTTGAAAGACGTGCTGGCCAACTGGGACTGGGCCAGCACATGGGGTTGGGACTACCCCGTGATGGCCATGACGGCGGCCCGGCTGGAGGACCCGGAAGCGGCGGTGGACGCCCTGCTCCTGGAGGCCGGCAAGAACACCGCGCTTGCCAACGGGCACAACCGCCAAACCGATTCCCTGCCGGTATACCTTCCGGGCAATGGCGGGCTCCTGGCAGCTGCAGCATTGATGGCAGCAGGCTGGGACAACGGCCCAGGAAGGAACGCGCCGGGCTTTCCAGCGCACTGGACCGTGGCATGGGAAGGCCTGGTACAGGCGCCGTGACACAGGGGCCACGGCCCGGGATGCGCGAGATGGGTTGCCCTAGTTGCGGCGTGGACCGAACGCCGCCCCCACCAAAGCTCCTGCCCCCATGCCGATGAGGATCCCCAGGAACGGTGAATTAAAGATCAACTGGCCAACAATCAGTCCAAGGGCAGCGCCAAGCAGGCAGGCAATCCACAGCTGGTTGTTCATCCGCGCCTCCGGGTCTCCAACGAACGGTCAGGTCCTGGGCGTAACGCGCCGGGATCCCAGGACTTTCTTGCGCGGGGCCTCCCCCGAATCGGCATCGGCTTCCCGAATTGCTGCCCAGGAGGCTGAGACGAGGTACACCTGGCTGACCAGGTTGAACCAGATGAGCAAACCGATGATGATCGCGAAAGATGCCAGCACCGGGTTATTGCCGGAGCGGGCCAGCAGCTCCGTGCTGAAGAACTGGAGGACCGTGGTGCCCACGCCCGCCAGGATCACGCCTTCCCGCAACGCCCGACGCCGGAACTCGAGGCCGCTTGCCACGCGGAACAGAACTGCCGCCGTCGCGCAGTTCAACAACAGGGGAACGACGATCTTCACCGTGGCCGCAATGGGTCCGGCGACGGCTTCATCGAGGCTGAGGAGATCCATGAACCAATCGGCTGCAGAGCCGAACACCAAGGACACACCTGCACTGACCACCAGAAGGACACCCAGCAGCAGGAGCGTTCCGGCGTCGATCAGTTTCTGCAGAATCGGATTCCGGATGAGCGGGTCCGCGTTATTGACGCCGCGGATCCCCTCCCTGACACTTGCGATCCATCCAAGGGACACAAAGATGGTCACCGCGGCGGCTATCAGGGCCGTCCATCCCAGCCCGGAAGGGTTCAACAGTGATTGGGGATCCACCAGGCCCTCGCCGCCGTTCACCTTCAGAAGGCCCGGAGCGGCGGAAGCGACGCTGTTGATGACAGCATTCTGCAGGGCTTGGTTACCACCCAGCACTATTCCGGCGATCGCGAAACCGGTGGTCAGGAGACCGGTAACGGAGAAGAACATGTTGAAGCCGATGCCTGCACTGAGCAGCGGGCCATGCTGGCGCGTGTAGTGCTGGAAGGACCGCATGGCCCGGTTGGTATTCAGCCGCGCCAGGAAAAGCGCCACGTACGCACCCGCCTTGGCAGGCAGCCCCGCGCCGGACATCTTGGCTTGGCCCCACTCCTGCCGCTTGTGGATCAGCTGAAGCTTGAGCTTGGCCAGGTCAGTGGGAGGCGGAAGAGTGTCCGCCCCCGCGGCTTGAGTCCTCTTGCTGGTCTTGGTAGGTATTGCCGCCAAAGTCGAGCTCTTCCCGTAGCTGCCAAATTCCATTGGTGTCATGCTCGTAAAGTCCCATGCTAACCACTGGGAAGGTTGCCCGGTAATCTCTCAGGACCGTTTCGGCCTCATCAAGATTCTTTTGGGCAACATCGTGGGCAACAGTGACGTGCGGGTGGTACGGGAAGGGCAGCATGCGTTCCAGTGGGCCGCTCTGGAGTTTTTGGTGCAGTTGCACGCACTCTTCGAAGCCCTCCTCCACGTTGACGAACACCACGGGCGAGACAGGGCGGAACGAACCCGTACCGGAAATGGTGATGTTGAACGGTTGCTGGGTCTTTGCCACGCCACGAACATGCTCGCGGGTAGCCTCCCAGTCCTGGGTGGGGGTAGTGGTGATCAGGGTGATGTGGGCCGGAATGACCTCGGCCATGGGATCCCCAAAGGAGGCCCGCCATTCCTGGAGCTCCCGCGCAATGTCCGGCGGGAAACCGAGGATCACGCCCACGCACATAATGTCACCGGCGCCGCAATCGACGCCGGTGACCGCAGGCTGGCGAGAATCATCCGGACCGGAGCCCTTCCGGGCGTCGGTCTGGACGTTGAGCTGGCCAGCAGAGCACATGGGGTTAGCGGACTCCTTGCTGGCCCTGGGAAGCGAGTCCCCGGTACGGGAGGAATCCCACCTTGGCGTAGACGTCGGCGAGGGTAGCTGAAGCGATCCCACGGGCCTTGTCCGCCCCGAGTGCCAGCAACCGGTCCAGCTCAGCGGGGTCCGCCAACAGTTCATTGGCGCGTTCACGGATGGGTGCCAAGTGGCCGGACACCAGTTCTGCAAGATCCACCTTGAGGTGGCCGTACATCTTTCCTTCGTAATCGGCCACGATCTTTTCCACCGGGGTGCCGCTGATGGCCGAGTAGATGGACAGGAGATTGGACACGCCCGGCTTGTTCTCGCGGTCGTAGCGGATCTCTGTTTCGGTGTCAGTCACAGCGGACTTGATCCGTTTGGCAACAGTCTTGGGATCGTCCAGGAGGTTGATCAGCCCGGCCGGGGACTCAGCCGATTTGGACATCTTGGCCGTGGGGTTCTGGAGATCGTAGATCTTGGCCGACTCCTTCTGGATGAAGGCCTCCGGCACCTGGAACGTTTCCCCGAACCGGCTGTTGAAGCGGTTTGCCAGGTCCCTGCTCAGCTCCACGTGCTGGCGCTGGTCCTCGCCTACGGGAACGCCGTGGGGCTGGTACAGGAGGATATCGGCTGCTTGCAGGATGGGGTAGGTAAACAGGCCCACGCTTGCGTGGTCCGAGCCCTGCTTCTGGGCCTTGTCCTTGAACTGGGTCATCCGGCTGGCTTCGCCCATGCCGGTGATGCAGTTCAGGACCCAGGCCAGCTGTGCGTGCTCCGGTACCTGGGACTGGACGAACAGCGTGCACTTGTCCACGTCCACGCCACCGGCAATGTACTGGGCTGCGGTGACCCGCGTTCGGCGGGCAAGTTCGGCAGGATCCTGGGGAACCGTGATGGCATGCAGGTCCGGGATGAAGTAGACGGCATCGTACTCGTCCTGCATCCGGACCCAGTTGACCAGGGCGCCCAGGTAATTGCCCAGGTGCAGGGAGTCAGCCGAGGGCTGCATTCCGGAGAGGACACGGGGCTTGGTGCCGGGCGCCAGCTTGGTGGAGGTGGCGGCGGCTGCTGATGGTGCGGCGGCGCCTGGGCCCGTTTCGGTAGCGGTGGAACTGGTCATGGAGGAAATACCTTAGGAAGCTTGGAGCTGGTAGTCGACTACCAGCGGTGCGTGGTCGGAGAAGCGGGTGTCCCACGAAGGCGCCCGGTCCACTACAGCGGATGTGGCTGCTGCCGCGAGGCCGGGAGTTGCCAGGTGGTAGTCGATGCGCCAGCCTGTGTCGGTGTCAAAGGCCTTACCGCGCTGGGACCACCAGGTGTAGGGGCCGGCGACATTTCCTGCCAGGCCCCTGTGGACATCCCTCCATCCGATGTCTTCGCCGAGGAAGCGGTCAAAGTACGCGCGCTCCTCCGGGAGGAAGCCGGCACGCTTGACGTTGCCCTTCCAGTTTTTGATATCCAGCTCGGTGTGTCCCACGTTGAGGTCGCCCACCACCAAGGCATGGTCGCTGTGTTTGGCAAGCTCCGGGAGACGGACAGCCATGGCGTCCAGGAAGCGGAATTTGTCGTCCTGCTTGGGGGTTCCCACTTCTCCGGAGTGCACATAGGCACTGACCACGGAAAGGGTTGCGGGTTCGCCTGCAGCGTCCCTGACGGAAAAATCCGCCTCGACCCAGCGGCCGGAAGTATCGAAGTAATCGTCGCCAATTCCCACGCGGGTTGCGGTGGGTTCCGTCCGGGAAGCGATGGCAACCCCGGCCCGGCCCTTTGCTTCGGCCTCTGTGTGAAGGATGTGCCAGCCTTCGCCAATCAGCTTCCGGACAATGTCATCGGGAGCGCGGACTTCCTGCAGGCAGAGAATGTCCACTTCGCGTGGCTCCAGCCATTCCGCCATGCCATTCTTGTAGGCAGCCCTCAGGCCGTTGACGTTGACTGACGCGATGCGAAGGAAGTCCTTCTTCAATGCCGTACTCACCCGCTCTACTCTAGTCGATGATGGTGCCGGCCACTGGCTCTTCGGGACCCCCGGAAGACTTGATCATGTCCCGGGCATTGGTGGCAGTAATGGCAATGGTTTCCAAGGCGCGGTTGATGGTGTCCTGGTCAGCCCCGGCACCCTTGGCGCGCTCGTCATCAACAACGCGGACCTGGACCTGGACGATCTTGAAGGAATGGTCCAGTTTGAGGTCGCGGACCTCGTCGGCCTGGTTGCGCTCGGACACTACTCGGGTGCCGCCGTTGTCAGCAACGCCCGACGGCGCGCGGCCGGTTGCGGAGTTAAACGCAGCCTGCGCTTCGCTCAGCTTGGCACCGGCACGCTGCGCGGCCTTGCGGATGCTCACCACCACGAAGGTGGCCAACGCCAGCCAGCCAAAGGCAACCACTGCCACAACCCAGCCAACAACATCGTTCTGGTTGGCAGCGAAGATAACGGCCACCAGGAAGGCGATGATGACCACGGCCATCCCCAGGCCACCGATGCGGAAGCCTCTGAACATGCCTTTGCCGGCGCTGGACGTGGACGGGTGCGGGTCACCGAGAGATTGCATGCCTCCATTCTCTCAAATGCGCAAAGGTGCCTTGTCCCGCTTCCACGGATGGCGAACACCGGAATCATTTGAGGAACAGCTGGCGCAGCCTCCCGGTGGTCAGCATAATGCCGAGGGCGATCATCACCACGTAATACCCCACGTGGATGGCGGTGGCCGGACTGAAGGAGCCCACGCTGATCTGCCGCAGCAATTCAACCCCGTGCCACAGGGGCATGGCCTGGATGAACCACTGGATCACCTGCGGGTAGACGCTCAGCGGATAGAACGTGGCGCTGAACAGGAACATGGGCAGCAGGAAGAAGTTGATCCAATCCATTTGCTGGAAGGTCTTCATGAAGCTGGTGATGCCCATGCCGAAGCTCGCGAACCCGAAAGCGATCAGGACCGATGCCGGAATGACCAGGATGGCCCACCAACTGGTGATCAAGCCCATCACCCCCATCACGGCAGTGAATCCCGTGGCATAGAGCAGACCCCTGAGGAGTGCCAGGAAGATCTCGCCAATGGCCACATCCAGCGGCCCCAGGGAGGTGTAGAGCATCCCCTGGTAGAGCTTGGCGAAGTTCATCTTGAAGAACACGTTCCATGTGGAGTCGTAGATGGCTCCGTTCATGGCCGAGACCGCAAGGAGGGCCGGGGCTATGTACGCGGCATAGCTGATTTCTTCGCCGCCGGGCCCTTGGACTGTTCCCACGATGGATCCCATACCCACGCCCATGGCCAGCAGGAACAGCACGGGCTCGAAGAACCCGGATACCAGCACCAGCCACGTACTGCTCTTGGCTGCCATGAGCCCACGGCCAACCACGGCTTTGGCATTACGGGAATAGAGCGAACCGAACTTCCGCCCGCGGGCAGCATCCGTGGCGCTGTGGCCACCCGTGAGGACACTCATGAGCCCATCCTTTTGACGAACTGCCGCCGGACCAGGATCCAGCCCACTCCGGCTGTCACCACCAGGAACAGGATATGGATGATGGTCAGCAACGGCTCCTGGTCCATGCCGTAGGTGAACACCCGGCCCAGCTCGGTTCCGTGCCACACCGGGGAAATCCAGCCAATCCAGCGGACGGCCACCGGCAGGGTGTCCAGCGGGAAAAACGTCCCGGAGAACAGGAACAGCGGCATCACAATGAAACGCTGCACCAGCGCAAACTGGCCCTTGTCCTGGGTAATGCTTGCGGCGTAGGCCATCAACGGCAGCCCGAAGGACAACGCCGCCACGGTTGCCACGATCGCAGACACCCAGCCCCACGGCCCAGGCGAAGCACCGAACATGGCCACCACCGCGAAATACACCACCGACTGCAGCAGGAACCGCACAGAGCTGGCCATGATGTGGCCGCTGGCGATTTGTTGCGGGGTCAACGGCGAGGCGTGCGGTCCGTAGAACACGCGACGCCACTTGAAGCCGTCCGTGACCGGGTACGAGAACTCCCCGGACGCGGTCATCACCGCCGCGGAGACCAACAGTGCCGGAGCCACGAACTCCAGGTAACTGACTCCGCCAAAGACAGCCCCGCTGTTGGCGTCCACCAAGCTGGCCAACCCAACACCCATGGCGAACAAGTACGCCACCGGTTGACCCACGCTGTACAGGATCACGGACCAGCCATAGTTCCGCATGACGCGGAGTACCTGCTCCGCGTAGAAGAAGGCACCCCAGCGCCGCGCCCGGGCAGCCGAAACCTCCGGCGAGTGGGCCCGCAGCGGCTGCACCGCCGTCGAGGGTTGTTTGCTCCCTGGGTCAGTCATCCCTCCCCTAGTCAACAAGGCTCCTGCCGGTCAGTCGCAGGAATACGTCTTCCAACGAGGATCGGCGCACCAGCGATGTCACGGGCCGTAGACCCCGCGAGGTGACGTGCTCCAGTGCGGCCTCGCCGTCATGGGCGTAGATGAGCACGCGGTCGGGCAGCGTTTCTAGCCGCTCTCCAATGCCTTGGAGTTCGTCGCCGATGGTCGCGTTCCGCTGGGACCCGAACCTGAGCTCCAGGACTTCACGGGACGAATGCTCCCGGATCAGCGCGGCCGGGGAACCTTCGGCCATGATCCGGCCCTTGTCCACCACGATCAGGCGGTCACAGAGTTGTTCGGCCTCGTCCATGTAGTGCGTGGTGAGGATCAGCGTCACACCGTTTTCCTTGAGCCGGAACAACCGGTCCCACAGAATGTGGCGCGCCTGCGGGTCCAGGCCCGTGGTTGGTTCATCAAGGAGGAGTATCCGGGGCTCATTGATCAGGGATCGGGCAATGGTCAACCGCCGCTTCATGCCGCCGGACAGTGCATCCACCTTGGAATTGGCTTTGTCCGTCAGCTGCGCGAATTCCAAGAGCTCGTCCGCTTTGGGACGCAGGTATTTCAAAGGCAGGCCGAAGTAACGGCCATAGACAATAAGGTTTTCGCGGACCCGCAGTTCCTCGTCCAGGTTGTCCTGCTGCGGCACCACCCCCAGGTGTGCCCGGACCTCCGGGCCGTGGGATTCGGGGTCCAAGCCCATGATGCTGAGCGTCCCGGACGTGCGCTGGGAGACGCCGCCGATCATCTTCATAGTGGTGGACTTGCCGGCACCGTTGGGGCCCAGCAGGCCGAAGGACTCCCCCGCCGGTACGTCGAAGGAGATGTTGTCCACCGCGGTGAGATCGCCGTAGGACTTGGTCAGGTTCCGGGCGCTGATGACTGTCTGCCGGTCGGTGTTCGGGCTGGTCAACGGGGAATCCACTGGTCGGGTTGCTTCGTTGTGCACCCTCAGCAGACTAGTAGGGCCAGGGAATATGTGAAATATGTATTCCGCAACTTTCTGGATTTAGCCTGGCCACCTCGTTGCGCCACAATTCTGCTGGATCATTTGCCCCGCCTCTGTCCCGCACCCCCGTTAATCCGCGGATAGGCGATGATGTTGGGTCGAATGATCCAGCAGAATTCACATCTGCGGCCGCCCTTGCCGTGTCCGGAGGGACCTAGGCGATGCCGGCCTGGCGCTCGGCGCTTTCCACCACGTTGGCGAGCAGCATGGCGCGGGTCATCGGACCCACACCACCCGGGTTCGGGGACAGCCACGCGGCGACGTCGGCAGCGGCCGGGTCCACGTCTCCGGTGACGACAGCTTTGCCGTTGCCGTCATCCACGCGGCTGACGCCGACGTCCAGCACGATTGCGCCCGGCTTAAGGTCTCCAGCCTTGATCATGTGCGGCACACCGGCAGCGGCAATCACGACGTCGGCCTGCTTGAGTTCTGCGGGCAGGTCCACCGTTCCGGTGTGGGCCAGGATCACCGTGGCGTTGACTTCCTTGCGGGTCAGCAGGAGGCCGATGGGGCGGCCGATGGTGACGCCGCGGCCCACCACCAGGACGCGCTTGCCCTTGAGTTCAATGTTGTGGCGGCGGAGCAGCTCCACACAGCCCTTGGGGGTGCAGGGCAGTGGGGACTTCATCTCGCCATTCACGTTGGCCACCAGGCGGCCAAGGTTCATGGGGTGCAGGCCGTCGGCGTCTTTCTCCGGGTCCATCGCTTCCAGGATGACGTCCTGGTCAATGTGCTTGGGGAGGGGCAGTTGGACGATGTAGCCGGTGCATTCCGGGTTGTCGTTGAGCTCGCGGACAACCTCCAGGAGGTCCTCCTGGGAGATGTCCTCGGGAAGGTCGCGGCGAATGGACTGGATGCCGACTTCGGCGCAGTCCTTGTGCTTGCCGCCCACGTACCAGGTGCTGCCGGGATCGGATCCCACCAGGATGGTGCCCAGGCCGGGGACGATTCCCTTGGCTGCCAAGGCTGCAACGCGGGTGGTCAGTTCTGCCTTGATGGCTGCGGCGGTGGCCTTGCCGTCGAGGATCTGTGCGGTGGACTGTGTCATTCCATCTGCTCTTTCTGGTGGGTGACCTGCGTGGGTGGGCCGCGGGGAGGCCCAAGCAGACGGGACCCGCTGCCGTGGAGTATGGCGGCGGGTCCCGTCAGCCCCGGTTCAATGCCCGGGTTGTGCTTGTTTACTGATTGCTGCGGGAGCCGTGGGTTACCACTGCTCGTGCTGCGGGTACAGCGGGAAGTCAGCGGCGAGCTTGTCCACGCGGGCCTGCAGCGACTCCACGTCCGCCGAGGTGCCGGCCTTGAGCGCCGTGGCGATGATCTCGGCAACTTCGGTGAACTCGGCAGCACCGAATCCGCGGGTAGCCAAGGCAGGCGTACCGATGCGGAGGCCGGAGGTGACCATCGGCGGGCGGGGATCAAACGGAACAGAGTTGCGGTTCACGGTGATGCCTGCCGAGTGCAGGAGGTCTTCGGCCTGCTGGCCATCCAGCTGCGAGTTGCGCAAGTCAACCAGGACCAGGTGAACATCCGTGCCGCCGGTGAGGACCGAGACGCCGGCCTCGGCAACATCGGCCTGGTTCAGACGGTCAGCGATGATCCTGGCACCCTCGAGGACACGCTCCTGGCGTTCCTTGAACTCTTCGCCGCCGGCGATCTTGAAAGCAACAGCTTTGGCGGCGATCACGTGCATGAGGGGTCCACCCTGCTGGCCCGGGAAGACGCTGGAGTTGAGCTTCTTGGCCCACTCCTGCTTGCCGAGGATCACACCGGAACGGGGGCCAGCCAAGGTCTTGTGGACCGTGGAGGTAACGACGTCGGAGTACGGCACCGGGCTGGGGTGCAGTCCTGCTGCGACCAGTCCGGCGAAGTGTGCCATGTCCGTCCACAAGAGCGCGCCGACTTCGTTAGCGATGGAACGGAAAGCAGCGAAGTCCAGGTGACGGGGGTACGCGGACCAGCCGGCAATGATGACCTGCGGCTTCTCGGCAATGGCCTGCTCGCGCAGCCTGTCCATGTCGATCCGGAAGTTGTCTTCTTCGACCTGGTAGGCGGCTACGTTGTACAGCTTGCCGGAGAAGTTGAGCTTCATGCCGTGGGTCAGGTGCCCACCGTGTGCCAGGGACAGGCCCAGGATCTTGTCGCCGGGAGTGATCATGGCGGAGAGGGCTGCCGCGTTGGCCTGCGCACCGGAGTGCGGTTGGACGTTGGCGTACTCGGCACCAAAGAGTTCCTTGACGCGATCGATCGCCAGCTGCTCGGCGACGTCGACGTATTCACAACCGCCGTAGTAGCGGCGGCCCGGGTAACCCTCGGCGTACTTGTTGGTCAGGACTGAGCCCTGGGCTTCCATGACGGCGCGGGGGGCGAAGTTTTCGGACGCAATCATTTCCAGGGTGCCGCGCTGGCGGCCAAGTTCCTGGTTGAGGACTGCTGCAATCTCGGGATCGAGATCGGCGAGCGACTGGTTGCTGACAGACGCGGAAGTGGTTGTGGTAGTCACGGAAATCTCCTGGCTAGGCAACGGGTGGTGCTACAGGTCAGGCTACCGGCAGCAGCATTCCCGCGTCCCGTTATTTACAGAGGGATCGGTCACGTGCGTGCAACGGTAAGACATGACCCTCGGCCCAGGCGTACGATCCGTGGTCTTCATGATTGCCGCTCCCTGGTGGTAGTCCACCCAACGCCAGTTGCGACCCGTTAACAGTACAACAAGGCAGCACAGGTAGGCTTAACCGCGTGACTGACTCCACTGCTTTCGTAGTAACACTTTCCTGCCCTGACCGCCCCGGCATCGTGCACGCGGTGGCCGGCGCCCTGCTTGAGGCAGGTTGCAATATCGCTGACTCCCAGCAGTACGGAAGCCCCAGCACCGGCAACTTTTTCATGCGGGTGGAGGCAACGACGTCGCGGTCCCAAGCGGAACTGACGGCCGCGCTGCAGCCGGTGGCCGAATCGTTCGGCATGGCGTGGCAGATCAATCCCGTGGGGCAGAAAGTGCGCACCCTGATCCTGTGTTCCAAGGACGCCCACTGCCTGAACGACCTCCTCTTTGCCCAGCGCGCCGGAACGCTGCCCATTGAGATTCCGGCAATCGTCTCCAACCACCGGGACCTGGAGTCACTGGCGGAGTTCTATGGCATTCCGTTCCACCACGTTCCCGTCACTGCCGACACCAAGGCTGACGCCGAAGCTGCGCTGCTCAAGCTCATCGACGAGCACGACGTTGAACTCACAGTCCTGGCCCGGTACATGCAGATCCTTTCCAACGACTTGTGCACAGAGTTGAACGGCCGGGCCATCAACATCCACCACTCATTCCTCCCGTCCTTCAAGGGCGCCAAGCCGTACCACCAGGCCCACGCCCGCGGCGTGAAAATCATTGGCGCGACGGCCCACTATGTGACAGCGGACCTGGATGAGGGTCCCATCATTGAGCAGGAAGTCATCCGCGTTGACCACGCCCGCACAGCCGAACAGTTCGTCCAGATGGGCCGCGACGTTGAGGGCCGCACGCTGGTGCAGGCGGTGCAGTGGCAGGCTGAGCACCGCGTGCTGCTGGACGGCACCCGGACCGTCGTCTTCAACTAACCCCGCGCTGACCCAACTGAGTCGCATTAGTGCGCGTTATGGGCGCTCATAACGCGCACTAATGCGACCTACTAGGGAATAGGCTGGGGCCATGGCTCCTTCTTACACCTTTGCCGGGGACACCCCGGCCATTCATGAGACCGCCTTTGTGGCGCCTACGGCCTCGATCATCGGCAAGGCCACCCTTGGCCAGGATTCGAGTGCGTTCTACGGTGTCTCCGTCCGCGCTGATACCGCCGCCATCACCGTAGGCGCAGGCTCGAACCTCCAGGACAACGTGGTCCTGCACGCCGACCCCGGATTTCCCTGCACCGTAGGCGAGCGCGTTTCCGTGGGACACAGCGCAGTGGTCCACGGCTGCACGGTGGAAGACGACTGCCTGATCGGCATGAGTGCCACCATCCTCAATGGCGCGGTGATCGGCACAGGTTCGCTCATTGCCGCAGGCGCCGTGGTGTTGGAGGGGACGGTGGTTCCCCCACGTTCCCTGGTGGCCGGCGTACCGGCCAAAGTCCGCCGAGAACTCACGGATGAGGAGTTTGAGGGCGTTAAGCACAACGCTGCCCACTACAAAGAGCTGGCTGCGGCACATCGGGAAATGCACTCCTAAAGCCAACGGCGGGGTCAAACCCCCGGGTAGGGTTTTGGCATGACGAAGCGAAACTTCCTGATTGCCTTCCGCCTTCTCCTGGGCATTCTTGCGTGGGCGGGTGTCATAACGCAGTTCTCCATCACCCTCACCAAGAACTACGGGATTGTGGACTTCTTCAGCTATTTCACCAATCTGTCCAACATGTTTGCTGGAACAGTCTTCATCATCAGTGCCATCAGGCTCATGCGCGGCGTGGAGGCAAGCCGGTCCGATGTCATCATTCGCGGGGCCTCTGTGGTGTACATGGCGTTTGTTGGGGTGGTTTTCAACACTCTGCTCCGGGATGCCGATCTGGGCGAACTGATGCCCTGGGTCAATCTGGTGCACCACACCGTGATGCCGGTGGCTGTCCTGCTGGACTGGATCCTCACGCCGCCCAAACACCGGATCTCACTCGCGACGGCCTTTGCGTAGCTCGCTTTCCCCGTTGCCTACGTCGCCTATTCACTGATCCGTGGTGCTGTGGTGGGTTTCTACGCCTACCCGTTCTTCAATCCAAACGTCCAGAACGGATATGTGGGCGTTGCCCTGTACTGCGCCGCCATGCTGGTGGCGTTCCTGGTGGTGAGTCTGGGAGTGCGTTATTTGGGGAACAGGACGTTGAAAAACACCGACAAGGATCCTGGCTTGGTCCGGAAGTAAAACCCGCGAATGCGAGGCCCGCTCTGCGCACTAACCCGAGGGTTTGGGGCGCAGAGCGGGCCTCGCATTGTTTAAGTGGCTTTACAGCCTAACTACTTAGAGTGACAATATAGTCATGAATGTTTCCCAACCCCCGCGAGTGACGCCTGCGGATGGTGATTGGCCAAGCGATTGGCTGCGGGCCACGCTTGGCTTCCTCG
The DNA here is from genome assembly GCF_016907545.1 of Paenarthrobacter ilicis. Lineage (NCBI taxonomy): Bacteria > Bacillati > Actinomycetota > Actinomycetes > Micrococcales > Micrococcaceae > Paenarthrobacter > Paenarthrobacter ilicis. The sequence goes on along the minus strand of NZ_JAFBCD010000001.1, from coordinate 1,132,672 downwards.
CGTTGAATGCCCTCGCTTCAGGCCCTTCCTATGGCTACGCAATCATCAGCGAACTGGAGCACCACGGTTTTGGCACCATCAAAGGCGGCACCCTCTATCCCCTCCTGACCCGCTATGAGGCAGCCGGACTGGTGACCACCGAATGGCGGGCGGGGGACGGCGGGCCGGGACGAAAGTACTTTGCACTGACTGACAGCGGGCGCTCCGAAATGAACCGGCTGGCCGCAGACTGGCGGCGATTCACTGAGCTGAGCAACGCGTACCTCAACCACGGGCAGAACACCAAGGAGATCAGGGCATGATGCAGGAAACGGCCGACAAGAAATGGTTTGACCAACTCATCCTGGAACTCCGCATGCGCCAGGTGCACGGGGACGCGATCGGGGACACGGTTGCCAGCGCCAAGGAGCTACTGGCCGATACCGGGCAGCCGGCCGAGGAGGCTTTCGGTCCAGCCCGCAGTTATGCTGCCGAGCTGGAGCTGCCCCGCGCTCCCCACCATGACTGGATAAGGAAGGCCTTGTGGCCGTCCCTGCTGGGTCTTCTGGCCTTTTTGATCTTCAATCAGGCAGTGGTTCCCTGGGTCCGTTCGGAGCCAATGCTGGTGTCACCGGCGCAGGCGGTGTTTCTCGCCGTACCGGTGGTGGTTATTGGGCTGCTTCCCCTCTATCTCGCAGCAGCCCTCCGACGCCTCTGGGTGCTGGCAGTCATGGTGGCACTCTGCGTGGCGGCCGGGGTGCTGTCCGGAATAACAGCACCCACTGTTCGAGAGGAAGCCTGGCTGGAACTGGACCCGACGCCCTGGCTGGCCGGCACCGCCGTCGTGATGGTTCTTCTGTCCATCATCAACACGGTCCGCGGCCTCGGCGCTCCGGACGACGTCCCGGATCCGCGCTCCGGCACTACGCCGGGCAGTGGTTTGGGTTCCCGGGCAGCAATGCTGATGACCAATTGGCTGTTCCCGATCTTCACCCTGGCCATGCTCGGACTCGCATTGACCTTCCGCTAAACGCGAATGCGAGGCCCGCTCTGCGTCCCAACCAAGGGTTGGGGGGCGCAGAGCGGGCCTCGCAACGCCGGAGGGGGAATCAGTCCAGGCTGATGGGCCCGAGTTCGTCCAGCAATTCTCCGGGGCCGGGGTTGCCCTCTGCGGACGAACCGCCGAGGTGGTTCACCACTCCCCACACCGCGTTCAGGCCCGTGGTCACCGCGCCCTCTGCCCATCCGGCAGTGAAGGACACATCGTCCCCGGCCAGGAAGATGCCGCGCTGGTACTCCGGCAGCTGGTCCTGCTTGAAGTGCGTGAACAGGCGCTGCTGGTAGCGGTAGTGGCCGGGCAGGTTGGCTTTGAAAGCACCCATGAAGTTGGGGTCCGCCTCCCAAGATACGGTGATGGGCTGGCCAACAATGTGGCTGGCGATGTCCACTCCCGGGTAGATCTGCTCCAGCGAGTGGAGCATGAGCTTGACGCGCTCTTCGGCGCTCAAGGCCAACCACTTCAAGGCGTCGTCGTTCCACGTGTAGGACAGGAGGATGACGGCGGGCTTGTCCGGGCCGTCGTCGAGCAGGTACGTGGCCCGGTTGAGGCGGTCGGTGAGGGTCATGGACAGGACTTCGCGGCCCGTCTCCGGGTCGATGTCCTTCCAAAACGGGCGGTCCACCATCACGAACGTCTTGGACGACTGCATGTAGTGCGAGCGCTCGATCGCGGTCCACAGCTCGGCCGGGAACAACGCTTCCTCGGTGTGGATCCGGGTGGACAGCAGCCACGACTGGCAGGTGGTTACCACGGCTTGGTACGTGGCCTCGCGCCCCCAGTTCTCACGGACCAGGAGGTCGCCGTTGTCCGCCCGGCGGATGTTGTCCACGGCTCCGCGCGGCGAACCGGAGTGCAGGGATGCCAGCGAGGTGCCTTCCGGCCAGTACTTAATGCCCGACGGCGCGTGGTTCCACAGTGCCTCGGGGAGCCTTTGCGCTCCTCCCGTCAGGGAGCGGTGCTGGTCGTCGGCGTCTGTGTACACGACGCGGAGAATTTCGAGGATGGAGTTGGGGAAGTCAGTGTCCCAACCACCGGTACCGAAGCCCACTTGGCCGAATGCCTCGCGGTGCGCAAAGCCGGCTTCCTTGAAGGACTTGCTGGCGGCGATGAAGCCATAGAACGTCTGCTCATCCAGCTCTGGAAGGAGCGCGTTCCAGAGTTCCTTGATCCTCTTGGTGTCGCGGGCCTTGATGGCTTCCTGCATTTCAGCAAAAGCAGCACCGTCGTTGACGGCGGCCTTCCAGGCATCGGCCACTTCGTGGAAGAACTCCGGCAGCTCATCGGCCGTGGTGGCGTAATGCTTCTTGCCCGCCAGTTCAATCACGGTGCTGGAGGTAGCTGGTGCCATGGGGTTGGGGAACTCCTGCGTATCCAGGCCCAGCAGGTCCACGTAATGGTAGAACGCCTTGCCGGATACCGGGAAGCGCATGCCGCCCAGGTCTGCCACCACGCCGGGCGCGGACGGGAAACTGGCTGTCCGGAGCCGTCCGCCGATCTGGTCTGCCTCGTAGATCACCGGCTTGAGGCCCAGCTTCATGAGCTCGTACGCGGTCACCAGGCCGGAGAGGCCGGCACCAATAATGGCAACCTCGGTCCCATGCAGTGATTCCGGTACTGAACCCAGCCCGGCCGGGTTGGCCAGGTAGTGATCGTAGCTGAACGGAAAGTCCGGGTTCAGCATGGTGATGGGAGCCTCGTCCGCAGCGGCCGTGCCCTGCGGATCAACAATGGGAAGTTCGGTGGCAATGGTCATGACTTTGCTGCTTTCACAGATTCCGGGCGGTGCGCCCTGGCGGTCAGTTCACGGTAGTCCTGCTCGCTGAGGGTGGCTACCTTTGAGTTCCGGCGTCCGTAGCCGAAGTAGATGGCAATGCCCACCAGCATCCAGGCGCCGAAGGTGATCCAGGTGTCTGCGCCGAGGTTGAGCATCAGGTAAGCGCACATCAGCGTGCCCAGGATGGGAGTAATAGGGTAGAGCGGCACGCGGAAGCTGCGCTCCAGGTCGGGGCGGTTGCGGCGAAGGTAAATCACTGCGACGTTTACCAGCGCGAAAGCGAACAGCGTGCCAATACTGGTGGCGTCCGCCAGCGTCCCCAAGGGAACCAACCCGGCGGTCAGCGCGACGGCGGTTCCAATGATGAGCGTTCCGGCCACCGGAGTGCCGGTGCGGGGAGAGACGCGGCCAAAGATTTTGGGCACCATGCCGTCGCGGGACATGGACAACATGATGCGGGTCTGCCCATAGAGGACAGTCAGGACAATACTGGCAATCGCCAGCACAGCGCCCACGGAGAAGACCAGCGCAATCCACGGCTGGCCGGTGATTTCGTGGAGGATCTGCACCAGGGCGGCCTCGGTGCCGTCAAACCAACCCCACGGCCGGGCGCCGATGGCTGCCACAGCAACCAGGACGTAAATACTGGTGACGATCACCATGGACAACATGATGGCGCGCGGCAGGTCCCTCTTGGGATTCCTGGCTTCCTCGCCGGCCGTGGAAGCGGCGTCGAAGCCAATGTAGGAGAAGAAGACGCTGGAGGCTGCTGCGGACACACCGGCCGCACCCATGGGCATGAGCGGCTCGAAGTTTCCTGCGTTGAAAGCGGTGAACGCCACTGCGCAGAAGAAGATGAGGATGCCTACCTTGATGATCACGATGGCCGTGTTGATCCAGGCGCTTTCGCGGGCGCCGCGGACCAGCAGCATCATGGCGAAGACCACGATCACAACAGCCGGCACGTTGACCATTCCGCCATCACCGGGTGGTTGGGAGAAGGCATCCGGGAGGAACTGACCGAAAGCTGCCAGGGTCTCGTTGACATACTGTCCTGCCCCCACGGCAACTGCTGCCACCGAGACCGCGTATTCCAGCACCAGGCACCAGCCGCAGATCCAGGCCATTCCCTCGCCCATGGTGGCGTAGGAATAGGAGTAGCTGGAGCCTGCCACGGGGACCAGACCGGCCATCTCTGCGTAGGACACGGCGGACAGCAACGCCGCGATGCCTGCTATGACAAACGAGATCCAGATCGCCGGACCGGCCAGCGGCACGGATTCGCCCAGGATGACCAGGATGCCGGTTCCCAGCGTTGCGCCCACGCTGATCATGGTCAGCTGCAGGACACCGAAGCTGCGGACAAGCTGCGTTCCGCCGTGTCCGGTTCCGGATTCACCATCCATGTGGTCGATGGGTTTCCGGCGCAGCAACTGCGCCCCGAGGCTTGGCCTCGCGGCGGCCGCACCGGCCGGGTTTTTGGTGTTCACAGGCACAGTCACCCTTGACGTCCCTTCAGAGTAGTTTCGATTTCCCCTCCACAAGACTGGCATGTGAGCCACCTCTCATCGCGGTGCAAAATGTCCTATGATGATCAACCATGAGACGTAATGCACACATTCAGGAGCCCCTGCCAGGGGCTCTTTCCGGTCAAGTCAGAGTGGACTTGACCGCCATTTCGGACAACATCACGGCACTGAAAAAGCGCACGGAAGCGCCCCATTTCATGGCTGTGGTGAAAGGCAACGCTTATGGCCACGGGCTTGTTGACGTGGCCCGTACCGCCGTGGACGCAGGTGCCACCTGGCTGGGAACTGCCCAGCTCAGTGAGGCGATCGCACTCCGCAAATCCGGCATCACTGTCCCGATTTTATCGTGGCTTTACCTGGCCTCCCAAACCAGCGAAACCATCCTCGAGGCCCTCCAGCACGGCATTGACGTTTCGTTGGGCAGCGTCCACCAACTGGAGGTCCTGGAAGGCATCGCGGCGCGCTTGGGCCGCCCCGCCGTCGTCCATCTTGAACTGGACAGCGGACTAAGCCGCGGAGGAGCCAGGAAGGAAGATTGGGGCGCCCTGGTGGCGGAGGCACGCCGGGGCGAACTCAAGGGCACGCTGCGTGTCCGCGGGCTGTGGACGCACTTGGCGTGGGCTGACATACCCGCCCACCCCGGCAACGCCGCAGCGGTGGCCGGGTTTGAGGAGGCCGTCCGCGAGGCCCGTGCGGAGGGACTCACACCGGAACTCCGGCATGTATCCAGCTCGGCCAACATCCTGGACAGGCCGGAGTTCCACTTCGACATGGTCCGGGCAGGCCTGGCAATCTACGGCCTGGCACCGGCAGACCACCTGGACCCCGCAGACTTTGGCCTGCGTCCGGCCCTGAGCGTCACCGCGCCCTTGGTGATGGTCAAAAAGGTCCCGGCGGGCACCGGCGTCAGCTACGAGCACCAGGCAATCACCCACGAACCGCGCTATCTGGGCCTTATCCCGCTGGGATACGCAGACGGCATCCCCAAGGGAATCAGCGGCCGTTCCGTGGTGCGCATTGGCGGACGCAACGTACCGGTGATCGGCAAGGTATGCATGGATCAGTTCATGGTGGACCTGGGTCCGGACGCCGGCGGAATCACCGTGGGTGACACCGCGGTACTGTTCGGCGATCCCGCCTCCGGGGCGGCGAGCGCCGACGACTGGGGAGCGGCGATCGGCAGCCACGGCGATGAGATCATCAACAGGATTGCGCCCCGGCTCCCCCGCGTCTACGCCAGCGAAGCCTACGAGTGCCCCGATTACCAGGAGCCGGAAACCGCAGGGCAGGGCAATGCTGCCTGAGAACGCCAATGCCCGCCTGAGTTTCGTCACGCTGGAACAGTTCGTGGAACAGCTGCCGCCGGAGCTGACCATGCTTCACGACGGCGGCAGCGGTGGCACCCTGCTGCGGTGGGTTGAACCCAGTGAGCTTGAGGACCCCACGCCGTACCTGCCGGAAGGTGAATTCCTCCTCACCGCCGGGCTGCCCTTCCTGGGAGAGGGCGGCTCGGCGGAGATGGTGGATGCGTACGTCCGCCGGTTGGTGGGGGCCAAAGTGGCGGCCCTGGGCTTCGGGATCCGGCCATATTTCGACGCCGTTCCGGACGTTTTGGTGGAGGCTTGCCGCAAGCAGAACCTCACCCTGTTCGAGGTCCCGGAGTCCCTGCCGTTCGCTGCGATCGGATTGTCCTTCTCGCAGCTCCTGGAGACGGACAACGCCCGGGTGTTCCGTCAGTTGGCGGAAACCAACAGGCAGCTCATGAGGGCCGTGCTCTCCCCCAGGCCGGAACACGAACTCCTGGCAGCCCTGGTCCAGCGGGTCCCGGTGTGGGCGGTGCTGGTGGGTGCGGATGGGCGGGTCCGGGCCCGCGGGAACAGTACAGGCGGGCACGGCGTCGGCGGGAGCGCCGGCGTCGGCGGCAGCACCGGCGTCGACCATTCCTTGCTCCAGCCAATGCTGGAGCGGTTGTTTTCCGGCAGCGGTCCCCGCGTGGAGATGGACGGGTTTGACCAGCCGGGGTCCGCCCTGGTGTTCGGGCACCCGCTGCGCAGCACCAAGGACGCCAACCTGGGTGCCCTGATCCTGGGCTCGGACGTTGCGCTGAGCCCTGCACAGAACAACGTGGTGCAAGCCGCCGTTGGCTTGCTTGAACTGTTGGTGCGGCAACGGACCAGCGGTTCCCTGGCCCCCAGCCAGCTGGCCACAGCCATGCTGCTGCACCCGGAGTCGTTGGCCACCGGTGGAACCCGGCACCTCAACGGCTTGAAGGATCTTTTGGCCCAGAGCCTGTCCTCGACGCGCTCGGGGCAGATGCGGGTGGTTCTGGGAATCCGGATGGAAGACGCTGCCGACGACGGTCCCGTCCGGGAGCTGCTGCAGTGGCGGCGGTTGTTCGACACCAAACTGGTGGAGCTCACCGACTACGGATTTGCGGCGATCACACGGTTCAAAGTGGACGATTCGTTGCTGGCCGACGTTGAGAGGCTCGGGTGGCGCCTGGTGATTGGCGAGCCCACGGAACTGGCTGGTTTGTCTGCGGCCTACCAGCGGGCCGGCTCCCTCCGAAGCCGTGTACTGTCCACGGGCGCCAGCGCCAGGGTGGATGAAGTGACGTGGTCCGTGGCCGGACTGTTGGGCCGGGACGCGGGGACCATGTTGGCCGAACGGCTCCTGGCTCCGGTGCTGTCCCTCGAGGCGGACCGCCGGGACCCACTGTTGGCTGTGCTCCGTGGCTGGCTTAGCGAAAACGGCAGTTGGGATGCTTCAGCCAAGATCCTGGGACTTCACCGGAACAGTGTCCGGCGGCAGATCGGCGTGCTCGGAGAGCTCCTGGACATGGACCTTAACCAGGCTCAGGCGCGGGCGGAGTTGTGGATCGCCCTGCAATATGTGGACGGGTCCGGACTTCACTAGACAGACTAGCTAGATTACCTAGTGATATGTATGCTTATGAATGTTCTTGAAGCTGCTTCCCTGGAGTTGTGAGTGTCTTGGTTATTTTCAACGAAGTTTCACCCCCAGCGCTCCCTGACGTCCGGGAAGACGGCATCGCAGTTTCCGAGAGGAAAGCGGACCCCGCCCCCTCCACCCTGGACGGCACCACAGCGCCGCAGGGCGGAAGCGAGGTCCACAGCGTCACGGCCCCCTCGCCGGACGATTCCGCAGCGCATCTCAGTGGGTTACTCCAGGAAACTGGCCAAGGCAGTCACGCTGCCTTCACGGAGTTTTACCAACGCACCTCACGCCGGGTTTTCGGGGTGGTACGCCGCGTGGTCATCGATTCCGGCCTCAGCGAGGAAGTGACCCAGGAAGTCTTCGTGGTGGCGTGGCGGGACTCGGCGAAATACGATCCCGCGCAGGGAAGCCCCATGGCCTGGCTGTTGACAATCGCGCACCGCAAAGCAGTGGACAAAGTCCGCGCCCACCAAAGCAGCACCAACCGTGACGCCAAGTGGGCCACCGCATCCTGGACCCGCCCCTATGACGAGGTACCCACGTCCCTCCTGGACCGGATGGAAGCACTGCAACTCAAGGACTCGTTGGCAACTCTGTCACCGCTGCAACGTGAAGCGATCGTGCTGGCCTATTTCGGCGCACTCACCTATCGCGAAGTGGCTGAAAAACTGTCAAAACCCTTGCCCACCATCAAGTCCCGGATACGGGATGGCTTGAATCAGCTCAGGGAAGAACTCAGGACCGCCTGAAGAAGCGGCCGCCTGCACGGGCCGCTCAAGACGCGCCCTGCTCCCACCGCCCGTAGAGATCCGGCCTGCGTTCGCGCAGGTACGGTACTTCCTCGCGGGCGGCACGGACAGCCTCAGTACCAACCTCGGCAAACAGCAGCGTGGGGGCCTCCCCCGCTGCTGCCAACAAGGTTCCGTCCGGGCCCGCGATCACGCTGCCGCCCAGGAAGTCGTACACATCCTCCTGGCCCGAATGGTTGGCGTAGGCCAGGTTGATCTGGCTCTCCAAAGCACGTGCACGGATCAGGACCTGCGGCACGTTGTCGAATCCGGCCGACAACGCAGTAGGAACCAGCAGGAGTTCAGCGCCGCGCACTGCAGCAGCCCGCACCGCCTCAGGGAACTCGACGTCGTAGCAGATCAGCATCGATGTGCGGATTCCCTGGAACTCCACGACGGCGGGAGGTTCTTGGGCGCCGATGAACGCCTTATGTTCCTCCGGACCAAAGAGGTGGACCTTGGCGTAGGTAAGGACCTCGGCGCCCGTTGCGTCCAGCAAAGTAGCCGTGATGTTCCAGGCGCTGTCAGCGCGGGGCGGCTTCGCGCCGTCGTCGTGCGTTCCGTTGACCGGCGCGGGGAGGCTGTAGACCAGGCCGATGCCGTGAGTGCGGGCAATGTCCGCGAGGCGCTCCCTGATGGACGGCAACGTGGCAGCGTCCAGTTCGGCGTGAAGACGCAGCGGCGCGTAGCCCACGGGAAAAAGCTCCGGGGTCAGGAGAATCCCGGCACCGGCATGGGACGCACGCCTGGCGGCGTCGTCGATGGTGCGCAGGTTCGCTTCCACATCCATGACAGTTGCGTTGGCTTGCAGCAGGGACAGCAGCATCTTTACCACCTTGATCAGCACGATCCCGGCTTGGTAGGCGCGGGAAGATTCCTCTACCAAGGGTATGCGCGGGCCGGACTCCTGCGGCGGGGCATTTGGACCCGGAGACGGTTCGGCCGGGACACATCGCACGTCCGCGAGGCAGTTCTTGTGTTGGAGTATGTCGGTGAGGCTTGACTCCTTGTGTTCACTTCTTGACTACAAGGTAGTTTCTGGGGCAATCTTCTTGTCATGCCCGCTACACAGCGCTCAACGAAGAGCCAACCGAGAAAACCCGGCTCGCAGTCAGCGCTCCGCCACCTGAACCAGCAGCGCATCATCGAATGCCTCCTGAACGGACCCTCCACGCAAGCAGAGCTGTCCCGGCAGACCGGACTCTCCACCGCCACGATCTCCAACATCGTCAAAATCATGCAGGACGCGGGGCTGGTGTCCACCGAACCCACCACCAGCTCCGGCCGCCGGGCAACCAACGTGAGGCTGAACAGCAACGGTGCTGTGGCGGTCGGAATCGACTTTGGCCGCCGCCACCTGCGGGTGGTCCTGGCGTCCTTGGGCTATCACGTCATAGCCGAGGAATACATAGAACTTCCCTTGGGCCATCAGGCCGAGGAAGGCATAGCCGCAGCGGTGAGGCTGCTCGGCAAACTGCTGGAGGAAAACGGCATCGACCGGACGGCCGTAGTGGGCGCAGGGGCGGGCATTCCCGGCCCTATCGACCGCCGGAGCGGCACAGTCGCGCAGGGCGCCATCCTGCCCGAGTGGGTGGGAATCGACATCCTCCGCAGGCTTGAAGAAGCCCTGAATTGCCCCGTCTTTGTTGACAACGACGCCAATCTTGGCGCCCTCTCCGAAGTCACGTGGGGACCCCACAGCGGCGTCTCAAACCTGATGTTCCTGAAGATCGGCTCCGGCATTGGTTCCGGACTGATCCTCAACGGATTTCCCTACTACGGGAACGTGGGAATCACCGGCGAAATCGGGCACGCCACCATCCATGAACTGGGCCTGGTGTGCCGCTGCGGCAACAGGGGCTGCCTCGAAACAATCGCTTCCACCACCACCATGATCGAGCTCCTGGGCAGGGGGCAGGAGACCCTGCTGACGCCGCAGGACATCGTGCGGAACTGCCTCGCCGGCGACTCCGCCACCCAGCGCGTGGTGGACGACGCCGGGCTGGCTGTCGGCCGCGCCTTGGGCAACGTCTCCAACCTGATCAATCCGGAAGTCATTGTGGTGGGCGGTCCCCTGGCCGGGCTTGGCGACCTCCTGTTGGACCCCATCAGGAGGGGCCTGGTGCGGCACGCCGTGCCCGTGGTGGGCGAGACGACCCACCTGGCAATGTCCTCCCTGGGCGCTCGCGCCGAGGCCCTGGGGGCAGCTGCATTGGTATTCCAACACGCCGGTATTACCGGCAGGTAACGAAATCGTTAGCTGGATCATGCGTTCAAGTCTTGACGACAAGCAGGGTGATCCAGTTTACTTTTTCTTCAGAACAGCTCCGCCGTTTTGCGGAGTCGACAACGAAGTCTGCATTGGAGGCGTTAGGGCTGATGACACCCCTCAACACGCAAGGTGATCCCATTCTTTTGGAGATGCGCTCAATCACCAAGGAGTTCCCGGGCGTGAAGGCCTTGTCCAACGTCAGCCTCCGGGTGATGGCCGGCGAGATCCACGCCATCTGCGGCGAAAACGGCGCAGGCAAGTCAACCCTCATGAAGGTACTCTCCGGCGTTTACCCCTACGGGAGCTACACCGGAGACATCGTCTACCAGGCCGAGACACAGCAGTTCAAGGACATCCGCGCCAGCGAGGCAGCGGGCATCGTCATCATCCACCAGGAACTGGCGCTGATCCCCGAGCTGTCCATCATGGAGAACATCTTCCTGGGCAACGAGCCCACCAAATGGGGAGTCATCGACTGGGCGGAGGCACGCAAGCGTTCCTTGGAACTGCTGGCCCGTGTAGGCCTGCGCGACGACCCCGATACCCCCATCAAGGAAATCGGCGTTGGCAAGCAGCAGCTGGTTGAAATTGCCAAGGCCCTGAACAAGTCCGTGAAGCTCCTGATTCTGGACGAGCCCACGGCGGCCCTGAACGAATCCGATTCCCAGCACCTTCTGGACCTGATTGTGGGTCTGAAGGGCAAGGGCATCACCTCGATCATCATTTCCCACAAGCTCAACGAAATTGAGCAGGTTGCCGATGAGATCACCATCATCCGTGACGGAAAGTCCATTGAAACCCTGAACGTCAAGCGGGACGGCGTGGACGAGGACCGCATCATCAAGGGCATGGTAGGGCGGACGCTCGAATCGCGCTTCCCTGACCACGAGCCCACCATCGGTGAGATCTTCTTCGAAGTGAAGGACTGGACGGTGGGGCACCCGCAGATCCAGGACCGCCTGATCTGCAAGGGATCCAACTTCTACGTACGCCGCGGCGAAATCGTTGGTTTCGCCGGGCTCATGGGTGCCGGCCGCACCGAATTGGCACGCTCCCTGTTCGGCCACTCCTACGGCCGCTTCATCAAGGGCCAGGTGTACAAGGACGGCAAGCCCGTCAACTTGCGCAGTGTCCGCGCCGCGATCGATGCCGGGCTGGGCTACGTCACCGAGGACCGGAAGTCCCTGGGCCTGAACCTCCTGGATGACATCAAGACCACCACTGTTTCCGCAGCGTTGGACAAGATCAGCCACTATTCAGTGGTCGATACCCGCCAGGAGTTCTCCGTTGCGGAGGATTACCGGAAGTCGTTGCGCACCAAGACCCCGTCGGTGGAAGAAGGCGTAGCCAAGCTCTCCGGCGGCAACCAGCAAAAAGTGGTGCTGGCCAAATGGATGTTCACTGACCCGGACCTGCTGATCCTGGACGAGCCCACCCGCGGAATCGATGTGGGCGCCAAGTACGAGATCTACGGCATCATCCAGAAGCTCGCCAACCAAGGCAAGGGAGTGATTGTCATTTCCTCGGAGCTTCCCGAGCTCCTGGGCCTGTCCGACCGCATCTACACCATCTTCGAAGGTGCCATCACCGGTGTCCTGAACAAGAACGAAGCAGACCAGGAAAGCCTCATGAAGCTCATGACTTCCGCCCGCAAAACAGCCTGACCCGCTGGCCCAGACACACCCCTTCCTGACACGAGGACCCAAACAATGAACGCGCTCAAGAAGCTATTTGGTGGCAATACCCGCCAGTTCGGCATGATCTTCGCCCTGGTGGCACTTATCGTCTTCTTCCAGATCTTCACCGAGGGACGCACGCTGACCCCCGGCAACGTGATCAACCTGTTCAACGGCAACTCCTACATTCTGATCCTGGCCATCGGCATGGTGCTGGTGATCATCGCCGGCCACATTGACCTGTCCGTGGGTTCCGTTGCAGCCTTCGTGGGCGTGTTCGTTGCCTTGGCCATGAGGGACTGGGGGCTCCCCTGGTGGGTCGGTGTCCTGTTCGGCCTGGTCCTGGGGGCGATCATCGGGGCCTGGCAAGGGTTCTGGGTAGCGTATGTGGGCATCCCCGCCTTCATCGTGACCCTGGCCGGCATGCTCCTGTTCCGCGGATTCAACCAGTTTGTGGGGAAGTCCAACACCATCCCCGTCCCCACCGAATTCCAGTTCATCGGCTCCGGCTACCTCCCCGAGATTGGTCCGAACACCGGATTCAACAACCTCACACTCCTGCTGGGCATTGTGGCCGTGGTGCTTGTTGTGATGATGTCCCTGCGGGCACGCAACAGCAGCAAGGCCCTGGGGGCGGATGTTCCCGAGCTCTGGGTTGAAGTCACCAAGCTTGTCCTGATCTGCGGCGCCATCCTCTACGCAACGTACCTGTTCGCCACCGGCCGCCCGGGCACATCCTTCCCCATCCCCGGCCTCATCCTGGCCGTCCTGGTCCTCATCTACGGCTTCATTGCGGACAAGACCGTCCTTGGACGCCACGTCTACGCAGTGGGTGGCAACCGCCACGCAGCCGAGCTCTCCGGTGTCCAGTCCAAGAAGGTCAACTTCATGGTCATGATGAACATGTCCATCCTGGCCGGCCTGGCCGGCATGATCTTCGTAGCCCGTTCCACCGCTTCCGGCCCGTTCGATGGTGTTGGTTGGGAACTGGATGCCATCGCGGCCGTATTCATCGGCGGCGCCGCCGTTACCGGTGGCGTTGGCACCGTGATCGGCTCGATCGTCGGTGGCCTGGTGATGGCCGTCCTCAACAACGGCCTGCAACTCTTGGGCGTTGGCGCCGACCTCACCCAGATCATCAAGGGGCTGGTGCTCCTGGCCGCCGTTGCCTTTGACGTCTACAACAAGTCCCAGGGCAAGCGTTCCATCACGGGGCTGCTGATGAAGAACTTCCAGCGCAACAACGAACTCAAGCCCGACGAAACCACCTCCACCAAAGAGGTCATATCCAAGGAATCCTGACCGGGTTCCGTTCGACTCGCTCCACCCCACCCACACAGAAAGTGAACCAAAATATGCGAATGTTTGGTAAAGCAGGAAAGGCAGCAGCAGTCGCTGCCATCGCGGCACTGGCGCTGACGGCCTGCGGCCGCACAGACAGCGGCTCAAGCAGCAGCACAGCAGGCGGGGAAGCGTTCCCCAAGGACTCGCTGATCGGCGTCGCACTTCCGCAGAAGACCAGTGAGAACTGGGTCCTCGCGGAGAAGCTGTTCAACGACGGCCTCACCGGCGCCGGCTTCAAGGCCGACGTCCAGTTCGCCAACGGCGGCGTGTCCGAGCAGCAGAACCAGATCAGCGCCATGGTCACCAAGGGTGCCAAGGTGATCATTGTGGGGGCCATCGATGGCGCCCAGCTGGGTACGCAGCTCAAGCAGGCCAAGGATTCCGGAGCCACGGTCATTGCTTATGACCGTCTGCTCTTGAACACCGAGAACGTGGACTACTACGTGGCCTACGACAACTTCAAGGTTGGTGTCCTCCAGGGCCAGGCCCTGCTGGACGGAATGAAGGCCAAGAAGGCAAGCGGTCCGTACAACATTGAACTGTTCGCCGGCTCCCCCGACGATGCCAACGCGAAGGTCTTCTTTGACGGCGCCATGAGTGTCCTGAAGCCGAAGATCGACGACGGCACCCTCAAGGTTGTCTCCGGACAGACCTCGTTCGAGCAGGCAGTTACCCAGGGCTGGAAGGCAGAGAACGCTCAGCGTCGCGCTGACACGCTGCTCACCGGCAGCTACGGCACCGCTTCCCTGGATGGCGTCCTGTCCCCGAACGACACCTTGGCCCGCGCTGTCCTGACCTCCGTCAAGGCTGCCGGCAAGCCGCTCCCGATCGTGACCGGCCAGGACTCCGAGGTTGAGTCCGTCAAGTCGATCCTTGCAGGTGAGCAGTACTCCACCATCAACAAGGACACCCGCAAGCTGGTTGAGCACGCCATCACCATGGTGAAGGACCTGCAGGCCGGCAAGCAGCTGGAAATCAACGACAAGGACTCCTACAACAACGGAGTCAAGACCGTTCCGGCATTCCTCCTGCCGCCACAGATCGTGACCAAGGAGAACGTCAAGACGGCTTACGTTGACGATCCCGTATTGGGCCCGATCACCAAGTAGCTCCGTTTTACAGCAAGACCTGATCCACAGGGAGCCCCGGTCCGCCAGAAGGTGGGCCGGGGCTTTTGCTGCCTCAATTCTGCTGGATCATCGCGGTGCTCGCCGGACGCAAACCCCGGAATGTCGGGGGTTCGGATGACAGCAGACGCCGATGATCCAGCAGAAAAGTTTTCACAGCCCACGCATAGCTTCGGCTGGCTTCGCGCACAGCGGCGCTCAGCAATGTTGGACACGCGGCGCGCTTGAGCGGGCCGGGGCCGCTCCCCCGGCCCACGCAGGTCCAAAGGAGAAACGTGAGCGTCCTCGCCCGAAGCGTAGGCAATGCCTTCCGCAACAAAATCAGAACGGCCGCAGTGGTGGCCGTCCTCGCCGTAGCCATCGGTTTGGCCCTGGCCATGCTGGTGGCCAACCAGGCGGTGGGCGCCAAGGTCCAGGAGCTCAACGCTTCCGTGGGCACCACGCTGACAGTTAATCCGGCTGGCGGCCAAGGCTTCGAGGGCGGTGGTGAACCGCTCACGACGGCGGAGGCCCAGACTGCTGCGTCGGTCACCAACGTGACGTCCGTGGTGGGCACAAAGGCACTGCGCCTCCAGACCGGCACCACCAGTACAACCGGAACCACGTCCGGAACCACCCAGCAGGCCGGTCCGGGTGGCGGCTTTGGCCCGGGGGGACAACAGGCCACGGTCAGCACCAACCTGACGGCAGCCGTCGACGCCGGAACGCTGGGCAACCGCAACGGTTCCGCAGGAACAACCGGCACCACAGGAACAGCTGCCCAGCCCCCGCGCACGCTCCCCATCACGGCAACGGGTATCGGCGCCGAGGTGGACACCACCGGCAAGGCACTGAACATCACCAGCGGCACCGGGCTGGGCGACTACACCACCGCGGAGGCGAAAGCGCTGGTGGGAACCTCGCTTGCAGAGAAAAACAGCCTCACCGCGGGATCCACGTTCACCATCCAGGACACTACATTCACCGTTGCCGGCATCTTCGACGCCGGGACTACGTTCGGCAACAACGCCGTCTACGTGACCCTTCCGGAGGCCCAAACCCTGGCAGACACCCCGGACGAACTCTCCACCATGATCGTGACGGTCAACAGCATGGAGAACGTTGACAGCACCAAGACCGCTGTGCAAAGCGCCCTCGGCACGGACAAGGCCGACGTCACCCAAGGCCAGCGCAACCTTGAAACAGCCGTCAGTTCGCTGGACAGCGTCAAGAACATCTCGCTGATCGCGTTCATCGCAGCCCTCGCCACCGCAGGCATCATCATCCTGCTCATCATGGTGATGCTGGTCCGCGAGCGCCGCCGGGAGATTGGTGTACTGAAGGCGATCGGAGCCCGTAACCGCACCATCGGACTGCAGTTCGTGCTGGAGTCCCTGGTGCTGGTGGCCCTGGGCAGTGTGGTGGGTGCCGTGATCGCTTCACTGGCCAGCGGCGGCATCGCTTCCGCGCTCATCAGCTCGAACACCACCACGACGGCGGCAACCACCACCCAGCGCGGCGGCGGCCTGGCTGGAGCCATGCCAAACGGTGCAGCCCCGGGTGGCGGCCTTGGTGGTGGATTCCCCGGAGCCGGAGGCCAGGGTGGTCCCTTCGGTGGCGCTTCCCAGCTGCTGACCTCCGTGACAGCCAGTGTCTCCCCCGGCATCCTCGCGGCGGGCATTGCCGCCGTCTTCGCCGTGGCAATCATCGGTGCCCTGGTACCCGCGCTGCTGACTGCCCGTATCCGTCCCATCGAAGTACTCCGAGGAGAATAGCCGTGATTGTTGTCAAGGATCTGGTCCGTCAGTTCAAGTCCGGTGACCGGACCATTAAGCCCGTCAACGGTGTGAGCTTCGAATTGCAGAAGGGCTCGCTGGCTTCCATCGTGGGCAAGAGCGGCAGTGGCAAAAGCACGCTGTTGTCCCTCCTGGGCGCGCTGGACAAGCCCACTTCCGGGGACGTGGTGGTGGATGGCGTCAGCCTGGCTGGACTCCCGGACGGGAAGCTGACTGAGTATCGCCGGCGTGATATTGGCTTCGTGTTCCAGCAATTCAACCTGATCCCCAACCTCAGCGCCGTGGACAACGTGATGCTCCCCATGGAGTTCGCCGGTGTGCGCAAAGCGGCCAGGCTTCAGCGGGCCAAAGAGCTGTTGGAGCAGGTGCAGTTGGATCCGGAGAAGCACTCGCGCCGTACCAACCGATTGTCCGGTGGCGAACAGCAGCGTGTGGCGATTGCCCGTGCTTTGGCCAACGAACCCAAGCTGATCCTCGCTGATGAGCCCACAGGAAACCTGGACGAGCAAACCGGCGAGCACATCATTGAACTCCTCAGCTCGCTGAGCCGCGACCACAACACCACCATCCTGGTGGTCACCCACGATCGCAGCCTCGCACGGAAAACTGAGCGCTGCTTCCGGCTGCAGCAGGGCAAGCTCACGGAGGAGGTCCGCACCGGACACAATGTCTGACAGGATGGCAACCATGAATCTCCCCATCGCCACGCCATGGCTGTTCGAGCAAAGCAACCAGGACCCCACCGCAGCCACCGGGCGGCCGCTGCGGTGGGGCGTGGTGTCCACAGGCAACATCGCTGCCAGCGTGTCCAAGGATCTGGCGCTGCTTGAGGATGCTGAACTGTACGCCGTCAGCTCGAGGACCCAGGCTGCCGCGGAGGCTTTCGCTACCGCTTCCGGCTTCAGCAAGGCCTACGGGGACGACGGCGGCGTCCCCGGCTACCAGCGCATGGTGGAAGATCCTGCCGTGGACGTGATCTACGTGGGGACTCCCCACGCGCAGCATTTCCAGATCGCATCGGCTGCATTGCGGGCAGGCAAGCATGTTTTGTGCGAGAAAGCCCTCACTATCAATGCCCGCGAGGCCACGGAACTGGTGGCCCTGGCCAAGGAGAACGGCGTGTTCTTCATGGAAGCCGTGTGGAGCCGCTTCCTCCCCAGCATGCAACGGGCCTTCAGCATCGCAGCGTCAGGGGAACTCGGGGAGATCCAGTGGGTAAGTGCGGACCTCGGCTTTCCGGCACCCTACGATCCCTCGGCGAGGATCTGGGCGCTCAACGACGGGGGCGGGGCGCTTCTGGACATCACGGTCTACCCGCTGCTGTGGGCCTTGGGAACGCTGGGTTTCCCGCAATCCGTGACGGCCATGGGTTCGCTGAACGGGGACGGTGTGGACACCCAGAATGCGCTCACGCTGGGATACTCCAGCGGCGCGCAAGCACAGCTCACTTCTTCCCTGATGGCCCATGGACCACGGACAGCCACGGTGGCCGGCGGACTGGGCTTCCTGCAGGCAGTGGGATCCGTGAACAACCCCCGGGAACTGCAGGTCCGCATTGGGTGGGATGAGCCCCGCACTGAACACTTTGACGTGGTGGGTACCGGCTACACCTACGAGCTCCGTGAAGTGACCCGGTGCGTCCAGCAGGGACTGGTCCAAAGCCCGGTCATGCCGTGGGAGGACTCCGTCAACGTCATGCGGCTCTTCGATGGTGTCCGCTCACAGCTGGGCATCCGGTACCCCAACGATGCCCGCAAGGCTGCAGACCAGCGGTGAGTACCGGCGTCGTGAATTAACCCGCGTGTGCTGGTCAGCGGCCTGCCCGCGACGGTTGGCGGGCAAGCTTGCGGTCCAGCGAGAACGCACCGGATCCCAGGAAAATGAAAGCCACCGAAACCGCGAAGTAGATCAGGATCAATTCCCCTGTGACACCCGCGGCATCAGTGAGAAGTGGCTTTCCGGCCTCGGTCACGAACCAGATGGACGCGAACATGATGGCGGCAAGGAATCCTGCCACCCGGGTCAGGGCGCCAAGGACCAGGAGCAGGCCAAGGCCCAGCTCGCCGGCGATCACCAACCACGCCACAATTTCGGGTTTCTGCACGCCCATGGCGGCAACCGATGCAGCAAAGGCGGCGTGCCCGGCCATGAGCTT
This sequence comes from Paenarthrobacter ilicis, assembly GCF_016907545.1. Taxonomy (NCBI): domain Bacteria; kingdom Bacillati; phylum Actinomycetota; class Actinomycetes; order Micrococcales; family Micrococcaceae; genus Paenarthrobacter; species Paenarthrobacter ilicis. The sequence continues at coordinate 1,114,235 of NZ_JAFBCD010000001.1, read as the reverse complement.
CTGGATGCCGTGAACCATGATGAGCACACCGAACACCACGCGGAGAACAGTGACGCCGCGGGCTGAGGACTTGGGTGACGGGTGAAGGAATTTCACGGTCCCAATCTTCCATGCCCCGGCCCGCACACCAAACGTGGGCACCCGCACCTGCTCCCATGACGACGTCTGCTGTCCCCTGGTTGGGTGAGTGGGGGCAGAATGGGGGTGGGCCCATTCGCGGGCCTGCGGTTTTGACGAGGGCCAACGCGGGATGGAGCAGGCATGCAGGTAGACGTTGTAGTTGTTGGCGGAGGAGCCATGGGATCGGCGGCAGCCTGGCAACTGTCCCGCAGTGGCAAGTCGGTGGTCCTGCTGGAGCGTTTCGAGGCCGGGCACCACATGGGCGCCTCGCACGGAGCCACGCGCAACTTCAACACCGCCTATGCAGAGGCTGACTACCTGGACCTTTTGGCGGAATCCAAGACGCTGTGGGACGAGCTCGCTGCCGAGAATGGCGCGCCCCTGCTGGACCTGGTGGGGCTTGCGAACCACGGCAACGTCCCCAAGTTGGAGCTGGTCCGCGCAGCCCATGAAGAGCGCGGGATCGAAAGTTACTTCATCTCGGCCGACGACGCCGCCAACCGCTGGCAGGGCATGAACTTCGCCACCGACGTCCTGTTCGTGCCCGGTTCCGGCCGGATCCGCTCTGCCGATGCCCTGGTGGCGCTCCGCAAAAGCGCGGAGGCCCGCGGAGCCATTTTCAAGTATTCGACGCCGGTCCACGACATCCGGATCGACGGCGATGATTCCGTGGTGGTGGTGACCGAAGATACCGAGTACACCGCAAGCCGCGTGGTGGTCACTGCGGGCGCCTGGACCAACAAGCTGGTCAGCAAGCACGTGAAACTCCCCGCCTTGGTGGTCACGCAGGAGCAGCCCGCCCACTTCACCCCGGTGGATAAAACCCTGGTGTGGCCCAGTTTCAACCACAGCCCTGATCCGGACCCCAACAACGAGCTCTACGAGTACTGGTTCAGCCCGGTCTACGGGATGCTCACCCCCGGCGAAGGCGTCAAAGCGGGCTGGCACGGCGTCGGCCCGGTGATGGACCCGGACCAGCGCACTTTCGAGCCCATCCCCCAGCAGCTCGAAGCCCTGGTGCGGTACGCCGAAGAGTGGCTCCCCGGCGTCGACCCTTCCAGCGTGGTGCCCATCAGCTGCACCTACACCACCACGCCCACGGAGGATTTTGTGCTCGACGGCTTTGGCCCGCTGGTGGTGGGGGCCGGGTTCTCCGGTCACGGCTTCAAGTTCACTCCGGCCATTGGGCGGGTGCTGAAGGACATCGTCGACGGCGGCATGGCACCTGGGCGGTTCCGCGCGGACCGCTGACTACACGCTTAAAAGGAGCCGGCCCGCAGGCAATGCCTGCGGGCCGGTTCCGTTATGCCGGAACTACTTCTTCAGGGTCGCGAGGACCTTGTTGAAGGTGGCGGACGGACGCATGATCTCTGCGGCCTTGGCAGCGTCCGGACGGTAGTAGCCGCCCAGTTCGACGCCGGGGCCCTGGACTGCGGCCAGCTCGCCAACAATGGTGGCCTCGTTGGAGGTCAGTGCTTCGGCGATCGCCGCGAAGTCCTTGGCCAACTCGGCGTCGTCGGTCTGCTGTGCCAGCTCCTGTGCCCAGTACGTGGCCAGGTAGAAGTGGCTTCCACGGTTGTCCAGGTCTCCCACGCTGCGCTTCGGGGACTTGTCCTCCAGCAGGAACGTGCCCGTGGCGCGGTCCAGCGTGTCGGCCAGGACCTGGGCGCGGGCGTTGCCCGTGGTGGTGGCAAGGTGCTCGAAGCTCACGGCCAGGGCAAGGAACTCGCCCAGGCTGTCCCAGCGGAGGTGGTTTTCCTTGACCAGCTGCTGGACGTGCTTGGGAGCGGAGCCACCTGCACCGGTCTCGAACAGGCCGCCGCCGTTGATCAGCGGAACGATGGAGAGCATCTTGGCGCTGGTACCCAGTTCCAGGATGGGGAACAGGTCCGTGAGGTAGTCGCGGAGGACGTTGCCGGTGACGGAGATGGTGTCCTCGCCCTTACGGATGCGCTCCAGGGTGAAGGCCGTGGCCTCAACCGGGGAAAGGATCTCGAGCTGCAGGCCCTCGGTGTCGTGTTCCTTGAGGTACTCGTTGATCTTGGCGATCAGGTTGGCGTCGTGCGCGCGGGTCTTGTCCAGCCAGAACACGGCCGGGGTCTGGGATGCGCGGGCACGGGTAACAGCCAGCTTGACCCAGTCGCGGACCGGGACATCCTTGGTCTGGCATGCGCGCCAGATGTCACCCGGGGAGACCTGGTGCTCGATCAGGACGTTGCCGGCCTTGTTCACCAGCTGCACGGTGCCGGCTGCCTCGATCTCGAACGTTTTGTCGTGGCTGCCGTATTCCTCGGCTGCCTGTGCCATGAGGCCCACGTTGGGGACGGTGCCCATGGTGGTGGGATCGAAGGCACCGTTGGCGCGGCAGTCGTCCAGGACAACCTGGTAGATGCCGGCGTAGGAGCTGTCCGGAAGGACTGCCAGGGTGTCGGCTTCCTTGCCGTCCGGGCCCCACATGTGGCCGGAGGAACGGATCATGGCCGGCATGGAGGCGTCCACAATGATGTCCGACGGGACGTGCAGGCTGGTGATGCCCTTGTCCGAGTCCACCATTGCCAGAGCCGGGCCGTCTTCCAGGCCCTTGGTGATTGCTGCCTTGACGCCTTCGCGGACGTCCTCCGGCAGGTCTTCCAGACCGTTGAGGATGGCGGCAAGTCCGTTGTTCGGGCTGATGCCTGCTGCGGCGAGCTGCTTGCCGTAGGTCTCGAACAGTTCGGAGAAGTACGCCTTGACCACGTGGCCGAAGATGATGGGGTCGGAGACCTTCATCATGGTGGCCTTCAGGTGTGCGGAGAAGAGGATGCCCTCTTCCTTGGCGCGGGCGACCTGCGCCGCCAGGAACTCGTCCAGCGCTGAGGCGCGGAGGACGGTGCCGTCCACGATCTCGCCGGCCAGGACGGGGAAGTCCTTCTTGAGGACCTTCACGGTTCCGTCTTCACGGACCAGCTGGATGGTGAGCGCATCATCGGCTTCGATGACCACGGATTTCTCGTTGGAGCGGAAGTCGTTCTCGCCCATGGTGGCAACGTTGGTCTTGGACTCCGCGGTCCAGGCACCCATGGAGTGGGGGTTCTGGCGGGCGTAGTTCTTCACCGACAGGGGTGCGCGGCGGTCCGAGTTGCCTTCACGCAGGACCGGGTTCACAGCGGAGCCCTTGATCTTGTCGTAACGCGAGCGGATGTCCGTCTCGGTGTCGGAGGAGGGGTTGTCCGGGTAGTCCGGGAGGGCGTAGCCCTGGGCCTGGAGCTCGGCAATGGCAGCCTTGAGCTGCGGCACGGAGGCGCTGATGTTGGGCAGCTTGATGATGTTGGCTTCCGGCTGCTTTGCCAGTTCGCCGAGTTCAACAAGGGCGTTGCCCGTGCGCTGCTCTTCTGTCAGGAAATCACCGAAAACGGCGATGATGCGGCCGGCCAGCGAAATATCGCGGGTCTCCACCTCTACACCGGCGGTCGAGGCATACGCTTCCACAATCGGCAGGAATGAGTAAGTTGCCAGCATCGGCGCTTCGTCTGTGTGGGTATAGATAATCTTGGCCATTGGCGGGGTTCTCCCTGAAAAGTCTGCAGATTTCAACATCTCTAACTTACCCGAGCACACCGTTTTCACGGCTCTTCGTGTCCGGGATCACGTGTTCGTTACCACACTGCCGCGGCAAAACCGGCAATAGTGATGGCATGAGCCGCACACGTCCAGCTGCCCCGTTAACCCTGATCCTTGCCGGAGCGCTCCTGGGCCTGGCCGCCTGCACAGTTCCGGGAACACCACCCACAGCCCGGGAAACCGTCCCGCACGACGCCCCCACCGGGCAGACGCTGGCCCAGGCACGGGCGGCCATCGAATCCATTCCAGGAATAGCGGTCACGGATTTCACCGGCGGGACAGCTCCCAACATCAAGGGCAATACCGGCTACCACCTGGGTATCAGCGTGGACCCGGGCCACTCCATCCAGGCCGGCGATGCTTTGGTTGACTACATCGTCCGCACCACGTGGTCCGTGGGCGAGGGTTACAAACCCACCACCCAAATTGCTATCAGCAGCAGCACTTCGGACGGCCAACCTCCTTTCGACCTGGTGGCAGCAGGGGTGGAGTCCGGATGGACCATAAAGCAAAGCACCCCGGCCGCTGCGGCTGACCAGTACAGCAGCATTGTGGTGGAGCTGAACCCGGACGACGCGCAGGGCGCCCGTAACCTGGGCACCCTCGGAGGGGGTGACTCCTGGCCCGGCGCCGCTCCGGCACCCCTGCCCGGGACCGCCGTCGTACACCTTAATTGAGCCGCGTTTGCGCCTGTCTTTGGCGACATTTCGGTTTGGCGCATAGCTCAACAAGGAAGTGACAGCAAAATATCACAAACTCTGAAACATCTCTTTACAAAGTTGTCATACGCGGGATACCTTCGATTTCGTCAGTCGGCGGCTGCCATCACTGGCCGCCTCACTCCCTCGATAGGTAGGAACAACGTGACGAAAACCAAGACCCTGGCCACAAGCCTGCTGAGTCTGTCCGCTGCCGCAATCATGGCGTTGGTTGGAACCACCAGCGCCAACGCGGCACCGGTCACCACCACAGACTCCAGCAGCGCTGCGGTCAGCAGCCATGCAGTGTCCGACGCCGGTGCAGCGGACTACTGGACACCGGAACGTATGAAGAACGCCAAGTCCGGCGACGTCCTGGGCGCCAAGGCCCTGGAGCGCGGCAAGCTCCTGAACCTCGGCAAGGGTGCCGCCCCGGAAGCCCCGGGCGCCGTCAGCAGCATCCCCGGCCAGCAGGCCTCTGCTGATTCCAAGGTAATCGATCGCAAAGTCAACCAGAGCGAAACCCCGGTCAAGCACATCGGCAAGATCTTCTTCACCCTGGGTGGCTCCAACTACGTCTGCTCCGGCAACTCCGTAACCGCTGCGAACAAGAGCACCGTCTCCACCGCCGGCCACTGCGTCAATGAAGGACCCGGCGCCTACGCCACCAACTTCGTATTTGTCCCCGCCTACCTCAACGGCGCCGCACCCTACGGGAAGTGGACGGCAAAGGCGCTGTACTCCCCCAGCCAGTGGGCCTCCAACGGCAACATGCAGTACGACACCGCCTTCGCAGTGGTGAACACCCTCAACGGCCAGAAGCTCGCAGACGTCGTCGGGTCCTCCGGCGTCCAGTTCAACGCCGCCCGCGGCCTGAGCTACAAGTCCTTCGGCTACCCGGCAGCCTCGCCCTTCAACGGCGAATCGCTGAAGAGCTGCTCCGGCACCGCCACCAACGATCCCTACAACCCGCAGTTCAACAGCCAGGGAATCCCCTGCAACATGACCGGTGGATCTTCCGGTGGTCCGTGGTTCATCGGCAACAGCTCCACCGGATACCAGAACTCCGTGAACAGCTACGGCTACGGCACAAACTCCACGTCCATGTACGGACCGTACTGGGGCACCGTGATCCAGTCCACCTACAACACAGCCGCAGCGTCGTAACGGACTCTCTTTTGTAGGCGCGTCCCTGTTAAGTACGTGCCTTAAGCACCACGGCGGCCGTCCCCGGAAAGGGGGCGGCCGCCGTCGCGTTGCGCTTTAGTTCTTGTCCCTAGTGGATGTCCCTAGTGGAAGAAGTGGCGTGCACCGGTGAAGTACATGGTGATGCCTGCCGCGTTGGCTGCGGCGATGACTTCCTCGTCGCGGACCGAACCGCCCGGCTGGACCACGGCGCGGACACCGGCGTCGATCAGGATTTGCAGGCCGTCAGCGAACGGGAAGAACGCGTCCGACGAAGCAACTGCACCGCGGGCGCGCTCAGGTGCGTTGGCACCGCTGGCGTTGGATGCACCGCCAGCGCCTTCGACGTCGGACTCCACCGTCACGCCCAGCGTGTTGGCGCGCTCCACGGCCAGGCGGCAGGAGTCCAGGCGGTTGACCTGGCCCATGCCGATGCCCACTGCTGCACCGTGGTTGGCCAGCAGGATGGCGTTGGACTTGGCGGCGCGGCACGCGGTCCAGGCGAAAGCGAGGTCAGCGAGGGTTGCTTCGTCGGCGGCTTCGCCGGCTGCGAGGGTCCAGTTGGCGGGGTTGTCGCCGTCGGCGTCTACCTTGTCGCTCATCTGGACCAGGACGCCACCGGAAACCTGGCGCATCTCGGACGGGTAGCGGCCGTAGCCCTCAGGGAGGGCCAGCAGGCGGATGTTCTTCTTCTTGGAGAGGATTTCCACGGCTTCCGGCTCGAAGTCCGGGGCGATGACAACTTCGGTGAAGATATCGGCAACCGTTCGGGCCATGCCGGCGGTGACGGTGCGGTTGGCGGCAATCACTCCACCGAACGCGGAGACAGGGTCGCAGGCGTGGGCCTTGGCGTGGGCGTCGGCGATCGGGTCCGCGGCATCAGCGGAACCGACTGCGACACCACACGGGTTGGCGTGCTTGATGATCGCGACGGCAGGCTCGGCGAAGTCGAAGGCAGCGCGGAGGGCGGCATCGGCGTCGACGAAGTTGTTGTAGCTCATGGCCTTGCCGTGCAGCTGGTCAGCCTGGGCGATGCCGGCGGGAGCAGCCTTGTCCACGTAGAGCGCGGCCTGCTGGTGCGGGTTTTCGCCGTAGCGGAGGACCTCGGAACGCTCCAGGGCCAGGCCGGCGTAGGCGGGCCAGTCGATGATGCCGTCGCCGTCTTCGTCCAGGAACTGGCTGGCAGTCCAGGAAGCAACAGCGTTGTCGTAGCTGGCCGTGTGGGCGAAGGCCTTGGCGGCCAGGCGGCGGCGGGTGTTCAGGTCGAAACCGCCATGTGCAGCGGCGTCGACAACTGCACCGTAGAAGGTCGGGTCCGTGACGATGGCGACGGCGGCGTGGTTCTTCGCGGCCGAACGCACCATGGCGGGGCCTCCGATGTCGATCTGCTCCACCACGTCATCCTGCGCTGCGCCGGACTTCACGGTTTCCACGAACGGGTAGAGGTTCACCACCACGAGGTCGAAGGTTTCGATTTCCATACCGGCCAGGGTGTCCATGTGCGCCGGGACGCGGCGGTCAGCCAGGATGCCGCCGTGCACGCGCGGGTGCAGGGTCTTGACGCGGCCGTCCAGCATTTCCGGGGAGCCGGTGACTTCTTCGACTTCCTTGACCGGGATGCCTGCGGCGGCGATCTTCTTGGCGGTGGACCCGGTGGAGACGATTGCGACGCCTGCTGCGTGCAGGCCCTTCGCGAGCTCCTCCAGTCCCGTCTTGTCGTAAACCGAGATCAGTGCACGGCGGATGGGAACACGGTCAAGCTGCGTCAAGCTCACAAAAGTCTCCGTCTTAGTTCGCGTAGATATCGCGGGTGGTGTGGCGGGTGTGGGGATACGGGCAGTTTATCGTGTTTCGTTGTCGCCCCGCTTGTGCGTCGTCGCAGCCCCCTCCCCTGCGTTGCGAGGCCCGCTCTACGCCCTGCTCGAGGCACGAAAGGCGCACACCCGGCCCCACAAGCTCACCCGCTACGTTGTGGGGCCCGCTCTGCGTGCCACATCCCGCTCGCGGGACGCACACCCGGCCCCACAAGCTCACCCACTACGTTGTGAGGCCCACTCTGCGTCCAGCTCGAGGCACGAAAGGCGCACACCCGGCCCCACAACTCGGGGCAGACAAGACTTTACGACGCCGGGCCTCGCCACCCGCGCGAGGCCAACGCATCGCGCACCTTGCGTTCTGCGTTGGCCCATCCACCTTTCATCTGGACATCGGAGAATTTGAGCACGATCCAGCCCATAGCTCGAAGCCGGTCGTCGCGTTCGATGTCCCTGCCCCATTGCACTGGGTCGGAGCGGTGATGATCACCCTCATATTCCATGGCAATTTTGTACTCCTTGTATTGGAGATCGGGCGTCGATATGTATCTGCCGCGCTCGTCGAAGATTGGCGCGGTAATCGCTGGCTCCGGCAGTCCGGCGTCGACGATTTTCAACCGAAGCCGGGATTCCTGCGGGGAATCAACCCCCGGCCTCAGTAGCGGCAGGACCTCCCGGGCCATTCGGATTCCCTTGACTTTGGGACGCCGGTCGATGACTTCTTTGATCGCCTCAAGCGAGGACAACGGATTCTCTCGCGCCAACAGAAAATCGCCGGCTGCCACTAGCGATGACCGGCCCATGTGCCTGGCCAGGTCCACCCATGTCCATTCCGGCGACGTCAACTGACTTCCGTTCACCACACGAACGTCCCGAGCAAGCAGCGGAGCCCGATGTCCTATGACTCCCCGACGCTTGACCCTGCCGATCTCTTGCCGACGGGTCACGTGACGTAGCCCGTTCCTGCCCTCTTCCTCAAGGTAAATGGGGAGCGGCATGGACCACAACAACGCTGCCGTGACGTGACTGACTGCACAGCGAGGAGTGACGGCGGTGTGCAGCCGCCCGAGTAGTGCGAGGTCCAGTTCACCGCCCTTGGCAATACGAATGCCACGACTCGGCGTTACAAGCTCTTTCGTCTGGAGTCGCCACCGTGGCACACCGGCAGCGTAGGCGTCGGCGACGAGAAAGCCTTGGGGATCAACGTCCGTCGGCAAAGGGCTGGGATTCCGCATGGATCCATGCTTGCGGGAAACGATGGCTCACATTCGGTTATCCACAGAAATCGCCCCCGTTGGGCCCTACCACTACTCCTCCACAGAAGTAGCGCCCGCGTTGCGAGGCCCGCTCTGCGCGCTAAGCGCAACCCATACCCTGCAGATCGGGCCTCACAACGGAGAGCCCACCCGTTGCAGGGCCTACTCTGCGCCCTAAAGCGCCAACCAAACACGCAGAACGGGCCCCACAACATAGGGTGGTGCCATGGAAGCCACCGGGGTTGTTCTTGTTGCCGATGTTGGGAAGAGCCGTTGCCGCGTGGAGTTGCGCAGCGGTGATGAGTTGCTGGGTGCGGCGGACCAGCACGGCTTTCCGGGGGTGCACGTGGACAACGGACCTACCCTCGCGTTCGAGCTCCTCCTTGAAACGGTCAGCCTGTTGCCGCCCGGCCTCCCCGTCAGCACGATCACGGGCATCGGTGCCGCAGTGGCCGGGGTCGAGGCGTCCGCGGAAAAGTCTCAGGAACTCGCCACCTTGCTGGCCCAAAGGTTTGGCGTCCCTGCCGCTGTCCTCTCCGACGCAACAGCGGCCCAGCTCGGGGCACTTCACGGCGCCGCTGGCACCACGCTGATTGTGGGCACCGGAGCCGTGGCCTTCCGCTTCGATGAGGCCGGAATTCTCCACCGCGCCGACGGCTGGGGTCCCTACCTTGGTGATCGCGGCAGCGGACGATGGATCGGCCAGCAAGGTCTGCAGGCAGTTCTTGAAGCGCACGACGGCGGTCCCGCCACGTCCTTGACCGCGGCGGCCAGCACCCTGGTTGATTCGCCCGAAATGCTGCCGGGCTGGCTTGCCGGACAAGAGAACCCCTACCGCTCCATGGCCCGGTTTGCGCCTTCGGTTCTGTCCGCAGCAGAGGCAGGTGACGCCGTCGCACATGGCATCGTTGGCGAGGCGTGCCGCATCCTGACCCAGACCGTGGAGCGCGCATCAGGTGAAGAACACAGCGGGGTTGCGCTCCTGGGCGGAGTGGTGGGCTCGGACTTCTTTGCCGCGCTCTTGCGGAAGTCCCTCGCTTCGGCTGGGATTGAGGTGGTGGCCCCGTTAGGCGATGGCCTGGACGGTGCCGCCCTCGCTGCGACGCGCCGCGGGCTCATCCAGGAAAGGTACATCCACCGTGACGGAACACCCCGGCCCGACTGACGCTGACAAACTCGCGGGCCTCCGGACGGAACTCGCCGGGTTGCAGACCGAGGCAACCGCCGAAGGCCTGGAAAACCTGGACACCATGGGCGCCGGCGAACTCGTTGCCGCGATGCTTGCACACAGCGCAGGCGTGCACGCGGCCGTTGAAGCCGCGAGCCCGGCGATAGTACAAACGGTCGACACCGTTGCGGAGCGTCTCCAGCGCGGGGGGCGCCTTCTGTACGTGGGAGCGGGGACGGCGGGGCGGCTGGGCGTGCTGGATGCCAGCGAGTGCCCGCCGACGTTCGGCACCCCGCCGGGACTCGTCGTCGGGCTGATCGCGGGCGGGACCGAAGCGATTCAGAAGCCCGTGGAGTACGCGGAGGACAATGCGACTGCCGGCGCGCGGGATTTGCACCACATCAATGTCACTGAAGCTGACGCCGTCGTGGGTATCACCGCGTCCGGGAGGACGCCCTACGTGATCGGCGCGCTGGAGGAGGCCCGGAAACGGGGAGCATTCACAGCGTCCCTGGCCTGCAACAAGGGTTCGGCTGTGAGCCACGTGGCTGATGCCGCCATTGAGGTTGAGGTAGGTCCGGAGTTCATTGCCGGTTCCACCAGGCTCAATTCGGGCACCGCCCAGAAACTTGTCCTCAACATGATCAGCACATTGGTCATGGTGAAGCTGGGCAAGACGTACGGGAACCTGATGGTGGACTTGCGTGCCACGAATGAGAAGCTGCTGGCCCGTTCGCAGCGGACAGTCCAGCACGCCACCGGCGTTTCCGCGGCTGAAGCGGCTGCTGCCCTGGACTCGGTGGGTGGATCAGTAAAAGCAGCTATCTTGGTGCTCCTGACAGGCATCGACGCCAGCGAGGCAAAGGGTGCCTTGGAGGAAGCAGAGGGTTTCCTGCGTCGGGCCATCGAGGACAAGAAGTAACGTTGGCCGCCAGGGCTTAAGGTTGCATGCAGGAGGCCCAATGAATACGTACACAACCGTGCCCAGCGGCGAGCAAGTGGTGCAGGATCTGCCGTGGCGCTGGAAAGTCCAAGGCAGGATTTTCGTCATCGGCGGCCTGGGATTCATGTTCGACGCCTGGGATGTGACCCTCAACGGCATCCTGATCCCGTTGCTGTCCAAGCACTGGTCATTGCAACCGGCCGACGCTGCATGGATCGGCACGTCCAACTTGATCGGCATGGCTGTGGGCGCCTTTGCGTGGGGCACCATCGCGGACACCATCGGGCGCAAGAAGGCTTTCACGGCCACCCTCCTGATCTTCAGCATTTTCACCGTCCTTGGGGCCTTCTCCCCGGATATCGTGTGGTTCTGCATTTTCCGGTTCATGGCCGGTTTTGGCCTGGGTGGCTGTATCCCGGTGGACTACGCCCTGGTGGGTGAATTCACGCCCCGCAAACAACGGGGCAAGGTGCTCACAGCCATGGACGGTTGGTGGCCCGTGGGCGCTGCCCTGTGCGGTTTCGTGTCCGCGGGGCTGGTGGCACTGTATGGCGACTGGCGGCTCACCATGTTGGTGATGGTGATCCCCGCGCTCCTGGTGTTCTGGGTGCGGCGATCAGTCCCCGAGTCCCCGTTGTTCCTGATCCGTAAAGGTCGCCGGGCTGAAGCTGCGGCCGTCATTGACGGTTTGGTGGAGGCAACCGGAGCCGAGCCACGCGCCTACAGCCTCCCGGACGCACAGTCGGCACCCCGGCTCTCTGCAGGCAGTGCGTGGATCCAGCTGCGCAGTATCTGGACGTTCAATTGGAAGATCACCACCGCGGCGTGGGCCTTGTTCTTCTCCATCCTGCTGGTCTACTACCTGTCCTTGACGTGGATGCCGCGCATCCTGATCGGGGCCGGGTTCGAGGAGTACAAAGCCTTCGTCACAACCGCCGGGATGGCCGCCGTCGGACTTCTGGGCGTGGTGGTGGCAGCGCTGCTGGTGGAGCGGGTAGGCCGCAAGTGGATTTTGGCCATCACCGGTCCGCTGTCAGCAGTGACTCTGGTGATCGTGGCCTTGGTGGTGGATGTGCCATCGGCCGCCGTGTTCTGGCTGCTGGTGTTCGGGTTCGTGGTCCAGGTGGCCATCCCGGTGCTTTACGCCTACGTGTCTGAGCTGTACCCCACCGAACTTCGCGGATCCGGCTTCGGTTGGGCTTCGACGTTCTCCCGGATCGGTGCCGGATTCGGGCCCTTGGTATTCGCGTCCTTCTTCTGGCCCGAGTTCGGATTGGCGCAGTCCTTCGCGATGGCTGGCGGCCTGGTGCTGATCTCCGTGCTGTGGATGGCGTTCTTTGCGCCGGAAACCAAGCAGCAGATCCTCGACTAACCCCCCAGCCCAACCAGGTCGGGGGTGGCGGCGAGGTCCTTCAGGGTCTGGACCAGCAGCCTGCGCTCCACAATCTTGATGCGCTCGTGCAGGGTTTCCTCGGTGTCGTCCGGCTGGATCGCCACGGCCTCCTGGGCAATGATGGGGCCGGTGTCCACTCCGGCATCGGCCCAGTGCACGGTGCAGCCCGTGACCTTCACTCCGTACGCCATGGCATCGCGGACGCCATGCGCGCCGGGGAACGCGGGGAGCAAAGCCGGGTGTGTGTTCACGTATTTGCCACCGAAGGCCTCGATGAAGTCCGCGCTCACAATGCGCATGAATCCGGAGGAAACCACCACGTCCGGGGAGTAGGAAAGCACCTTGTCGCGCAGTGCGGCGTCCCACTCGGCGCGGGTTTGGAACGAGTTGAAGTTCACCACGAAGGTCTCGATCCCGGCTTCGTCGGAGCGCTCCACGCCATAGGTGTCGGGGCGGTCCGCGCCCACAGCGGCGATGTCCACGTCCAGATCACCCGACTTCACGGCGTCGATGACAGCCTGAAGGTTGGAACCGGTACCGGAGACGAGGACAACAATGCGCATTGCACTAGCTTATGGGCGGCTCGCGTAGGCTGGAAAACATGAATCCCGACTCCGGTCCCCAGCCGAGCCAGCAATCCCGCTCCGAGGCCGAAAAGTCTGCCCTGGGCGTGACCCAGATCCTGTTCCGTGCCTTCCTTTTGACGGCGCTGGGATCGTTCTTTGTGTTCTCGCTGAACGTGAACTACGTGTGGTTGAGCGCCATACTTACGCTCGCCGCCGGGGTACTGGGCGTGCTGGTGCTGGTGCGCACCGTGAAATACAAGCAACCCCGTTTGATCCTTTTCGGCACTATTTCCGGCCTAGTGGTCACGGCCATCATGTGCCTGCTGATATTGACGTCGGCCCTGTTCTTCAACCAGGTCAGCCAGTACCAGGACTGCTCACGGGGAGCCCTCACGGAATCCGCCAAGACACAGTGCATGACCCAGCTGGAAAACTCGCTGCCGGGCCCGCTGCGCTAGCCGCCACCGCTCCCTCAGGGCAAGCGCTGACGTGAGACGCGCCGCTTAGGCGTGTTCGTCGTCGTACGCTGCTTCATCCAGGTTGGCTTCGCGCAGCTTCTGGCGGCGTTCCAGCCAAGGTCCCACTGCGTAGCCGATCACGACGCCGATTCCCACTTCCGCAGCCAGCCAGACTGCCGTCCACACCGGGTGGGGGCCGATTTCCGTGAGCCGCCCAACACCGGCGGACCCGCGGGCGATCCACGCCAACGCGCCTCCCAGCAGCCCGGCAACGGAGCCGATGAACGCGCCCAGGAACAAAGTTGAGGCTGCGGCGGTGAACCAGCGGGCTTTGATTTTGATGGAGAGCCACTCGTCAAAGTGGTTCTCGCCTTCGCGCAGGAACCACCATCCAGCCAGGATTCCGGCCATGACCGGCAACGCCAGGGCCGCCGCGCCAAAGTCCAGCTGACCAGCGGGAAGGGCGCCCAGGATGGGGACGGCGGGAAGAGGTCCGACGGCGGTCCCCAGCGGTCCCGCTGTGGAGCCAACCCCCAGTGAGAAGCCTGCCCCGGAGGCCCAGGACAAGGCGTACACCACGAGGTTGGGCAGGAAGCCCAACTGTGCAACGGTGAGGACAGCTCCGCCCAAAGCGCCGGCCTTGATGCCCTCGTACACAGCGATGATGTCTGTCCAATGCCACACGATGGTGACGGCGAGCAGCACAGCGGATAAGGCAAGGGCGGCCATCGCAGCGACGAAGCCGGCCTTCAGCGCCGATCCCACATAGGAGCCTGCCCAGCGGGAATGCTGGCTGGTTTTGGAGAGCCACGCAACAGCGTCCACGCCGATGAGCCTGCTCCATGAGCCCGCCTCGCGTCGTGCGCCAACGAGCATTCCCAGGGCGAAGGAGATCAGCGGGATGGTCATGGCGTACCAGAGGTTGATCACCACGTCCGGCGTGCGGCAGACAAAGCCGGTGGCAGTGCCGAACGCGGCGTACACCACAAAGGCGCCCATGAGGGCTTGCCAGAGCTGGTCCGTGTAGGAGGCCCGCGCGAGCCTGCGACCGGCTCGCCAGGCAAGCAGGAACGGAATGAGCGTCAGGCCCAGCGGATGCAGGGACAACAAACCGGACCCGGGCTGGGCCGCGGTTCCGATGTCCACGTGGGCCAAGGCCAGCGGAACACCATGAATCAGCAGCCATGCCTGACCGCCGAGCCTGGCAAGAGTGTCAACATTGTGGTCCTGGAAACCGTCGGTGGCCCACACCCCCACCAGCGGCAACACCACAACAAGGGCCGAAATGAACGCCGACTGAGCCGCTTCCAAACCGCCCTGCAGCCAAAGGGGCATGGGGAGGCCACGGTTTCCGGTCTGATCAGCGCGCAGTTTCATCGTGATCTATCGTGCCACGGTGGCTGGCCCCCATCCGGCAGGCGCCCCTGAAATACCGCGAATTCCTGCGCTTTTTCGCGTGGCCCGCCGTAAGATGGGAGGTGTTCTTCGCGGGCGCCCAGCGCCCCCAACAGATGCTGAAAGACCCGGAAACAAAACCGAAGCCGGGAACTAGGAGCGGCCAATGAACAGGTGTCACAACTTTTAACAGAAAGTCGTACTAGCCGCTGGTGCAGCCACCCATGGATCTTTTCCCAGGCTGCACCAGCCTTCTGTTTGGCTAGAGCTTTCTGTTTGGCTAGAGCTGCGGCCCGTAGATGAATTCCTTGGCGTGATGCACAGCCTTCTTGAAAGCGTCGTTGCGGAGAGAAACCTGTTCCTGCGACCCACCGGCCTTGGGCTCAAGGAACGTGGTGGGTCCGGGTCGGAGCATCCAGATGTCGCCTGCGGGTGGGAGGTAGAAGACGCCGAACGAACGGTGCTCTGGATCGTCTGTCCAAATAGGAACCACCGCTACTGCGGCGCCAGTATCCGGATTGATCCATTGGGCTCTGGGCATTGGCTGTTCGAGAACCTCTGGATCCAGGAACGGCGCGGTTCCTCTCCCCCAACGTTTCTCGAAGCGCTCGTAGAACGCGGGAATAATGTGGCCGTCGTAAGGGTGCCATGCGCTCATGAATGACTCCTCGGGGTGCGGGTGTGGTGAGACGACGGGGCCCAACGTGGCGGGCCAAAGGACAGGGGCGGCAGCTCCGAATTGCCTGCTGCGGGCTTGGGCGCTGAGTGGAAGCGAACTTTCACAGGTGTTCCGGCAGCCCGGGCGGGCAAGCCGGAGCACGCACGATCGTACGCCGCCCGCTTCCTCGGATCCGACAAAACCACGTATGCCTCCATGATGGCGTGCAGTTCCTGGACGTCGGCCGCTGAGGTGGTGCCGCCGTCGTCGGCCCCTTGGCGTGTGTCCGGGTGCAGGGCCCGCAGCAGAGAGCGGTAGGCGCGGCTGATCTCCCGGGAGGTCGCGTCGGGGGCTACGTGCAAGGTGGCGTAGTGGTCAGGTTGATCGGTCACTGGAGGTTCCGAAAGAGGTGGATTGGGAGATGGCCCCCGGCCGGTGAACTTGTCCCCGGCGGAGGCC
This sequence comes from Paenarthrobacter ilicis, assembly GCF_016907545.1. NCBI lineage: Bacteria > Bacillati > Actinomycetota > Actinomycetes > Micrococcales > Micrococcaceae > Paenarthrobacter > Paenarthrobacter ilicis. Next base: position 1,098,522 of record NZ_JAFBCD010000001.1, on the reverse strand, counting down.
ATCGGTTGCGGGAGGCCGCAGTTATGCGTTGATCTCTTGCCTGGATTCGTTGGACGAAATTTCGATGCGGCGTGGCTTCGCCTTCTCGGCGACGGGGATGCGGAGGGTGAGCACGCCCGCGTCGTAGCTTGCCTTGACGCCATCGGTATCCAGGGTGTCGCCCAGGATGAGTTGGCGACTGAAGACGCCTTGGGGCCGTTCGGCTGCGATCAGCTCCACGTTGTCACCCGCGGGCGACTTCCGTTCGGCCTTGACCGTGAGGACATTGCGTTCCACGTCGAGGTCCACGGAATCAGGACTTACTCCCGGCAAATCGAATGCGACGACAAACTCCTCGCCCTCCTGCCATGCGTCCATCGGCATGCCGGCGGGGCGTGCTGTTGTGCCAAAAACCTGTTGTGCGAGCCTGTCGAAATCGCGGAACGGGTCAGTGCGCATCAGCATGGTGTTCTCACTCCTTTGGTTGTGATGCTGATTTTCTTGTTCTCACCAGCCCGTTGGATCTGTCATGGCTGGTATAGATTTTTTATAGCACTGGTGAGAGAGTAGTGCAAGCGGGTTTTCAGAAGATTTTCGGGAGGAGTTCCATGGCTGATTCGGCAGAGGATCACGACGGCGGACTGGGCACCGGCGCTTCCGACGGAGGCACCGTTTCGGGTCAGAACCGGGACGGCATGGGCGTCTACGCGATTTCCGTCGCGGCCGAACTCGTTGGAACGGGGCAACAAAACATCCGGCAATACGAACGAAAGGGACTGCTCAACCCCGGCCGCACCGATGGTGGAACCCGGCGCTACAGCGACAACGACCTCGCTACGCTGCGACGAATCGGGACACTCCTGGAAGAAGGGTTGAACCTGGCCGGCGTGAAACTCGTGCTGGAGTTGGAAGCACGGAACCGGGGGCTCACGGAAGACAACCGAGGGTTGGCGGAGGACAACAAGGGACTCCGGGCGGACAACCGTGGGCTGCGGAAGGATCTGCGGGATGCGCGGGGTGGGGGCTGATAGTGCAGAACCGCAATGAAACAAAAGCAGCGACGCTGCCAGCAGCAACTTAGTTGTCGGTTCCATCAATTACAGTATGAGACGAAGTAACCGATCGCATTAGCGCGTACAAATATGGGGGAAAAATGCTACGGACGGCGGAGAACGTCTCGCTCTATCATCAGCCGGGATTCTGGACGGGAAAAGGTCCCGCCATCCTGACAGTTGGTCGAAATTCCTACCGTCTGAGCAAGTTTTCAAAGCAGGAGTTCGCCGATATTCAGGTTCGGCAGATGAACCAACCCGTCGCCATCACGTCGATCGGTGAGCGCAGGTACTGGCAATTTCAACATAGGTTCTACTGGGAAAATGAGGGGCTTAGATCTGGGGAAATACGCGCCCTCCTGGTAGTCAAGAACCAGCGTCGTCAGCAACAGATCGACCGAGCCCAAGCCACAGTCGCAATGGGAGCCCAGCCTCGGGGAGCTTCCGCACGGCGGGCTATTCCCGACGACGTGAAACAGTACGTCTGGACTCGCGATGAGGGCCAATGCCGTGCCTGCGGTTCTACCGGAGAACTCCAATATGACCACGTGATCCCCATATCGATGGGTGGGAGTAACAACGTTGAAAACCTGCAAATTCTCTGCGGGCCGTGCAACCGTCGCAAATCTGCAGGCCTGACAACTCGACACTGACATTCAACGACCGCGGCCGCTCCATGACAGGAGCGGCCGCGGTTGCCCATCAATTGAAGCTTCTTGACTACAGAATCGCCGTCATACCGCCCCAGCCCGTGCCCACACGCTTGGCGGTGGGCCATGCGGATCCACCCTGGCCGGAGAACAGCCAGAGCTCGCCCGAGGAGTTCCGCGCCAGGATGTCCTCGCGTCCGTCGCCGTCGAAGTCGCCGGGGCCAACCAGAGAATCCATTGCGTTCCAGCCCTGTCCGATTTGCTGCCGGGGCAGCCAGCCGCTGCTTCCCGTGGGCGGGTAAAGCCACAGGGCACCTGCACTGTCGCGGGCTACCAAATCGGTTACGCCGTCGCCGTTGAAGTCGCCAGCGCCGGTGATCTCGGACATTCCGGACCAGCCTGAGCCCACCCACATGCGGGGCAACCAGCCACCCTTGCCGTCACCGCGGTACAGCCACAGCGTGCCGACGCGGTCCCTCGCAACAACATCGCCGAAACCGTTGCCAAAGAAGTTGATGGGTTCAATTGCGCTCATCCCTTCCCATCCTTGGCCCACTTGGACGCGCGGCAACCAACCGCCTTTTCCGTTACCCGGGTAAAGCCACATGGTCCCCGAGGTATCGCGTGCCAGCAGGTCGGCGTTCGAGTCACCGTTGAAGTCGCCCGGCGCGATCATGGCGGTCATGACGTTCCAGCCCTGTCCTACCTGGACACGCTGAAGCCAGCCGCCGGACCCGTTGCCTGGGTACAGCCACAGAACTCCGGAGGCATCCCTAGCCAGGACATCAGGGAAGGAGTCACCGTTGAAGTCGTTCCGGACCGGCGCTGCAACAGAGCCGTCGATCACGGATACGGAGGCACTGTTGCTGTTGGAGACGTATACCCGGCCGGTGGTGGGGTTGACCGCCGCATCAGAGGGTTCTTGTCCGGAGAAAAGGGCCGTTGCTGTGTTGTCGCCGTCAACCACGGTCACTCCCCTGCCGCCCAGGAGCGCGTAGGCCTTGTTGCTTGCAGAGTTGACCACTATGTCCCGGATTCGGGTGGGGGTGCGAAGTTCAGCGGTCTGGGTCAGCGTTGAGGCGTCGATGACCGTCACGAAGCCGTCAAGGGAGGTGCTGTCCGCGGCGACGTAGATGGTGTTGGTCACCGGGTTCACGGCTACCTTGCCCACGTTGTTGGTGGTGGGAACAGAGCCCGTGACAGTGTCCGTGATGCCGTCGATCACCCGGACGCTGGCTCCGTACTTGCCCAGGGTGGTGAAGTAGATCTTGTTGGTTTGCTCGTTGATGGCAACATCCAAGATGCCGCCCGCGCCAATGTTGATGGTGGACGTGACCGTACCGCCGGCGCCAACCACCTTGATGATCCCGCCAGCCAGGACGTAGACCTTCCCGGTGGTGGCATTAACAAAAATCTCCTGGGCGCCCGCAAGCGGCAACGGAGTGGTTTTCAGCGTGGCACCGTCGATCATGGTGACACCGTTGTCCACCCCCACGTAAATCTTGTTGGTCACGGGGTTTACAGCGATGGTCCCCGGGGAGGAGCCCACAGGCACCGAGGTGGACGCCCGGGTGGCGCCGTCCACTACGGCAACCGATCCGCCAACCTCGCTGATGTACACCTTGTTGGTCACGGGGTTTACGGCCACATCCGAAGGCCTGTCATCGGTGTAGAGCATTCCGTCGGGCTGGCTGCCGCTCAGGATGGAGATGCCCTCCCCGGTCACGATGTACGCCTTGTCTGTCACCGGGTTGACGGCGATAGACGTCGGCCGCTCACCAACGGGAATCACGTTGGTGACGTCGTCTGCCAGCGCCGGCGACGCCGCGGTTCCCAGCATCATGCCCAGCCCCAGACCGACGGCGACAGTACCGGCCGCTGCCCGGCGTCGCCGTCGTGCGCCCTTCCGTCCTTTTTCAAGCGCGCGCGAACCATCCCCAGCAACAACCATGGCAAAACCCCCAGAACTTTCGACGCCCAGCACGTCGGATACGGGAAGTCTACGCGGGTGCCGCGACAAAAAGGCCCCCACCTGTTAACCCACTCTTCCTCCACAGGCCACCCGTTTGAACCCGCGAGGCCAACCGTCCCAACCACCGTAGGAGGCGTGAGGATCGCAATCGTCGCCGAGTCATTCCTGCCACTGATGAATGGGGTAACCCACTCCATCCTGCGGGTGCTGGAGCATCTGCAGGAGCGCGGGGATGAGGTGATGGTGATCGCGCCGTCGACGTCGGACACTGCTGTTTCGAGCGTCGAGAAAGGTGCGTATGTGCACCGGCTTCCGTCGGTGCCGCTGGCCGGATACACGAATGTGCGGGTCGCGTTGGGTGGTGTGAGTCGGGTCAAGCGAATCCTTGCCGACTTCTCCCCCGATGTTGTTCATCTTGCTTCCCCGTTCGTCCTCGGCTGGCGCGCCGTGCAGGCCGCCCACCAGCTGGGCATCCCGACTGTGGCGATCTACCAAACGGAAGTTCCCAGCTACGCAGCCCGTTATGGTGTGCCGTTCCTGGAGAACTGGGCTTGGAACCGCGTGGACAACATCCACCTCCTGGCCACCCGAACCCTTGTGCCGTCCACGTTCGCGCTGAACCAGTTGCGCGGACGCGGCATCCTGCGCGTGGACATGTGGCGCCGCGGTGTGGATACCGCACGTTTTAATCCCACCAAACGTTCGACGGCGTGGCGCAGCTCAGTAGCGCCCGACGGTCACCGGATCATCGGCTACGTCGGCCGGCTCGCCGTGGAGAAGCAGGTTGAGGATCTCGCGGTGCTGGCTGATCTGCCCAACACGAAGCTGGTGATCGTGGGTGATGGTCCGCAGCGCGCGGCCCTTAAAGCACAGCTGCCCGGTGCTGTATTTACGGGCTTCCTTGGCGGTGATGCGCTGGCCGAGGCCGTTGCCTCCTTTGACCTGTTCGTTCATCCCGGGGAGTTCGAGACCTTCTGCCAGACCATCCAGGAAGCCATGTCGTCGGGCGTTCCCGTGGTGGCGACAGGCCGCGGCGGACCCTTGGACCTCGTCGAGAACTCGCGGACCGGCTGGTTGTACGAGCCCGGGAACCTTGCCCAGCTGCGCGCTTACGTGCAGGACCTGATGGGCGACGACGCCAAGCGCCGGGCGTTCGCCGCGGCAGCGCACGCTTCGGTCCAAGGCCGGACGTGGCCCGTCCTCAGCGCCGAGTTGGTGCGTCACTACAACGACGTCATCGATTCCTTCTCCCGTGAAACCGGGCCCACCGAACTGACATCAAGCAAAGGACCCACTTCATGAAGATTTCCGTGATCGGCTGCGGCTACCTCGGCGCAGTCCACGCAGCAACGCTCGCTTCCATGGGCCACACAGTGGTGGGTATCGACGTCGATGCCTCCAAGGTTGAACAGCTCAATAAAGCGCTGGCTCCCTTCCATGAGCCAGGCCTGGACGAGCTTCTGCGCGATGGCCGAACCACTGGTCGGCTGGAATTCACCACGAACTTCGCCCTTGCCGCCGACGCTGAAGTGCACTTCCTCTGCGTGGGCACTCCACAGTCCAAGACCTCGGACACCGCGGATCTGTCCTACCTGATGGGCGCTACGAAGAGCCTGCTGCCGCATCTGGCGAGGGGCGCCGCCGTCGTCGGTAAGTCAACAGTGCCGGTAGGCACGGTGGAGAAGCTGCGCGATGTGTTGGCCCGCCGCCCGGACGTGCTGCTCGGCTGGAACCCAGAGTTCCTCCGCCAAGGCACCGCGGTGAAGGATTCCTTGGTCCCGGATCGTTTGGTGTACGGGGTCCCGGGCGGCAAGGGTGCCGCTGCCGGCGCTCCTGTCACCGCGGTTTTGGACGCTGTGTACGAGCCGTTGATCAGCGCCGGCATCCCGCGCCTGGTCTGCAATTTCGCCACTGCTGAGCTGATCAAGTCGGCCTCCAACGCCTTTCTGGCCACCAAAGTAAGCTTCATCAACGCCATGGCCGAACTCTGCGACGCGTCCGGCGCCGACGTGAGCGAACTCAGCGAAGCCATGGGCCTGGATCCGCGCATCGGAAACCGCTACCTGCACGCCGGACTGGGTTTCGGCGGAGGCTGCCTGCCCAAGGACATCCGATCCTTCCGCGCCCAGGCTCGCGGATTGTCAGTACCGTCCGTGGATGAGTGGATGGCCCTGGTGGACACCGTGAACCTGGACCAGCGTTCCCGTGCAGTGGAGATCGCCCGTGACATGTGCCGCGGCCACCTGTCCGGGCGGATGGTCACCATCCTGGGCGCAGCGTTCAAACCCGACACTGACGATATCCGTGACTCCCCCGCCTTGGACGTCGCCCAGCAACTCGCCGAAGCTGGCGCGCACGTCACCGTCACGGACCCCAAAGCCATCAACAACGCGTGGATCCGCTACCCGCAGATCCGCTTTGAAGCCTCCACCAAGCGCGCACTGGAAGGCGCCGAGCTGGTGCTGCTGCTGACGGAATGGGACGAATACGTGTCACTCTCGCCCGTTTCGGCTGGCTCACTGGTACGACGCCGGATGGTCCTGGACGCCCGCAACGTGCTGGACGCTGAGGCCTGGCGGAGTGCCGGATGGACGGTCCGCGGGTTGGGGACCGGGGCTGCTTCTGCAGAGCACGCCGACGGGGCGGGGAAGCGCAAAGCACCCGGTCAGCACGCTGTCACCACCTAGAGACTTCTCGGCGCCACTCATTTATGGCCCATGACCACCTAGCTGGCCCCGATTTCGGCACCTAATTGGTCAGTTCGAACACCTAGTGCCCCAAACAAGACCCTAGTCTCGTCTTGTGCCTCCGAACCGGAGCCTAGCGTCCGGCGGGAACCCCACCCGTCCCGGTTCCGGGGCGCTACGGCACGGCTCCATCTACCTACCCCCGGGTGGAGCCGTGCCTAACCAATCGGTACACGATGCCGACCACGAACATGAGCACACCCAGCCCAATGGACAGGGGCGGCAGCGTGGCCACCAGGACCACACAAGCGATGGCACCAGCCACCTGCAGGAATTTCGGGTAGCGACGATCTTCCGCCTGCTGGGTGAAGGCGGCCACGTTGGCCACCAAGTAATACAGCAGAACGCCGAAAGAGCTGAACCCGATCGCACCACGCAGATCCGCGACTGCAATGACCACACAGATCACCACCGCCACACTGACTTCGGCTCGGTGCGGAACCTTGTACTTGTGGTGCACGGCTGCGAGCGCAGAGGGAAGGTCATGCTTGCGGGCCATCGCCAAGCTGGTCCTTCCCAAGCCAGCGATCAGCGCCAACAGCGCCCCCAAGGAAGCGACGGCGGCCCCTACACGCACCACCGGAGCAGCCCACGCCAAGGTGCCGTTACTGACGGCGGTGGCCAACGGCGTCGTACTTTCCGCTACGCCAGCCGGACCCAAAGCTGCCAGGAGCGTGGCTGCAATGACGGCGTAGATCACGATGGCGATTCCCAAGGCAATGCCGATTGCCCGGGGAATTGTGCGCCGCGGATCGCGGACTTCTTCGCCCATAGTGGCGATCCTTGCGTAACCGGCGAATGCGAAAAACAGTAGGCCAGCCGATTGCAGGATCCCGTACCAGCCGTGCGCCAGGAGGCCGTCCCCCAGCACGTTGCTGAGCTGCGGGCCGGAGCCGCCCCACACAGCGCTCACCGCAATGGCCAGGGCAGCAAGCACGGCCACCACCAGAATTCTGGTGAGGCCCGCTGTCCGGGTTACCCCGTGGTAGTTCACCGTGGTGAGAAGGACGACGGCGGCAATCGCCACCGGGCGCTCCCACCCTGCGGGGGCTGCGTAGGCGGCGAACGTCATGGCCATGGCCGCTGCGCTGGCCGTTTTTCCGATGACGAATCCCCAACCCGCAAGGAAGCCGTACCAAGGGCCGAGCCGTTCGCGACCGTAGATGTACGTCCCGCCCGAGGTTGGGTAGGCGGCGGCAAGTTGCGCGGAGGATGTCGCATTGCAGAAGGCCACGAAGGCTGCCACCACCAAACCAACCAGCAGTCCGGAGCCCGCAGCCGTGGCCGCTGGAGTGAAGGCGGCAAAGACGCCTGCGCCGATCATCGAGCCGAGTCCGATGAGGGACGCATCAAAGGTGCCCAGTCGACGGGCCAAGGCCGGGGAATTGCTCACGTAAACCCTTCGGGATTGCGCCCTTCGGAAGGGGCAGGCTCGGAACGGAGGTGCTCCGAGCCTATCCCGGGTCAGCGTGGCGGAAGTGAATTTCCCACCAGCATGAAGAGGCTGTTCCGTGACGTTGCTCCGGTCTTCCTCAGCGCGTTGGAAATGTGGTTCTCCACTGTTCTTGCGCTGATGCCCAAATGCTCGGCGATCTCCACGTTGGTGCGGTTTCCGGCCATCACGGCAACTTCGATTTCGCGTTCGGTAAGGGGTGTGGTCCTGAAAGAGTTGAAGGACAGTTGCTCATTGGCCGTGGGAAACCGGACAGCGAACATTGACGAGGCCTGAGCCATGGCGTCTGCCGCTGCGGTGTCCCCGTTGATGACGTGGCGTTTAAGCGCGCCCCTGAGCAGCATGCCGACTTGGTAGGTATCGGCATCAGGTTCGTAGTGTTTGAGCAGCAATCCCAGCAGGCTGTGGTCTCCTTCCACCACAGCGGTGGCGATGGCCACCAGCTGATCGTGGACTGCAATCCCGCTCTCTTTCAGGATTCCCCGCAGCAAGTCAAGGACGGGGCGCCCCGGGCTGAGGCAAGTGCAGAGGAGCGCGGTCAGCATTGCTTCCAGCACATACCCGCTCTTCAGCTGGCGCCTGATGAGCTTCTCGGCCTTGCGATCAAACGTGGCGGGCGCGGCACCGTGCTGGGCGATGAGCTCGTACGCACCTCTACCGGTTCCCGGCAGGGGGCCAACGAACGGCGCCTCTGCACGGGCCTGAGTTCCGATGGACAGCGCCGGCGGGTTGGCAGTGGTGGCGTGGCGGAGGCCCGCGAGCCGCAGCATGGCGTCGTACAGGGAGTCGACAATGAAGCCTGGTTGACCCATGGCGAAGACACCGCTCATGAGGTACTCGGCCTCCTCAAAATGTCCTCTGTAAAGGAGGCCATGAGCGGCGATGTAGCTGCTGGCGATCACGCCAAAGTGGTCCAGATTCCTGCGGGATTCCGATCTCCAGTCCAAGGCGAAGACGAGCGATTCGTCCACCCGCCCGGCTGCGAAGAGAGCAAACCCTTGGATGAAGGGCCGCAGGTGCGGAAAGGCGTCGCCGTTGCCGCTGCCCTCCACGGCATCCAAAGCAGCCTCTGGCCGGAGCCGATACAAGTCCATGAGCGCAGTGATCAGCCCGCCCGTGGCCGGGCGCGTCTCTGCTTCCTTAATGGCCCTCGGGAAGCGCCCGTAGGAGGCGTTGAAGAACAGCATGGCTGCTGCAGCATCATCAGCCTGGCCAGGATTGTTGTCTGCGAACGTCCGCAGAATGTCGACGGCGGCTTCCGAGCCTTTGCCGGTGAGCAGCGCCAGCATCGCCCTGGAAAGGGTGATGAACAGCAGGTGCCGGGGGTCGGCGTCGAGCGTTGTTGTGTCTTGGCAGGCTCGGACGGCACGGTGCAGGTTGACCGGGGCTCCCCAATAGACGCGAAGCAGCGCAGCTGCGTTGGCGGCTGACTTGTCGGCTTCCCAGCGCTCCCACCGGATCCGTTCGCGGGCGGCGTTGTGCTCGTGGAAGTGGCGTGCCGTGACAGCGTCCTCGTCGCCCCTCTCCAAACGCAACGCGGACAGCGCACGGAGGAGGCAGTCAGCCGTGGTGGCCTTCTCCCGTGGGATATCCGGAGACCCCTGAAGCACGCCAGCGATCTTGCTTCGCAGCAGTTGCCTGTCCCGGAGCGTCTTGTGGCCACGGAAGTAGTCGGCAGTGACGGGTGGACTGATGGCTGCGGTTGGCCCGTTGTGGTGGTCGCTGAGGACCGAGAGGAACCCGCGGCGTTCCAGCCCTTCCAGGACCTCAGGCTCAATGACCTTGTGCAGCACATCAAGCTGGGCGGTTCCCAGTATCGCCATGATGTGCAGTCCAGTGAATTCGTCCGGGGTCAGCTCGGCCAGCAGGGACTCAAGCGTTCCGCGCAGGTGGTCGTTCCACAGTGTGGTGGAGGTCATCCGCCATTTCTTGTCCCTCAGCGCCAACAGGTTGCTGAGCGAGGCCGTCTCCGCGATCCGGACAATCAGCCGCGGATTCCCGGCCGACTTGGTGAGAATGCGGGCGGTGGTATCGGCGTCCGCCGGCGCACCGAGAACCTGGGCGACCAACGCGTGGACCTGCTCATAGTGGAGCGGGTCCAACTGCAACAAGGCTTCCCGTCCGTTGTTCAGCACGGCCAGTTGACCTTTGCTGTAGCTCCAAGGCTCCGGCGCCGTAGCGATGAGTGGGCAATCAGAGCGTTGGCGGACTGCTTCCAGGACCGCCAAGGATTCGTTGTCCACCAAGTGGATGTCGTCCACCACCAGCAGATGCTTCCCTGCGATCGCCAGATTGCTGGCCAGCACATCAGCGATGTCGAAGACACCGCTACGGCCGGGCCTCATGTCCAGCCCGAGCCCCTTGATGGCAGAGAACGGGATGGTCCGGTGGGTCCGGAGGCCCGTGATGGCGTGGACCATGACTCCGGTCTTCTCCAAGTTGGTCACCACGTTGCGGACCACGGCAGTCTTTCCGCTGCCAGCCGCTCCGATGACCCTCACTCCGATTCCGCGTGCGACAAAGTCGAGGATGCGCTGAACCTCAGATTCGAACACTCGACCCAACCTTCTGTTTCTCTGGATGACCGGCATGCGGCTCACTTCGCAGGCTAGGACCAGAAAACGCGACTAGGTGGCAAAACGGCCTTGCACAGGCCGTTTTGGGGCCTACTAGGTGGTGATTTGGGCCAAAATGAGTGTTCGCGGGCGGCGTCTAGGTGGTGGGTGGCCTTCTCGAGTCTCATGCGGTGTCCTTCGTCTCGATGGTGGATTGGTACCAACGCTACGAAGGCCGGGAGCAGAGTTACATGGGTGTAGTTTGCTATGTGGATATGTGTTCTATTCTCTAGATCATGGCTAGAACATGTTTACTACTTTTCGAGACGCATCGACGCCCGCTTGGGGCCCTGTTGGTGACGCCAGAGATTTTAGCAAGCTTCACTAATGTGACTTGACAATTCATTATTCCGGGGTTGACAGTGATCCTGAACCACTCAGCCGGGTCCGTCAATGGAGCCGTAGAGCCGGCGCCGGTTCACCTGTATTGATTGCTTTTTACGCTTTTCGGTTTGAAATGCGAGCAATTCTGATGAATCCGGATTTCATCGACGCCAGATAATCCTTTGCCTATTTCCATTGGGGGAAATACAGCTATGAAAAAACACGCTTTTATCACGGGAGCAGTACTAGCAACACTATTCTCGATGACAGCAATGCCAGCCCAAGCGGCTGAAGATCCAGGCAGTACGCAAACACTCAAGGACATAACTACTTCCAAGGCCACGTCCAGTGCTGGGCTATCCAATCAACTGAGTCTCAAGAAAGGGGAACCCACGTACTCAACCACAGCAGTGGGTTCCCGGCGTGCCAGCCTCTACTCCGGAAACTGGATGCTCTTCACGGAAGAAAACGTGGACTTCTATTACGACTGGAGCAGGGTCACCAGCAGTTATGGTTACCAGCGTGTAGGCGCCTTTGGCTTCAATACCGTGCAAGCACTGGGCATCAATCGCAGCTACACCGACAACTGGCAGCATGCCTACCGGGCACTAACCGACGCCGGCGTCGGCTCGCCCACACCGTGGGGAAACGTCAACCTTGTGCACGCCACAGTTGTTCAAGGTGCATCGGTATACGGAGATGGCGCTTGGTCGGCCTGGCAACAGTAGGGCCCAGCAACGGAAATCAGGGGCCGGTCCCAGGCGGCCGGCCCCAACCATCGATGAGGACCAATGCTACAAGTCAGCAATCTCTCGCTCATATATGGGCGCAAACCGATAGTTCAAAGCGCAACATTTTCTATCCCTTCAAAAGGAGCATTTTTGATCCTGGGTGACAACGGAGCCGGCAAGACCACGCTTCTGAAAGGTCTCGCGAGGCTTGTGCGGAGAAAAGGTGACATCACTTGGAATAACAGCCCGCTCACAGATCAGGTTGCTGTCGCTTTTGATGATAATTCAATCCACGAGCGGTTGACCGGGCTGCAGAATCTGAGCATCCTTTTGGATATACCTCCCAGTCAGCTGGGTAAGCATGCTGTCGTCAAAGACTTCCTGCCGGCAGACGTACTAAGAAAAAAGACATCATCATATTCACTTGGCCAGCGAAAGAAGTTGAAGTTGGCAGCGGCTTTTTCCGCGAAGCAACCGTGCATCCTGCTCGATGAGCCGCTCTCCGGACTCGATGATGTTGGTCGTCTTGCCTTCAGACGTGCCTTGGACTCAGCCGCAGTCAGCTCCTGTGTGGTCATCGCGGAGCATGACCGCGCCTTCTACGGGGATCTGACATCGGCGGCGTACTTGCTTCGACGAGGGAAAGTCGTGCGTCTTCACGATCAACCGGAAAGCGAGGCCTGAAGTGATCAAGAAACTCCTACGCGCCTTCCGCAGTGAGATGAAGTATCAGCTCTGGGGCGGGGCACTGCTCCTCCCCTTTGGTGGCCTCACCCTCGCGCTCGTGTTCGCTTTCACTGGAAGCATCACCAACGTGGGAGCCAGCCTGGCAAGGCTCGAAACCACCGTTGACCAAGCTGCGGCCAACGGATTCACTTTGACGCAAGCAATGGATCAGCCCAGCAGCGTCGTCATCGAAGGTGGGCAAAGGCTGTTGGATAACCCTCTACGCTTCGACTATGAGTCCGCTTTCATGGCCAATCAGGCTCTACAGGGATCAAACGCCATCGGCACGGGGCTCGAGATGATCACCTTCCTGGTCCTCCCACTGCTCTTCTTCGTTTACGGATGTGGCTTAGCCACCGGTGATGCACGGCGTCGAATACTGAAGGACCGCGTGGTCGTACACGGCTCAGGTGCCTACATCACTGCAAAGGTATTCGCAGTGGTGGTGGTTTCAGTTCTGTCCGTCGTCTGGCTGGCGTTGTTGAGTCTGACTGTGGCTCCTGCCATCAGCGAGCTGTTTCTTGGCGACCTCCATTCGAACTTCCCCTATGCCGTGGAGCAAGCCCAGTCCGGCGCTCCCGTTCTCCAGGTCGCCTTCAGCACTGGCGTGGGAATCTTCTTCGGCCTCACGGGTTTCTTCGTAGGCCTCGCGGTGAGAAGCACGCTTCTGCCGAGCTTGGCTGCTGGTGGCTTGCTGATGGTTGCGCCGTTTGCCGGATCGTACGATCCTCGAAACATACTCACGGCCGCGGGCCAGAACGTCTTCACTTACCGGGGTGGCTTCAGTCCGCGGCCACCCTACCCAGTAGCGGTCGAGCCTGGGCTTCTACTGCTTATGGGATGTCTGATGGTGCTCGGAGTTTTGTCCATCGGCACCTGGGTACGCATTCCGAAGTTCGACTGACGGGCACCACCAGAACGAGCCTTAAACAAAAGCAGGGCCGGTCAGTGACCGGCCCTGCTTTTTGCGTTATCCGAAGACTAGATAGCCTGGATGTTTACTGCCTGGGGACCCTTGGGGCCCTGCTCTACGTCGAAGGAAACCTTCTGGTTCTCTTCGAGGGAGCGGTAACCCGAGGAGTTGATCGCGGAGTAGTGAGCGAAAACGTCCTGGCTGCCATCTTCAGGAGAGATGAAGCCGAAGCCCTTTTCGGAGTTGAACCATTTCACGGTACCTGTAGCCATTTTTTTCAGTCCTAACTGAAGGTGGAGATGATCCCGACTGTCGGGTCTCCGGTGTGGGGTGTTCTCCACCGTTACTTCAGAACATCACAATCCGGAAGGATTGCGGGGACTGCCTGAACTACCAAATGCCAAACACAACAACAGTCTCAAGTGTACAGGGATTCGGCCGTATGGCTAGTGCCACGAAACATTTATCCATCGGATGTTCAGGATGAGCATCAGCATGCTGGTCACGTGGAGTGTCTGCGTCCTGTTGTCTGTGGTCACGATCTGCAATCCCACCAATAGTTGATGAGGCGCCAGCCTTACGCTGGTGCCAGAGAAAAGCAGGTCAAGAGCATCCCCCCGCACCGTCCTGAAGCGTAGAATTCCACCGTGGGATCTGCCCCAGATACCGTGATCATTGGTGCCGGCCAAGCCGGGCTCGCCACCAGCTACTGGCTGACCCAGGCCGGCGTGGAACACCAACTCCTTGAGCGTCGCGAATCTCTGGGCGGCGCGTATCAGGACCGATGGGACGGGTTCTTCCTCAACACTCCGAACTTCTCACTCAACCTCCCCGGTATGCCCTACACCGGCGACGAGCCAGAAGCCTTCCTGCCCCGCACCGCCGTCGTGAATCTCCTGCGGCGCTATGCGGAACTGATCAGCGCCCCGGTGAATACCGGCGTCGACGTCCTCCGGCTCGACGTGGAGCCGGGTGGGGCCTTCAGCTTGGAGACCTCGGCAGGCCACCTGATGGCCAGGAACGTGGTCTTGGCGACGGGTGCGTACCAGGTTCCCAAGCTGCCGCCCATCGCCAAGCAGCTGCCGGCGACCGTTACCCAGCTGCACACCCACCACTACCGCAACCCGCAGCAACTTCCTGACGGCGCGGTGTTGATTGTCGGGACCGGCCAGTCCGGCGGGCAGATCGCCGAGGAACTGCACGACGCCGGACGCGAGGTCCACCTGGCCGTGTCCACGTGTCCCGAGGCTCCCCGCCGATACCGCGGGCACGACATTCTCTACTGGCTCCTGGAAACCGGCAAGCACGGACCGGGCGTCGGCATCAACGCGCTCACCCGCGAGGCCCTGCCCTCCCCCGCCGCCCGCTTCGCCTGCAACCCGCTCCTTTCCGGCACCGACGGCGGCCACAACATCCACCTCCGCGAGCTCGGCCGCCGGGGCATGCACCTGCACGGCCGGTTGGAAACAATCGACGACGGCGACATCACCTTCAGCGACGACCTCCCCGAACGCCTGGCAACAGTCGAGTCAGGTTTCGATCAGCGGATGCGCAAGGCCCTGGACGGGTACATTGACGCGGCCGGCCTGGACGCGCCTCTGCAGCCGTCTGTGCCCGTGGACGACTGGCTGCCGTCCGAGCCGGCTTCACTGAACCTGGCTGATGCCGGGATCACTTCGGTGCTGTGGGCGACCGGGTACGGGCTGGACCTGTCGTTAATTAACCTGCCTGTGCTGGATGAATGGGGATACCCGAAGCACTCTTTGGGTGTTACGGAGCAGGCTGGGCTGTACGCGGTGGGGCTTCCCTGGCTGACGCGGCACTACTCGTCGATTCTGGGCGGGGTGGGGATGGATGCGGAGTATGTGGCGGGGCGGATTGCTGGATGAGACCTTGGCTTTCCGTCTGACTTCTACTGGCCTTCCGTCGTCATGTCCCCAACCACGGGCGTCCCTTCAACCAAGGAATAGCGCTGCATTACGGCACCTTTTGGCGATGTGACCACAGGTTCGATGAGCCGGAGGTTCGTCGGGACCACGCCACCGGCAAACACTTTCTTTCCACTCCCCAGCAGGATCGGGTACACCCATAGGTTGAGCTGATCGAACATGCGTTCTGCGAACAAAGTCTGGACAAGGTCGACGCTGCCGATCACGTGGATACTCTGGTGCTCCTCGCGCAACTGCCTCAGTGCGCTGACAAGGTCGGGGCCGAGCTGCGAGGTGCCTGCCCATTCGGGTTTCAAAGACTGACGCGACGCCACATATTTGGGAATGCGGTTGAACAGCTCCGCGATCCGGCCGTTCTGGTGCGGCCAATACGCGGCAAAGATGTCATAAGTACGGCGCCCAAGAAGCAGTGCATCCATCCCCTCGATGCCGGCCTCAATCTGCTGGCCCACGACCTCGTCAATCAGTGGCGCCTGCCAACCGCCGAACGCGAAGTCATTGGCCGGATCTTCCTCGGGGCCACCAGGCGCCTGCGCGACACCATCGAGCGTGGTGAACAGGTCTATGTGGATGAGTCCCATGATGGGCTCCTTCTCTGCAGCCCATCGTCACCCTGGCGACAGGATCACCACGAGGGTGCCACAGGTGGGGTTGTTGGGCAATGGCCGGGCGAGAGTCGGGCCTGCATTGCCTCTGAGCGCCCGAAGCTGAACCTGGCATCCTCGGCGTCCCGATATAGGTCCCCACCATATGTGATGGACACCTGAGGAACGTGACGCCAATTTTCGTATATTTTGACTACAGATCGGTGGCACCATGCCAAGACTCAGACGATCTAGCGATGTGAACTCAGACCACGTCGCTAAAAGGGATAGGACCGGGGGCTACTTCTGTGCGCGCATTATCGGAGCTGACTGACGCATCAGCAATCGCAAGGACCGTCGCCGAGTTTCAAGCTTTAGGGCGAACTGCATTCCTTAAAAAATATGAACAGCAGGCGTCACATAGGTACTTCGCTGACGTTGATGGCACGCTGGTGGATTCGAAGCCGCTCCTGGCCGTCGCATATGGAAAGCAACATCCGGCCAACGGCCCTCTTTCGATTCGCCTATTCTCCGGCGGGGAAGAGACGCGGCAGACCCTCAAACGCTTTGGCATCGAACTTGTCGTTCGTGACGATCACCAACCTTCACCACAATACGGAGAAATCCCTGAATGTCCCCCCGGTACCATTTTTGCTAACCGGCGAGAGGCCTACGACGCCGGTGTGCACAGGACTCTGCAGGCAGGCATTGCTGGTCAATCACACGGAACACAGTCCATTTGTCTGTCAGCGGGATACTCAGATGATGAGATTCAAGGTGACCTCATCACATACACCGGATTTGGGGGCCGCAATCCCAATTCGGGCAGACACATAGCGGACCAAAAACTCGAGCAGGGAAATCTCGGCCTCGTCGAAAACCACAATTTGGGCCGGCCCGTTCGGGTGCTGGTCAAGGAATCGGTGCTCACGGGGGTTCGGTCACACGAACAGTACATTTATCTCGGATTGTTTACAGTCACCAGTTGGAGCTGGGGCATACGCGACGGCTGGAAAGTGCTGATCTACCAGCTGCGGGCAGTCGCAGGCGACAGCCTAATGCCCGATGAGACTGCCATCGCCCTAACACGTGGGGAAGACCTGGCACCACTACGCCGCGCGTCACAGATCTATCGCATCGTTAGAAACTATGAAGTTACAACCTCGGTCAAGCGGCTTTATGACCACAAATGCCAGATTTGCGGCACACGGCTTGTCACTTCCGCAGGGCCGTATTCGGAGGGTGCACACGTCCGACCGCTGGGCATACCCCACAATGGGCCCGATACGTTGGACAACATTCTTTGTCTATGCCCAAACTGCCACAAGTTACTGGATGGGCATGCCCTGACTATTCGTCCAGACGGTACCGTGCTGAACCTGGGTGAGCCAGTTGGGCAACTTACTATCTCCGCAGCCCACGGGCTAAATTTTGAGCACATCGCCTATCAGGAGCAAATTTCCAGTAGCGTTTCAGGCCGCAGGTAGTCAGTACTTGCGGTACGAGCGATCGCTCCAGGAAGGGAGGACAGTTCCACTACTTACAAGATCAGCAAGGTGAGCGGATCGAACAACACCGTCGACCTGGCAATGGTTCCGGGCAGTCCCGCCATGGCCTAGCTAGGTCTTGCTTTCTGGACCCCTCGCCGCCAGAGTTGACTTCTTCTACCCTGGGCGCTGGAACTCATCGTCCCAGCCCCCTGCACCAAACCCACCGACCCCAGCACCAGCACCGCCCCCACAATCTGCCACCCAGACAACGCTTCCCCCAGGAACACGAACCCCAGCACCGTTGCCACAAGCGGGCTCAGGAATCCCAAGAACGACACCACCATCGTCGGCAACTTCTGGATCCCCCGGAACCAGACTGCGTAAGCAGCCAGGGCGCCGATCACGCTCAAGTAGGCAAAGCCCGCCACGTTGGGCAAAGAAACCGACCCAGGCAGACCCTCGACCGCCAAAGTCACGGGCAGCAGCATTACCCCGCCCATCGCCAACTGCAAGCCGGTAAACCCAAGCAGCCCCACGCCGTCGGGCTTTCCCCAGCGTTTGGTGAGGACGATGCCGGCCGCCATGCTCAACGCGGCCGCCAGACCGGCGAGCACACCCACAAAAGTGAGCGACGCGTCGGATCGCAGTACCAACAGGCCGACGCCCGCAGCCCCGACGGCGCAGGCCACGATATGCCTGAACCGGATCCGTTCCCCCAACAGCAAGACACCAAGGAACAATACAAACAGGGGCTGAACGGATCCGATCACCGCCGCGAGCCCGCCCGGCAATTGGTAAGCCGTGAAGAACAGCAGGAAGAAGAACAGGCCGATATTGAGTGCGCCCAGCGCGGCCGCTTTGAACCACCAAACACCTCGGGGCCACGTCCGGGTCAGCAGGAGCAGGATGATGCCCGCCGGCAACGCCCGCACAGTGGCGGCCAACAGCGGCCTGTCCGCGGGGAGGAACTGCGTGGTCACCAAGTAGGTGGACCCCCAAATCATCGGCGCCAAGGCCGTGACAAGCAGGTCGCGCGGCGACGCTCCCTTCGTGATCATTCCTGCACTGGCAACAGACTGAGCCGTCTTCATTATTTGATTCCAAACATTTTGATGTCGAACTATTTGATAGAAGACAATGTAGGTGCTGTACTGTTTGAGGTCAAGCATGGGAGGGTGATGGATCGCGACGCAGTAGACCTGATTCTTGAACAGTGGAACAAGGAGCGGCCCGACGTGGACGTCAGCTCCATGGGCGTTCTGGGCCGGCTCAACAGAGCGAGTCGACTGGTGGGCTTGGACGTTCAGCGGTTCATGATCCGGTTCGGCCTGGAACCCTGGGAGTTCGACGTCCTGGCAACACTCCGGCGGTCGGCAGCTGAAGCTCCGCTCACGCCAGGCAGGCTCGCGAGCCTGACCATGATCGGCTCCGCCGCCATGACCAACCGCGTGGATCGGCTGGTATCCCGAGGCTTGGTCCACAGGGAGACGAATCCGCATAATCGCCGCCAACTGCTGATCAGCCTTACCCCTGAGGGTCGCACCCTGGTAGACGAGGTGGTGGAGCACCACGTCGGGAACCAGCAACGGATGCTCGACGGAATGTCCAAGACTGAGCAGGCCCAGCTGGCGAACCTCCTGCGCAAGTTCCTTTTGATGAACGACGACGGCGAACCCGCCTAAGCGGGCGACGGCACCCATGCAAGGATGAGGCGTGGACACTTCCTCTGAGCAACTGGCGATCGCAATAGGCAAGGCAATGGGCGGTGGGCAGTCAAGCGCCTACAAGGGGACGGTCTTCTGCCAAGGCCTCAACCACATGATGAGTTACGCCATCTCGGTGTATCCCAGAGCTTTTATGTGGTCTGCGACGAGCCGGCCGAACGGTCCTACGCGCACGTTCGATACCCAACGACTGATCATCCAGACTGACGGCGTGGATGAACCCTATGCCCTCTCCATTGATCGCATCCCCGCGTCTTTCCCTGAGTCAGTTCAACTCTCGTTTCCTCTGTCGCTACCCATTTGGGGCCGTCGTCTGGACGACTATCACCCAATCGCCTGCGAAGTGAACGGTTCCGATACAACGCTTCTGCTCAGGCACCGCGTTGATCCGACCATCTTCGGGTCCTTCACCTTCGACACGGAAAGCGGGATAGCGAAGACGTTCTTCACACCCACGACGGCACTGAAGCTTGAGCGTGAGTTTCCGCCGGAGAACGATAAACACAACTTCGGGTTCGTCGCCGGATTTGGCGACCCCGACTTGCAGGATCGCCTCCGCCGGGACCAACCAAGCTAAGTTCGCTTGCCTCGACGCAACTGATAGATGCCGTAGCAACCGAATCCCAACATCAGGGCCGCAGCAGCGACACGCCACAACGCAAATGGCTGCCATGCCGCGAAGACCATAGCCAGGGCAAAGAATGAAGCCACCTGGAGTGGGTGGGGAACTTTGCTGTTCATATGGGTCACCCTAGTTCAGTGCGGGCGTGGCAGGATGGGCGGATGTTGACTGACGCCGATTCGTTGCTTTTGGGTCCACGTGGGCGTCGCCTGTGCCTGGAGCTGGCGATGGAGGCGGACGCGGATGTTCGGCGAGCCATCCTGGAACTGGGCTTTGACCTTGAACCCAGTTACAGCAAATCGCGGGTCGTCCGATATTCATTGGGTTCAGGCCCGCTTGAGCCCGTCCCAACATCGATGCTCAGTGTTGCTGAGGTCGCCAACATCATCGCCATGTTGGATCTGTCCCTCATTGATGATGATCTTGTTCAACGTGCGCTGCCGCAGGCCGTAGATGCCGCCAGATACTGGCAGCAACCCGACGGCGTGGATGTTTTGGCCGACACCCCGGAGGTAAGGGTTTCGTCAGCCCGCATTGCTGAGAAGGTGCTTCTGATGCCAGCCGCGCAGTGGTGGCTGCGAGGCTTCCAACCCGGCCAGTGGGCGATCGACTGGCGTGTTTCGGGCGACCCCACTCCACTCCCCCGAAACCCGCGACAAACCCTGGCCGACTGGGCACGAAAGGAACGGTCCGAGGAACTACGGGCTGTACGCGAACGGCCGCAAGACCCCCACGCCAACTACGGGGGTGAGTGGTGGTCCATCGCCCACGGACTGGTGCAGACAGTCCCACAGATTCCAGAGGGGCTCAGTTTGGTAGAAGATTCACTCGGCTGGGAATTTGCCACCACCATCCCCGTCAGCGGGTCCGGACGAATCCTTGAAATTCGCTCGGCCGAGGATTGGACTGATCTGTGCCGGGCTTTCCCCCTTGAAGTCACCGCATCACGGCGGCACGACTGGTTCCGCACCACCGGTAGGCACGTAAGGTGGGTCATTCCTGATTGGGAGCAGGCATCGGCACAATGGGACGCCGTCCATCTCACGGTCATCGGTTATCTCAGTGCAGCAGGACGGGCATTGTCCGTCGATGGAGACACGGCCTCAGTCATCGCGGGCTGGGACCCCGGCAGCACCATCTGGCTCAGGGACGTAGCCCGCGAAAATGAGGAACCCCGACAGTTCTGGCGGTCGAATCAGGAAGACCGCTGGGACCTAGTGGGAACTGGCTAAGGACTCACTTTTTGGCGAGGCCCGCAGATAGGGCCGACGCAATAGTACACAACCCACGGCGGCGCCCTCCCAGCACCTAGACGTCAGCTTTTCAGGCTGTGGCAGCCGAATCTGGCACCTAATTTGACCCAAAACGGCACCTAGATGATCTTTTTCACCACCTAGTTGTCTTTTTATAGGGCATTGTGGCTCCCGGCACATCATGACGGCCGTAGAGATTTGCAGCTGGGTGGTTTGCCTTCTGTTGGATTGCCGGGGCAGCAATGATGCTGCCCCATTCGCCAAAGAGGGGAATTTCAATGAATAACGCGCAGAATCGACGTGTTGCAATCGCTGCAACGACCTTGCTGCTTGCAGGAGCAGGTGTCGCCGTAGGCAGCGCTCCCGCACAGGCCGCTTACGACTGCCAATATGCGATGTGCCTATGGCAGGACACGAATTATGCAGGGTTCAAGGTGAGTTACAGCGGTTCTGTCAATTACGTCGGAGCCGGCATGAACGACCAAGCAAGTTCTGTTGACAGCCGATCATCCAGAGTCTCCACGTTGTACGCAGACACAAACTGGTCTGGCACTTGGTTACAACTGGCACCGGGCGAAGACGTTGGCTACCTCACGAACTACGGCGTCCCGTACAACTGGCCTTACACATACTCTGACATCATTTCGAGCTTGTCACTTTAGGCCCATCTGCGGAATGGACTAATGCCCCGGCTTCGCACTATCGCTGAGCCCGGACATCAGCTCCTCTACAACTTGAAGGAACCCATGCTGTTACGCCAACTCGTTGCTCCGTCCCTTGTTTTCACGGTGATGCTCACGGCATGCGGGGGCAACCCATCGCCATCAGATATCGGCATCAGCCCAGGCCATGGCACAGCACTGCTTCGGTCAGACATGGAATCAATCGTTTACCCGCTGGACGGATACTCTGTCTCCACTCAAGAGCTGAACCTCATCGAACGTGCTGGAAGTATCCGGATTCAGCAGTGTATGTCCAAGAACGGGCAACCTATTGACCTCATCGGTTCGTTTAAAGACAGGACTTCGGCTGCTGAGCGACCCTACGGAATCTGGCTGATGTCAACGGCAGAGCAGTACGGATACGGGCGGCCCGAAGAGAACCTGGGCACCCCACAACTAGAGACCAAAACTGTCGAGTTCAATCGCCAGTGGGATTCTTGCCTTGGTGAGGCGGTGCCCTCCACAAGCTATGGGGCTGACCAAAACGCACTCTCCGTTCAGCTTGCCGCGAGGGCTACCGCCGCAGCCAAAAAGGATCCAAAGACCATAGAACTAGTTCAAGCATGGAAAACCTGTCTTCAAGCGAAGGGAGCTACGTTCAAAGACAACGAAACGTGGAGTCCAATCGAAGCCCGCAGCGACGCCGAAACGGCGAGCAGGGTGGCTATATCGGACGTCCGATGCAAAGAAGACATGGACTTCGTACAGAAGATGGCTGATATTGAAGCGTCGTACCAAGCAACGCTCATTTCAGATAACGAAGCAGGGTTGCTGGCCCAACGGCAGAAAATCGAGAAGACGCTGCATGAAGCCGCTCAAACGGTCGCAGCCTTTGTTGGGGACTAGAACAACCTTGAGCCCGCACTTAGCTGACACTAGAGACAACGGAGCCTCGTTGGTCGGCATGAAAGTACGACGTGTTCTCCATCCAGCAAGAATATTCACTTTCTTCCTCATCTTGCTCGTACTTCTCACAGCAGCCTTTTGGGCCGGAGCCACGGTTAAAGGCCCGAACGACGAAGCTCTGAACAACGCCCAGCGGCGCTTGGAGGTCACTTATCCAGTTTCATTGAAGGTTGTAGACAAGCAGTTGGCGCTCAAAGGGGTGGTCGTCCGGGGCCAGACCACAGTTGTCAGTCCCCCCACTTCGGGAACCTCCTATCGGCACGTCGTCACCAAGCCCGGTCCGCCGGTAGGGACGGTGGTTGCGCCAGGGTCGTTCCTTGGCGCTGTCGGAGGGCAACCGGTATTTTTGCTTCCCGATAATGTCCCCATCTACAGAGACTTGGACATCGGTGATTCGGGAGACGACGTCACTCAACTCCAAGAAGCCCTACGGACGATGGGCTTCAACTCCGTCCAAATCTCAGGGAAGCTTGATGCGGTCTCCCGCGACGCCCTTAACCGGATTTACAGTGGGGACGGGCTCGTCCCGCCCGGCAAGCCCGCGTTCAGGGTTGGGGACTTCGCTCAGATCCCTGGAAACAGGGGTGTAGTAGCCCAATCTGCTGGCTTAGCAACGCTAATCACAGAGACAACAGCTCTCATCACGATCCAAACAACACCGGACACCGTCGTGGCGCGTGCCTCCGTAGTCGACGCTGATGTTCTCTCGGCAGGCATTAAGGTCCGCCTTTCGCTGGGAAACGAATCCGTGGAAAGTGACGTCCTATCCGTGGGTGGATTTACGGACAAACCCGGACCCAGCGGTGAAGGACCCGGAAGGGATGTCACTATCTCCGTTCCTTTTCAAGGCTCAGCTTGGTTGATCCCTGACAAGCAGATCACCGTGCAGGGCGTGACGCCTCCCCAAGAAAAGCTTGCGGTGCCACTCATTGGAATCCAGCACGACGGATCCGGGCCATTTGTTGAGGTGCTCGTGCCGGATTCGTCCGGTAATTCGGAAAAGACCATATACCAAAGGGTCGACATAAAGGTGAAAGCGCAGGATTCCGGGTGGGCTGCCGTTGAATCGGTCACACCTCTTACAGCTGGCCAACAGGTTCGAATCCCATGAGAAATCCCAGCTCAGGCGTTGCCTTGCAAGCAAAGCATTTGAGGCGCGTCTACGACGGCGCAGTTTCGACCATCGCTTTGGATGAGGCCAGCTTCACCGTGCGTGAGGGAGAATTTGTTGCAATAGTAGGTCCTTCAGGGTCAGGGAAGAGTACACTCCTGAATCTTCTCGGCCTCTTGGACAGTCCTACCGGCGGCAACCTAGAAGTGATGGGGCGGCGCACAGAAGATTTGACCGAAAAACAGCGTAATAAACTGAGGTCGGAAACAATAGGCTTCATCTTTCAGAACTCATTCGTTCTCTCTCACGAACCAGCAGCGCTAAATGCCGCGCTCGGTTTGAGGATTCAAGGAGCACCCACCAGACAGAGGTCAGTCGCGGTGACTAGAGTTCTGACCCAATTCAGGCTTGCCGACCGCGCCAATGTTCGCGCGGGATTGCTGTCCGGCGGTGAGCGTCAGCGACTCGCCATCGCCCGAGCGATGGCACCTGGCCCTCGAGTGTTACTGGCCGATGAACCCACCGGCAACTTGGATTCAATGAACACAATGTTGGTCATTGAGGATCTTCGAATGATGGCACAAAGCGGAGTAGCCGTCGTTGTGATAACGCACGATGAGCAAGTAGCGGCCGCCGCCGACCGCCGCCTTTCTCTTACGGATGGCGTACTGACCGAGACTTGTTCCGGCCGAGTTCCAACCTCCCTTCCTCATTTCAAGGCAATGAAACCCGAGCCAAGCTTGGCGCGCACCGCCCCTGGGTCCAGTCTTTTGCGAGTTCTTGATTCCGTGGCGGATAGCCTGAATGAGCTCTCGACCCGACCACTGCGAACCGCGTTGCTACTTGCCGCTTTCCTCTTGGGGGCCGGCGGATTGACCGCGGCGAATGGACTCACTCAGACCACCTCCGTGCAGGTCGCCGAACGTCTCGATGTCGCTGCTCTAGACGAAGTTAGATTCACAGACGACCGGCTCACCCCCGGCACGATGCCTACCCTTACCGAACAATCGTCCATCGTTGACTCCGTTGGGGCACTGGAGGGGGTTGAACTCGTCGGGCTGACATCAATGGTGGCTCCATCGGATGGGGCTATCTCACGCCCGCCTTCCTCCGAAACGTATTTCAGTGGACCAATCGAGGTTGCGGACGTCAACTTCCTGACGATCTTGGACCTGGATATGGCGCCGCGCTCGGCGCAGGACAATATGAGGGTCTATCCCGAGGTTCCGTTCGCCGTGATCGGAAGGAATGCGGCCACAACGATTGGAATTCAAAATGCGGCACCTGGCATCGTCATCTGGGTGCAGGGCGCACCTGTACCCGTCATCGCCATTATCGAGAACAGCTCAAGGGACGCTTCGGCACTGGACAAGATCTTTCTGAACCCAGCCGCAGCTTTTTCCATCCGAAACCTACAACCCACCTACGTGGTCAGAACCAAGCTGGGATCCCCAGCCCCCTTGAGCGACGCAATCCCACGAGCCTTGAGTCCAGGTAGCCCTGGTGCGATCGACGTTCAGACCGTAGCCGACCTTCGAAGCCTCAAGACCGGTATCGGCGAAGAACTGGGACTTATGGTCGGGCTAATATCAATAGTTCTCCTTGTGCTGGCCTCTTTGACGGCCGCAACTGCGATGTACTTATCAGTACAGGCACGATCCGGCGAGGTGGCTCTTAGACGGGCATTAGGTGCAAGTAGGTGGGCCATTGCTCGTATGTTTCTATTCGAAGGCATCCTCATCGGAACGGCCGGGGGCCTGTCGGGCAGCGTTCTCGGGACAGCGGCTGTAATTGCCCTATCTGCGGTCAACGGATGGACACCTGTCATGACTCCCGTCATGGCTGCCATTGGAGTAGCCGCGGGTATGGTTACCGGTGCCACTTCGGCGGTGTACCCAGCTGCTGCCGCGGCGCGCGCTGATCCAGCGGTGGGCCTCAGAACTTAGAACCACGACGGCCCCCGCCACCAAAGGCGAGGACCGTCGTCGGGCTTTAAGAACCAGATCACCCGCCCGCAATCTCCCGCAGCGTCCGCAGGTGTCCCGCCCACACATCCCTGCCAGCGGCGGTAAGGCTGGCCGAGGTCCGCGGCATCTTGCCAGCGAAGCTCTTCCTGATCTTCACGAACTCCGCCTTCTCCAGGATCGCCAGCTGCTTGCTGAGCACGGAATCGCTGACTTGGATGGCGTCCCGCAGGTCCTTGAAGTCCAGTGACTCGGCCTTGGCCAGCGCCGCCATGATGGAGAACCGGACCGGGGAATGGACCAACTCGTTGAGCTGGTGGCGTGGGTGTTCCGCCGGAGCGCTCATGCGCGCAATTCCCGGAACGCGGCAGCGAGTCCTACAGCCCCCATGGCGATGGCTGCGGGCAGGTAGAACCACAGATTACCGTCGCGGAACAGGACAGTACCCATGACGAGGACAACAACGTAGAGGGCGAAATAGGCCAGGAGCGAGGTCAGGAAACGCTTGGTGAACCCGGCCTTGGTGGAATTTTGGAACATGGGCCAGATGCAGGCAGTGATGGCGGCCCATGCGCCCACGGAGCATGCCAGCAAGGCGGCACCATAGCCGGTCACCAGGACTATGTGCATTCCGATCATCAACATCGAGCCCAGGATGGCCAAGCTGGTGAACGTCACCGCAACCGGCCAAGCCGCTGCGTTGATTGATGTTGTGCCAAGTGATTCCGCCTTGGCCAGGAGCTCCTTGGCTTCATCTGCGGACATGTGACCAGTGGTGTCGCTCATGGTTCCCCCTCGATGTGAATTGATGCACTCATCCTAAGAAACTACTTTCCAAAGTGTCAAGTACTTTCCGCTAGACAGTCTAGTTACCTAATATCGAGCTAAACCCGGTAAATTTGGTTTCACGAGTTTGACCCTCGGTGAGCAACACCACTTAGCGCGCCTCACGAAAGCAGGATCACATGACCGTCTCTCCCCTCATCTGGGGCATCACCATCGTCGTCATTCTGGCGCTTTTGGCCTTTGACTACTTCTTCCACATCCGCAAGGCACACGTCCCCTCGCTGAAGGAAGCGGCCATCTGGTCCTCCATCTACGTGGGACTGGCAGTCGTCTTCGGAATCCTCGTCCTGATCTTTGGCGGGGGCCAGATGGGGTCCGAGTACTTCGCCGGCTACATCACGGAGAAGGCCCTCTCCGTGGACAACCTGTTCGTGTTCCTGATCATCATGTCCAGCTTCCGGGTACCCCGTGAGGACCAGCAGAAGGTGCTGCTGTTCGGCATCGTCTTCTCGCTGATCGCCCGCACCGGTTTCATTTTCCTGGGCGCCGCCCTGATCAACTCGTTCGCTTGGGTGTTCTACATCTTCGGCCTCATCCTGCTGCTCACCGCCGGCAACCTGCTCAAGCCCGGCGACCACGAAGGCGATCAAGCCAACAACTTCGTGATCCGGGTGGCCAAAAAGCTCTTCCACACCACGGACAAATACGACGGCGACAAGCTCTTCACCATGGTGAACGGCAAGCGGGCCCTCACCCCGATGCTCCTGGTGATGGTGGCAATCGGCGGCACGGACATCCTCTTCGCCCTCGACTCCATCCCGGCCATCTTCGGCCTCACCCAGAACGTCTTCATCGTGTTCACCGCCACGGCGTTCTCCCTGATGGGCCTCCGGCAGCTGTACTTCCTCATTGACGGCCTGCTGGATCGCCTGATCTACCTTTCGTACGGCCTGGCTGCCATCCTGGGCTTCATCGGCGTGAAGCTGATCCTGCACGCCCTGCACGAGAACAACCTCCCGTTCATCAACGACGGCGAGCACGTGAACGTCATCGAGATCACCACGGGCCTCTCCCTCAGCGTCATCATCGGCGTCCTGATCATCACCGTGGTGCTCTCTCTGATCAGCCCTGCGGGCAAGGCCCAGACCGCCATCAACAACGCACGCCGTCACGCCGTGGACTACCTGGATCTGGACTACACGGCGGACGCCAACGAACGCGAACGTATCTACCGCGCGCTGACCGCGGAGGAAGCACAGATTGTGCAGATGCCCCTGAAGTACCGGAACAAAGCCAAGGACGTGGAGACTATCCGCGAGCAAGTGAAGGAAGCGCACCGCCAGCACGAGGAATTCCTCAAGCGCGAGGCGCACTGACACCGCACTCTGACAGCAGCACCGTGGAACGACAACGGGACCTTGGCTTCGGCCAGGGTCCCGTTTCTTATTGAAAAACCCCACAAAAAAGAGGAGATTCCCTCTCCTCACTTTCAATCTATACGGCATGGGGGGCCTTGCCGCAAGGCCCAGGGGCTGCTGCACAATGGGGAGCTGAATCCGGACCAAGGAGCTCCCCGTGCCACTGACCACCAGCATTTTCGATCTTCCCGAGCACCTCTCCCCCAAGGCCAATCCCGCCCTGATATCCGACGACGACCATCACCTCGCCGCCGTCGGCACCAGTCTGGAACAGACCATCCAAGACCTGGCCGGCCAGCTGGAGACCACCAGGAAATCGCCCAGCCGTTTCGGGCAGGAAGCGGTGGAAAAGGACGTCGAGATCCGCCGGCTCACCAGCCGCATGAGGGCCCTGAAGCGGTTTGGCGTGGACCTCTGCCTGGGCCGAATGGTCAGCGAAACATCGGGCGAAACCCTCTACATTGGCCGTCTGGGCCTCACGGACAGTGACGGCAAGCGGCTCCTGGTCGATTGGCGATCACCCGCAGCCGAGCCATTTTTCGGGGCCACCCACGCCAACCCGATGGGCCTGGCAAGCCGCCGCCGCTACCGCTGGACCCGGGGCCGGATCACTGATTACTGGGACGAGTCGTTCACGGCATCGGACACCGGTGGGACGGCAGCCTTGGAGGATCTTTCCGCCTTCATCGCCAGCCTGGGCACCAGCCGCTCCCCACGCATGCGGGACGTTCTGGGCACCATCCAGGCGGACCAGGATGCGATCATCCGAGCTTCCTCCCGGGGCACGTTGGTGGTCGACGGCGGACCGGGTACCGGCAAGACCGTGGTGGCGTTGCACCGTGCCGCGTACCTGCTCTACTCCGACCCCCGGCTGGGGCATCGCCGGGGCGGGGTGTTGTTCGTGGGACCGCATCGCCCATTCCTGAATTATGTTGCGGACGTACTTCCAAGCTTGGGCGAGGACGGGGTGCAAACATGCACCATCCGCGATCTGGTTCCCGAAGGAGCCGCCGCCGCTCCCGAGGCGAGTGCCGCCGTCGAACGCTTGAAGTCGTCAGCCAGCATGGTCAAGGCGGTTGAGCGGGCTGTCCGGTCCTACGAGGTTCCCCCGGCTGAGGGCTTGGAAGTGGAGACGCCGTGGGCGGATGTTTGGCTCAGCCCTGAGGACTGGGCGGATGCGTTCAGCGCGCCCGGTCCGGGCACCCCGCACAACGAGGCGCGGGATGACGTGTGGGAGGAGTTGGTGGCCATCCTGCTGGACAGGTTCGACACCGACGAGGTTCCAGGGGACCTGCTGCGGCGTGCGTTCGCGCAGAACACCGACCTGACAGAGACCTTCCGGAAGGCGTGGCCGTTGCTCGACTACGCTGCAATGGTGGCGGACCTGTGGCGAGTACCCGCCTTCCTTCACGCAGCGGCGCCGTGGCTGACGGAAGAGGAAGTCGCCGCGTTGCAACGATCCGAACCGGAGGCCTGGACGGTTTCGGATCTTCCCCTCCTGGATGCCGCCCGCCAACGGCTGGGCGACCCGGAAGCGTCCCTCCGCGCCCGCCGTCGTAAAGCCGAGGCTGCCGCGGAAAAGGAACTGATGGACCGCGTGGTGGAGGACCTGATCGCCTCCGACGATTCCGAGCTCATGGTCATGTCCATGCTGCGGGGCGACGATATGCAGGAGAAACTCGGCGAGGACGCAGCAGCCATTGACCCTGACACGTTGGCTGGTCCGTTCGCCCACGTGGTGGTGGACGAGGCCCAGGAACTCACCGATGCGGAGTGGCAGGTGCTGCTGCAACGCTGCCCGTCGCGCAGTTTCACGGTGGTGGGCGACCGCGCGCAGGCACGCCACGGGTTCCGCGAATCCTGGCAGGAACGCCTGCAGCGCGCTGGGCTGGGCAGCGTGAACCTGGCCAGTCTCAGCATCAACTACCGCACGCCCGAAGAGGTCATGGCCCACGCCGAACCGGTGATCCGGGCCGCGCTGCCGGATGCCAACGTGCCCACCTCCATCCGGCGCAGCGGGCTGCCAATAGTTCGCGGAGCGGTGGATTCCTTGGGGACGTTGCTGGAGGACTGGCTTGCGACGAACGGTGAGGGCGTGGCGTGCGTCGTGACAATCGACGACGCCGGACCCGGCCCGCTGCCAGCGTCGCCGCGGATCCGGGTGCTGGCGCCGGAACTGGTGAAAGGGCTGGAGTTCGATTGCGTGGTGCTCATTGATCCGGACCGGTTCGGCGACGGAATAGAGGGCGCCGTGGACCGATACGTCGCGATGACCAGGGCCACCCAGCAGTTGGTGATCCTGTCCTCCACAGAGCAGGACCAGACTATGAAGCCGGTTTCCGCCACATGACAGCCAGAACCAGAACCAGCACGCTCAAACCAAGCATCACCAGCACCATGAGCCCCCAGTTGGCCTGGTTGACCCCCGGGCCGTAGAAGACGCCGATCAGCACAGTGGCCGTAATGGCTCCCAGGTAGCGGCACGTCTGGAAGATCCCGGCGGCCACTCCCCTTTCCTCGGGACGGGCGGAAACATACAGGCCCTGGTTGGAGGCGGTGCTGACCATGCCATACGGGACACCCATCAACGCCGTCATCACGAACACCAGCGGAACGGCCAAGGACAACGTCAGCGAACCCAACGCCCCGGCGGCCACGGTCAGCACCAGCACACCGGCAATGAGCACCGAGCGCACGCCGAACCGTTCAATCAACCTCACAGTCAGCGGAGTCACCACCACCGACAACGCCGCAAGGGGCAGCATGAGCAGGCCTACTATGCCGGCGTCGTAATGTCCTGCCTCCTGCAGCAACTGCGGAAGGCCGAAGAACGCGAAGTAGTAGACACCGCTGAAAACGATGAACAGCAGGTACACCAGCAACAGTGGCCGGTTCCGACCCAGCAGCCGGAGGTCAAGGAAAGGTGGTTGGAAACGCAGCTCGCGCCATGCGAAGAGGGCACCAACCACAATTCCGGCACCCAGCAGGTACCAGCGGTATCCGGGAGCCACGTTCAGGAGCGCCATCATGGCGAGCATCAAGGAGACAACAAAGGCAAGAATGCCCGGAATGTCCGAGTCGCGGATCAGCTTGCCCAAGGAACCGGTCTCACGTCCCGCATCAACGGGAGCCGTCTGCCGCACCACGATCATGGCCAACAGGGCGATGGGAACGTTGATCGCGAACAGCGCCTGCCACCCCACCAGGCTCACCAGCAGGCCACCAACCACCGGACCCACGGCAGCCGCCGAGGTGTTGGCCATCTGGATACGGCCCAGTGGCCGCGTGGATGGCAGGTTGGCCAGTTTGCTGAGTTCGGTGACCATGACGACGGCGGACGGGTACGCCGTCGCGGTTCCCACCGCCATGAGGGCCCGGGCCACGCACACCAGCGCGAAGTTGGGTAGGAATGGTGCGATTGCACAGGTAACGGCCACCAACGCCATGCCGAACATGAACAAGCGGCGCGGCCCAAAGCGATCGGCCAAGCGGCCCATGAGCGGCTGGCCTGCAGCGGAAGCAAGGTAGAAGGAGGTGATCACCCAGGTCACCGTGGCCACGTCCAACGCAAAATGCTCCCGCAGGACCACCAGGGCCACCGCGATCATGGAGGAGTTCAGCGGGTTCAACGCTGTGCCCAGGCTGAGGGCAGCTATCGCGAGGCCGGGGCGTGGATTGGTGGCAGTCACCACCCCAGCGTGGCGCATTGTTGCTTCGGGTCACCAAACTGGCTCGCGGACCGGACGCGGAGACCCGCGCCGGGGACCGCAGGGAACCGCAGGGAACCTCAGGGAATCTCAGGGAACCGCTATCCAACATCCCCTATGCGAGATTCAGTGCCCAAAAAGAGAGGCTCACGCTACTCCTCAAAGTGCGTGGTGACCCTGTCCGACGAAACGCCCTCAATAATGGAACGCGCCAGGTGCCGCAGCTTGATGTTGCGGTTGCTGGACGCTGTCCGGAGGATGGTAAACGCCTCGTCCTGGCTGCAATGGTTTTGGGCCATGATGGTTCCCACCGCCAGATCGATGATGGTCCGTGACTGCATGGCGGCCGCCAGGTCATTCCGGGCATCGCTGAGCTGGGCGATCTTCAGGGCCAGCCGAAGGGACTTGGCCGCATGGGAGGCGAACACCTCGGCACGCCGTACATCATCCGCGCCGAACGCATTGGAGTTCTCGGAGTACAGGTTCAGCGCCGCGCGCGTCTCGCCCTCAACAAGGAGTGGCACGCTCAGGATGGACCGCACTCCCTGCTCCGAAGCGGGATTCACGTAGTCCGGCCAGCGATGCTCGAGGGCCAAATCGGACACCAGGACGGACGCAAGTTGGTCCATGGCGGTGAGGCACGGACCGTTATATTCATTCTGGAGCTCGTCCATGATCCGCGCGCGCTCGTCGCTGCTTGCTACCGCGGGGGATTTTTTGCGTCGCAGCACGGTGATGCCTGCGGAAACAGGAGCTTGGTGACGGGACAAGCACTCGGCCGAAAAAGATGCCAGGTCACCCAGAAAACCCTCAACATCCTCGCTGTCCAGAACGAGGTCCAAGAAGTATCCATTGAGGAGAGCTTCCTGCTCCGGGCGCGGGTTGTACATATGACACGTTCCTACTGACTGAAAAGCGTCCCCGGCAGACAGCAAAGGAGCGAATTTGCCGCCCTCTGCAAAACGGTCTGGGAATACCTTATCGCCCAACGATCACCGGTACAAAGTCTATGCAAACTCCCTGATGATGACGGGGGAAACGCCCTCTGCCTGCAGCAACGGCACTAAGCGCGCGCGGCGCCGTCGAGCCCCGCCCGAACCTTATGCGAACCGTACGTCCGTGTCCGGGTCCTTGCGTTCGTCCAGCATGCTGACGATCTTGCTCTCCAGCGCTGCAACGGTGGCCTCCGGCAGGACGATCAAGCCGTCGAGTTCCTTGCGGGCACGCTTGTAGGCGGTCTGCCTCTCAGCAGGGGTGGCCGCAGCGTCCTCGGCGATGCGCAGCAGCTTCCGTGCCGTCGCCAGCCGTTGGCGTTCGGGGCCGGTGAAGTTGCCGTCCTTGATACGTCGGGCTTCCCGCTCGGCGACGTCGAACGCAAGTTCGTAGCTGTGGACGGCGGCGCGGTACTCGGCCACACGGGCCGGCGTCGTGACATCCTCGGGAGCAGCCGGCCGCAAGCCGTCGGCCTCCTTCTTGGCTTTGAGGAAGGCCACTGTGAGGGGTTCACGCACGTCGGTCATGAGGGGGAAATCGATGAGGTTTCCTACGTCGAGCTCGTACTCGAGCCACCTTTGGTTCACGGAATCATGCGCAGCAATGAGCGAGACCACCTCTGCTTGGTTGGCTTCCTCATGCACCGCCAGTTGGTTTTTCAACTTCAACAGCTCCACCTTCCGGCGGTGCCGTTCCTCGCTGGCCTTGGACCATGACCTCGCCCAACCACCAGCCATCCCGCCGATAGGAAAGATGAGCCACCAGTAACTGCCAAGGAAGTTGAAGAGGGGTTCCACGGCTCCATCCTGCCACCGGCTTGGACCGGGGCTCAACAGGACATGGCCGAACCGGCCGGGCAGGTGAGCGCATCTGCGCCCCGGGCCGAGGCGGCTAGGCTTCCCCTATGGAACAGCGACTGCACTTCCTCACCTTCGCCACGCCGGACCTTGATGCCGCCCGTGCCTTCTACAAAGACGGGCTCGGCTGGGACCCGGCCATGGACGTTCCCGGTGAGATTCTCTTCTTCCAGATAGCTCCGGGGCTGATGCTCGGCCTGTTCGACGCCGAGAAGTTTGACCAGGATCTTGGCGCTGCCGTGCCAACTGCGGGCGTGAGCGGGGTGACGCTCTCGCACAACGTCGGCAGCGCAGAGGAAGTTGCCAGAACCATCGAGGCTTTGGTCGCGGCTGGCGCAACGGTGGTCAAGCCCGCCCAGGCCGGAGCTTTTGGCGGGATCTTCCACGGCCACGTCAGGGACCCCAACGGCATCGTCTGGGAAATCGCCCACAATCCCGGCTGGACCATCTCCGACGACGGCACGGTGGTTTTCGCATGAGTTCACTTCCCCCGGGCCGCGCCGACGACGTGATTAACCAGGATGCGCGCATCCAGTTCGACACCTTCCTGAACGAGCACCGCAGGGCGCTCAACGAATGCCTGGACGATCTCACGGAAGAACAAGCACGACGACGGCTGGTCGCCTCACGAACCACGCTTCTGGGACTCGTGAAGCACGTGACATTCGTGGAACGGGTGTGGTTCGACGAAGCGATCACCTGCCGGTCCAGAGCCGACATCGGTATCCCGGCCACCCCGGATGAATCCTTCATCCTGGATGATGGCGACACCATAGCCAGTATTCAGAAAGCGCACGCCGAAGCCTGCGAGGCCTCGCGTCGGGCGGCCGCTCCCTTGGCGCTCGATGATCTGGTGTTGGGCAACCGGCGCGGCCCGCTGCCGCTCAGATGGGTGTACCTGCACATGCTGCGGGAGCTGGCGCAGCACTGCGGCCACGCGGATATTTTGCGGGAACAAGTCACCGGGTAGCCGCGGCCCCCTAAAATGTCAGACCCCCATGACAGGGTTGGTCCATGGGAGCGATAGGGCAGATTTTGGCGCGGAGGGCACGTTCGCCCCTCGCCGATGCCCGCCGCACTGATGCGTCCCGCGCTGACCTGACACTGCGCCCTC
Organism: Paenarthrobacter ilicis; assembly: GCF_016907545.1. Classification (NCBI taxonomy): domain Bacteria; kingdom Bacillati; phylum Actinomycetota; class Actinomycetes; order Micrococcales; family Micrococcaceae; genus Paenarthrobacter; species Paenarthrobacter ilicis. Next base: position 1,064,160 of record NZ_JAFBCD010000001.1, on the reverse strand, counting down.
GACCCCGCAGGCACGTGGCCGGCTTCATCGATACAGGAGCGACCTCCCCCGAAGTGGCGGACGGTCACCTCGAGCAGGCTGCGTTTTCCCTGGAGTCCGTCAGAGAGACCATTTCGGAAGACATCCGGTTGTTCGGGGTCCAGGACGCGGCCGACTTTGCCGGCAAGGTAGAAGACTTGTCGCGGGTCTTGGAGTACTTGCAGGTGGTAGCAGCCCAAGCCGTGGAACGGACCAGGGCAGAAACAACCAGCCCGTTGGATGATGGGTATCGCAACGCGGCTGAGTTCCTCAGGGCACGGCTGCGGATCGGCATCAGTGAGGCGAAGCGCAGGCTGGCCCTGGCCCCGGACGTCCTGCCGGGAAGCAGCATCATCGGTCAGGACATCCCTGCGCGGCGCGAAATCCTCGCTGCGGCTGTCGGATCGGCGGAAATTTCCTCCCGCTCGGCCACGATCATCAGTAATTCCTTGGACAAGGTCCGGAACCTCACTGACCACCAGACACTCACGCGGATGGAACACGCCCTGACCACCACCGCGGTCCAGACCGACCCGGACTTCGTCTCCAAAATGGCGGCACGCTGGATTGACGTCATTGATCACGACGGTGCTGAACCCTCCGAAGAGGTCCTCCGGCAGGTCCAAGGCGCCTTCCTCCGGCGTCGACGCCGTCACGGACTGCACCACATCGAAATCTTCGCCACCACCGAGCAATATGAAACCCTCACCACTGCCATGAACGTCGCCACCAACCCACGGCTCACTACCCGCGCGGGCAGCACAGGAGGCGAGGAAGATACTGCTGGCGAAACCTCTTCCGGCCCGGAACTGGACCGACGGTCCCGGGCGCAGAAACTCCTCAACGGCTTGGTGGGTGCCTGCGGCGTCGCGATGACCACCGGGGAGCTGCCCTCCAATGGTGGGCTCCGGCCCCAGCTCACCGTGACCATCGGTTATCAGGAACTCTTCGAACAACTGACGGGCCCGGGCACCAGTACCGGCACCGGCACCAGCACCAGCACCGCCACGTTCGCAGGCCCGATCCACCCCAACACCATCCGCAAAATCGCCTGCGACGCCGACATCCTCCCCGTCCTGCTCGGCAGCGACTCGCGTGTTCTGGACATCGGGCGCGCCACCCGGATCTTTCCGCCCCACATCCGCAAAGCGATCGTGGCCCGGGACGGCGGCTGTGCCTTCCCTGACTGCACCATTCCGGTGCCCTGGTGCGAAGCACACCACGTCACCTACTGGTCCCAGGGCGGCACCACTGGAACAGACAACGGCACCCTGCTCTGCAGCCATCACCACCACCTCATCCACAAGGAGCAGTGGCGCATCGACATGACAACCGGGGTCCCGTGGTTCGTTCCTCCACCCCACATCGACCCCCGCCAATCACCCCGACGGAACCACCACCACCACACACCCCACCGGACGTAGAGCTGCCCGGCGGAGATCAGTGGTGAGCGCGCGGAAATTGCTGGGATAGGACCACGAGGTCGCGGGAAGCGTGCAGAAACGCCCGACGGGAACGGCGACCCCACAGCGTTCCGGCGAACTCGCGGCAGTCGCGGCACTTGCGGCACTCGCGGCGGTCCAGTCGATACCGTTGACATGTGACTAAACGGTCACCTATTCTGGCGTTATGGACCCCGTGTTCAAAGCCCTGGCAGACCCCACCCGCAGAGAACTGCTGGACGAGTTGTTCCGCGAGGACGGTCAGTCAGCCTCCGCTCTCGGAGCCCGGTTCGAGATGACCCGCTTCGGCGTCGCCAAGCACCTCAAGCTTCTGGAGGATGCCGGCCTGGTGGTCACCCGCCGTCGGGGGCGCGAGAAACTGCACTTCCTGAATCCGGTACCCATCCGCCTCATCCACGACCGCTGGGTGAGTAAATACGCAGAACCATGGGCCGCTGCCCTCAGCGACCTCAAATCCAGATTGGAAAGTCCCATGGAAAAAATCTTCGAAATCTACATCAAGACCACCCCGGAACGGCTCTGGGAAGCCATCACCAGCTCCGACATCCGCAGCCAGTACCAGTTCGGCAACGTCTTCACCTCGGACTGGACACCAGGCGGCCGCTTCGAGATGCGGAACCCGCGGGCCGATGAGCCGCTGGGTGAGGGCCAGAACATTGAGGTGGACCCGCCCCGCAGGCTGGTGCAGACCATGACTGCGCTGTGGGGCGATGATGTGAAGGCCGAGGGGACCTCCCGCATCACGTGGGACATCGAACCCGTGGGCGATTCGTGCCACCTCACGGTTACGCATGATCAACTCCGCGACGGCGCCAATGACCAGCTGTACGGCGGTTGGCCCATGATCCTCTCCGGCTTGAAGACGTGGCTGGAAACAGGTGAAAAACTCACTACGCCCGGCTCGCTGATGTACAGCTGAAAAACGCGAAAGCCCGCCCTGGCTGCTCGGCAAGGGCGGGCTGGTCGGCAAGGGCGGGCTTTCGGTAGCTGGGTGCTAGCCGATCACGATGTCCCGCGTCTGGTGGCTGTACGTGATGGTGACGGGGCCGCCGTCGTGGTTCAACTCGTGGTTGGCACCATCGCGGGCACCGAACGCGCCGTAGTTCTCATCCCAGGAGCGGTTCAGCGCAATCTTGAAGGTGTAGTGGCCGGCCGGCAGGTCAGCCGTCAGCGTCCACACCTGGACCAACGGATTGAATTCCATCTGCGCTTCGTCGTACTGGGGAGCCCAGTCCTCGGGAGCGCCCAGGACGGTGTTGAAATCGCCCGCCACTGCCACGGCGCCAGGCTGCGGCAAGCTCTCGACGGCGGGTGTCGCCTCGGGCGTGGTCGCTGCCTTGCGCGGGGACTTCCTGGCGGCCGGCGCCTTGGCAGCCGGCACCTTGGCAGCCGGCGCAGCTTTCGCCTTTGCCGCAGTGGCCTTCGGTGCGGACACCTTGGCGGCGGCGACCTTCGGCTCGGACACTTCGGTTGCCGCGAGTTCGGGAGCCGTGACCTTCTTGGTGGCCGCCCGCTTGGTGGCAGCCTTCTTGGCCTGGGCGTTGACCGGAGGGGCGGTGGGAACGGGAGTCTCGGCCGGTACCGGAGTTCCGGCGTCGAGTGCTGCCGCGAACGTTGCCGCATCCGGGAAGGCGACCGTGGCGCGGAGGCCGTCCTCGGGGATGGTCCAACCTGAACGTCCCTTCACCAGCCAGCCGGCTTTGACCAGCTTGGCCGATGCCGAGGTGAGGGTTTTGTGCCCGCGCGGGATCCCGCCGCTGAGGAGTTCGGACTCGTGATCATTGAAGGGAACGCGGGCCGTGGCTTCTGCCAGCACTTCACCGGCATTCAACGTGGCCCCGGACCACACGCCTTCGGCGAGGATGTCCAGAACAGCCTTCAAACGAAGGGTTGTGTTTTCCGCGGTGTTCGCGCCCATGCTTCTCCTTCAACGGTGGATACTCCACAGCAGTTTGCCAATGATTTGTTAATTCCCACGACTGCCCAAGGTAAACACCGCGTGTCGTGACTGAGTGTGACATCACAGCGTTTGCAAGTGATGTACGGGTATCGGCTGCCTGCCGTCGGCCGGACCTTACGGGTGCGGAACCGAGGCTTTAACCCACTCTGTGACTTCATCCAACAGTACGGCCTTCCGGGCGTCACTTGCGAAGGATGACTTGATGGAATTGACAGCCAGCGTGGCTTGCTCCGGGACGGAGAACTTCAGAACGTCCACCAGCTGCTCAAAGTTATCGTCCACGTAACCGCCAAAGTACGCAGGATCGTCCGAGTTCACGGACACATTCAAACCGATGGCCAGCATCTCAGGCAATGGATGGTCCGCCAACGTATCCACCGCACGGAGGCGCACGTTGGACAGGGGGCACACGGTCAGGGGAATCTGCTCCACAACCAGGCGCTGCACCACGTCGGAGTCCTCCATGCAGCGGATGCCATGGTCGATGCGCTCAACATGGAGGATGTCCAGGGCCTCGGTGATGTACGACGCCGGCCCCTCCTCACCCGCGTGGGCGATCCTGCGCAGGCCGGCTTCGCCGGCGCGCTGGTACAGGCGTTCGAATTTCGACGGCGGATTGCCCACCTCCGCGGAGTCCAGCCCGATGCCGGCGATCGGAGCTTTCATGGCAATGAGTTGCTCAAGGACTTCCACAGCGGACTCCTCGGACATGTCACGCAGGAACGCGGCGATCAGCAAGGTGGATACGCCAAAATCTTCCTCGGAGGTGGCCAGCGCAGTGGCAACGCCGTTCACGCAGGTCTCCAGGGCGATGCCGCGGGACGTGTGGGCCTGCGGGTCCATCATGATTTCCGCGTGCCGGACTCCCCCGGCCGCAGCGCGCTTGAGGTAGGCGCGGGTCATATCGGTGAAGTCCTGCTCGGTTTTCAGGACCGCCATGTTGGCGTAGTAAAGGTCCAGGAATGACTGCAAGTCCGTGAACTCGTACTTTTCGCGCAGTTCTTCAATGTCTTCATACGGCAGGTCAATGCCGTTTCGTTCGGCCAGGGCAAAGATCAGCTCTGGCTGGAGAGTCCCTTCGATGTGCAGGTGCAGTTCGGCTACCGGAGGTGCCGTCGTCGTTGTTTTCTCGCCAAATGTTTCCACCCGTCAACTCTAGGCCCGAACCCGCGGGCGTGTCCCGCGGCACTGAACTTGGTGAAGATCCCCGGAACCCGTCAAACTGAAGGGATGCAGACCTTCCTCCCCTTCGCCGACTTCCGTGAGAGCGCAGCCGTCTTGGACACGTCCAGGCTCGGTAAGCAACGCGTTGAAGCACTCCAAGTCCTCCGCGCGTTGGTGATCCCGGAATACGGTTGGCAGTCCCACCCCGCCATCCGCATGTGGATGGGCCACGTTCCCGCGCTGACCATGTACGGCCTGGCCATGGCTGACGAGTGGATGAAACGGGGACACCCGGACAACACCCGTGACAACATCGCGGAATTTGCTCCCCAGGCGGCGCACCCGGAGTACGCTTCCAGGATTGTGATGCCGCCGTGGCTGGGGCATGAAGACCTGCACGTCAGTCACCGGTCCAAGCTGATCAGCAAGGACCCCAAGTTTTACAGCCAGCTTTTCCCGGGCACCGAGGAGAAGCTGGAGTACGTGTGGCCGGAACCCAAGCACGAGTTCCACCCGGAAGAACCCGAGGACGACACCCTGTGGATCCTCCGCGCTCCCGTGGGGGACCTCCGCCCGGATCAGCTCACCACCGTGAGCATGCCTCCCCACGGCAAGGCCCGCGCCGCAGCTCCCGCGAATGATGACGACTACCAGTTCGTCTACGCCGAGGAAAAATCCCGCCGCCAAGTGGGTGGACCCAAGAAGCGTCCCGTCGCCCCGAAGCAGAAGAAGCCTACGCTCAAGCGCCAGGCCCAGAATCAGGCGTTCAACACCCTCCCGGGCAAGACCGAGTTGGCAGTGCCGTTCGACGACGGCAAGTCCTTCGCGGTGGGCCTCATCCACGGACGCCCCATCACCGTCGATGGCCACTTCGCCCGAAATTTTGAGGTCACCAACGTCATTGAGCGCTCCCGCTTCGATTACCCGGCACTGTTGCAGGACCCCCGGGTGTTCTTCCGGGTGCCGGCACCCGAGCTGTAACACCGGCCCATAACTCACGACGGCGGCAGCCGGGTTCCGTTATAGCGGAACCTGACTGCCGCCGTCGTCGTTGGTGTGAGACTGTGGAGGCACGCACCGACCGGGGAGGGTCATGGATTTCCAGCACATCATCGAAGCTGTTGGCCGGTACATGGACTTCGCCGGAGTCGCCGTGATGGTGGTGGGCGCCGTGGTCTCCTTACCCATGGCCCTCCGCGGCTATAGGCCCAAGCGTGCCAGCGGGCTGGAACCTTTCTCGCCGTACCGCGCCTACCGGCAGCTCCTGGGCAGGTCCATCTTGCTGGGCCTGGAACTCCTGGTAGCGGCAGACATCATCCGAACCGTCGCCGTGACTCCCACGTTTGAAAGCGTGGGAGTACTGGCGATCATCGTCCTGATCCGGACGTTCCTCAGCTTCTCCCTGGAACTCGAAATCACGGGCCGTTGGCCGTGGCAGAAGGAAAAGTCCGCGTAGGGTTCCTGCTGCCCGGGCTGCTCCCCGGGGCTGTTGCCCCGGTTGTTCCCAGTCCGGATCTGCTATTTCCCGAGTCCGGCGCGGCGCAGAGCCTCGGCCATGGCTGTGTTGGCGGGAGCGGCTGGAGCCTGTTGGGGCTTGCCCTGACGCTGCCCACCCTGCTGTGGCCGACCTTGGTTACCGCGGCGATCGCCCTGGCCGCGTTGGCCTTGCTGACCGGCTCCCTGGGGTTGCCCGCCGCGCTGGGGTTGGCCGCCGCGCTGCCCCTGCTGTCCCCCGGGACGCTGGCCATCACCCGAAGCACGCCCACCGGAAGTGCGTCCGCCCCCGGCGCCTGGTTCGTCGTCGAGCCTCAACGTCAGTGAGATGCGCTTGCGCTCGGGATCAGCCTCAAGGACTTTGACCCTGACCACCTGGCCCGATTTCACGATCTCGCGGGGATCCGAAACGAACTTGTTGGACAACGCCGAGACGTGGACCAGGCCATCCTGGTGCACTCCTACGTCCACGAACGCGCCGAACGCGGCAACGTTGGTGACTGTTCCCTCCAGGATCATGCCGGGCTTGAGATCGGAGATCTTCTCGATGCCTTCGGAGAACGAGGCTGCTTTGAAGGCCGGGCGCGGATCGCGGCCCGGCTTTTCCAGCTCGGACATGATGTCCTTCACGGTGGGCAATCCGAAAGTGCCGTCTACAAAGGCTTGTGGATCCAGCGCCGTGGCCTGTCCGCCACCTGCCGCCACCAAAATCTTGCGGGCTACCGAGTAGGCTTCCGGGTGCACACTGGAAGCATCCAGCGGCTCCGCTCCCCCGGTGATACGAAGGAATCCTGCGCACTGCTCGAACGCCTTGGCGCCCAGGCGAGGCACCTTTTTGAGGTCGGAACGCTTGGCAAACGGGCCATTCTCGTTCCGGTAAGCCACGATGTTCTCGCTCAGCAGCGGCCCGACGCCAGCCACCCGGCTGAGCAGCGCAGGCGAGGCGGTATTCACGTCCACGCCTACCGCGTTCACGCAGTCTTCCACCACGGCATCCAGCGACCGGTCCAGCTTGGCGGCCGTAACGTCGTGCTGGTACTGCCCCACGCCTATCGACTTGGGCTCGATCTTGACGAGCTCGGCCAGCGGATCCTGAAGCCGCCGGGCAATGGAAACAGCACCGCGGAGAGAAACATCCATGCCCGGGAGTTCCGAGGCTGCGAGCGCGGACGCAGAGTACACGGATGCTCCGGCCTCGGACACCACCAGCTTCTGGATGCCCTTGGAGCCGGCGTCTTCGAGGGATTTGATGAGCTCAGTGGCCAGCTTGTCCGTTTCACGCGACGCCGTTCCGTTGCCGATCGCCACGAGTTCCACGGTGTACTGCTTGGCCAACCGGGTCAGTGTGGCCAGGGCGTCGTTCCACTTGTTGGCGGGGGCGTGCGGGTAGATGGTGTCCGTGGTGACCACCTTGCCGGTGCCATCCACTACCGCCACTTTGACGCCGGTCCGCAGTCCGGGATCCAAGCCAAGTGTTGCCCTGTTGCCGGCGGGTGCAGCGAGGAGGACGTCGCGAAGGTTGGCCGCAAAGACGCGTACGGCTTCGTCCTCGGCGTCGGCAAACATGCGGCCCCTGAGGTCGGTGGTGAGACGATCAAGGATCCGGCCGCGCCAGGCAAGCTGCGCGGTCTGGGTGAGCCAGGCGTCCGCCGGCCTGCCCTGGTTGGAAACGCCGAGGCACTTGGCCACCGCATTCTCGTATTTGCCGCGGGCGGCGGCCAGGGCGTCGTCGTCCGCGGGGTCTGCTTCGGCGAGGTCCAGCTCCAGGACGCCGTCCTTCTCGCCGCGCAGCAGGGCAAGCACACGGTGTGAGGGCATGCCCGACGGAACCTGCGTGAACTCGAAGTAGTCCTTGAACTTCTGGCCTTCGGTTTCCTTGCCCTTCTTCACCCGGGACACCATGCGGCCTTGCTTCCAGAGGCGTTCACGGAGGTCCTCGGCAAGATCGGCGTCCTGCCCCACGCGCTCCACCAGAATGGCCCGCGCGCCGGCAAGTGCCCCGGCCGGATCCTCAACCGAATGTTCGGCGTTCAGGTATTTGGCAGCCTCCGCGGCAGGATCCAGCTGCGGGTTGGCCAGCAGGGTGTCTGCCAAAGGTTCCAGCCCTGCTTCGCGGGCGATCTGGGCTTTGGTGCGCCGCTTGGACTTGAACGGCAGGTAGATGTCTTCCAGCCGGGCTTTGGTATCGGCCCCGACGACGGCGGCTTCAAGTTCCGGGGTCATCTTGCCCTGGGCGGCAATCGCCTCAAGGACGGACCTGCGCCGTTCTTCGAGCTCCCGCAGGTACCTCAGCCGTTCTTCGAGGTCGCGGAGCTGGGTGTCATCAAGCGTCCCGGTGACTTCCTTGCGGTAGCGGGCGATGAAGGGAACGGTGGATCCGGCGTCGAGCAGTTCCACGGCGGCCTTCACCTGCCACGCCTTGACGCCGAGTTCCTCGGCGATCTGGGCATGGATGGCGGCATCGGCTGATTGGCTTTGGAGATTTGAAGTCACCATGACAGTTTGCCTCAACCGGCTGACAATTTACTCAGCGATGTCCTCGGACCACAGTTCCGGGTGCTGCTCCTGGAAGTTCCGCATCATCCCGACGCAGCGCGGATCGTCCAGCACCACGACCTCCACACCGCGGGATCTGAGGAGCTCAAACTCACCCGGGAAGGTTTCTGCCTCACCCACCACCACGCGCGGGATCTTGAACTGGATGATGGTCCCGGTGCACATGGCGCAAGGGGCCAAGGTGGTGTAAAGGGTGGTGTCCCTGTAGCTCTTCTGCCGTCCGGCTGCGCGCAGGGCTGACATTTCACCGTGGGCAATGGGGTCGCCGTGCTGGACGCGCTCGTTGTGCCCGCTGGCAATGACTTCGCCGTTTCTTGCCAGGGCAGCGCCGATCGGTATCCCGCCCTCGCTGAGGCTCTTCTGTGCTGCCTGGTAGGCGGCCTCGAACGCGGGGTCTGCTGCGCGTGCTGATTCGGTCATGGGTGAAGTCTAAGGGCCCGGCCTGTTTTGTCGGTGCCCGCTGATAGCTTGGCTTCAAGGGTTCAGCCATTCATGGAAGACAGGTAGGTCGCGGTGTTCTTTCTCGAAGCAGAGGCAACAGGTGCGCCGCAGGACCATGCCTCCCGGGACCTTGTGTTCTCCGCCAGTGATCTGGTCATTGCTGCCACGTGCGAGTACCAGTTGCTCCGGAAGCTCGATGAGAAATTGGGGTGGGCAGCCAAAGCTGTCTTTGCCACGGACGCGATGCTGGAGCGGACGGCAGAGTTGGGCGATGTCCACGAGCACCGTGTGTTGGCGGATTTCATCAAGGAGTTCGGCCCGTGGGACCCTGCGACGGGCCGGGGCGTGTATGACGTCACTCCTGCGGAATCGATGGAGCGCGCAACTCTGGCGGCCAAGCACGCCGAGTCCATCGAAGCCCTGGAATCCGGCGCGGATGTGGTGTTTCAGGCTGCTTTCTTTGATGGCCAGTTCCATGGCCGCTCCGACTTCCTGGTGAAACGCCCCGGAGGAATGTACGCAGTTTATGACACCAAGCTGGCCCGGCACGCCAAAGTAACGGCCCTGCTGCAGCTGGCTGCTTACGGGGATCAAATGATGAAGGCCGGCATCACCCCTGATCCCACCATCACCCTTGTCCTGGGCAACCTGATCCACAGCGACCACCCCCTCTCCCAGGTCCTGCCGGTCTTCAAGGAACGCCGAGGACGCTTCTTGGAGATGACGGCCACCCACATTGCCGGTGAGTCTCCCGTGGCGTGGGGCGATCCCCGGTATGCGGCCTGCGGTCGCTGTAATTACTGCTTGGAACAGGTCACTCTGCACCGCGACCTGCTGATGGTGGCGGGGATGCGGATCAGCCGGCGGAAGAAGCTGATGGAGGACGGCATCACCACCATCGATCAGCTGGCAGCATCCCCGGCAGAGGGTGACGCCCTGCAGCTCCGCCTCCGCGAGCAGGCACAGCTGCAGACCGGAACGGGCACTCCCGATGGCACAATCCAGTACACGGACGCCGCCGGTGAAGCCAAGGCCGTGAGCTACACAGTTCTGCCTGACAACACTTTGGGTCGCCTTCCGGCCCCGGACGCGGGAGATATCTTCTTCGACTTCGAAGGTGATCCCCTGTGGCAGGATCCTGCCACAGGGAAATGGGGGCTCGAATACCTCTTTGGTGTCATCGAGAATCCCACCGAGCCGGGTGCCGAACCCATTTTCCGGCCGTTCTGGGCCCACTCCCGCGCCCAGGAGCGGCAGGCCTTTGTGGACTTCCTGGACTATGTGGCCAAGAGGCGGGCGCAGTACCCCGGGATGCACATTTACCACTATGCCGCTTATGAGAAGACCGCTCTCAGGAACTTGTCCCTGACGCATGTGGTGGGCGAGAACGCCGTTGATGACCTCCTCCGCCAGGGTGTCCTGGTGGACCTCTACGACACCGTGCGGCACAGCATCCGGGTGTCCCAAAACTCCTACAGCATCAAGAAACTGGAACCGCTGTACATGGGCCAGCGCCTGCGCTCCGGGGACGTGACCGACGCCGGGGCTTCCGTGGTTGCCTACGCGGACTACTGCACGGCAAGGGACACGGGACAATCAGCGGTAGCCTCAGCCATCCTGGCCGGGATCCGCGACTACAACCAGTACGACTGTCTTTCCACCCTCGAACTCCGCAATTGGTTGCTGGCCCGTGCTGATGAGCGTTCCATTCCCGTGGGAGGACCCGGCGACAAGGACGCCCCGCCCGCCACCGAAACGGTGGAGGAGGACGCTGCCGGATACCAGTCGGCACCGGAGGAGTCCGCCCTGATGGACTATCTGGCAACACTGCCCGATCAAGAGCGGGAGCAATCCCCGGACGCCCGCGCCGTGGCCATCGTGGCTGCCGGTGTTGGGTACCACCGCCGCGAGGACAAGCAACATTGGTGGGGGCACTTTGACCGCTTGGAGAAGCCCTCCTCCCAGTGGGCTGATGAGCGGGACGTTTTCCTGGTCCAAAGTGCGGAAGTAGTGCAGGACTGGGCGAAACCCACGCCCAAGAGCAATCCCGCCCGCGTGGTGAGGCTCCTGGGCAAGTCGGGCGACGGGGCCGGCCTGGATTCCGGCAGGACATATTTCCGGATGTACGGCCCACCCCTGCCAGCTGCGCTGGAGGCAGGGCAGTCATCAGTCCTCGGCAGGGCCGGATGGGGCGGCACCACCGTGACTGACGTGGGCGAAGACGGGGACGTGGAAACGGTCACCATCCTGGAGCGACTTCGCAAGGACTCCACCGAATTCACACAGTTCCCCATGGCACTGACGCCTGATGCACCCATTGCCACCACCGGACAGCGTGCAGCCCTCGCTGAACTTGCGGCCAAACTCAGCGCCACGTTGCCGGCCTGGCCGCGGGACTGTTCGCTGGACCTGATCCGGCGTGAACCCCCGCAGCTGCGGAGCCTTGGCTCGCTGCCCACGGTGGGCGCTGGACCGGATCGCTACGTCAAGGCCATCACTGAAGCCGTGAAGGACCTGGACAACTCCTACCTGGCAGTTCAAGGCCCGCCGGGGAGCGGCAAAACCCATGTGGGTTCACACGTGATCGCCAGGCTGGTGGCCCAGGGATGGAAAGTGGGCGTGGTGGCCCAATCCCACGCCGTAGTGGAGAACATGCTGTGCGCTGCCGTGGAGAAGGCCGGGCTGGACCCCCGGCTCGTGGCCAAGGACGTCAAACACAACGAGCCCGTGCCCTGGGCCAACCGTGCCAAAGGTGATGTCCAGGAATTGCTATCCCGTCCCGGGGGTGCCTTGATCGGAGGAACCGCCTGGACCATGGTGGGCAAGGAAGTACCTGCCGGCTCCTTGGACCTGCTGGTCATTGATGAGGCCGGCCAGTTCTCGCTGGCCAACACCATGGCCGTGAGCCGGGCAACCAAGCGTCTCCTTCTTCTGGGAGATCCCCAGCAGTTGCCCCAAGTCACCCAAGGAACGCACCCGGAACCAGTCAACGAGTCCGCGCTCGGGTGGCTTTCCGAGGGGCATGACACTTTGCCGGAAACGCTGGGATATTTTCTGGCGTTGTCATGGCGGATGCACCCGGAGCTGTGCCAGGCAGTTTCTGCACTGTCCTACGACGACCGCCTGGAAGCCGCCCCCGTAGCGAAGGACCGCCAGCTCCACGGATCAACTCCCGGTGTCTCCTGCGTCTACGTCCAGCACACGGGAAACTCAACGTCCTCGGTGGAGGAGGCAGTTGAAGTGGTCCGCCAAGTCCAAGCACACCTCGGGCTGGGGTGGATCAACCCTTCTGAAGCAACGGGGCAGGCAGGACATGCTGAGGCAACCCAGGAACCACGTCCCTTGGAGCAGGCCGATGTGTTGGTGGTGGCGGCGTACAACGCGCAGGTGCAGCTGATCAAGCACCACCTCAGGGACGCCGGACTGGCCAAGGTCAGGGTGGGCACGGTCGATAAATTCCAGGGACAGGAAGCCCCGGTGGTCATTGTCTCCATGGCTGCCTCGGCAGCCGGAGAGGTCCCCCGGGGCATGGAGTTCCTGCTCTCCCGAAACCGCATCAACGTGGCCGTTTCGCGTGGCCAGTGGAAAGCCGTGGTGGTACGTTCCCCGGAATTGACCAACTACCTCCCAACACATCCTGAAGGCCTGGAGAATTTGGGCGGTTTCGTCGCACTGTGCCAACGCGGCGGCGAACCCACCTAGGGGAGGGCCAAGGCTTCGTCGAGCACCAGGCCAAAGTTCGCGGCGTCGTGCGCGAAGCGGCCCAGGAACAGCCCGGAAACTCCGTCCAGCTCCGGAAGGAGCCCGGGCTTCGCCGAGCCGCCGTAAATCATGGGGAGGTCCGCCAACTGATGCTGGCCAAGCATGCCGCGCAGGGCCTTGGTAACGGCTGAAACGTACCGGGCCGAAGCAGGTTGGGAAGCACCGATGGCCCACACTGGCTCGTAGGCCAGGACCAGTTGCCCGGCCAACTGCCAGTCATCGCCCACGGCCGAGGCCACCTGCCGGAAGACCAACTCCGCAGCCGCCTCAGGTTCACTGACGAGGGATTCCCCCACACAGAGGAGCGGAGTGATGCCGGTAGCCACCGCGGCCCGCACTTTCAGGGCCACCATCGCATCGTCCTCCGCGAAGTGCCTCCGTCTTTCCGCGTGGCCTATTTCCACCAGTCCAACACCGAGCTCGGCGAGCATGGACGGCGACACCTCACCTGTCCACGGCCCGTCCTCCCAACCGCAGTTTTGGGCACCCAGGAGGACACCCGATCCCTCCAGCATCCGTGCCGCTGCCGGTAATACGGGAAAGGACGGAATCACAAACGGGACCACCCGCCCGGCCGCGAGGGCCGGACGGGCGTCCACTTGGTCAATCACATCTTGCAGCCAGGCGAGGCTCCGGGAGTAGCCCATGTACATCTTGGTGCTGACGCCTACCAACACGGCGTCCTCCCCTGGGTTCATGAAGTTGTGCAATTACTTGTCCAGCAGCTCGTCGGCCTTGTTGGTGAATTTCCGTGTTCCGAACATCAACAGCGCGGCAAGGAACGGGAGGACACCCAGCGCATAGACGCCCATGGTTCCGGTGTCCGAGGCCGTCACCTGGTTGACCGTGGTGCGCAGGATCGGAGCCACAAAACCGCCCAGGTTTCCCAGGGAGTTGATGAGGCCGATGCCGGCTGCCGCAGCAGTTCCGGTGAGGAACGCCGTCGGGTATGACCAGCAGATGGGGCCGGTCGCCAGGAAACTGCACACCGCCAGGGTGATGAAGATGATTCCAATCGCCGGCATGTGGTTTGCACCTGCCCAGGCAGAACCGAAGATGCACAGGCCGGTGGAGATGAACAATGCGGTGCCCCAGCGACGCCGGCGGGCCACAGTGTTGGCAGCCTTGCCAATGAAGTAGCAGGCGAAGATACCGAAGAACCACGGAATGGCAGCCATGAGGCCAACCGCCAGGCCCACCTTCTGCCCGGTGAGCTGAGCTACCTGCTGCGGGAGGTAGAAGGTGACACCGTAGACGGCAATCTGAAGGCAGAAGTAGATGACGGTGAAGTACCAGACCTTGCCGTTGCGCATGGCCGCCAGGACGCCCTTGGGACCTGATTCCTCCTTCACGGTGTCTTCCAAAGCCATCACGTCGGAGAGTGCCTTCTTCTCTTCCTTCGTCAGGAACTTGGCGTCTTGTGGGCTGTTGATGAGGAAGAAGTAGGCAGCAACACCAGCCAGCACAGCGAGCATGCCTTCAACGAAGAACATGACCTGCCAGCCTGCCACGCCGGGAACCTGATCGCCGATGTTGATCAGCCAACCGGACAACGGCGCGCCCATCATCTGTGAGAAAGGCTGTGCCAGGTAGAAAATGGCGAACATCTTTACGCGAACCTTGTTGGGGAACCAGGCCGCCAGGAACATGATGACACCGGGGAACAATCCTGCTTCGGTGACACCCAGCAGGAACCGCAGGATGATGAAGGAGGTCTCGCCCTGCACAAACGCGAAGCACGCTGAGACGATGCCCCAGGTGATGGCGATGCGTGCCAGCCACACTTTGGCACCGAACTTGGTGAGCAGCAAATTGCTGGGGATTTCGAACAGGGCGTAGCCGATGAAGAAAATACCGGCGCCCAGCGCGTAAGCACCGGCGGTTATTCCCCGGTCGACCTCCAACGCGGCTTCTGCGAAACCAACGTTGGTGCGGTCCAGGAACGCAACCACATACAAGATGACAAGCATCGGCATGAGCCGGCGCGAGGCTTTGGATATGGCCGACTTCAAGACCGGCGTATCCAGCAACTCCTTGGTGGAATTGGCGGTTACTGACATGGAAACTCCTCTTTGAGTGACAGCAAAGTGATGGGTGCGGCGCTATCAGCGCGGGAAGAAAATGAGCACTATGCCCACGGCGCAGGCAAGAATGCCCACGGCCAGGTAGATCTTGCGTTCCCGGGTCCAGGTCTTCATGTCCGGAACCTCAGTGCATGTACAGCCCGCCATCCACATTCAGCGTCTGGCCGGATATGTAACCGGCGTCCTCGCTGATGAGGAAGGCGATGGCTGCAGCGATGTCGCGGGTGGAACCTACGCGGTTGACCACAAGATCCTTGGTGAGCTCGTCCTTGCGTTCCTGGCTCAGGGTGCCGCCCATGATGTCGGTGTCGATTGGGCCGGGCGAGATCGCATTGACGGTGATGTCGTACTCCCCCAGTTCCCTTGCCGTGGCCCGTGTCAGGCCGATGACGCCGGCCTTCGCCACGGAGTAGGGGGTCTTGGAGAACGTGCCGCCGCCGCGCTGGGCTGATACTGAGGAAATATTGACGATGCGGCCAATCCGGTTCTTGACCATGGACTCAGCCACGCGCCGGGTGGCGTAGTGGACACCGTTGAGGTTGATATTGAGGACCCGGTCCCACTCGGACGGCTCAAGCTCCAGGTAGCCGACAGGTGAGCTCACGCCTGCAACGTTGGCCAGTGCCACGATTTGCGGGAGTTCAGCTTCGAGTTCGTCAATGGCTGCACGGACATCGGATTCGCTGGCAACGTTGGCACCCACTCCGTGGGCCTGCACACCGTATTCGGCAGCAATCTCCTTGGCTGCGAGTTTGCAGGCAGCGTCATCGAGGTCAATGATGCCGATGTTCCAGCCTTGGGAGGCCAGGTAGTTGACGGTGGCACGGCCAATGCCGCGCTCGGATACTGCACCGGTAACAATCGCAGTGCGTTCTGCGGGGAAAGTCATTGAGGGTCTCCTGGAAAGTTCGTTAGTTGATGGGTGCCGGGCCGAGCTCTTCAATGAGCTTCTGCATGGCGACGTAGGCCTTGTTGCGGTAGGCGATGAGCTCCGGGGTCCGCTCTGCCGGGACGTTGAGGAAGCCCGCACCGGTCTTGGTGCCCAGCTTGCCCGCTTCCACAAGGTCGGACAGGATCTTGGGGGTCGCGAAGCGCTCCGGGAAGCCCGTCTGCAGCGACTTGTAGCAGAAGTTGTAGACGTCCAAACCGGCCATATCGGCAATCGCGAACGGACCAAAGAACGGCAAGCGGAAGCCGAAGGTCGTACGTACCAGGGTGTCGACGTCGTCCGCTGTTGCGATGCCCTGCTCCACCAGCTGCGCTGCTTCATGGAACAGCGCGTACTGAAGCCGGTTCAGGACGAACCCGGTGACATCTTTTACGACGGCGGTCTGCTTGCCTGCCGCGTGCACCAGCTCCTGCGATGCGGACACCGTAGCCGCGGAAGTGCCCGCGTGCGGGATGACCTCCACGCCCGGAATGAACGGTGACGGGTTGGAGAAGTGCACGCCCAGGAAACGCTCCGGGTGGGTGACGGCTTCGGCGAGGGCAGCAATGGAGATGGTGGAAGTGTTGGAGCCGATCAGGGCATCCGGACGGGCTGCCGCGCTGATGCGGGCCAGCGTCTGGTGCTTGATGTCCAGGACCTCCGGGACGGCTTCCTCAATGAAGTCCGCATCGGCCACCGCTTCCTCAATGTCCTTGGCTGCCCAGAGATTTTGCTTCAGGATCTCCGTGGAACCTTCAGGGAACAGGCCATCGGCAATGAATTGGTCCGATTCCACCAACAGGCGGTCAAAGTTCTTCTGCGCAATGTCGGCCGAAACATCGGCCAATGCCACGCGGGCCCCGCCCAGCGCCAGCACTTGGGCGATGCCGCCGCCCATGTAGCCGGAGCCGACGACGGCGATCTTCCGGGCTGCGTTGCCCACGGTTGCTTCAGGAACTGTCATGATCAAACTGCCTTCGTGTAGTCAGGCTCGTACGAGCAAATGGCGTCCACCTTGGCGGCGGAGGACGAGGTCTGGTCAAAGGTGTGGCCGAGCCATTCGCCCACCAATTTCTTGGCGAGCTCCAGGCCGATGACCCGCTGGCCAAGGGTGAGGACCTGAGCGTTGTTGCTGAGGACGGACCGTTCCACGGAGTAGCTGTCGTGGGCGGTGACAGCACGGATTCCAGAAACCTTGTTGGCTGCAATTGCCACACCCAGTCCAGTGCCGCAGATCAGGAGTGCCCGGTCTGCTTCGCCTTCGGCCACCTTGCGGGCGGCGTCCACGGCGACGTGCGGGTAGGCCGTGGAATCGTCAAAGCCCACGCCCACATCCGTCACTGTGGATACACGGGGATCCGCTTCCAGCAGTGCTTTCAACGCATTCTTGTATTCAACGCCGGCTTCATCGTTGCCGATGACTATCCGCCAGGCAGGTGTGGTGCTCATGCTGATGCTCCGTTCCCGGCCGGTGCCGCAGCGTGTGCGGGGGCCAGTTGTGAATCGATGAATTGTGAAACGCGTGCTGCGATCAACGCGAAGGAGACGGCACCCGGGTCGGGGTGGCCCAGGCTCTTTTCCGCCAAGGGGCGTGCCCTGCCCTTGAGCGGGCGGAGTTCCGCAGTGGCGGCGGCAGCGGACTCAGCCGCAGCGGCGGCGACGGCCAGTGCCCTGTCAAGGGGGTTGCCGCCGTCGAGCTCGCCAAGGAAGGCATCACGGAAGGGCAGGAGGGCATCCACCATGGTTTTGTCCCCCGGCTCGGCTTTGCCGAGTTCGGTGATGGCATTGGCGAATGCCTCCACGGCGGCCGCGGCGTCCTGCGCCGAGTAGCTTTCGCGGTTCCCGAGCGACTGCCCGGCGGCGATGACCGCCGAGCCCCACAATGCACCCGAGGTGCCGCCGGCCCGTTCGCTCCAGGCTTCGCCGGCTGCGGAAAGGACACCCTTGGCGGAGGATCCGTGGGCGGCATCGCCGGCTGTGGCCGCAGCGTCTACACCGCGGCGCATGCCGATGCCATGGTCGCCGTCCCCGGCGATCGCATCCAGCTTGCCGAGTTCTTCTTCGTGTTCGATCACCACGTTCCGGATTTGGCTGATGATGGCAGCGGCTTGGCGCCCCAGTTCAGCGGCAGCAGGGGTGGGTTGTTCAACCTCGGTGGTTCCGGCGTCGTGCGTCAGCACCTCGGTGCGCGGCGCCCGCGGCGACATGCTTCCCTTGCGGAACGCAGGCGTGTCCGCCGGCGCGGACCAGAAGCCCTCCAGTTCCTCGTCCAGCCAAAGCAGGGTGAGGGACAGCCCGGACATGTCCAGGCTGGTGACCAGTTCACCGCATTCGGGTTCCACCACGGTGAGCCCGGCGTCACTGAGGAGCTTCTCCACCTTGCCGAACAGCAGGAAGAGTTCGTCGTACTTGACGGTTCCCAGACCGTTGACGATTGCGACCACGCGGTCTCCGGCGTCCTCGGGCTTGTCCGCCAGGAGCTTGCTGACCAGGAGTTCGGCGAGCTCCGACGCCGTGGGCATGGCGTGCTCGGAAATCCCTGGTTCCCCGTGGATCCCCAGCCCCAGGGACATCTGCCCTTCCGGCACGTGGAAGAGGGGGTCGCTGGCGCCCGGAAGCGTGCAGCCGTCAAAGGCCACACCCAGCGAGCGCGTGCGGTAGTTGGTTTTGATGGCCAAACGTTCGACGCCGTCAAGGTCCAGGCCCGCTTCTGCAGCGGCTCCGGCGATCTTGAAAACGGTGAGGTCGCCCGCGATTCCGCGTCGTTTCTCTATTTGGTCCAAGGGGGCGCTGGCAATGTCGTCCGTGACAGTGACCGTGCGCGTTTCGATTCCCTCGGCGTTGAGGCGCAGTTGAGCCTGACCGAAGTGCAGCACATCCCCCGCGTAGTTGCCGTAGCTGAGCAGCACTCCGCCGCCGGCATTGGCTGCCTTGGCTACGCGATAAACCTGCCCTGCTGCCGGGGAAGCGAACATGTTGCCGCATGCTGATCCTGCGGCCAATCCCGGGCCCACCAGCCCGGCGAAGGCGGGGTAATGTCCCGAGCCGCCACCCACCACCAGTGCCACCTGTCCGGCGGGCATTTCAGTCGAGCGGACTACGCCACCGTCCACGCGGGCCACATACCCGCGGTTCGCGGCGACGAAGCCGTCCAGGGCGTCATCGGCGAAGTGTGCCGGGTCGTCGAAGATCCGGGTCACGCCTGCACCCCCGCAAACTCCGGGGCAGGCTGCTGGCGGCCCTGCGCAACCTGGCTCTGTCCCAGTGCATACCCCTCTGACTTGGGGAGGACGTGTCGGCGCAGGTAATCCTGGTTGGTGGCGGTGACGCTCAGGCCATCTCCACCGTAGTGCTCCACACACAGGATGCCCTGGAAGCCGACGGAGAGTGCCACCTTGAAGGCCTCGCGATAGTTGATGAGGCCGCTTTCCATGGGTGAGGGCATGGTGATGTAGCTGTCACGGGCAACATCCTCATCGCGGATGTAGTTCTTCATGTGCCAGTAGTTGGAGTACGGCAGCGTCTTGGTCACCAGTTCGCGCCAATCCTCAATGGGCCGGTGCAGGCGGATGAGGTTCCCCAGGTCCGGGTTGAGCCCCACGTTGTCCAAACCGATGTCCTGGACCAGTTGCACGGACGAGTCGCCGGTACCCAGGTAGGTGTCCTCGTACATTTCCAGTGAAAGCAGGATGCCGGCTTCCGCGGCATGCTTGCCGAGTTCGCGGATGCGGGACACTGCGTTGTTCCACGCTTCCTTGTCCCCTACCGGATCCTTGTAGCCCTCCACTGTCCAGAACCACAACTGCTTCTGTTGCTCCGGGGTGATGGCCTGGTGAAGTCCGAAGGAGACCACTTCACAACCGAGTTCAGCTGCGGCGTCAATAGTGCGGTGGCTGTATGCGAGGTTCCCGGCCCAGTTTTCCTGATGGATCACACTGCGGCGGATGGCGGAAATAACAGGAACGCCAATGCCCACCTCATCGGCGGTGTCCTTGAACTCGGCCAACCGTGCCTTGGTGAGGTCGCCGGGACGGACCCAGCTGTCCGTGAGGTCCGCGTTGGCGAAGCCCGCTTCTTTGACTTCCTGGAAGACGGAAGCCCACTGGGAGGCATCGGCGTCGTTGATGTCCTGCCCCGCGGCGTCGGTGCCGGGGAACTGCAGAAGGGCCGCGGTGATGGGCCAGTTCTTGGCGGTGTACGCCATGAAGATCACTCCTTCGTGGAATCCTGTTTCCTATAGGATTTACGAATCCGGACATGCTGTCAAGGGTTTCGGTGAACTTCCTAGATCCTATATGTCTTACATATGCATGTGAAGGGGGTCACTTGCTGGTGTGGACGGTGCCGGCTCGCGGCGCACCACATCCCGCCGAGCGTCAGTCCTCGGGAGCGTCCGCCATTGCCCGCCCGCGGACTTTCTCCACATGGGCCGTCATCATGGCGGCGGCTTTGTCCGAGTCTCCGTTGATCATGGCGTCCAGCACCGCTTGGTGTTCGGCGATGGCTTGCTCGGCGTCGGTGATCCCCACTCCCCCGAACAGCCGGAATCTCTGGATTTGCCCACCCAGGGTGTTGTAAGCGGTGAGGAGAAACTGGTTCTTCGCCTGGGCAGCAATGAGTTGATGGAATCGCTCGTCCGCTTCGAGGTAGCTGCGGTATTCGGCGAACGTTCCCCCGCGGGGCGCAGTCCGCAGGTCCTCCACGGCCTTCTTCAGTGCCTCGAGCCCATCGGGGGTCATACGCGTACAGGCCAATTTGGCGTTCACCGGCTCAATGGACAGCCGCGCCTCCATGAGCTCGGCAAAATCCTCACGGGTGAAAACCGGCGCAACCCGGTAGCCCTTCAAAGCCACTCGCCGCACCATGCCCGTGTGCTCCAACCGGGCCAGGGCTTCACGCACGGGAGTTGGGGAAACATCAAGTTCCCTGGCCATACCGTCGATGCTGACCGCGGCGCCCGGCTCCAGCCGGCCATCCATCAGCCATTCCAACAATGCCTCGTAGACGTGATCGGCCAGCACTTGCCGACTCACGGGAAAGCCGGCACGGGCGGCGGACGAGGAAGAGGCAGGCATGCCCAAATCCTATAGGAAGCCCGGCTGCCGTCACCGAAAGCGGGCGCGTCACATTTTTCCCTCAGCCACACAGAACTTAAACCGGCGACGCCGGCACCCGAGGTGGGTGCCGGCGTCGAGGTCTTGCTGGGGTGCTGCGTTTTTAGTTCGAGTAGAACGGGTAGTCCGTGTAGCCCTCAGCGCCATCGGCGTAGAAGGTGGAGGCGTCCGGCTCGTTGAGGGGCAAGCTTTCGCGCCAACGGCGGGCGAGGTCCGGGTTGGCAATGGCGGGCCGGCCAACGACGACGGCATCGGCGAGGCCGTCCTCGATGATGGCAAAAGCTTCGTCACGGGTGGTGATCTGGCTGAAGCCGGTGTTCACGAGGAAGATGCCGTTGAAACGCTCGCGAAGGTCCTGAACCAGGGCGCTCTTGGGATCGTGGTGCAGGACGCTCAGATAGGCGAGGTTGAGCGGGGCAATGGTGTCCACCAGAACCTGGTACGTGGCGCGGACATCAGCTGCGTCCACCTCCGAGATCCCCTGGACGTTGTGCTCGGGGGAAATACGGATGCCAACGCGGTTGGCTCCAAGTGCCTCCACAACGGCCTGGACGGTCTCGATCACGAAGCGTGCCCGGTTCTCGGGGGAACCACCGTAGCTGTCCGTGCGGACGTTGGAGTTGGGAGCAAGGAACTCGTGCAGAAGGTAGCCATTGGCGGAGTGCAGCTCAACGCCGTCAAAACCGGCCTCAATGGCATTCTTCGATGCAGTGACGATTTCCTGGATGACGCTGGGCAGCTCATCAGTGCGGAGTTCACGGGGAACCGGGAACGGCTTCTTGCCCAGGGGTGTGCGGACGTCGCCCTCAATCGCCACAGCACTGGGGCCAACGATTTCCACACCGTTGGTGATATCCGGGTGTGACACCCGTCCACCGTGCATTACCTGTGCGAAGATCCGGCCGCCATCGGCGTGGACTGCTTCAGTGACCTGCTTCCAGCCGGCAACCTGCTCCTCGGTCACCAAGCCCGGCTGACCTGCATAGGACTGCCCGGCCGGCGTCGGGTAGGTGCCCTCACTGACGATCAGGCCCAAGGAAGCCCGCTGGCGGTAGTGCTCGGCGATAAGAGCTCCGGGCACACCTTTATCTCCGGCACGGAGACGCGTCAGGGGCGCCATCACCAATCGGTTGGAAAGTTCGAGCTCGCCGAGGGCCAGGGGAGAAAACAGCATGCGCAGTTCCTTTCAGAATGATGTGCGATCACTCTGGGCAACTGCGCCGCGTCTGCAACTATTCCTGATGAGTCGCAGATCACAGCACAAGACTGGCAGACGCAGCGGTCCACGATCGTGCTCGCGGACCGCGCGCCGCCTGCTATTCCGGTGTAACGTGCTTTTGCGCGTCGATGAAGCACTCGCAGAGGGCCAGCACAGCTACCAAGTGGGCTTCCTCGGCGTGCGGCGGATCTGTGTTGATGCAGATCGCCTCATTCACCGAATCCGCCAGGTCCTTGGATTCCCTGCCTGTCAGCGCCCACACCCGCGCGCCGCCCTTCTTGGCCGCAGCGGCAGCGTTCCGCAGATCGTCGGTGATTCCTTTTGCTGCCAGGAGCACCACGATGTCGCCGCTGCGCACTTGAGCTTGCAGCTGGGCGGCGACGGTCTGCTCCGAGCCGGTTGCACCCTTGGGAATGTAAATGGCTTTGAATCCGGAGCCATCAACGGGATCGTGGGCTGCGAGTTCGGACGTGAACCGTTGCGCTTCATGGGATGAGCCATCGCTGCCGGCGGCAAAAACGGTCCCCCCGCGCAGCCGGACCCTGGCCAACTCCTCTCCCCACTCCGCCAGGCGCGAAGACTCCCGACGCAAGGATGCGACGGCGGGACCAATCTCTCCGAGGTGGCCAAGCACCACATCTACGGCATGCCGGCTGGCTGCGGGCCCATCACTGCGCACAGCCTGGCCTGCCCTTCTTTCCACGAGGCTCATGCGCGGTCCTGCGTGCCGTCGGCCGTGCGCTCACCACGATCACTGCGGTCCCGGGTCAATCGTTCGCCCTCGGCAACGTGGCCATCGCCAGCGGCATTGGAACCCGAGTGGCGCGGCACCGGGGAAGCATCGCTGTCGGCATGGGGAGCGTCGGCATGGGGAGCGTCGGCACGGGTAGCGTCGGCATGGCCGTTCTTTCCCGCATTTGGATCCAACTTGTCGGCATGGCGGAGGTGCTCCTCCACGCGGTTGTGGGCCTCGTCGGCCTTGGATGCGTGGCGCTCCGCCTCCTTGCGGAGCCGGTTTGCTTCAACCTCGGCCTGCAGCGCATCTGCTTCAGCCTGTGCAGATTCGGCCTTCGCCTGATGCGCGCCAATAGCCTCCTCCGCCGCTTTCTCCCTGAGAACTTCCGCGCGCTGGCGGTTTGCCTCGGCCTTCTTGCGGCGTCCCACCGTCAAGGCGATCACTACTACGGCAATCACCACCACGGCGATGACGATGATGAGCACCAGTTGTCCTGTATCCATTGCGGATTACCTCCCTGTTGGGCGGCTTGCAGGGGCGCCGCCCGTTGCCCACACTCTGTTCTGTGCCATCTTCACGTTTAACCGGACCTTGTCCGTCCTCAGGCCGGAAGTTCCACCCGGAAACCGCAACGGCATTTGAGAACACGGGTATTCAGATAGACGTCCAGCAACTGGTCATCCGGATCTTCTGTGGAAATTGGGTCGTAGACGCTCCGCCCAGACGTCGTAGCCAGCTGCATGAGCTCACCGCAGTGCAGGTATTGTCCACCAAACTGCAGCAGGGTCGAGGTGGTTCCGTCGCGGTTAAGGACAGCGGCCACATCATGGAAGGCGGCGGTATGGGCGTCGGATGCCTCGCAGGCCAAGCACGTATAGGAAACAGCCACCATCAGTTCACCGGGATGGGGTTCGATCGACTCAATGGTTTCCAAGTTCAGATGATCTTTGGACCCGCAGTGAGGACAAAGGACGGCACGCGCCTGAGGGCGCGGCGTCGACTCCGGAACCAACGGATTGTGGATGGTGGTCACTCTGTGTTCTCCTCGGTCAACGCTGTCCGACAACTCTCCCCTACCGCGATCATAGCCAACAATCAGGATGCTTACTAGTTACTGCTTTCCAGCCTTGTATTGGCCAGTCGTCTCTGATTCGCTGGAGGGGTCTCCTGCAGCGCGGGACAACGGCAAGACAGCAGGGAGCACCAATCGTGAAAGCAGTGACTTGGCAAGGAAGGCGCTCGTTGAGCGTCATCGACGTTCCGGATCCCACCATCCAGGACCCCACGGATGCGATCATCCGCATTACGTCCTCGGCGATTTGCGGCTCGGACCTGCATCTTTACGAGGTCCTGGGGCCCTATATGCACAAAAGCGATGTGATCGGCCATGAGCCGATGGGCATCGTTGAAGAAGTTGGCTCGGCAGTCCACCGGCTCAAGAAAGGCGACCGCGTGGTGGTTCCTTTCAACATCTCCTGCGGCCGATGCTTCATGTGCAACCAGGGGCTCCAATCGCAGTGCGAAACCACCCAGGTGACCGCCAAGAACTCCGGGGCCGCCCTCTTCGGGTACTCGGAGCTCTACGGTTCGGTTCCAGGCGGCCAAGCACAGTATCTGCGGGTTCCGTTCGCGGATTACGGCCCTGTGAAGGTCGACGGCGATGCACCGGACGAGCGCTACCTCTTCCTCTCCGACATTCTCCCCACTGCGTGGCAAGCGGTGGAGTACGCCGCCACTCCCGCCGGCGGAACGCTTGTGGTGCTGGGCCTGGGCCCGGTTGGGCAGTTCGCCAGCAGAATCGGCGTCCACAAGGGATTGAGGGTCATCGGGGTGGACCCCGTCCCGGAGCGACGTGCCATGGCCGCGGCTCACGGCGTGGAAACCATGGACTTCGGCCCGGACGTCGCGGAGCAGATTCGCAAGCAGACCTTGGGCCGCGGCGCTGATTCCGTGGTGGATGCTGTGGGCATGGAGGCGCACGGGTCTCCGGTTGCCTCGTTCCTACACAAGGCGGTGTCGCTGCTTCCGGACAAGCCCGCCCAAGTTGCCATGGATACCATGAGCGTGGACCGGCTCGCCGCCCTGCATACGGCAATCGACGCCGTGCGGCGAGGCGGCACCATTTCACTGAGCGGCGTTTACGGCGGCAAGGCCGATCCCCTGCCGCTGATGACTATGTTCGACAAGCAGATCCAGCTCCGGATGGGCCAATGCAACGTGCGGAACTGGACGGACCGGCTGCTGCCGCTGGTGGAGGACGACGCCGATCCGCTGGGAGTCATGCACCTGGTCACCCACACCGGATCACTGGACGAAGCCCCGGAGCTTTACGAGAAATTCCAAAAGAAGGAAGATGGCTGCATCAAGGTTGTTCTCAAGCCCTGAGGATTCACAGGAACCTTTCAGAATTGCTAGATAGTCTAGCGAATGTCAGCGTTGGATTACATCGAAGGAGGGCCCCATGGGACTCGGAGACAAGATCAGCAACAAGGCCCAGGAAGTCACCGGCAAGGCTAAGGAAGCCCTCGGCGACGCCACCAATAACGAGAAGCTTCAGGCCGAGGGAGCAGCCGATCAGGCTGCCGCCAAGTCCAAGCAGGCAGGCGAAAACGTCAAGGACGCCGCTAAGGACGTCTTCGACAAGTAGGCCCTTGCCTCAATAGATTTACACACAGCGCAACGCCCGGCTTCCCCTGTGGGAGGCCGGGCGTTCGCGTATCCCCGCAACGGCTACTTCTGGGCCGGGAGCACCAGCGTGCCTGTCTTGTCCGTCGACAACGCGAGGGAGGAGATGTACTGGGGTTCGCCGTCGGGCCCGTCCTGACCGGAGCGGAGCATGTCCGGACGTTCGAACTCGATGCCGGTCACGTGGCACATCAACTTCGCATCAGTGGGGTTGCCGTCGGCGTCGAACATCGGAAGGTCAATGCCGTCGTCGGTGCGCCGCAGGTAGTAGCGCCCCTTGGTGGCCAAAGCCAGGACCGGAGGAAGGACCAAAGCCAGGCCTACCGCGAAGATGGGAGAGAAAGGCTGTACCGCGGAACCGAAGGCGCCAAAGAAGACGGCGATGGAGACCCCAGCCGACACCAGCATGGACACGAACCCCACGGGATTGACGGCGTACAGCATGCCGCGGCGGAACTCCGGAACCTTGGGCGAGATCTTCAGCAGGTACTTGTTGATGGCAATGTCCGATGCCACCGTGACCACCCAGGCCATGGCGCAGTTGGCGTAGAAGCCAAGAATGGTGTTGAGGAACTCAAACATGTTGGACTCCATGAGCACCAGCGCAATCACCAGGTTCACCACCACAAACACCATCCGGCCCGGGTACGTCTTGGTGATGCGGGTGAACGAGTTGGTCCACGCAAGGGAGCCGGAGTACGCATTGGTGACGTTGATCTTGATCTGCGAAATGACCACCAGGACCACCGCGAGGGTCATGGCCAGCCAGGCGGGCATCATCTCTTCGTAGACCCCCAGGAACTGGTGCACGGGTTCATTGGCGTGCACCGCAGCCGCAGGATCCAGCTTGGCGATCAGGTAAATGGCAATGAACAGGCCGATGATCTGCTTGATGGCACCGAAGATGACCCAGCCCGGTCCGGCCAGGATCACGGCACGCCACCACGCACCCTTGTTCTCGGCGGTCTTGGGAGGCATGAAGCGCAGGTAGTCGATCTGCTCAGCAATCTGCGCCATCAGGGAAAGGCAAACACCTGCAGCCAACATGACCGAGGCCAGGTTGGGTCCGCCCTGCCCGGAAGCACCCGTGAAAGCGAAGAACGCATCAATGCTTTCCGGGTGGGACAGCAGCAGGTAGCCCACGGGCACCACCATGAGCAGCAGCCACAGCGGGGTGGTCCACACCTGCAAGGTGGCCAGCGTCTTCATCCCGTAGATGACCAGGGGAATGATGATGATGGTGGACACGGCGTAACCGATCCACTGCGGTACCCCCAGGCCCAATTGGAGTCCTTGCGCCATGATGGAGCCCTCAAGGGCAAAGAAGATAAACGTGAACGTGGCGAAAATAATGTTGGTGACCACTGAGCCGTAGTAGCCGAACCCCGAGCCGCGGGTGATCAGGTCAAGGTCAATGTTGTAGCGGGCAGCGTAGTAGGCCAGCGGAAAACCGGTGGAGAAGATGATCACCGCTGCCACAATGATGCCGATGATCGCGTTGACCGTGCCGTAGGCGATGCCGATGTTGGCGCCGATGGAGAAGTCAGCCAGATACGCAATGCCGCCCAAAGCACTGGTGGCCACCACGCCGGCGCTCCACTTCCGGTAGGACCGCGGCGCAAAGCGGAGGGTGTAATCCTCCAGGCTTTCCTTCGCGGCGCTCATCGCGTCACTGTTGACTCCCGGCGGCGCGCCGTCGGTTCCATTCACGACGGCGGCGCCTCCCGGCGTCGTCGGTTCCAGCGTGGCGGTGCTCATCTTCTCAGGGCTCATGGGTGTTCACTTTCGTCCGTGGTCCGTGCCTCGCCACTGACGCTAGCCACGCACCGCGTCGGTCCCGTCACGCGCATGTTTCACCGTTGTAACTTCTGAATCAGCCGCCCCGCACGGCCAGCACCAAAATCAGGATCCATGGTTTGTACGCACCCCACAAAACCGCCCCCCACCTGCACCTATACCGTCTAGGCATGAGCACCCACCCGCCCAACCAGACTCCCGCCTACGCCATCCTGGACACCGCCCGGGAGCAGGTCCTGCGACGAGGCGAGGGCCTGAGCGAGGCACAACTCATCGAGGTCCTTGAACTCCCCGACGACGCCATCCCCGCAGCGCTGCAATTGGCCCATGAGGTCCGCCTTGAGCACTGCGGCGAGGACGTTGAGGTGGAAGGAATCATCTCCATCAAGACCGGAGGCTGCCCCGAAGACTGCCATTTCTGCAGCCAGTCGGGCCTGTTCGACTCCCCCGTTCGCGGTGTTTGGCTGGACATTCCTGCACTCGTCAAAGCGGCGAAGGAAACCGCTGCCACCGGGGCCACGGAGTTTTGCATTGTCGCAGCTGTGCGCGGCCCCGACATCAAGCTCATGAACCAGATCAAGTTCGCGATTGACCGCATCAACGAAGAAGTGGACATCAACATCGCCTGTTCGCTCGGCATGCTCACGCAGCGCCAAGTGGGCCAGCTGGCCGCTTGGGGCGTCCATCGGTACAACCATAATCTGGAGACGGCGCGCAGCTACTTCCCCGAGGTGGTCACTACCCACAGCTACGAAGAACGCCTGGAAACCTGCGCCATGGTCAAGGCCGCCGGCATGGAACTGTGCTGCGGCGCCCTGATCGGCATGGGTGAATCGTTGGCGCAACGCGCAGAGTTGGCCGTCCAACTCGCCGCCCTGGAACCACATGAGGTCCCGCTGAACTTCCTCAACCCCCGCCCCGGCACGCCCTTGGAAAACCAAGGCATCATGGACGGCAAGGATGCCCTCCGCGCCATCGCGGCATTCCGCTTGGCCATGCCACGCACCGTGCTCCGTTATGCCGGCGGCCGTGAACTTACGCTCGGGGATCTCGGCACCCGCGAAGGCTTGCTCGGGGGCATCAACGCTGTGATTGTGGGCAACTACCTCACCACCCTGGGCCGGCCCGCCAACGCTGACGTCAACCTCTTGGTGGAGCTGAACATGCCCATCAAGGAGCTCCAGAAAGCCCTGTGAGCCTCGTGGCACCTTCCACATACTGTGGGCACTGCGGCGGACGCCGCACTCTGGGCACTGACGGTGAGGGCCCGACGTCGGACACCCACCACAGCTGCCAGCAGCACCTGGCGATGGAGCCGCCGCGCTTTTGCCCCCAGTGCCGCCGACGCATGAAAGTGCAGGTCACGCCTTTGGGCTGGACCGCGGAGTGTTCACGCCACGGAGTGATGGGTGCCTGTGCAGAATCCACCCCTGCAAGCGCAGCATCCAGGTGCTGACGGTGTGGGAATGCGAGCTCAAAAACCGCTCGCTGCTTGAGGAACGTCTGGTGGACTTCCTTGACGGAACTGATGACTACGGCTTGGAGGGCGCGGACGACACCGTGTGATCCGTTCCGGAGCTGTGAGTTCCCTGCTCCCAGAGTGCGAAGGCCGCCGTCCCGCCGATTCCCAGCAGAACGGTCATGCAGAACACGATCAAAACCATGAGCCAGGGCGACGTACGGGCTTGGCTGTCCATGCAGTTCCTCCTCCTTCAACAGGGCCTGTAAGCCCCGGAACCGGGAACTTTTTGCTTGGTCCCCTTACTTTCCCGGGTGGCGATCAAGACTCCCTCTGAGTCCGCTCAAGATTGGCTCAATCTTTGGCTTTATGGCGCCTCGGCCGTTCCACGGGTCCTACTGTTTAAGGGTGAATCTATTGCGCGAGGGCAGGAGGGGTTTGGTGTCCGAATACGACGAATGCACCGAACCCCTGGTGGACCGTACGGTCCTTACCGGCCTCCAAGCCGAGCTGGGCGGCGACCGGGCCATCATTGGCGCGTTCGTCCGCAACTATGCAGCCATGCTGCCATGGCGTGTTGCCAGGCTTCACACCGCGCTTGCCAACCTGGACATTGACGATGCCATGGACGCCGTGCTGAGCCTCAAGACGTCCAGCCACATGGTGGGTGCCGTCTGCATGGAACGCCTGGCCACGGAACTGGAGATCAGGTTCCGGCTCCTGCCCAACGCCGATCACTTGGACGAGCTGCAGCCCCAGGTTGCAGCGATTGAGCAGCACGTTTCCGGGACCATCGTTGAACTGGAAACGCCGGGTTCCTAGTTGCTGCTGACGGAGGGCGCAAGCCTGTAGCCCACGCCACGCACCGTTTCCAACCAGCGCGGCGCCTGGATGCTGTCGCCCAGCTTTTTCCGCAGGTTGCCCATGTGGACCTCAACGGCGCGTTCGTCGGCGTCGCTGACGTAACTGCCGACGTCGTACGGTTCATTGCGCAGGCGACGCGCCAGATCCGCCTTGGTCCGCACAATACGGCCTGTTTCCAACAGTGCCAACAGGAGGTCGAACTCGGTACGGGTCAGCTTCAGTTCCTTGCTGTTCAGCACCGCGGTCCGTGAACCGGCGGAAACCGTCAAACCATTGTGGGAAACCTCGGGGTCCACTTCTTCAGTGACGCCTTTGGATTCCGACGACGCGCGGGGACGCCGCATCATGGCTTCCACCCGTGCGCGCAGCTCGCGGGGCCGGAACGGCTTGGTGAGGTAATCATCACCGCCGGCTTCAAGGCCCATGAGCGTATCGAGTTCCTCCGCCCGGGCAGTGAGCATGATGATGTAGGCGTCAGAGGACTTGCGGATCTGTCGGGCAACCTCGAAACCGTCAATGTCCGGCAGGCCAAGGTCCAGGGTAATGACATCAGGATTCAGTTCACGGGCGGAAGTCACCCCAGCAGACCCGGTGGCCGCAACATGCACATCAAATCCCGCTTGGGACAAGACCACACGGACCAACTCGCGGATATCCTGGTCATCTTCAATGACCAATCCCACACGTACTTCACTCATCGCTGCCCCTCAGCCCCTTCGATAACCTCAGAAGTATATCCATTTTGGATAGGCTGATCTCATGAATCGACTTTCTTCCGCTTCCCGGTTGGTTGCGCCATGACCGACCCCTCCATCTGGGACTTTGGCGAAAAGAAGAAATTGTTGATTTTCCAGCGCTCTTTTCACGAACACTCGCTCCGCATGCGGGTGGTTCTGAGTCAATTGCCGCTGTCCGTCTGCGTCTGCATTTCGGCACTGTTGGTATGGGTGTTTTTTCCCAGCACCCTGGAAAATCCGTTATTCCTTATATTTCTGCTGAGCCAGGCGCTGCTGCTTGCCCTGTGCGTCGTCATTCCCTGGCACAGGCTGCCGTTTGCCAGCTTCCTTGTCCTACCGGTTGCGGACATGGTGTCCATAGCCTTTGGACGTGAAGGCGGGCAGGAAGCCCTGACTGGTATCAGCGTTTTGGTGGTTCTGCCGGTTATTTGGCTTTGCGCCTCCGGTCTTTATCCGAAATTGGCCCTTGTCCTGTCCTTCCTTGGGCCGCTGGCCATTGTGTGGACTCCCCTGTTCGCGCGGGGAGCGGTCACCGAGCAAGCCCTCACCAAACCGCTGCTTTTTCCCATTCTCATTCTTGGCATCGGCGTGTCGGTCAGTGTCCTGACCTTGAGCATGATTCGTCAACAGCGTGTTTTGGAGCAGAAAGACCGGGCCCTCAACGAGGCCCTGGACGTCAGCACCAAGCAGGAACGGCTCCTCAACGGCGTCATGGAAGCCCTCCCCTTGGGAGTGGTGGCCGTGGACGGCGAAGGGCACGACATCCTGATGAACCGCCGGCAAAGAATCACACACCTGCTGGCCACCCCTGAAGGCAACGACGACCCCAATGAGTCCGAGCTGCTGATATTCGACACCGACAAAACCACTCCGTTGGCTACTGATCGGCGACCTGTCCGGCGGGCAGTCCTGGGCGAACGCTTCACGGACCAGCTGGTGTGGATCGGGACAAGCAAGGAACAGCGTGCCTTCACAGCCAGCGCCCGCCCCATGGTGGATCACCGGGGAGCTTTTGCCGGTTCCGTGGTGGTCTTCAGCGATGTCACTGACCTGGTGAACGCCTTGGCGGCAAAGGACGACTTTGTTGCCAACGTCTCCCACGAGTTCAGGACGCCGCTGACCTCGATCCTCGGGTACGTTGAACTGATTTTGGATTCCGAGGCGATCGATGCCCCCTCCCGCAAGCAGCTGGACATTGTGCGGCGCAACGCCGAGCGGCTCCTAACCCTGGTCTCCGACCTCCTGGCCATCCGTTCGGGTCAGATCGTGGTCCAACCGCACGCCGTGGATGTCACCGAGCTGGTCAGGGGAAGCGTCACCTCCGCCGAGCCCCGGGCCAACAAAGCCGGAATCCGGTTGTCCATGGATCTTCCGGAAACCCTGGAAGCGCGCGTCGATTCCTCCCGGATCGCGCAGGTCTTGGACAACCTGGTTTCCAACGCCATTAAGTATTCGCCCGACGGCGGCGACGTTGAAGTAGCTGCGTGGCAGGAGCACGACTTTGTTTTCTGCCGTGTCACGGACACCGGGATGGGAATGAGCGAGGACGAGCAGGCCGAGGCCTTCACCCAGTTCTTCCGCGCCGGAGGTGTCCGGAAAAGCGCCATCCCCGGAGTTGGGCTGGGACTGCCCATCAGCAAGGCGATCGTGGAGGCACACGGCGGGACCATCACAGTGGAGAGCGAGCCGGGCCGTGGCACTACGTTCACCGTGAAGGTGCCTGCCTGATCATCAGTGTTGTGGGGCCTGGCGGGCAGGAGCTATTTCGAGTCCTTGCGGTGCCCGAACAGGAACCAGCCCACGGGACCAAAGAAGTTGACGAAAGAGACTGCACGCCACACCACTTTCTTGCCCCTGACCTGGGAATCGGGTGTCTTGGCGATGCTGCGCTGGGCCGCTACCAAGAGCGCCAGGTTCACCACTCCGCTGAGGACCACGGCCAGGCGCTGACCACTGCTCAAATCCCGCCACGATTTCCTGCGAGCCATCATGCCTCCCAATGAAGTGAAAGTTTCCTTCTCAGGCTAGTCCGACGCCAGGCGGCCCGCCACAGCCTGGCGCACCACTTCACCCCAGGACTGTTCCGCGAGATCAGCCACGGCGGCGAGGATTTCCGACGGCGGCCGGGACAGGTCCAGCGGGTACTCCACAATGTCGATGTCCGTGTTGAGGATGCGTCGCAGCTTCATCTCCCCTGCTCCTGCATACACGAGCCATGCGGTGGGAACCCGGAGTGCAGTGCAGTAGGCCAGCAACTGGTAATGGTCTGCGCTCAGGGACGCACCGGCGTCGGACGCTGCTTTGTATTTGGAGTCGTACACCACCACGGGCCGTCCACCCAGGAAATGTACCGCATCCGGGCGGACCATCAGGCGGTCCGAATCGCGTACTGCCTCGTTGAGGAGGGCCCCATACTGGAGCCGCATCTCCCCGGGGTGCGCACTCATGGCGCTACGCAGTGCTGTCCCCACGAACTCCTCGAACACCTGCGCCATGTCCACCACGAACGAGGCTGTTTGCTGCTTGCCAACGCCGGCCTCGGCGGAGGAGTTACGCAGGATCACCTCGGCCAGGCGCAGCACTGCGTGGTACCGGAGGTTCATCCGGTTGGCCTGCCAGTGCGGCAGTGGCGCTCCGGGCCTGAGCCGGGTGACGGCGTCGAGCTTGCCTTTGAGCTGCCTCAGGCGGCTCAGCACCTCCGGTCGGACGGCGGGAACCTGACCCATGCGCTCCAGCGCTGCCCGAAGGATCCGGTTCTCCGCGATGTTCTCCGTGAACTCGTCATAGGAAACTTCCAGGGGAACCATCATCCCTGGCCGGCGCGAAATCTGGTCCGAGATGCGGATGCGGCCCTTCACTGTGCGCAGGGACTCGTCCATGGTCAGGTACCCCTGGAGGACACCGCGGCTGAGGGCCTTGTCCGCGAGCTGGGCCAGGGATTCAGCCAGGGCACTCCACAGGTCCGGATGTTCCACGGCCTCCACGGAGTGATCGCGGAAGCCTTGGTCCCCGGCGTAGCCGAGGAGGAACAGGAGGCGGTTCAGGCCGAGCCGGTCCTTGGGGCGGACTTCCAGCTGCACGGTGGCTGTGCGGACCGAACCCACTTTGCCAACGGGTTCAATCCGGTACAGCCCCATGCCCATGGGTGCGGCCTTGGCCAGTCCGCTGGCGTTAATGAACGCCGCTGACGGGGGGTCAAGTTTGTCCACCACTCCGCCGGAGAGCTCGTCCATGACGATGTGGCGGGTGGCCAGTGGGGCCCGCTTGGCACTGACGGGCGCCCTTCCCGGCCGTGGCGGGATGCCGCTAGCGGGCCGCAAGACGCCCCAGCAGTTGTTCCAGCCCGAACCGCTCTTCCAGCTGCGCGCGGTTCAACTGCCCGTGGTAGTGCTCTTCCAGCAAGGGCATGAGCTCGTATTTCCAAATCCGGCGCAGGCCCGTGGGGTTCTGCGCAGAGGGCTTCATGAAGTACGACGGCCCGATCATGAGGTCGCGGTCCCAATCGTCCATGGCACTGTTGAGCGCGTCCAGAAGATCCGCGTTGAGGGTGTCCAGTCCCTTGGCTTCAAGGAAGCGGCGCAGCGTGCCCCGGACAGGTTCCACGGTGGGGTGCAGCTCAATGAAGGCGAAGCGACGGCGAATGGCGGCATCCATCATGGCGATGGAGCGGTCGGCCGTGTTCATGGTGCCGATGATGTAGAGGTTGTCCGGCAAGCTGAAGGGCTCGTTGGGGCTGTACTGCAGGTAGATGCGGTCGTCGCGGTACTCCAGCAGGAAGTAGAGCTCGCCGAACACCTTGGCCAGGTTGGCCCGGTTCATCTCATCGATGATCAGGAAGTACGGCTTGTGCGCGTTCTCGGGCTTGGCGGCTTCTTCAGCGAGCCGGCGCAGCGGCCCGGCCACCAGCTTGAAGGAGACCTGGCCGTCGTCGGTCTTGTCCGGCCTGTAGCCCTCAAAGAAATCCTCATAGGCGTACGACGGGTGGAACTGGACCAGCTTCACGCGCTCGTCCGTGTGGTCCCCTGCCAGCTCCGCAGCCAAGTGCTTGGCCAAGTAGGTCTTGCCGGTCCCCGGAGGGCCGTAGAGGACCAGCTGGCGGTTGTCTTCCAGCAGTTCCGCGATCTCCTTGAGGGGCTCCAGGTCCATGTGCAGTGAGGCGGCGAACTCTTCCGTGAGGGGGCGGAACCCCTGCTGGACAACCTCGACAACGGCGGTTGGCGGCGTCTCATCCTCACCATCGGTTTCGGCTTCCACCGGAAGGAGTTCCTGCAGTGCCTGAATGACCCTGGTGACGTCCACGATGATGCCGGGGGTGGAGAGCTGCCGTTGGGCGTGGCGGGGAAGCTCAGGGATGGCATAGCTGTCATCGAACCAGCGGACCTTGCGACGGATCCGCCTGTTGTCCTCGTGAAGTTCGGGCTCGCCCAGCACCACACCCACACGGACGCGGCCCGCATGCTGGTAGAGCGTGAGGTCGCCCGGCTTCATGACGGTGAGGAACGCGAAGACCGCTGTCTTGGTGTCTTCCCGTTCCACGTAACCGAGATGTTTGTAGTCTTCGTCCACGGCATGTTGGACCACGCCGGCGGTAACGCCTGCGGTCAGTGAGCGCAGGTGCTCAACGTCCAGGGTGGCCTTCTCCTCAGCCACCCACGCGGCCAGGAGGTCAGCGTGATCGTGGTGGGTGCGCAGGAGCCAGGAGCGCCGCCCGGGGTCCCCCACCTTGCGCCACTGGCTGACAAGCTGGCGCGCATACCAATCGATGCGCTGCCCCGCTTGCTCGTCAAGGTGCAACCGGATGCGGTGGATGTCCGCGGTAATGTCCTCGTCCGTGTCGCCCTTGGCGCCGCCCACCAGCGATGCAAAGGCATCACGGATTTCCTGACGTTCAACGTCAGCAACCACCGGTTCAAAATAGCTGGGCCACACCAGGTACTCGATGCTCCTGCGCAGCGCGGGCTGGTCTTCCGGTGTGCCGGCGGCGAGTTTGTGGAACATGTGCGGGTCCGCCAATGCCTCACTGATGGCGGCCGTGCTCTGGCTGTCCACATGGGCAACAAAACGGCACAGCCATTTCAGGTGGTCCCAAATGGTCCAGTTGAACTCGGCCGTCCGGTCACGGATCACCCCGTGGTCCGTCATTCCTTCGTACAGTTCCCCGGGCAGCTCAACGGTTGGTTCCACCCAAGACGCGGCCTCGGCGACGCGGGCACGCTTGACCCGGAGGGATTTGACCTCGTGGGCCAAAGGCAGCGACTGAAGATACAACAGTTCCACGGCCAACAGCTTGGCCTCGCGGGAGGCACCCTCAAGGTTTTTGCGCAGGTTGGTCATCATGGGTGCTTTGGAGTCCTCAACCCCGCGCTCCAGGCGTTCCAGCAGCTCAGCGGCAGCCTCCGCAGTCCACGTGAGGGTCCTTCCGTCCAGCGCCGAGGGTCTGCCTTGCAGCGCCGGACCGAGCACATGCCAGGCCGCATCCTCGATCTCCTTGGAGACTCCGGGGGCGCGGTCAACGGCAGGTTCTACGGTTGGAATCACCCTGCCAACTTACCTTGTTTGGATTAGCCAAGCATCTGGATATCCACAGGCGGGAGGTCCCCCGGCCACCAGCTAATGCATGCCGAAGCGGTAAGCCGCAGGCACGGGCTCACCCGGACACACCCGTTCCCAGAGCTCCGCTATGGTGTCCTCGCCTTCCCGGATATCCGGGATTTCCACGCCCTCCCGCAGGATCGCTGCGGCCTCCGCCTGGTGCCCGGACTGCGCCAACGCCACCGCCCTGAGGAACCTCAAACGTCCGACGACGGCGCCCTCCTTGGGTGCCGACTCCGCCATATCGCGTGCCATGACAGGGTCGCCGTGGCGGATGCTGAGCGTCACGGCTTCAACCAGAAAAGCCACGTCTGACGAATCGGTTTCCACTCCGTCCCTCAGATGGGCAAGGCCCTCCTGGATCTTGCCCATCGCGAGCAGCGCCAAACCCAGTCCACGATGCGCCAACGCCCTGGTGCGCCGCCGGACGCCCGGCACTGCCAGAATCCGGCGATATCCATCGGCGGCAGCTGCCACGTCCTGGCGTGCATGCTGCATCGTGGCACGGTGGAAACAGGCCTCGGACCCGGAATCTGCACCCAGCAACTCCTCCCAGTCCTCCCCCGCGACGTAATTGTCGGCGCCGTCGAACGGTGATCCACGCAGGAGCGCCAACCACGGTTCCTGCTCCGGCGTGAGGCTGCCGTTGACAAAGGGCGTGCCGCTTTCATCCAGCCACGGCATGCCTGCCCGCCGGCGTCGGGAACGTTCCACAACTCCCCAGCCGCCGCCCACCATGATCATCCTGGACGGCGGTATGTCAGCGTCGCGAACAGCGGTGGGGAGCATGTCTTCCAGGTCCCTGTGCGACACCAGCCCCTTCAAACGTTCAGTGGCATGCTGCACGGCGCCCCGCCAGTCCGGGCTGTGGGCGGCGGCAGCATCGAGCCTGCCATTGCCGTACGCCTCCACCCATGTCCATTCCGCACCGGCCGGCATGGAGAGGTGCTCAAACTGGGTTTGCGCGAGCCCGGCTTGGATCTCGGCGTAGGGGCCGGCGCCCGGGCTCAGCCATTCCTGCCACCGTTTGCCACCGGGGCCCTGGCCCCAGACGAAGAGCTTCTTTCCGCGCAGACGGCTGCTGGAGAGCATCGCCAGCCCGTCTCCGTCCTCATCCGCCGCCACCACCCAACCCTGTTGGTCGGGGCGGACGTCAAAGAAGAAGTCGGCAGCATGCGGGTTCTTGACCGGCCACGTGGCGTCATAACCGTGGTGGTCCGCGGGCCGGACCCTGGTGATGGTGGTGGCGTAGTCGCTGCCGTACGCGTGGTCCGCGGGCGCGATCACCCTGGTGCGCTCCCTTTCCGGGATGGCCGCGTTGCTCCACCAATACATGGGAACTGCGTGATTATTGGGGTTCCGGATCCGGACTGCAGCAAACAGCACCGGTGATTCAGCCGGAAGCCAGATATCCACTTGGAAGACCACTTCCCGGAGCCTCTCGTACTCCCACATCCGCAGTATCCGCTTGCCATCCGGAGCAGTCACCAGGGCCGTGTGCAGGGGCTCCACCGTGGTGGGTGAATGGCCCCTGGTTCCGATATTCCATTCCAGGCCACCAGCGAACCACGCGTTCCGGAGAGCCAAGTTGGCCAGCTGCGGTGCGCTATGGGTGTGCAGCAACTGCTTCCCCGTGGTTTTGTCCAACAGCTCCCAGATGCGTCCGCCAAGAGACGGGAGCACGGTCACCTTGAGCTTGCTGTTCTCAAGAACGACGGCGGGAACCTCCCTGGGTGCCGCTTCCCGGCTGTAGTTGTCCTGCTGGAGATACGGATAAACATTGGGTACTCCTCCGAACCGCACCGAGGCTTGGAGTTCTTCGGGAACACCCTGGCCCACGGTGTAGGGATGGACCGGGTCAGCTGCCACCACCGGAAGCGGGTTCAGCGGTCCCAAGTGGGCCATGGTCAACCGGAGGGTGGACTTGGTCACCGTGGTGCGTCCGGCCCACAGGGGATCCTCACCCGTCGTGTTGCGGGCCGACATGTTGTGGGTCGTCGCGTTGCGGGCCGATATGTTGGGGGGCGTCGTGTTCCGGTCCGACATGTTCCGGCCCGTCAGATTCCAGTTCCGGATTTAGTGCCCGAAGCCGTGCTGACGGCATCCACCGCCGCTCGAGCAGCCCGGACGGTTGCCCAGTCTGTCACCGTGTAGGCCGTGGGATCGGTGCCGTCCTGTGAACCCAGCGAAATGGCCCCGGACGGCGACTTCTCTGTGGCCCGTGGGATGCCGACCAAGGTGGACACAGTCCTCTTTGCGGACAAGTGAACGGCGGAAACGCCTGCCGCGTGCATGGACTGGATGTCCTGAACGGTCAGCCCACCCCCGGCCATGATTTCCAAAGCTCCGTCTGCGCGCTCCACCATGCGCCGCAGCGTGTCCAACCCTGCGCCCGCGCTGGCCGCACCGCCGGAGGTCAGGACGCGGGTGAAACCGAGCTCCAGCAGCTGGTCCACGGCGGCCAAAGGATCTGCGGACTGATCGATGGCACGGTGGAACGTCAACTGCGCATCCGGATTCGCTTCTCTGGCCACGCCCACAAGCCGCTGAATCGCGGCCACGTCCACGCCGCCGTCAGGAATCAACGCACCGATCACCACGCCGTGGGCTCCCATGCGCAACAGATGGCGGATTTCATGGGCCATGGTGTCGATGTCCGTTGCCGAGTACAAAAAATCCCCTGGCCTGGATCGAACCAGCGGGTGAACTTCCAACCGACCATCCGCATGCTCCAGGCTCGCTTCCATGAGCCCTTGACTGGGGGTGACGCCGCCCAGTTCCAGGCTGCTGCACAGTTCCACACGGTCAGCACCTTCGGATGCGGCGGTTCCGGCTCCGGCAGCACCCACCACCGCGATTTCAAGTTTCATGGTGAAACTCTACGGGCACATCGGCTCAGCTCAGGCTTGATAGCGCGCCAACTTTTCCTTCTGTTCCCCGGTCAGCCGGAGCACCCGTCCTGTGGCTTCGGAGACGAATGCCAAGTGGGTACTGGCCTTAACGCAGTCCTCCCGCGTTACGGGGTCCTTGATGACATAGTGGAGGTCAAAGCTGGCACCCTTGACTGCGCCCACCCAGATCTCCACCACTGCCGGGATATTCCGGTATTCCAACGTCCGGACGTAGCGGACCTTGTGCTCCACCACCAAGGTCATGGTGCCCTCCTCAACATCGTTGAACAGGGCTGCAGGCGGTTCCACACCGGGCAGTCCGGCTCCCCGGGGAGGTCCGAAGGCCGCGACACGCGCCTCTTCCAACATCCTGACAATCTGGACGTTGTTGATGTGTCCGTAGGCATCCATGTCACCCCAGCGCATGGGTACCAAAACCTCAATGCGCTGGGGCATGGAAGACGCCCCCGGACCGGCCGGGGGCGTCAGGGCATCCGCGCTCAGCTGTGCACCGCCGTCGAATCATCCACGGCAGTTTCCTGCTCCCCGGCGAACTGGGACATGTACAACCGGTAGTAGGCGCCCTGCAAAGTCAGCAGGTGGGCATGGTTGCCTTGTTCCACAATCTGGCCGTTTTCCATCACCAGAATGGTGTCCGCGTCCCTGATGGTGGAGAGCCGGTGGGCGATGACAAAGCTGGTCCGGTCCGTGCGGAGAGCCGCCATGGCCTTCTGCAGCAGGAGCTCGGTGCGGGTATCCACCGAGCTCGTTGCCTCATCCAGGATCAACAACGAAGGATCGGAGACAAAGGCCCTGGCGATGGTGATGAGCTGCTTTTCACCGGCACTGACGTTGTTGCCTTCTTCGTCAATGATGGTTTGGTACCCATCCGGCAAAGCGCGGACAAAGCGGTCAACGTACGTAGCCTTGGCTGCCTCCATGACCTGCTCTTCGGTAGCGTCCAGGTTGCCGTACTTGATGTTGTCGTAGATGGTCCCGCCAAAGAGCCAGGCATCCTGCAGCACCATGCCTACCTTGGAGCGCAGCTCGGCACGGCTGAGGTCCTTGATGTCCACACCGTCCAACGTGATCCGCCCGGCATTGAGCTCGTAGAAGCGCATCACCAGGTTCACCAAGGTGGTCTTGCCAGCACCCGTGGGACCCACAATGGCCACTGTGTGCCCGGGTTCTGCACTGAACGAGAGGTCTTCAATCAGCGGCTTGTCCTCCACGTAGCTGAAGGAAACGTGGTCAAATTCCACGTGCCCATCCGTCTTTGCGGGGAGGTGCTTGGTGCCGGTCTCTTCCACCTCTTCGTCAGCATCCAGGAATTCGAAGACACGCTCGGCGGAGGCCACCCCGGACTGCAGCATGTTGGCCATGCCGGCGATCTGGCCGAGGGGCTGCGTAAACTCACGCGAGTACTGGATGAACGCCGTGGCGTCACCCAGGCTCATGGAGCCGGAGGCGACGCGCAGACCGCCCACCACTGCGATGCCCACATAGGCCAGGTAGGACACAAAGTTCATGGCCGGGAAGATCACGCCGGAAACGAACTGGGCCCCGAAGGAAGCCTTGTAAAGTTCCTCGTTCTTGGCGTCGAAGCGTTCCAGCATGTCGGCGTCGCGGCCGAAAACCTTCACCAGGTCATGCCCGGAAAAGGACTCTTCGATTTGACCGTTCAGTGCGCCGGTGTTCTTCCACTGTGCGGCGAACAGTTTTTGGCTGCGCGCTCCGATAACCCCGGCAACGATACCTGACAGTGGAAGGGCGACCAGCGCGATCAGCGCCAGCTCCCAGGACACGATGAACATCATGACGGTGATGCCCAGAACCGTCAGCACGGAACTGACCAACTGCGAGAACGCCTGCTGGAGGCCCTGCTGGACGTTGTCGACGTCGTTGGTGACGCGGGAGAGGATGTCGCCGCGCTGCCTGGTGTCGAAGTAGTTCAGCGGAAGCCTGTTCAGCTTCGCCTGGACGTCGTTGCGGAGCTTCTTGATGACCCGCATGACGATCCGGTTGAGCAGCCAGCCCTGTGCCCACAGGAAGATATTGGCTACGAAGTACATGAGCAGGACGATCGAGATCAGGAACGTCAGCTTGTTGAAGTCGATGCCGTTGGTGAGCTGCATCTTGGAGACCATGTCCGCGAAGTTGCCCTGCCCTTGCTGGCGCAGAAGTTCTACAAACTGATCCTGGGATACTCCCGGCGGAATCTGCTTGCCCATGACGCCACCAAAAATGACGTCCATGGCGCTGCCCAGAACCTTGGGGGCGATCACATTCAGGACTACTGAAACGATCACCAGGCCCACAACGATGTACACGCCAACGCTCTCCGGCTTCAGCAGGCCCATGAGCCGCTTGGCCGAAGGCCAGAAGGCCTTGGCTTTCTTGGCCGGCACATCACCGAACATGCCGCCATCGGCTTCCGAGGGAACGTATTCCTCTTCCACGAAGTCGTCGTCTTCCAGGACCTCCGTGGCGATGGTGGCCTCGGCGGTTGCCTGGGAATCCTCAGCCGCACGGGACTTGGCA
The DNA here is from genome assembly GCF_016907545.1 of Paenarthrobacter ilicis. NCBI lineage: Bacteria > Bacillati > Actinomycetota > Actinomycetes > Micrococcales > Micrococcaceae > Paenarthrobacter > Paenarthrobacter ilicis. The sequence continues at coordinate 1,022,655 of NZ_JAFBCD010000001.1, read as the reverse complement.
CCCCAGCCGCGCTTCTTCTGCTGGTTCTGCTCGCTCATGCCATTTCCTCTACGCTCAGCTGCGACTCCACGATTTCCTGGTACGTGGGTGACGTCTCCAGGAGTTCGTTGTGGGTACCCCGGTCAACAATGCGGCCGTTGTCCAGCACCAGGATCTCGTCAGCGTCAGCGATGGTGGAAACACGCTGCGCGACGATGATGACTGTTGCATCCTTGGTTTTGGCCTTCAGTGCCTTCCGAAGCCTGGCGTCTGTTGCCACATCCAAAGCCGAGAACGAATCGTCAAACAGATAGACGTTCGGCTTGGTGACCAGGGCCCTGGCAATGGACAGCCTCTGGCGTTGCCCGCCGGAGACGTTGGTACCACCTTGGGCGATGCGCCGGTTCAACCCCGTGGACTTCTCTTCCACGAATCCTTTGGCTTGCGCTGTCTCCAGTGCATCCCACAATTCCTGATCCGTTGCATCCGGTTTACCGAAGCGCAGGTTGTGCTCAATGGTTCCGGAGAACAGGTAGGGCTTCTGCGGAACGGCGGAAACACGCCGGGTGATCTCGGATGAATCCATGTCCGTGACGGGCACGCCGTCCAGAAGCACTTCACCCGATGCGACGTCGTAGAGCCTCGGCAACAACGACACCAGGGTGGTCTTGCCCGCGCCCGTGGATCCGATGATGGCCAGGGTCTTGCCGGGCTCGGCGGTGAACGAAATATTGCTCAGGACCGGCGCCTCAGCACCCGGGTACTTGAACGTCACGTCCCGGAACTCGACGCGCCCCTTCTTTTCAGCCGGTACCACCGGCGTGGACGGGTTGTGGATGGACGGCTCGACGTCCAGGACCTCGCCGATGCGATCGGCACACACCGAAGCACGGGGAATCATCATGGCCATGAAGGTACCCATCATGACGGCCATGAGGATCTGCAGCAGGTACTGGAGGAATGCTGTCAAAGCACCCACCTGCATGTCCCCAGAGTCAACGCGCTGCCCGCCGAACCACAGCACCGCGGCCGTGGAGAGGTGCAGGATCATGCCGATGGCCGGGAACATGAGGACAAACAGGTTGCCGATCTTCACGGACACGGCAGTGAGGTCATCATTGGCGTCTCCGAAGCGCTTGGCTTCATGTGGCTCGCGGACGAAAGCACGGACCACGCGGATGCCGATGATCTGCTCGCGGAGTACGCCGTTGATGGCATCGATTTTGGTCTGCATGGAGCGGAACAAGGGCATCAGGCGGACCACGAGGTAGCCCACGACTGCCACCAGCACAGGGACGGAAACCCACACGAGCCAGGACAGGTTGAGATCCTCGCGAAGCGCCATGATGATGCCGCCAATGCACATGATGGGCGTGGACACCATGAAGTTCAGGCCCATCAGCACCAGCATCTGCACTTGCTGGACATCGTTGGTTCCCCTGGTGATCAGGGTGGGCGCACCAAAGCGGTTGACGTCCTGGGCGGAGAAGCTGCTCACTTGCCGGAAGACGCCGCGGCGGAGGTCACGGCCAACGGCCATGGCAACGCGCGAGCCGAAGTACACGGCCACGATGGCGGCAATAACCTGCCCCAAAGCGACACCGAGCATGAGCACGCCGGTCTGCCAGATGAAATCGGTGTCCCCGCGGGAAACTCCCTCATCAATGATCTTGGCATTGAGGCTGGGGAGATACAGCGTGGCAATGGTGGAGGCCAGTTGGAAAAACAACACAGCCACTATCTGCGGCAAATACGGCTTGGAATAGCGCCGTATCAGGGTGACAAGCATGCCCACGGGTCCTTAAGAAGAGTGCGTGAATGAGATAAGAGAAGTTCTAGCAGCCGGGGCTGACAGTATTAGCCTCCCTACTGTACGAAATCCGTTGCCCCGGCGAAACAACTTACGGAAAAGATCATCCCAGCGGAGTAGTTCACTCAACCCCGGCACTGTGACGGCCCGCCGACACAGTGGGTGCAGCAAGGCGCTGGCCGGGTTTCCCCGTCCAGCGCCTTGGGTGTTGCTGATGTTCAGCTGTATTTCATGTACTACGCAGGTGATTCAGGACCCGCATGAGTCAGGACCGGCGGGGAACTGCCGAAGTGTCAGCCTGCATGCTTGCCGTGGTCTGCGCGGCTTTCTGCTCCCTGCAAGAGCATCAATGCCATGCGTTCCTGCTGGCGGCGTTCGCGCTTGAGTTCCTTGCGGATTGCCGCCAACTCTTCGGCTGTGTTGGCCTGTTGTTCGGCGATGCTCTGCTGCTCCCGAAGGCGTGCCTGGAGTTCAACGTTGGCACGGCTGAGCTGCAACTGCTGCTCCGCCAGGACGTACTGGGTCCGGGACAGTTGCTCCTGGACTTCCTTGACGTCCGCGGCAGAGTGCGGGCGTTCCTGGGTCAGGATGCGGGCGAACTCGAGGTCCAGGTCCGTGCCGGAGTCGGTCTTTGGTTCCTGACGGTCAGTACCGTTGGCCCGGGCTTTTGCCCCATCAACCAAACGCTGAGCATCCACACGCTGTGCATCCAAGCGCTGTGGATCCACAGTTCCGGCGCCACCATCAGAGGCGCGGGCACCGCCGTCGAGCGTTTCAACAGCATCCATGGAAGCCGTGTCCAGGGACATTCCCGCATCGCTGGAGGCGGTGGCAATCAGGTCCTTTTCCGGTGCTGCATCAACCGTGCGGCGAAGCGGACGTTCCTTGATGAACAGGACGGAAAGCAAGGCCACTACGCCGATGATCGCGGAGATAAGGAAGATCTGGGCCGTGGCGTCACCGTAAGCGGCACGCATGATGTCGGCAACAGGGGCGGGCAGGTCCTTAAGGTCCATGCTGGCTCCGGAGGAACCGCCTTGGACCGGGATACCGGCAGCTGCCATGCCTTCAACGGCCAAGTCCTTGACGTGGTTGGACATGATGGCGCCAAGTACTGAGACGCCAATCGCTCCACCCACGGAACGGAAGAAGGCTACCGAGGCACTGGCAGTTCCGATGTCCTTTGCCTGCACAGTGTTCTGCACGGCAAGCACGAGGTTCTGCATCAGCATGCCCAGGCCCAGTCCGAACACACCGGTGTAGATGGCGACGATCCACAGTTCTGTGGTGTGGTCCATGGTTCCGGCGAACGCCAGGCCGCCGATCAACAGGACCGATCCTGCAACCAGGAACCTCTTCCACTTGCCGAAGCGGCTGATCAGGATACCTGAGGCCACCGAGCCAATGAGGTTGCCGGCGATCATGGGAAGCGTCAGCAGGCCTGCCTCGGTGGGCGTTGCGCCGCGGGCAACCTGGAAGTACTGGCCCAGGAAGGTTGAGGAGCCGAACATGGCGATACCCACGGCAACAGAGGCCAGGATAGCCAGGGCGGTGGTGCGCTCGGAGATGATCTTGAGCGGGATGATCGGCTGGGAAACCTTGGTTTCAACGAAGACCAGGAGGGCCAAGAGTGCAACGCCGCCGCCCACCATGAGGGCCGACTGCCATGAAACCCAGTCGTAGTAATCGGGGTTGCCTGCGAAGGAGACCCAGATCAGGAGCAGGCTCACGCCGGAGGTCAGCAGGATGGAGCCCAGCCAGTCGATCTTTGCCGGACGCTTGATGTGCTCGATCTTCAGGGTGATTTGGAGCAGGATGAGCGCCACAACAGCCAAAGGAACACAGACGAAGAACGTCCAGCGCCAGCCCAGCGGGCTGTCAACGATGAAACCGCCCAGCAGTGGGCCGCCGGCTGTACCAACAGCCATGACTGCACCCATGTAGCCGGAGTACTTGCCACGGTCACGCGGCGGAATCATGGAACCGATGATTGCCTGGGCCAGTGCCGTGAGGCCACCCATGGCGACGCCCTGGATAACGCGGGCGGTCAGCAGCAGCGGGATGGTCTCGGACAGGCCCGCCATCACGGAACCTGCCACGAAGATGACGATGCTCAGCTGGACCAGGACCTTCTTGTCGAAGAGGTCCGCGAGCTTGCCCCAGATGGGGGTGGTGGCAGCATTCGCCAGCAGCGCTGCTGTGATCACCCACGCGAAGTCCGTCTGGGTGCCCTTGAGCTCGGACATGATGGTGGGAAGCGCGTTGGCAACAATGGTGCTGCTGAGGATTGCTGTGAAGAAGGCCGCGAGGAGCCCGGTGAGGGCTTCCATGATCTGCCGGTGAGTCATGGGTGCGGCGGCTTTGCTTGAGGTGGCATCAGCCGCCGTCGGGTTCTGAACTGCTGGTTTCGCCATGCTGGCTCCTAAGCTGTCTGGTTTGTTGTGATGGAGCCGGCCGCCGTTGCCCGGATTGAGTCTTTGAGGGACTCCGTGAGTTTGTTGATCACCTGGGAGGCCTCGAGGGCGTCAGCCTCGCTCCAATCCGCCAGGTAATCGCGCAGTCTCACGCTGCGTTGTTCTTCGAATTCGTGCAGTTTTGCTGCACCTTTTTCAGTGAGGGCCAAAAGTTGCGCCCTGCCGTCCGCTGGATCAGGACGCCTGATCACGAAGCCCAGGTCTTCCAGTTCAGCGACGTGCCTGCTGAGGACCGGTGCGCTGACTCCCAACCGGGTGGCCAGGTGCGTTGCGCGGGTCTCCCCCTCGCCAATGAACCTCATGACGCCCTGCACGGCCATTCCAACGTCCGGAACTTTCGCCATATGCGCCGTCACCACGCAGCGCAGCGTCCGTTGCAGGTCGAAAATCTGATGGACAAGATCGGTGGCTGTGGCCGAACCGACGGACATGGACAACACCCCTTTTTTGTTTGCCTAAAGCAACTATAACCCAGATTGATTGCTTTGGGAAACTAAAGATGGAGTCGCCTCCCGTCGTTGCGGGGCCCGCTCTGCGCCCGACTCACCCGATTTGGGGCGCAGAGCGGGCCTCACAACGCAGAAAGCCCCCGCACGGATGACCGTGCGGGGGCTTTTTTGTGGGTTCTAGTCCAGGTGGGTGGGGGCAAACATCTTCAGGAGCGTTTCAACCACGACGACGTTGGGACCGTCCGCGGCGAATGACTCCTTAAGGGCGTCCCCCACTTCCTCCGGGGATACCCGGCGGGCCGGGACGCCGAAGGACTCCGCCAGCTTCACGAAGTCAGGGCGGGCGAGCTCGGTGGCCGTGGCCTGACCGAAGGCACCCACCATGTACTCGCGCAGGATGCCGTATCCGCCGTCGTCCACGATCAACCAGGTCACCGGGACGTTGTGCTGCTTGGCGGTGGCGAGTTCGGAAATGGAGTACATGGAGGAACCGTCACCGGATACTGCGAGCACACGACTCGGCTTGCCCGTGGTCTCCAGCCCCACGGCACCACCAATTGCTGCCGGGAAACCGTAGCCCAGGCCGCCGGCGCCCTGGGCGGAGTGGAACTGCCCATCGCGGGCGTCCCAGCAGGACCAGCCCCAATACGCCGAAATGGTCATGTCCCAGAACGTCTGCATGCCGGCGGGAACAGCCTCACGGATGTCCGCCATGAACTTCAGTTCCTTGGCCAGGTCCTGCGACTCCAGGCGCGCTTTGACCTTGGCCAGGGAGTCCTTCACCACGTCCTCCGGGCTGGTCCCGTGCCAGGAACGCTCCGCAGCGGTGGCGGCACCCGCTGCCGTGAGGGCTTCGTCCAGGGCTGCCAGCGCCTGCCCGGCATCGGCACGGATGCCAAGTCCGGGCCGGTTGGATTCCAGGACACGGGGCTCGGCGTCAATCTGGATGATGCGGCCGCGGGGTTCGAACGTGAAGTAGTTCGACGTCACTTCACCCAAGGACGAGCCAATGACGATCAGGACGTCGGCGTCTTCGAGGACATCGGTCATGTACCGGTCCTCAATCCAGGACTGCAGGGACAACTCGTGGGTCCACGGAAACGCACCATTGCCACCAGGAGTACAGATAACCGGAGCGCGCAGCTGCTCGGCAATCGAGAGCAACGACTTCTCAGCCCGGCCACGGCGCGTACCGCCGCCGGCGATGATCGCCGGACGTTCCGCCGTCGAAAGCCATTTCACGGCTTCCCGGACCAACTCGACGCGCGGCGGGTTATCAAACGCTTCAGCGAGCGCGTCCTCAACCGGCGGGACCATGATGGGATCCAGGAGGACGTTCTGCGGGATTTCGATCCATACCGGCCCCTGCGGCGAGGAGATAGCTTCGGTCCAGGCGTCCTGGATGGCGGACGGAATGCCGGAGGCGTGCTGGATCAACCGCTGGCTCTTGGTGACGTTTGCCGCCGAGGCCTTCTGGTCATCAAGCTGGTGGAGCATGCCCTTGCGGCGCGCGCCCAGGCCGTCCAGCGGGATCTGGCTGGCCACAACCACCATGGGAACACCGGTAGCGTACGCCTCCTGCAACCCGGCCAGGGACGTCAATGCCCCGGGGCCCGTGCTGAGGAACAAGACTCCTACCTCGCCGGTGGCACGTGAATAGCCGTCCGCCGCGAACGCAGAGTTGTTCTCCACCCGCGAGGAAACAAAGTGCAGGTTGCCGCGGCCCATCGCGTCGAAAAGACCCAGGGCATGCTGGCCGGGGATACCGAAGACCGTCTTGGCACCCAGCGCTTCGAGGGTCTCCACTACGAGGTCCCCGCCGTTGCGCTGGTTGGCACCGGAGTCCGTGGTACCGGCTGCGGCGCCAGGTTCGACGTCGATCATCGCCGGTCCCCTGCAGTTCCGGTTGCCTGGGCTACTTCTTCCAGGCGTGCACCGAGGGCCTGCTGCGCGTAGCCGTTGGGGGTGCCGCGGCGGTCGCCTTCCACAGCGTTGTCCGCCATGAGGGTCACGAGTTCGTAGGCCACGTGGCTGCCGGCAACGCCGGTTATTTCGGCATGATCGTAAGCAGGAGCAACTTCCACGATGTCCGCACCCACGAGGTTCATGCCACGGAAGCCACGGATGATCTCCAGCAGTTCACGGCTGCTGATGCCGCCGGCTTCCGGGGTGCCGGTGCCGGGTGCGTGGGCCGGGTCCAGGACGTCGATGTCCACGGAGATGTAGAGCGGGCGGTTGCCGATGCGATCACGGATCTTGGCCACGGTCTCCAGGACGCCTTGGTAGTAAACGTCAGCGGAGGTGACAATTCCGAAGCCGAAGCGGTGGTCGTCGTCGAGGTCCTTCTTGCCGTACAGCGGGCCGCGGGTACCCACGTGGCTGATGGCCTCGGTGTCCAGGATGCCTTCCTCCACCGCGCGGCGGAAGGGGGTGCCGTGGGTGTATTCGGCACCGAAGTAGGTGTCCCAGGTGTCCAGGTGCGCGTCAAAGTGCAGCATGGCGATGGGCTCACCGGCACGCTCGGCGGCCGCGCGGAGCAACGGGAGGGCAATGGTGTGGTCTCCGCCGAGGGTCACCAACTTGCTGCCGTTGGCCGTCAGGTCCATGGCGTTCTGCTGGATGGTTTCAATGGCTTCATTGATGTTGAACGGGTTCACGGCCATGTCACCGGCATCGGCAACCTGGATGTTCTCGAACGGGCTGACGTCCCATGCCGGGTTGTAAGGGCGCAGCAGTCGGCTGGCTTCACGCACATGGTTGGCGCCGAATCGCGCGCCCGGGCGGTAGGAAACGCCGGAGTCGAAGGGGACGCCAACAACGGTGACGTCAGCCTTGGAGACCTGGTCCAGCCGGGGAAGACGGGCGTATGTGGCGGCTCCTGCGTAACGCGGGATACGGGACGAATCGATAGGGCCAAGGTTGCCGTTGGCCTCAATGCGGAGCTCTTCCAAAGTGCGCCACTCCTTAGTGGATCGGGGTGAATCAGTAACTGTGACACCCATCATACACTTTAAGTTGCCTTATATGCATCACATGTTTACAACATGGGCAATCGTTTGAGACGCCGGTCACAGCGGGCGTTAAGATTCCATAAAAACCCGGGTCCCGGCGTCGTAAGCGGCCATACGCTCCTTTCGGAAGCAGCACCATGCTGCGCGAAAGGACACCGTGACCACCCTGTCGAGGCCTCCGGCCGACCCGGCCAACCGGCCCAAGAATTCCTTCAAACTCAAGGCTTGGCTCCTTGAGGGAATGCCGGACACCTCGGGCAAGCAGCAGGGTCCACACGGCCGCCCCTCCGAGTCGCACAAGCCGCAGGCCTGGTGGAAGGTCATGTGCCTCACGGGCCTGGACTATTTCTCCACCCTTGGTTACCAACCGGCCATCGCAGCATTGGCCGCCGGTCTCCTGTCCCCGCTGGCTACGCTGCTCCTGGTGGTCGCAACCCTGGCGGGCGCACTGCCCGTTTACCGCAGGGTGGCCAGGGAGAGCCATCGCGGAGAAGGCTCCATTGCCATGCTGGAGCGGCTCCTCCCCCGCTGGGGCGGCAAACTCTTTGTCCTGGCGCTGCTGGGATTCGCCGCCACAGACTTCATGATCACCATCACCCTCTCCGCCGCGGATGCCACGGCCCACCTGATTGAGAATCCGTTCGCCCCCGATTTCCTCGAGGGCCAGCAGGTGGTCATAACGCTCGCGCTGATCGCCGGCTTGGGAATCGTGTTCCTGCGGGGCTTCAAAGAGGCCATCAACGTTGCCGTGGTGTTGGTGGCGGCCTTCCTGGCGCTCAACCTGGTGGTCATTGTCATTGCGATCGGCCACGTCTTTACCGAAGCGCACGTCATCTCCGATTGGTGGACGGCCCTGACCACCTCCCACGGAGACCCCATCATGATGGTGGCGCTGGCGTTGCTGGTGTTCCCGCGCCTGGCACTGGGCTTGTCCGGATTTGAAACCGGTGTGGCCGTGATGCCGCAGATCAAGGGCAGCCCCTCAGACACCGACGCCAACCCGGTGGGGCGGATCAAGGGGGCCCACAAGCTCCTGACCACCGCCGCGATCATCATGAGCTCGTTCCTGATCACCTCCAGCTTCACCACCATCATGCTGATCCCCGCTGCGGAGTTTCAGCCCGGAGGCAAAGCCGACGGCCGTGCCCTTGCCTACCTGGCCCACAAATACCTGGGCGATGGCTTCGGCACGGTGTACGACGTCAGCACCATTGCCATCCTCTGGTTCGCCGGCGCCTCCGCCATGGCAGGGCTCCTGAACCTGGTCCCGCGGTACCTTCCCCGCTACGGCATGGCTCCCGCCTGGGCCCGTGCGCTCCGGCCTCTGGTGCTGGTGTTCACGGTGATCGCCTTCATTGTGACCATCATCTTCAAAGCAGACGTCAACGCCCAGGGCGGCGCATATGCCACCGGCGTACTGGTGCTGATCACCTCCGCGTCGATCGCCGTGACACTCTCCGCGCGACGCAAAAAGCAGCGCGCACAGGTCATCGGCTTCGGAGTGATCTCCCTGGCTTTCATTTACACCACGGTGGTCAACTCGATCGAGCGCCCCGACGGCCTGAAAATTGCTGCCTTGTTCATCCTGGCCATCATGGTTGTCAGCTTCATCTCCCGCATGCGGAGGGCCTTTGAGCTCCGGGCCACCTACATCAAAATGGATCAGAAAGCCTTGGAGTTCACTGCCGATGCAGCCGAGGGGCCGGTCCGGATTATTGCCCACGAACCCAAGCGTCTCAGCGCCGACCGGTACCGCGAGAAACTCCAGCACGCCCAGCAGGCCAACCATCTGCCCGTGGACTGCGACGCGCTGTTCATCGAGATCATCGTGGACGACAGCTCGGACTTCGAACAGGAACTGCAGGTGGTGGGCAAGGAACGGCACGGCTTCAAGATCCTTGAAGTGCACAGCAACAACGTGCCCAACACCTTGGCCGCGGTACTCCTGCACATCCGCGACGTCACCGGCTACATGCCGCACATCTACTTCCGCTGGACCGAGGGCAACCCGATCTCCAACCTGAGCAAATTCCTGTTCTTCGGAGAAGGGGAAATTGCACCCGTCACCCGCGAGGTGCTCCGGGAAGCCGAGCCGGACATCACGCGCCGGCCTTGGGTCCACGTGGGCTGACGCGGCCTCCGCTGCGCCGCGCTCCACTCGCTGGAAGTAGACGCCCCTAGCGGCTGGCTGCCGGAACCAGGATCCAGAGCACCTCTACGGTCTGGTCCGTGGGGTTGATCCAGGTGTGCGGTTCGCGCCCAGGGAAGGAGAGGGTATCCCCTTCCTCGAGGTCGTACTCCTCGTTGGTCAGGATGAGCTTGAGCCTGCCCTTCACCACATGGAGCACATCCACGTCGCAATCCACCGCATAGAGCTCGTTTTCCCCGCGACCCCTGGGCTCGATGGTGGCTTGCAGTATCTGCAGGCGGCGTTCGGAGCGGGCCGTCAGCAGCCTCTCCACGATGCCTTGGCCACCCAGGGAAATCCGTGGGCCATCGTCACGTTTGGTCAGGTGCGTTTCCGGTGCGGCAAACAGGTCACCCACGGAGACGGAGAGTACTTGGCACAGCGTCACCAGGGAGGCCACCGACGGAGAGGTGAGGTCCCGTTCCACCCTGCTGAGGAAACCCTTGGTCAGCCCGGTGGCGTCCGCGACCTGTTCAATGGTGAGCCGCTGCGCCTGCCGGGCCGCACGGATTCTGGAACCGATGGCAACAGGGACGTTGCTTGGTTCAACGGGGAGAGCCTTCATTCACGAACCTTTCAGGCCTGTCATGTGGCCCTGTCATTGGAGCAATAGTAGCCGGACGGCACCGTCCGGCCGCCAGAAACTGCCGAACCGTGACTTCGCGTTCTTGACTGTTACTCCGGTCACAACATATCCTCAGGGGCAACAAGTGTTGCTTCTCAGGCATACGAATCCCCATCTCCCATCATCAGCACGGAGACTTCGACCCCCTTCGCGGAGTATCGTCGGAATTCCCCGCTCCGTGCATCAGCTCCAAGGACCGTTCATGGAATCTTCGGCAATAAACATCGCAATCGTGGTGGTTTACCTGATCGCCATGCTGGCGTTCGGCTGGTGGGGCAAGTCCCGCACCAAGAACAACAGCGACTTCCTGGTGGCCGGCCGCCGCTTGGGCCCCTTCCTCTACACCGGAACCATGGCCGCCGTGGTCCTTGGTGGCGCCTCCACCGTCGGCGGTGTTGGCCTGGGCTACAAGTTCGGCATCTCCGGAATGTGGCTGGTGGTGGCCATCGGCGCCGGCGTCCTCCTCCTGAGCCTGCTCTTCGCGGGAACCATCCAGCGCTTGAAGATCTACACGGTCTCCCAAATGCTCAGCCTTCGCTACGGAAGCAAGGCCACACAGACCTCCGGCATCGTGATGCTGGCCTACACCCTGATGCTTTGCGCCACCTCCACCGGCGCCTACGCCACCATCTTCGTGGTGCTCTTCGGCTGGGAACGGTGGCTCGCAATCGCCGTCGGCGGCGCCATTGTGCTGGTTTACTCCACCATCGGCGGCATGTGGTCCATCACCCTGGCCGACCAGGTGCAGTTCATCATCAAGACCGTGGGTATCTTCTTCCTCATGCTGCCTTTCGTCATGAACGCAGCCGGCGGCATGGACGGCATCCGTGCCCGTTTGGAGGACAGCTTCTTCCAGATCGACGGCATCGGCATCCAAACGATCATCACCTACTTCGTCGTCTACACACTGGGCCTTCTGATCGGCCAGGACATCTGGCAGCGGGTCTTCACCGCCAAGACCCCCACGGTGGCACGCTGGGGCGGCGCAACCGCCGGTATCTACTGCATCCTTTACGGCATCGCAGGCGCCTTCATTGGCCTGGCCGCCCGCGTGGCGCTCCCGGACATTGATGTTGCCAATCTGGGCAAGGACGTGGTGTACGCCGAAGTTGCCACGCACATCCTGCCGGTGGGTATCGGTGGCTTGGTCATGGCTGCCGCAGTTGCTGCCATGATGTCCACGGCTTCCGGCGCCCTGATCGCCGCCGCGACGGTGGCCCGCGCCGACGTCGTTCCTTTTGTTGCCAGCTGGTTCGGCAAGACCATCAACACCGATGACACCGAGAACCCGGAGCACGACGTCAAGGCCAACCGTTACTGGGTCCTCGGCCTGGGCATTGTGGCAGTCCTCATTTCCATGGCCGCGCAGGACGTGGTGGTGGCCCTCACCATCGCGTACGACATCCTGGTGGGCGGCCTGCTGGTAGCCATCCTGGGTGGACTGGTGTGGAAGCGCGGAACCGGAATTGCGGCTGCATGGTCCATGGCCGTTGGCTCCGTACTGACCCTGGCCCTGTTGATCATGTTCGCAGTGGGCGCGATTCCCAGCGAGGACGGCGTCTACGCCAACGAACCGATCTACTACGGCCTTGCGGCGTCGTTCCTGGTGTACGTGGTTGTGTCCCTGCTGACCCCGCCCACCGATGCTGCGGTCCGCGCAGCCTGGGACGCCCGGGTTGCCGGCGCCGTTTCAGAGGAGCTCCCGCCGGAAGCGCATCCGGTGGGCAGCCACAAGTAACAAGCACGACTCAACAGCAACGCTCGACGGCGGCGCTACCCTTGCGGGGGTGGCGCCGCCTTCTTTGTTGGGACGCCGTTCCCAGGATTGAGTCAGTCGTCCCGGTCCTCCCCGCGGAATTCCTCGGCCTCGTCCAGCGGGACCGCGCGGTCGTCGTCCTCCGGCGCATCCACTTCCTCCACCCAGGGTTCATCCACTTCCTGGTCCTCGGCGTAGTCGTAGGCAGGGTCGGATTCCACAGTGGTCCGCACAGGATGGTTGGCGTGTGATTCGGTGGTGTTCATGGTGCAACCTCCGTCCCAAGGTCCGCGGGCGGGGAGGACTCCCCGCCTCCTGTCCTTCCATCTTGGGCACCCGGTCCAGCGTGGGTCAAGGGGGCAAAAAATTAAGGTGCGCCGAACATTCCTGCTAAGGAATACCAGCCAAAAAACCCCGGAAATAAGCGGTACAGTAGGGCGTGCAATGGGGCCGTGACCAGCCCATCAAGCACAGGAGAAAACGTGCAAAAGCACCCGGAATCTTCCACCACACCCAGCCCGGACCGGGAAGAAACCCCCACCACAGAAGAAGCCAACGATCCGTCGTCGTCGGACATCAGGCGCTGGCGCCAGTACTTGGCCGATGAGCGGGCAGAAGCTGCTGTATACCGCCAACTGGCCCAACGCCGCGACGGCGAAGAGCGCCAGATCCTCCTTGCCTTGGCCGAGGCGGAGGGCCGCCACGAGGCCCACTGGCTCAAGCTGCTGGGCGAACACGCCGGCATGCCCAAGGCAGCATCAGCCCGCAGCCAATTCCTTGGCTTCCTGGCACGCAACTTCGGTTCCGTGTTTGTCCTGGCCTTGGCGCAGCGCGCGGAAGGCCGGTCCCCCTACGGTGCCGAGCCCGCTGCGACCCCCGCCATGGTGGCCGACGAGCAAATCCACGAAGAAGTGGTCCGCGGCCTGGCCACCCGGGGACGGAACAGGTTGTCCGGAACTTTCCGGGCAGCAGTTTTCGGCGCCAACGACGGTTTGGTCAGCAACTTGTCCCTGGTGATGGGCATGGCCGCCACCGGCGTGCCCAGCCCGGTGGTCCTGATGAGCGGCGTGGCAGGCCTTCTTGCCGGTGCCTTGTCCATGGGTGCGGGCGAATACGTCTCGGTGCGGTCCCAACGCGAACTTCTCAACGCCACCCTGCCAACCCAGGCCACGCTGACCGCTGCACCGTCGCTGGATATCGAACACAACGAACTGGTGCTGGTGTACCGGGCCCGCGGCATGACCCAGGAGGCTGCCGAACACCGTGCCGCCGAGCGCATGGGACTGTTCAGTTGTGACTGCGACCCCAGCCTGTCGCTCCAGCCGGAGAGGCCGGATGTGGACGATCACGAGTCTGTGGGCTCGGCCTGGGGAGCAGCACTCTCAAGCTTCTGCTTCTTCGCCTCCGGTGCGATCGTGCCCATTCTGCCCTTCATTTTCGGGATGACGGGTGTGGCTGCGCTGATGGTGGCCGGTGTCCTGGTGGGCATCGCACTGTTGGCGACCGGCGCCGTCGTCGGACTCCTGTCCGGAACGTCCCCGCTGAGCCGTGGGCTCCGCCAACTGGCGATCGGCTTGGGCGCTGCTGCGGCGACCTACGGGCTGGGGCTGCTGTTCGGCGCGGCGATCGTCTAAAGCTCCGATCGTCCAGGTTTGGACGGTTCCCACAGCAGCCCGTACTGTTGGTTCGTTCTCCCCGGCTGCCCCGCTCGACTCGATCAAGCACGGCTCGATCAAGCACGGCTCGATCCGGCATGAGGCGGGCAGGCATTTGGCGAGCAGGCGTGAGGAATGGAGAACCGTGGACCCGGAGCCGGTAGAGGCACGTGCGCCCAAGCACCGCCGCTCGGGTACATCGTTGCGTATCCTCCGCGGCCTCCTGCTGGCCGGCGTTGCCGCGGTGGTGGCAGTCCTGGTGAGCGGCTACCTGCACGGTGATCCGCGGATCACGGCCTTGTTCCCGGGGGCCGGGCTGCCGGGTGCAGCACCTGCCGGCCAGAGTGCCGCCAAAACCGGACGAGCGGTTGACGCGCCGCCGCCCGGGCTGGAGGAGGAGGACTCGCCGCTGGTCACCCCCTCAGCGCCCGCCGTCACCAATGACTCCTACAAGTTCCTGGCGACCAACGACGGCGGCGCTCCCGTTGGTTACTCCCCCTGCCGTCCGCTGCATTATGTGGTCAACAACGCCAATGCCCCTGCCGGATCGGACGAATTGCTGTCCACGGCAATCGCCAACATCTCGGCGGCCTCCGGGATCCGGTTCGTCAACGATGGCACCACGGATGAGCAGCCCGTGGAGCGCCGCGAACCCTATCAACGTGATAAGTACGGTGACCGCTGGGCACCCCTCCTGATCGCCTGGACCACGCCCTCGGTGGCGCCGGCCTTGGAAGGGACCGTGATCGGTACCGGCGGAAGTACCACGTACTCGCTCAACAACGGCCCCAAAAGCTACATCACCGGCAACCTTGAGCTGGACACCCCGCAGGTGGCCGAGCTCCTGGCCGCGAACGGTGCGGACTACGTGCTGGCCGTGATGCAGCACGAACTGGGGCATGTGATGGGCTTGGACCATGTGGACGATCCAGTCCAACTGATGTACCCGGAGATCGGGGCTCCGGACGGACTGGCAGCGGGCGACCTCACCGGGTTGCATCTTCTGTCCTCTGCTCCCTGCCGCAAGGACATCTAGTCCGGAACGAACACGCAGGCCCGCAGATCGGGCCGCCATGGACTGGGCGGCCCGGCGGACCTATGCTGACGGTGAAGGCCGACGGCGGCGCCCCACCACCCGCCGCAGCCTCAACGTCAGGGGGTTCCATGGAACCTGGCCGGCCACCGGGATGGTCACGCCCTGATATTCCACGGCCCGGGTACCTTCCGCCGAGTACCCGCCCACCGGAGCCTCTTCCCGTCCGGGCACCGATCAAGCACACCAGCATCGTGGCGATCGTTTTCCTTTTCGGCGTCCTGGGCCTGGTGTGCGCCGGAGCCTATTTCAGCGGTGAACTGCAGCAGATGCTGACTGGTTCCGCGGCCACCCGCGGCCAGGAAGCCCGCCCGGGTTTGGTCCCTTTCGGCGAGCGCCAGGACCCGCCGCCCGGCTTGGAGGAAGCGGATGCACCACTGGGCGCGCCCGCACCGCTGCGCAAGCCCAGCAACGATTACAGGTTCCTGTCCCTCAAGGAGGACGGAACGCCGCTGGCCTATTCGCCCTGCCGGCCCATCCACTATGTGGTGAACGCGGAGCTGGCTGACCCTTCCTGGCAAGCCATGGTGGAGGAGGCGGTACGAAGGACGGGCCAGGCTACCGGGCTGAAGTTCATTTATGACGGGCCGAGCACCGAAGCCCCCACTGTCAACCGGCCCGGCTACCAGCCTTCCAGATACGGGGACCGGTGGGCGCCGGTCCTGATCGCATGGACCACCCCGGAGCAGGTGCCCAGGCTGGCGGGCCAAACCGTGGGATTGGGCGGCAGCTCCTCCATTGGCCTGAGCAATGGCTTTAAGCGTATGTCACGGGAACGGTTTCCCTGGACGCGCCCCAGTTCGCGGGCATCGTGGAGAATCCGGGCGGGAAGGAGACGGGTACCGCGGTGATCATGCACGAGTTGGGGCACGTGGTTGGCCTGGATCACGTGGACGACCCCCGGCAGCTGATGTTTGATCAGGCCTCTTGGGTCCAGGATTATGCGTCCGGTGACCTCACGGGCTTGGCGAAGCTTGGCCAAGGCCCCTGCAGCAAGGATTTTTGAGGGATCTCACCCCTGCCGGGCGAGGACATCCACGGCCTGGTCCACGGTGTCCACCAGGAAGATCCGGTCCTGCATGGGTTTGTTGACGGCCAAACTGGTGAGCATCTGCCACGCCGGCAGTGTCTCCTCCCAGTATCCACGTCCCACCAGGACCATGGGTGTGATGGTCTCCGGCGTTCCGTAGTAGTTCTCGCAGGCGTCCTGGAAGATTTCCTGGACCGTCCCCGCAGCTCCGGGCAGGAAGACGATCCCGCCGTTGCACAGTTCCAGCAGGATTGCTTCCCGGACAGCGTTGGCGAAGTACTTGGCAATGTGGGTTGAGAACAGGTTGGGAGGTTCGTGCCCGTAAAACCAGGTGGGGATGCCCAGCGTCGGGGTTCCCTGCGGGTAGCGTTCGACGACGGCGGCGGCCTTGCGCGCCCAAGCCGACACTGACGGCCTGAACCCCGGTACTGTGGCGAGGTCATCCAGGGCGGCGGCGAATCCGGCGTCGGGTGTTCCGCTGAGGTAGGCGCCCATGTTGGCCGCTTCCATGGCCCCCGGCCCACCACCGGTAGCCACCGTGAAACCGTCCCGGGCAAGCAGCCGGCCCAAGCGGGCAGCATCGGCATAGTCCTGCGCTCCCCGCTGGGCGGAGTGGCCGCCCATCACTCCCACCAGCCGGCTGCCGGAGAATGCGCCATGGTCCAGGGCCTCGTCCAGGGCATCACCGATGGCGTGATCGTGCAGGGCTGCTGCCAGGGTGGCGTCCAGGCTCTTCCGTTGGCCTGGAAGGATGCTCCATTGGTAGATCTGTGCGTCAGGTGTGGATTCGTAGGGTGTGGAGGAGATGTCCGCATACAGTTCGGCGGCGGTGTAAAGGCCGCCACGGTAGGGGTCGAAGGGGATGCCGTGCAGTTTGGGAAAGATCAGTGCTCCGCGGCGTCGCAGGCTCTCTTCCACGCCGTCGTCAAAGGTGCAGCCCAGGAAAACCGCGCCCTGCGGGTTGAGTGCTTTGAGCTCCCGGGAGTGCCCGCGCAGGTCCAGCGACTGCGCGTGCCACCCGTGCATGGTGGCGGCTCCCTGCCCTACCAATTGCTGGAAGTGCGCCAGGCTGCCGATGTCCAGTGTCCGCGGGCTGGGATTCAACGCTCCGGAACGATTCATGATCCCAGCGTAGTGTTGGGCACCCCGGTGTAGCGGGAAGCATGGAAAGACCCTTTTCAGCGGCGGGGGGTTGGAGTACATTAACCATCAGTGCACCGCTCCAGAGCCTTTGGAGCAGGACAGGCAACACCGAAAGTATGACGCCACGCGGCGTTGTTTAGTTTGCCGGCTGGGGGGCCCAACAGTTGCTCGAGGAGCATTGCTGTGGACCGTCCAAATTCAGCCACCCGTCGTCACCTTCCTTCCCTTTCGCCCGCCCGTGGCTTGCGCCGCCGGGTTGTGGGTATGTTCCTCGGCATCACCGTGGCCGCTGGTGGGCTCATCGCCACCACAGCCCTCCCGGCAGCCGCGGCCGTTCCGCCGTGTCCCGGCACGGGCGGAGCCATGCAGGTGGTGGCGCACACCGACGATGACCTGCTGTTCCTCAGCCCCGATTTCATGCGGGACATCCAGGCCAAACGGTGCGTCCAAACGGTGTTCACCACTGCCGGGGAAGCCGGCGAGGGTGCCTCGTATTGGAGGGGCCTGGAAGCCGGCATTCGCGCCAGCTACGCGAAAATGGCGGGCGTGGCCGACTCCTGGACAACCTCGGATGCCGGGGTTCCCAACCGTCCGTTGACCAAGCAGACCCTCAACGGGGCCCCCAACGTTTCGGTGGTGTTCATGCGCCTGCCGGATGGTTTCCCGGATGGTGACGGCAGCGCAGCCTACAACGCCCAGAGCATCCTGAAGCTGTGGGACGGGCGGCTCTCCAGCATCAGGCCGGTGGACAACGCGGCAACGTTCACCAAGTCCCAGTTCCAAACCGCCTTGAACCGGCTGGTGGCCAATTTCCAACCCACAACTTTCCGCTCGCAGGACTGGACCGGCAACTTCAACAATCCCTATGACCACAGCGACCACTGGGCTACGGCCAAGTTCGCGCAGCTTGCAACCCGCAGTTACACGGGACCCCACACGTCCTCGGCCTATGACGCCTATGTCATTGACGAGTACCCGCAGAATGTCACCGGCGCTGAGCTGAACGCCAAAGTGGACACTTTTGTGCGCTTCTCAGACTTCGATATGTACATCTGCAGCAGCCCCGGAGAAGGATGTCCGGACTCGCCCTACGATGAGTGGCTGAAACGGCAGTACATCACGGCGATCGAGTGGACCGGGAATGCTGCCAAGGCCGCGGGCGCAACGGTCACGGCCTCCTCCCAGAAAGCGGCTGCACAGAGCCCGGAGAAAGCACGGGACGGCTACGCATGGGGAGCCCCCATGGACGCCAACCGCGAGTGGGTCTCGGCCGGTGAAAAGGCAGGAAGTTGGATCCAGTACAACTTCTCCCCCACCCAGACCATCAGCGCCGTCAACCTCGCCGACCGGCCACTCCTCACCGACCAGATCACCGGCGGCAACCTGCAGTTCTCCGACGGCAGCACGGTTCCCGTGCCGGCCCTTCCCAACAACGGATCCGGCCTCACCATCAACTTTCCTGCCAGGACCGTGAGCTCCGTTCGCCTGAATATCACCTCGGTCAGTGCCAGTACCACCAACGCGGGCCTGGCCGAATTCGAAGCCTTCCTAGGCACCGATACCGTGGCTCCGGTGGTCACCGCCACACCCGCCGGCGGGACCTACGCCTCCGGGCAGACAGTCACCCTGTCCGCCAATGAGACCTCCACCATCTACTACACCGTCAACGGCACCACGCCCACCACGGCCAGCAGCAAATACACCGCTCCGCTGACCCTCAGTGGCCCGTTGACCCTGAAGTACTTCGCGGTGGATGCCGCCGGAAACTCGTCCGCAGTGGTCACCCAGACCTACTCCACGGGCCCGGACGTTACCAAGCCGGTGGTCACCGCCAACCCGGTGGGAGGCCAGTTGGCGCCAGGCAGCAAGGTAACGCTGACCGCCAACGAACCCGCCGAAATCCGGTACACCACCGACGGCACCGATCCACTGACGGCCGGACTGGTCTACACAGCGGCCATCCCCTACAACGGTCCCGGCCCCATGGCGTTGAAGTACTTCGCCCGTGACACCGCCGGCAACGTATCGGACGTCGTGACGCAAACGTACACAGCACCGCCGGACACCACCGCGCCCACGGTGACGCCCAACCCCACCGGGCGTGCCCTGGCCAGCGGAGCCACCATCACCCTGACCGCCAACGAGCCTGCCGCCATCTACTACACCACCAATGGCAGCACTCCCACCGCCACGGAATCAGCAACGAACATCAAGTACACCGGGCCCATCACCATGGGCAGCTCCACCCTGGTGCTCAAGTACATCGGGGTGGACACGGCCGGCAACACCTCCGCCGTGGGAACACAGACCTACACCGTTCCCGCAGCCGGACCGCCGTCGTCGCACGATTTCAACGGTGACGGAAAGTCGGATGTCCTCGCGGCCGATACCGCCGGGAACCTGTACCTCTACCCCGGAGACGGCGCCGGTGGCCTGCTGCCCCGCCAGGTGGCGTTGCCTGCACCCGCGTGGTCCGGCATCACGGACACCATCACCCCCGGGGACTTCAACAAGGACGGCAAACCTGACCTGTTGGCACGCGCCGGAGATGTGCTCTGGTTCTACCCGGGTGACGGCGCAGGCAGCTTCGGTGCACGCAAGCAGGTCAGCACCGGCTGGAGCACCATGACCCAGCTCTTCTCCCCCGGCGACTTCAGCGGCGACGGAATCCCCGATTTCATCGGCCGGCGCAGCAACGGCGAGCTGCGCCTCTACGAAGGAAACGGGACCGGCGGGCAACGCACCCCCTACACCGTGGGCTGGGGTTGGGACGTCATGAATTCCATCATCAGCACCGGAGATTTCAACGGCGATGGCAAGGGCGACGTCCTGGCGCGGCGTGCGGATACCGGCGCACTATGGCTGTACCCGGGAGACGGCGCCGGGGGCTTCCTGCAATGGACGCAGATAGGAACGGGCTGGGCAACAAGAACCGCCCTGGCCGGCCCGCGGGACCTGAGCGGTGACGGCGCCAACGACGTCCTGGGCCGTATCGGAGACACCCTGTGGCTCTACCCCGGAACCGGCGGGGGCACGCTCAGCAATGTGCCGCCCACCAGCCTGGGTACCGGTTGGCAGTCGATGAGGATCATCGCCTAGCCAACCCCATGAACCTGGCGCGGGCTGGAGTTTTCCCCCAGACTCTTCGGTCCGCGTCAGCCACCTTGAAGAAAGCCCGACGTCGGCACTCGCGGTGAGTGCCGGCGTCGGGCTTTCTCTTGGGGGATGTGAGAGAGGAACGGTGGAAACGCGTCGGGATGTGAGAGAGGAACGGTGGAAACGCGTCGGGATGTGAGAGAGCGTCAGGAGAGGCGGACGCGGACCGCGGCCCCGGTCTCCAGGGACTCCTGCGCCGCATCGGCAACCCGCGAGGCCGCCACAGCATCTTCCGGCGTGCAGGGGTTCTTGCGCTGGCCAAGGACCACCTCCACGAAGGCAGCGATCTCGGACCGGTAGGCCTGGTCGAAGCGCTCCGCGAAGGTCTTGTGCGCCGGGCCACCAGGGAAACCGACGCCGGGTTCGGCCGAGCGCAAGGCCATCTGCTCGTCCATGCCCACGAGTACCGAACCATCGGAGCCCTGAAGCTCAAGCCGTACATCATGGCCGGCTCCGTTGTAACGGCTGGCCGAGACTGTCCCCACCGTCCCGTCGTCGAACGTCACCACTGCCAACGCGGTATCCACGTCGCCTACCCCGCCAATGGCGGGATCGCCGTTGTTGGACCCCTTGGCATACACCTCCACGATCTCCTTGCCGGTGAGCCAGCGGAGGATGTCGAAGTCGTGGACGGAGCAGTCCCTGAACAACCCGCCCGAGGACGCCAGGAACTCCACGGGTGGCGGGGTCATGTCGCACGTAACGGCCCGGACCGAGTGGATCCAGCCCAGCTCACCGGCATCGTAAGCACGTTTCGCTTCCAGGTAGCCGGCGTCGAAGCGGCGCTGGTGGCCAATCTGCACCACTCCGGCTTTCTCGCTGATGTACCCCAGAACGGGCAGTGACTCCGCCACGTTCACGGCCACGGGTTTTTCGCAGAACACCGGGACGCCGGCGTCCACTCCTGCCCGGATGAGGTCCGGGTGGGTTGCCGTGCCCGTAGCGATGACCAGCCCGTCAATGCCGGAAGCGATCAGCTCCTCCACGGATCCCACAAACTCAGCGCCGACGCTTGCAGCCACGGATCGGGCGTGGTCTGCTGCCACGTCCGTGAGCTTCAGCCGGACCTGGATACCGTCCTGGTCCAGCTGCCCGTTGAGCGCCCTGATGTTTTTCGCGTGCATCACGCCGATCCTGCCGACGCCTACCAGGCCCAGGGTTACTTCTCTCATGGCTTTTCCACTTCCCTTACATCACGGACAACGAACAAGAGGCCCCGGCCGATGGACATCTGCCGGGGCCTGTCAGCGGAGGAACTCAGTGCCGTTTGGCAGTGGCCTCTGGAACCGCGTCGGCAACGTCTGCAACCTCGGCTTTCACTTCCTTCAGGGCTTCGGAGTGGCCGCCCAGCTGCTCCAGCTCGTGGGCCAGCTCAGCCAGTTCAGCGCCGCCGGCCATCTGGGCCGTCAACTCATCCAGGGTGATGTCCTTCTTGTCGTAGTAACCAATTGACTTACCACGCTTGAGCAGCAGGAACCGGTCCCCCACAGGAAAGGCGTGGTGCGGGTTGTGGGTAATGAAGATGACGCCCAGGCCCCGGTCGCGGGCCTGCAGGATGTAGCGGAGCACGACGCCGGACTGCTTGACGCCCAGCGCGGCCGTGGGTTCATCGAGGATCAGCACCTTGGCGCCGAAGTACACAGCACGGGCGATCGCCACACACTGGCGCTCGCCGCCGGACAACTGCCCGATGGGCTGGTCCACATCGCGAAGGTCGATGCCCATCTCGGCCAGTTCTTTGAGCGTGATGTCCTTCATCTTCTGGACGTCCATGCTCTTGAACGGGCCAAAACCGCTGGTGAGCTCGGAGCCAAGGAAGAAGTTCCGCCAAATGGGCATCAGCGGGACCACGGCCAGGTCTTGGTACACGGTGGCGATGCCGGCATCCAGGGCCTCCCTGGGAGAGGAGAACTTCCTGGGGTCGCCCATGATGTTCAGCGTGCCTTCGTCGTGCTGGTGCAGACCGGCGATGATTTTGATCAGTGTCGATTTGCCGGCGCCGTTGTCGCCCAGGACGCAGGTGACGCGGCCGTTGTCTACGGCCATGGTCACATCCCGGAGGGCAATGATGTTGCCGTAGTGCTTTCCCACGTTCTCCAAGGACAGCAGGTGCACGGGCGTGTGGGTCAGCGGGTCCTTTTCATTCCTGAGCAAGGTTTGCTGGTCGATCTCTTTGGCATTCATGATGCGGCTACCCTTCTACTTCAGTTCCGCACGGCGTTTGACGACGAGGTTGACGATGGTGGCCAGCAGCAGCATCAAGCCCAGGAAGAACTTGAACCAGTCGGGGTTCCATTGTGCGTACACAATGCCCTTGTTGGCCATGCCGAAGATGAAGGCACCGATGGCGCCACCCACGGCGGAGCCATAGCCACCGGTAAGGAGGCAGCCACCGATCACTGCGGCGATGATGTACAGGAACTCGTTGCCCACGCCTTCGCCGGACTGCACTGCGTCAAAGGCGAAGAGGTTGTGCATACCCAGGATCCAGCCACAAAAGCCCACTGCCATAAACAGGCCGATTTTGGTCTTGGTGACCGGGACGCCCACAGCGCGGGCGGCTTTGTCATCTCCGCCGACGGCGAAGATCCAGTTGCCAACACGGGTGCGCAGAAGGACCCACGAAGCCACGGCCACTAGGGCGATCCAGATGAACACGGTGATTTTGATTTCCACGCCGCCCAGGCTCACGGACGAGGCGAAGACTGCCTGGGCTGACTTGTAGCCGTCCATGGTGGAGATCGACGGGGACGATACGCCGCCGCCGATCATGCGGGTCAAGCCAAGGTTGAGGCCCGTCAGCATCAGGAACGTGGCCAAGGTGACGATGAAGCTGGGAAGTTTGGTCTTCATCAGGATCCACCCATTGATGAAGCCAATGCCCAGGGAAACAACCAGGGCCAGCAGGACCCCCACCCAGACGTTCACGGAGAAGTACCAGCTGAACATGGAAGCAGTGAGTGCTGAACTGATGACTGCAACACCGGTGGAAAGATCGAATTCCCCACCGATCATCAGCAGCGATACTCCCACTGCCATGATGCCGATGGTGGAACTTCCATAAAGGACGGTGGCGATTGACGCCGGCTGGATGAACGTCTGTGAAACCGACGCGAAGAAAATGAAGAGGACTACGGCACCCACCAGGGCACCGACCTCGGGCCTGCCAAGGAGCTTCTGCAGCGGGTTGCGCCGGCCTACGCGCTCATCACGGGCTGTGGTCTGAACGGCTGTTTGTGTCATGGTGTTTCTCCTACTTCGTGCCGGTCCGGGGCCGAAGCCCCGGACCGGCGAACCGAAATCCTTAGCGGATGCCTTCCTTGGCGAACTTGAGGACGTCGGATGCAGAGGACTGGTCAATGATGGATGGACCGGTCAGCACCGCAAGGCCACCGCCTACGTGGATGCCGCCGCGCTTGACCTGCCACAGCGCGTCAACCGCACCGTAGCCCTGGAGCCACGGCTGCTGGTCCACAGTGAAGGCCACCTTGCCGTCGATGATCGACTGCGCCAACTCGCCGTTCATGTCGAACGAGGCCACTTTGACCTTGTCCTTCAGGTTCAGCGATTCCACGGCCTTCTGGATAGTCAGGGTGAACGGAGCACCCAAGCCGATGATGGCGTCGGCGTTGGGGGTAGCCTGCAACTTGGCCGTCACAGTTGAGGACACCTGGGTCATGTCAGTGCCTTGGACGAAGAGGTTCTCCGTGGAGGGGATCTTCGACTTGACGCCTGCACAGCGCGAGTCCAGGGCTACGTTGCCCTGCTCCATGATCACGCAGATGGGGTTCTTGACGCCCATGGACGCCAGCTTCTCTCCCACTGCTGCTCCGGCGAGGTTCTCATCCGAGCCGAAGTGGGTGAAAGCACCCACCTTCTGCCAGACGTCGGCACCGGAGTTCAGGCTGACCACAGGGATTCCTGCGTCCTCCGCCTTCTTGAGGACATCCTTCAGGGCATCCGGCTTGGCCAGGGTCACGGCAATGCCGTCAACCTTCTGGTCGATGGCCTGCTGGATCAGCTGGGCTTGACGCCCACCTTCGGGATCCGAGGTGTAAAGCAGTTCCACGTTGTCCTTGGCTGCAGCTTCTTCGGCACCCTTGCGGAGGATGTCCCAGAAAGTGTCGCCGGGGGCGGCGTGGGTAATGAGGGCAACTTTAATGCGTGGTGTGCTGGCTGCTTGTCCGGCAGCGGCACCGCCGCCGGTATCTGCAGGCTTGCCGCCCTGGCTCGAACAGGCGCTCAGTGCTATGAGGGGAACCACTGCTGCGGCGAGCGCCGCTTTGCGCCACGAGAATTTTGCCACCGTTATCTCCTTTGATCTCAGCTTCGCGTATCCGGAAGACTCGTGTCCGGAACAGCTGCTACTCAGATCATGGTGACTCCCCTCACACTTTGTCAATAGTTTGTCCTGACATTAGGATGTTTTTACGTAATATCTTTAGCGCGAAAGGTCTCCATTGCCGTTCATTGACGGCCGCACCTCGGCTGCTATCATCAAAAGGCAGTATGTCCTATCAAGCGAACATGAACGGACATGCCAGACATCCGGCAGAGGAGCCGAAACCCGCTCCCGGCCGGTCTTTCCAGGCGTCAAGGAGAAACCAGTGGCGAACCAACTCAGCCTCAGCATCGACCGTTCGTCCCCCGTGCCCCTCTACCACCAGGTGGTTCAGGGCATCGAGGCCGCAATTCATAACGGCATCCTTGAACCCGGCAGCCGGCTGGACAACGAGATCGACCTCGCAGCGCAGCTCAACCTCTCCCGCCCCACCATGCGCAAAGCCATGGATGAACTGGTCCGCGCGGGGCTCCTGGTCCGTAAGCGGGGCGTGGGTACGCAGGTTGTGTCCAGCCAGGTCCGCAGGCCCCTGGAACTTTCCAGCCTCTTCGACGACCTCAGCAACAACGGCAAAAAGCCCACCACGGATGTGTTGAGCTTCGCGCACATCGAAGCCGACGCAGCCACCCTCACTGCCCTCCAGCTCCCGGCAGGTTCCAAGGTGTACCACTTCACCCGCCTCCGCAAGGTGGGCGGCAAGCCGCTGGCCCTCATGGAGAACTGGGTGCGCGACGATATCACCGGCATGGATGAGGCCTTGCTCGCCAGCGAAGGCCTCTACGCCATCCTGCGGCGCGGCGGCGTGAACTTCCGGCTGGCTTCGCAACGGATCGGCGCCATGATCGCCAACGACTACCAGGCACCGCTCCTGGAAACAGAAGTGGGCTCCGCCCTGGTCACCATGGAACGCACGGCAGTGGATGACACCGGACGCATGGTGGAAACCGGACACCACGTGTACCGCGCAGACTCCTACAGCTTTGAAATGACCCTCGTACAACGCTGACGCAAGGACAAGAACTGATGGCCAACTGGGTATACCCACTGGGAACCGCCTCCGACAACACCTGGGACATTTCCCTGGGCACCTCCGACTCCACCCTCGCGGTTGACGGCTGGGCCCATACGGGACTGAAGGTGGCAACGCTGGCTGCCGGTGCCGCCGTCGAACTTCCTGCGGATCCTGAAGAACGAATCGTGGTGCCGCTGAGCGGTTCCTTCACGGTGACGCTCGACGACGGCCAGTACAGCCTTGCGGGACGCCAGTCGGTGTTCCACGGCCCCAGCGACGTCCTGTACACGGGTATTGGCCAGGCCGTCACCATCACATCGAACGACGGCGGCCGGGTGGCTATCGCGACCGCCCCGGCAAAGGCGTCGTACCCCACCCGGCTGATCACCGCCGCTGAAACCCCGGTTGAATTGCGCGGCGCGGGCAACTGCTCCCGCCAGGTCCACAACTTCGGCACACCGGCTGCGCTGGAAGCGGACCGCTTCATTGTCTGCGAAGTCATCACGCCCGCAGGCAACTGGTCCTCCTACCCTCCCCACAAGCATGACGAGGAAAAAGAAGGCGAGACCAGCTTGGAGGAGATCTACTACTTCGAAACCCGGGTGGCCCAGGGCTCCCCCGCCCCGGCCGACGCCGACGCTTTCGGCCACGCCCGCGTGTACGCCTCGGATTCCCGGCCGATCGATGTCTCCGCGGAAGTACGGACGGGGGACGTTGTGCTGGTCCCCTACGGCTGGCACGGACCAGCCATGGCAGCCCCCGGCTACGACCTCTACTACCTCAATGTCATGGCCGGCCCCGGCCGCGTCCGTGACTGGCTCATCAGCGATGACCCCCACCACGGCTGGATCCGCCAGACCTGGGAAGGCCAGGACGTGGACCCCAGGCTGCCGTTCAGCGCCTGACAGTAGAACGAGAAGAAAGCCCCTGTGATGATCCACAGGGGCTTTCTTCTGGTTGGGTCCTACTTCGCCTGGGCGATGTAGTCGTTCATCGTCTTCAGCTGGTAGCGGGACACTTCCTCGGCGTGATCGTCCTCGGCAAAAACGGAGGACACCATCACGGTGTTTTCCTTGTCCAGGAACCCGATCTCCTTCAGTCCGCCAAAGAACTCGTCCCAGTTCACGTCGCCGTCGCCGATTTTCAGGTGTTGGTGGACGCGGACTGCGTTGCCCGGCGGGTTGGTGATGTAGCGCAGCCCGTGGGACGCGTGGTGGTTCATGGTGTCGGAGACGTGGACCAGGCGCAGTTTGTCGCTCGCTGCCCGCATGATCTCCAGCGGCTTGTTGCCCATGTGGAAGGTGTGCGAAGCAACGTACACCATGCCGATGTTGGGCGAGTTGATGCCACGGATTACCCGCAGGGCGGCCAGGCCGTCTTCCACGAAGTCGTCCGGGTGGGGATCGATGAGGACGTCCAGGCCCTCGCGCTCAATGATCGGCACCAGTTCTTCCATGGAACGGTAGAACGCGCGCTCGGACTCTTCCGCCTTCTCCGGGCGGCCGCTGAACTCGGTGTTCATGGTCTGGACGCCCAGGTCAACGGCAATCCGGATGGCACGCTTCCAGTACCGGACTGCAGCCTCGCGGGCGTCTTCATCCGGCCCGGACCAGCGCAGCACGGGAAGCACGGACGCGATTTCCACGCCGGCGTCCTTGCACGCGGCCTTCAGTTTTCCCACCAACTCGTCGTCGGCCTTGGGATGGTTGAAGAACGGGATGAGGTCCGCATGCGGGGTCATCTGGAGGTACTTGTAGCCCAGGTCAGCCGCTACGCGTGGGAACTCCAACAGGTCATGGCTGTGATGGAACGGTGTGGGATCCAGTGCAATCTTCATCAGTTACTCCCTAGCTGTAGAGCGCAGGCTTGGTGTTCAGCTGGACCTTGACCTTGTCGCCGGACTTCTGGGCCTCGACGCCGGCCTCGCAGCACGCGGCGGTGGCGTAACCATCCCAGGCGGTGGGACCGCCGATTTCACCACGCAGCGCGGCGTCCACCCAGGACTGCACCTCGACGTCGTACGCCGCACCAAAACGGTCCTCAAACCCGGGGGTGACGTTGCCGCCCCACTTGCCGGCGGATTGGACGTAGGGTCCGTTGTCCCCGCCAATGCTCACGATGCCGTCTTCGAACGAGGCCTGCGTGGCCACTTGGTAGCCGAACTTGGCATTGACGTAGATCTCGACGTCGGCCAGCACGCCGGACTCGGTCTCCAGCAGTACGTGCTGGGGATCGTGCTGACCCGCGGGAGCACTGCGGGTGGGCTTGCCCAGGCGGACCTGGACTGAGGTAATTTCCTCGCCGGTGAAGTACCGGATGGCGTCAAACTCATGCACTACAGAGTCGTTGATCAACATTTCGTTGGTGAAGCCCTCGGGAGTGGTGGGGTTGCGGTGCTGGTGGTGCAACATCAGCAGTTCGCCCAGTTCGCTGGTGCGGATGATGGAACCAAGCGCTGCGTACTCGGCGTCGAAGCGGCGCATGAACCCCACCTGGATGCGCTTGTGGCCCAAAGCCAGCTCAGCCTGGACAACCTTCCAGGCGCTCTCGGCGTCCGGGGTCAGCGGCTTCTCGCACAGGATCGGGAAATCCTTCTCGAGGGCCTTGTACAGGATTTCCTCGTGGAGGAAGCCCGGGGTGGCAATCAGCACGGCGTTGACGTCGCCGTTGTTGAGGGCTTCGTCTGCGCTTGCGAGCGCCACGGCTCCGTCAATACCTTCGATGGCCGCTTGTGCGCGGGCCAGGTCAACGTCAACAACCGCGGCAACTTCAGCGCCGTGAATACGCGTGCTGAGACGCTTGATGTGGTCTGCACCCATGCGGCCAGCGCCGATGACGGCAACGCGAAGAGTCTGTGTCACTGTTTCAATCCTTTGGTGAGTGTGGTTGCTGCTGGGAGGCTGATCGGAACTACTGGACGCGGGTCCGGGAACCGCAGGACAGAAGGTAGTTCCGCGTGCGCTTGGCAATCGGCATGGGAACATCAAACGCCACCGGGTACATGTCCTGCTCCACAATGCCGAAGATCGGCCGGTTGAGGGCCTCCACGGCTTCGATCACGGCGCGAAGGTCAGGGAGCCCGTTGGGAGGTTCGGTCATGACGCCGGCCAGGTTGGCAGCGGCCCACGTCATGTTCTTCTCGTTGACCTCGGCCAGGATCTCCGGGTTGATCTGCTTCAAGTGCAGGTATCCGATGCGGTCCGGGTGGTTCTTGATGAGCTCAAGGCTGGAGGCTCCGCAGTACTCAGCGTGGCCGGTGTCCAGGCACAGGTTCAAATACCGGGGGTCTGTGGCGCCCAGGAGCGTCTCGATGTCCCGCTGGGCGCCGACGTGGGAATCCGCGTGGGAGTGGAACTGCTGGTGCAGGCCAAAGTCTTCCAGGAGGACCTTGCCCATGCGGTTGTGGCCGGCAAAGAGGTCAGCCCATTGCTCGTCGGTGAGTTCGCCGTTCTCCACGGCCTCGCCGGTCACGTCGTCACGCCACATGGCCGGGATGACCACAATGTGCTCGCCGCCCATGGCAGCCGTGAGTTCGGCAACCTTGCGGGCCGGCTCCCACGCTTCCTCGTATTGCTTGGCGCCGCGGTGGAATGCTGTGAAGACCGTTCCCGCGGTGACCTTCAGGTCGCGCTGTTTCAGTTCCTCCGCCAAACGGGTGGGATCGTTCGGGAGGTATCCGTAGGGACCCAATTCGATCCACTTATAGCCGGATTCGGCAACCTCATCCAGGAACCGTTCCCAAGGGGTCTGCTGGGGGTCATCCGGAAACCAGACTCCCCAGGAGTCGGGTGCGGTGCCGATGATGAGCTTGTTCTGGACGTCGGTCATGACAACGGTGTCTTTCTTCGGGAAGGTGGTCAGTTGGAGGGGAAGTTGTAAGAGGCGCCGGAGGCGTGGTGGGTTTCGGGCCAGCGGGAGGTGATGACCTTGCCACGGGTGTAGAAGGAGACGCCTTCGGGGCCGTAGATGTGCTTGTCACCGAACAGCGATGCCTTCCAACCACCGAAGGAGTGGTAGGCAACCGGGACGGGCAGCGGGACATTGATGCCGATCATACCCACGGTCACGGAGCGCTGGAACGTCCGTGCAGCTGCGCCGGAAGAGGTGAAGATCGCGGTGCCGTTGCCGTACGGGTTGGAATTGATCAGCGCGATGCCATCTTCCAACGTGTCTACGCGGACAACCACCAGGACCGGCCCGAAGATCTCTTCCTGGTAGGCGGTCATTTCGGTCTTGACGTGGTCAATCACTGTGGGGCCAACCCAGAAGCCTTCTTCGTGGCCCGGAACCACAAGGTCACGTCCGTCCACCACCATGGCAGCGCCGGCGGCCTCTGCTTCGGTGACGATCCTGACGATGCGTTCCTTGGAGGCCGGGGTAATGACCGGGCCCATTTCAGCGCCGGGTTCGGTGCCGTTGTTGACCTGGACAGCCAGGGCACGCTCTTCGACCTTCTTGACCAGCAGGTCCGCAGCATCACCCACGGCCACGGCAACGGAGATCGCCATGCACCGCTCGCCCGCGGAACCGAACGCAGCAGCGGCAAGGTGGTCCGCGGCGTTGTCCAGGTCAGCGTCCGGGAGCACGATCGCGTGGTTCTTCGCCCCGCCCAGGGCCTGGACGCGCTTGCCATGCTTGGTGGCGGTCTCGTGGACATACTGGGCAATTGGGGTGGATCCAACGAAGGAGATGCCGTCCACGTCCGGGTGGGTCAGCAAGCCATCAACCGTTTCCTTGCCACCGTGGAGGACCTGGAACACGCCATCGGGCAGGCCTGCCTGCTTCCACAGCTTGGCCAGCAGCATCGATGCCGAAGGATCACGCTCGGAGGGCTTGAGGATGAAGGCGTTGCCGGTGGCGATCGCCATCGGAGCCATCCACAGCGGCACCATGACCGGGAAGTTGAACGGGGTAATTCCCGCCACCACGCCCAGGGGCTCGCGGAAGGAGAAAACGTCAATGCCGGTGGATACCTGGTCCGAATAATCACCCTTAAGCAGGGTGGGGATTCCGCAGGCGAACTCGATGACCTCGAGCCCGCGGCCGATCTCGCCCTTGGCATCGGAAAGCACCTTGCCGTGCTCGGCAGTGATGAGCTCGGCAAGCTCGTCCACGTGCGCTGCAACAAGTTCGCGGAACTTGAACAGGACCGCTGTGCGCTTGGCCAGTGAGATGTCACCCCAGGAGTCAGCTGCCTTGCGGGCCGCTGCAACGGTGGCGTTCAGGTCAGCTTCGTTGGCAAGGCGCAGTTCAGCGGTCACCTGCCCGGTGGCCGGGTTGTACACCGGCTGGGTGCGGTCGCCTTCACCGGCTGATTCGGCGCCGTTGATGAAGTGGTGGATGGTGGTCAGTGTGGTCGTCGTCGACATCTGCGGACTTCCTTTGTGGTCTGTGGATCTAAGTGTCTGGGAATCAGCCGAGCAGCTTGCGCTGGCGGCTCTTGTGATCGGTGTAGGTGACGTAGGCCTGCTGGGTGGATTCGAGTTCGGAGACGGCCGAAACCGGAACGTCCCACCACGACTCGGATGAGGGGGCGTCCAGCAAAGGATCGGATTCAACGTGGATCACGATCGGGCCGGTCTCCTCGGGAGCGGCTTTGGCTTCCTTGATGGCGGCACCCAGGGCCTCAATGACATTCTCGCCGGGTTCAATCCGGATGACCTTGGCACCCAGGGATTCAGCATTGGTGGCCAAATCGATGGGAAGGTTTTCGCCGGCGTCGAAGCTGTGCTGGTCTTTGTCCAGCACCCGGTACTGGGTGCCGAAACGCTGCGAACCCAAGGACTCGGACAAGGAACCGATCGAGGCATAGCCGTGGTTCTGGATCAGGACCACAATCAGCTTGATGCGCTCGGCGACGGCGGTGACCAGCTCGGTGTGCATCATCAGGTAGGAGCCGTCCCCCACCATCACCACCACATCCCGCTGAGGGCCGCCCTTCGCTGCCTCGTCCAAAGCTGCACGCTTGACGCCCAGTCCGCCCGGGATTTCGTAACCCATGCAGGAGTATGCATATTCAACGTGGTAGCCGAACGGGTCGCGGACCCGCCACATCTTGTGGAGGTCGCCGGGGAGGGACCCGGCTGCACAGATCACCACGTCCTGGTCATCCATGGCCTTGTTGGTAGCACCGATGATTTCGTTCTGGGCCGGCAACGGTGTGTAACGGGTCTCGAAGGCCTGGTCCACAGTCGCGTTCCACCGCTTCTTCTCAGCCGCGATCTTTTCCTCGAGGTCGGCACCCACCCGGTAGCCGCCCAGAGCCTGGTTGAGCTTGACCAGGGCCTTCCGGGCATCGGCCACGATCGGCAGCGTGGTGCCGTGCTTGTAGGCGTCGATCGCGGCAACGTTGATGTTCACGAATTTCACGTCCGGGTTCTGGAACGCCGTGCGGGAGGCTGTGGTGAAGTCCTCGTAGCGCGTCCCGATGCCGATGATCAGGTCCGCCTCGGCAGCGATGGCGTTTGCCGCCGTCGTTCCCGTTGAACCGATGGCACCGAGGGAGAGTTTGTGGTCCCACGGAAGGACACCCACACCCGCTTGGGTGTTCCCCACCGGAATTCCGGTGAGCTCGGCGAACCTGGCCAGTTCCTCGTTGGCATAGGCGTAAAGGACGCCGCCGCCGGCAATGATCAAGGGACGCTTTGCGGCCCGGATGGCTTCCACGGCGCGGCGGATATCGTCGTCCTCGGCCTCGGGGCGGCGGATCCGCCACTCACGCTCGGCCAGGAACTCCTCCGGCACGTCGAAGGCCTCGGCCTGGACGTCCTGTGGGAGGGAAATGGTCACCGCGCCGGTTTCGGCGGGATCTGTCAGCACCCGCAGGCCGTGATGGAAGGCGGAGAACAACTGCTCCGGACGGGACACCCGGTCAAAGAACTTCGAGAGCGGACGGAAGGCATCGTTGACGGTGATGTCGTAGGCGTGCGGCAACTCAAGTTGTTGCAAGACGGGATCCGCGGCACGCGTCGCAAAGGTGTCGCTGGGAAGCAACAGCACAGGCAAACGGTTGGTGGTGGCCAGCGCCGCGCCGGTCAGCAGGTTGGACGAGCCCGGACCAATGGAGGTGCTGATCGCGAACGTCTGGCGACGGCGGGTATGGCGGGCATAGCCTACTGCCTGATGCACTTGGGCTTGCTCGTTGCGGCCCTGGTAGTACGGCATGATCGTGGGGTCCGCGGCCTGGTACTGCTTCAAGGCCTGGCCCACGCCGGCCACGTTGCCATGGCCGAAGATACCGAACGTCCCCGGAATCAGGCGCTCACGGAACTGGACGCCATCAACAGAGTCAACGGTGTACTGCTTGGACAGGAACTCCACCACGGCCTGCGCCACGGTCATTCGACGGGTTGCTGTTCCCACTGGTCTTACTCCGATACTTTCACTGGAATGCGGTCTGGCGAGGCATGGCCGTTAAGGCCGGCGTTGGTGTTGGCCGCGGCAGCGGACGCCGGTGCGTTCAGCAGCGAGGCGGCCGTGGCGACGGCACCTGCAACATCGCCGTCGTGCGGGTACAGCAGCGTGCGCCCCACGGTGAGGCCCTGGACTCCGGGGAGGGCAAGGGCCGCCTGCCACGACGCGAATACTTCATCCTGGGTACCGTCCGGGTCCCCGCCCAGCAGAACGGTGGGCAACGTGGTGGATGCCATAACGCGCTCCATGTCCTTGACCACCGGAAGCTTCATCCAGGTGTAGGCGCTGGTGGAACCGAGGCCCTCGGCGATGCCCACCGACTTGATCACGGCGTCTGCGCGGAGGTCGTTGCGGACCTTGCCGTTGGCGTCGCGGATGGAGAGGAATGGCTCCACCATGGCGATGAGTTTGCGCTCGGCCAAAGAATCAATGGCTTTGGCGGTGGCTTCGAGGGTGGCAACCGTATCCGGGTCGCCCAGGCAGATGCGGGTGAGCATCTTGCCACCGTCAGCGCCCAGCGCCTCCAGCGCGGCCGCTGTGTGGCCAGTAAAGCGGTCATCGAACTCGTTGACCAGGCCGGCCAGCCCGCCGCGGTTCATGGAACCGAACACCAACTTCCCTTCCAGCGCACCCAGGAGAAGGAGGTCATCCATGATGTCCGGAGACGCGAGGATTCCGTCCACGGCCGGGTTGGCCAAAGCGATCTGCAGGCGGTCCAGGAGGTCGCGCCGGTCAGCCATGGCCATCGGCTGTGAACCGACTGACAGGGCACCGCGGGCGGGATGGTCCGCTGCCACGATGAAGCTCTGCTGGCCGTACTTCAGGCCGGGATGCCGACGACGGGTGGCAGCTGCGCGGGAAATGGACTCGGGGTCCTCCAGGCGCTGGCGGCTCAAGTGCTCGTAACGGCGTGGGTCTTGGCTGAGGCTCAACGCACGGCTCCTTCTGTGACGGGTGCAGCTGCGGCATTGGCCGAAGCACCGGGGACGGGGCGGCCACGCTCGGCCAGCAATGCATTGACCTCGTGGGGTGTGGGCATGGCATCCGCGCAGGACAGCCGGGAGGCAACAATGGCCCCGGAGGCATTGGCGTAGTCAAGGACTTCAGACAGGGGCCAGCCCGACAGGAGGCCGTGGACAAAAGCGCCACCGAAGGAGTCGCCCGCACCCAGTCCGTTAAGGGTTTGCACCGGCACCGGGGCGGAGACCACGCGCTCGGTGCGGGTCTTGGCCATCACGCCCTCGGGGCCGAGCTTTACCACGGCAATTTCGACGCCGGCATCCAGGAGGCGGTCGGCCTGCTCGTCGGGAGTTCCCTCGCCCACCGCTACGGCACATTCTTTGTCATTACCGATTGCCACGGTCACGTGCGGGAGGATTTTGGCCACCTCGGCACGCGCCTCTTCCTCGGAGTTCCAGAACATCGGACGGTAGTCCAGGTCAAGGATGGTGAACTGGCCGTCCTTCAATTCCGTCCGCGGACGGGCCTGATGAGCGGCCAGGTGTGCCGCGCGGGACGGTTCCTGGCAGAGGCCGGTCACCGTGGACCAGAAAATTCCTGCGTCCCGGATGGCGTCCAGGTCCAGCTCATCGGCGTGGATCTGGAGATCCGGTGCCGTGGGGGTGCGCCCGTAGAAGTACAAGGGAAATTCGTCGGTGGCTGGCTTGATGGCACAGAATGTCACCGCCGTCGGATAAGCAGCAACCGGGGTGACAAACGAGTCGTCAACGCTGAACTTGTGCAGCTCCCTGTGCAGGTATTTGCCAAATGCGTCGTCGCCGGTCCGCGTGATCACGCCGGTGCGGCGGCCATGGCGGGCAGCAGCCACAGCCACGTTGGAGGGTGAGCCTCCGAGGTATTTGCCGAAGGACGAGACGTCCTCCAGGTCCACTCCGATGTCATTCGGGTAGATATCAACGCTGATGCGCCCGATCGTGAGCAGTTCGTGGGTCACGGTGATCGTTGACCTTTCTCTTGTGAACTCTGAACCTGTGAGCGCTGGGCCCCAATGCCTTGCCACCCCCAGTGAGCGGGGCCACATGACTACTTTGCCCCAGATCTCATGTCCTGTCAAAGGTTTGTACTGACATATTTACAACATGACACGGGGGCGAACTTACTTTCTCGGAACAGCGAGTTCCCCGGTGACGTACTGACTGCGCCCAAAGCCGAAAGACCAGTCGCCGGCAGTGTTCTCCACATAGCCAATGAAGACGTCTTCGCCGGCCACGCCGACGCCACCCAACCCCTCGGCAATGGCCTCGAAAAGCGAACTTTTTGCCACCTGCGTCCGGCCGCCCTGGGTGAAGATCTGGATCATCACCACGCCTGCCGAGCGCTCGAATCCAAGCCCCGCATCCTGGGCCACAATCTGTCCCTGCGGGTGCTCGGTGATGATATGGAAGTAGTCCCGCTCGGGAATTCCATACTCGGCAAGGATCGCGTCGTGGATGGTGCGGCTGATGCTGGAAAGCTCTTCAGGGGAACGTCCTCCATGGACATCAATGCGTACCAACGGCATAGTGGGCCTCCTCAAATAGTTTGTACTGACATACTAACAAACTATGTCAATCCCGAACAGTCGGACACCGCCCACTACCAGCCGCAGATCCCGACCGACAGTCAATTGCCCACCATGAAGCGGCCCAGGCCCTGAACTGGGGCTTTACCCCGGAGAGTGATTGCACGGTCTCCAACTAATTGCTATATTCACCGGTGTCGGCGCGTATTTCTTAGCCCCGGCACCGGAGTTGGGGGCTCTTCTCGGACCTGGCGTACCCTATGGTCGCCTACCGTCGTGGACATCTGACATCGACCACGACGACGAGAGGGGCGTCTCCTACGTGGAGGACGAATCCAACCGGGCTGATGCCCCAAGGCGCGGCACCCGCGTTCTCGCTGCCCTGGCTGCCGTCCTTGTTGTCGTGGGAAGCTGGGGCTCCGCCGTAGCAGTATCACCGGCCGCGGCTACCTCCGCTCCCTCGCCATCCACCACATCAACTGCACCCGTCCCGGGAGTCGAACCTCCGGCGCCCTCTGCCGAAGCGACCCTTCCTGCTGCGCCTTCTCCCGCTGTGGAGCACCTCTCTCCCGAAGCGGACGATGCCACTCAAAAGCCGTCACCGGAGAAGCCAGATCCCGCAGTCCCGGGCCCCGCAAAGTCCCCTCACCCAAGCGACTCCATGGCAACGCCGGGGATCACCGCCGAAGAAAAGACGCCCCCGGAGGCATCCGAGGCTGAGGCAGGACGTGCACCTCCGGCACCGGAAGAAGCCACCGAAAAATTCCGGACCACCGCAGACGCCCAGCGCGCTGCCGCCGGGGTTGCCGAAGCACCCCGCCAAATATGGAACGAAACTTTCGAGCAAGGCCTGGGGAACACGGCCACCGGGATCAGCACCTACTCCGGCAACCTCTACACCTCCTCCACCGGCTGGGCCAACGGCACCAGCTGCACCGGGGTCCTGGTCAATTACCTGGCCGCCTACCCCAACCCCTCTTTCTGCCCCACCCAGCCACTCGCCGTCGTCGGCCAGTCTTCAGTGGCCGCCCGCGACACCCGCCGCATGGCCGACGTCCTGGGCCAGGTGGCTGCCGGAGTCACTGGTTCCAGCACCGCGAATTCGCCCGCAAATGGCTCCGCCGCTGCAACGACGCAGCGAAACCACGCACTGGTAGCCATTCCCTACGCGGCGGTCACCGGCGGCACCACCGTCCTGCAATCCACCAACGGAATCGGCGTGACTGCCCCGGATTCGCGGTTCTACGCACTGGGAATGAACGCTGTGGGAACACAGTGCGGTACCAACAACGCCTCACTGTCCCTGAACCTGGTATCAGGCGCCACCACCCTTTTGGCCGGGTACGCGGCACCCGTTGTTCCCTGCACCAGCACCGGCGCCGTGTACTACACCTCCCCCGCCCTGCCCACTCTGGGAACAGTGGGCGGCATCCTTGACCCGGCGTTGTCTGCCTCGGTTCGCGCTGCCAGCTACAACGGCACCAACACGGCATTGCTCACGCCGGCCCAGATCTCGGGTGCACGCGTCCAGGTGGTCAACACCGTCACCGGCGCCGGCAGCGGATTCGGCGTGGACAACCTCCGCCTGCTGGATGTCACCCCGGCCCTGGACGTCGCCTTCGATCCCGCGGGGGCCACAGCCACTGTCCCCACCACGCTGACTTACACCGTCACCAATACCTCCGATCTGTATGCAAAGACGGACTGGGGATTCTCCACGGCACTTCCCTCCGGGCTGGTGGTTGCGCCCACACCGGCGGTGGCCGGAACGTGCACCAACGTGGCGGGAACCGCGTACGCCGTGACGGCCACCGCAGGCGCCGGCACCCTGACCGTCACAGGCGGAGACCTGGCTGCCGGAGCAACGTCCTGCACAATCTCGGTCTCGGTTGTGGCAGCCACCGCCGGTACCTACACCAGCGGCACGGTGACCCCTGCGGGCCTGGTGGCCAGCGCTCCGGTCAGCGTCACCGTTGCTCCCGCCACCACCATCACCATCCGCAAGAACCTCCCGGTCCGGACAACGTCCACGGACCAGTTCACCCTGTCCCTGCGCTCCGGAACCAGCGTGCTGGCTTCGGCCACCACCAGCGGCACCGCCACCGGCATCCAGTCCGCGCAGATCAACCGGTCCGTGGTCCAACCCGGAGCCACGTACACCATCCACGAGTCACCCACCTCGGGCCCCGGGCTTGCCTACTTCAATGGTTACGAGTGCGTCAGGTCCGGAACCGTGATCGCCTCGGGCTCGGGAGCCTCGGGATCACTGACCATTCCGGATGAGCCGGGCGCGGACATCACCTGCACCTTCACCAACACAGCCCAGGCCCAACGCCTCTTCTGCGACTCCAACCATTTCTATTCGGTCACCGCTGCCGGTGCCCTGGAACAGGGGGACATCGTTTCCGGAGGCCTGACGTCCGTGGGTTCCTGGACCGGCGTTACCGCCGCCAATGCCCTGGGCATCGGAGCCAACGGGAACCTCGCGTACGCGCTGGACAGATCCACTGATGCCAGCGACGTCGCGTCGGTGCTCAAATGGACTCCGGGCGGAGGCTTCGAAAAACTGGCCAATACCGCCTACTCCACCGCAGTGGGCGGAACCCAGATCGAGGGCAGCATCGTCGCCGGAGCCATCGACCTCACTACGGGCCGCTACCTCTTCGGCATCTTCGCGAACTCCCAGTTCTACATCTGGAGTTTCACCGAGTCCAACCCCACCGCCACCCGCTTTGCCTACGTGGGAGCTTTTCCCACGGGCACTGCCCCGAACGGCAACGGCGACATGGCCTTCGACGTCCAAGGCAACCTCTACGTTGTGGGCGCAGCCACGGTCAACACCGTCAACAGCGCCACCATTTACACCGTCACGGCTGAGGCGTTGGCAGCTGCCAACGGTGGCACGCTCGCAGTCAACGCCTCCGCTACCAAACCGTCAACCAACACGGATGCCGCTTTCGCGAACATCAACGGCATTGCCTTCTCGCCCCGCGGCTCGGTCTACCTGTCCAACGCGGGCAGCGCCTACGAATTCGATGCCACCACCTGGCGCCGTATCAACGGCACTGCGCGGGTACCCGTCAACTCGGTTGACCTGGGCGGTTGCTCCTCGCCAGCCACTGTGACGGTGCAGAAAAACATAGTGGCACGCCAATCAACCACGGACCAGTTCGTCCTGACGGCTGCCACCGGCTCCCCCGCTGCCGCCTTCGCTACAGCCACCACCTCGGGAACAGCTACGGGCCGGCAACCGGCGCAGATCGGGCCCTATCCCACCATCAGCGGGACCACGGTAACCATCTCGGAGGCCATGGCCGCCGGATCTGCTTCCCCGATCAGCGCGTACACCACCATTTACGAGTGCTGGGCAGACGGCGTCCGGCTGAGTACCGGCACCACGGCCACCGGCACGGTGACAATGCCCAACAGGCAGAGCGTGAATGTCACCTGCACCTACTTCAACTCCCCGTCACCGGTCTCCACCGTGCGGATCACCAAAACCATCCGGGAATTCTCGGGCCTCACCCGCCCCGGGGTGAACTGGACGGTAGGTACGACGGCGGTTGCCACCTCGGGTTCGGCAACTTCCCTTCCGCTGGGCACGGCCCGCCAGCAGACCGACGCTGCGGGCCAAGCCACGTGGACCGTCCTCTACGGTGGGGCATCGTCGGCAGCAACAGTGGCTGTGTCCGAGATCCAGCAGGACGGCTTTGCGTTCGTCAGTGGCGCCTGCACCGTCAATGGCACGGCCCGCGCAGCGACGTTTACCCAAAACGGCACCACCATCAGCGCCAACCTCACTGCCATAGGTCCGTCCTCCACGGTGGAGTGCACCATCGTCAACAGACCCACCGCTTCGCTCACGCTGGTCAAGGAAGTGACCTACGGATCAGCCCTGCCGACCGACTGGACGTTGGGCGCCACCGGGCCCACTGGTTCACTTCCGGGCCCCTCGGGCCGCTCCGGCTCTGCTGCTGCTTCCGGGATCCCGGTCACTCCGGGGGTGGCCTACCGCCTGGCTGAAACCGGTGGCCCGGCAACCTACGTCCAAACCGGATCA
Organism: Paenarthrobacter ilicis; assembly: GCF_016907545.1. Classification (NCBI taxonomy): domain Bacteria; kingdom Bacillati; phylum Actinomycetota; class Actinomycetes; order Micrococcales; family Micrococcaceae; genus Paenarthrobacter; species Paenarthrobacter ilicis. The sequence goes on along the minus strand of NZ_JAFBCD010000001.1, from coordinate 982,938 downwards.
TGGCAGTGCCGTACGGCCACTGGAACCGCGGTGGATGTCACGGCAGCGGGAGATGTGACCCCGCCCGCCGGAGCCACCCTCACCTGCACTGTGCAGAATTCCACGGCCTCGGTCACGCTCCTGAAGCAGGTCATCAATCCGCGGACCGGATTCCAGGCCCCGGACTGGAAGGTCACCGCCACACCCGCAGCCTTGGCAGGGGGAAGCTTGGCCACCGAGGTCCGGCTTGGCGCAGAATACGTTGCCGCCGGCAATCCCGCGAATACCTTTGACGTCCGTCCCGGGCATACCTACACGCTGTCCGAGGCGGCCACGGATCCCAACCGCCGGATCGCCTACCAGGAGCTCAGGCTGGAAAGGCTCACCGGCACCACCTGGACACCAGTGTCCTCACGAACCATCACTGCACCTGCGGCCGGGCAAACAGCGGTGTACCGCTTTGTCAATGCCCCCGTGGCGCCCACCAAACTGCCGCTCACGGGTGGCACCAGCGCGGACGTGTTCTACATCGGGGGTGGGGTCCTGTTCATGGTGGCCTTCGCCTTCCTGGTGTGGCAACGGCGTCAACGGATGCGAGGCGCCTTCCGGTGATACACGCTCCCCCACTGCCCTGAATGCCAGCTCAACTTCTTCATCTCTCGACTCACCCATAGGAGAAACCACAATGTCCAGCCCTATCCTCAGGCGGTTATCAGCCGCTCTCGGCGTCCTGGCGCTGAGCACGGCGGCGGCCATCGTCGCCGTCGCTCCAGCGACTGCCGTCACCCTTCCGGGAAACATCGACCCCGCCATTCCCCGCACCCTGACCATCCACAAGTCCGCACTGGGACCCAACAATGGCCAGCAGATCGGTACCGGCCAGGAAGTCACCGTGCCGGGCACGCCGCTTTCGGGAGCCACGTTCACCGCTGCACTGGTCCAGGGCGTGGACTTGACCACTCCTGAAGGGTGGAACCAGGTCTCGGGCATCACCCCCGCCACCGCCGCGGGCCGCGTCACGGTCAACGACACCTACACCGCCACCACCGGCACCAACGGTGTGGCCACGTTCACCAACGGCACCAGCAGCCTCCCCATCGGCCTTTACCTGGTCACGGAAACTGTCCTGCCCGTGGGTGCCACCAACCCGTCCGCACCGTTCCTGGTGACCCTGCCGTTCCCCACCGGCCCCAGCGGAGCCCCGGCGAACCAGTGGATCTATGACGTCCACGTCTACCCGAAGAACGCCGTGACGGACTTGACCAAGACCCGCGTTCCGGCGCCGGCCAACTCGGTGGAAGCCCGCAACCCGGACCTGATCCGCTGGGCCATCAACTCGGATATCCCCACCCTTGCCGCTGGCGACACCCTGAGCAACTTCACACTCACTGACACGCTGCCCGTGGAACTTGAGTACCTCGCCGCTGGACCCACCGGTGTTGCGCCCACCAGCGTGAGGGTTGCCAACGCCGCCAACATCACCCAGAACTTTGTGAGCGGCACGGACTACAACCTGGCTTACGACACGGCCACACGTAATGTCACGGCCACCTTCACCCCGGCCGGCCTCACCCGTCTTGCCGCGTTGCCTGGTGGCGACGTGACCCTGACCGTGCTCAGCCGCGCCGTGACGATTCCCGCTAACGGCGTAATCACCAACACGGCAACAGCTGTGGTGAACGGCAGCACCGAGACCGTGACCGGCAGCACCCCCATCGGTCAGCTCACCGTCTTTGCCTACCAGAGCGAAAACAACGTGCGCACCCCGTTGGCCGACGCCGTCTACCAGGTGTTCCTCAACCAGAACGATGCCACCCTTGGCCAGAACCCAGTGTTCATCAACGGCATCCAGAACTGGACCACCGGTGCCAACGGGACGGTAGCGATTCCGATCATCACGCCCGGCAACTACTGGGTCCGTGAAATAACACCGCCAGCCGGTTTCCAGCTGCCCACGCCTTTCCAGGTCCAGACCCAGGTTGTCGCCGGTCCCAGCTCCACCACGGCGCCTGTACAGAACTACGTGGAATTCCGGCACGACCAGGTTCCCGCGTTCGCACTGCCGCTGACCGGTGGTGACGGCGCTCTCTGGTTCACCGTAGGCGGCATCGGCCTGCTGGCCATCGCCCTCGGCACCGGCATTGTGGCCACGCGCCGCCGTCGTGCCACTGCTCCACCCTCTGCAGTGGCACCCGCCAAAGCGTAACCCCATAGTGTGAGATGGAAGGCGGGACGTCCCCGGGCGTCCCGCCTTCCCTTGTCTTCGGATTTATACTTCCCCGCCGCCCAGCGTTTCGAGACCAGCCTTCATGAGCACCCCCGTAAAGACCCACCGGCGTCGATGGCGCCTCACTGTGCTGCCGGCGGTTGTCGCGCTGACCACCATCGCCGGAAGCGCCTTGCTGCTGTACCCGGCTGCCGCTGCCTGGTTCAGTTCCGTGGAACAGTCCCAGGAAATCGACAAGCTCACCCAGGGCATCAAGGACCTCGGCGCAGAGACCCTCCGCCAACGGATTGCCGAAGCGCGTCACTACAACCAAGGCTTGGGCGGAGGTGGCGCCGCCGTGGCTGCCAACGAAAGGCTCCCCCTGGCCAACGATCCCCAGCCGGAGGACCAGCAGAAGTACTCCACCATGCTCAGGGGCGACACCGAGGGCTTGATGGCCCGCATCAAAATTCCCTCCATCAAGGTGGACCTTCCGATCTACCACGGCACCAGCAACGCCGTCCTGGAGCACGGGATCGGGCACTTGGAGGGCACCGCGCTCCCCGTCGGCGGAGAGTCCACCCACTCCGTGGTCACGGGGCACCGGGGGCTGGCAACGGCAGAGCTCTTCACCAACCTGGACCAGGTCAAAGCGGACGACACCTTCACCGTTGAGGTTTTTGGCGAGACGCTCACCTACAAAGTGACGGAGACCCTGGTGGTGGAGCCGGAGGATACCGAGAGCCTGCTCATCCAGCCGGGCAAGGACCTCATGACGCTGGTCACCTGCACTCCGTTGGGCATCAACAGCCACCGCATCCTGGTGACCGGTGAGAGGGTCCTGCCCACGCCACAGTCCGACGTCGATGCCGCCGGCGGCTCCCCCGACGTCCCTGGGTTCCCTTGGTGGATGGTCACCGCCGGAGGGGTGCTGGCCGCCGCCGGAACATACGTGTGGTTCTCGGGGCGCCCGCCACGAAGAGTCTAGTTAAACCAAAAACGCGGGGTCACCGTCATAGTGACCCCGCGTTTTTCCGTGGAGCTTAGAGTGCTGCGAAAACTTCGCGCAGCAGCGTTGCGGTCTCGGACGGCGTCTTGCCGACCTTCACGCCTGCAGCTTCAAGAGCTTCCTTCTTGGCTTGTGCCGTTCCTGCAGAGCCGGAGACGATGGCGCCTGCGTGGCCCATGGTCTTGCCCTCAGGAGCGGTGAAGCCTGCAACGTAGCCAACAACCGGCTTGGTGACGTTGGCCTTGATGAAGTCGGCTGCGCGCTCTTCAGCGTCGCCACCGATTTCGCCGATCATCACGATCGCCTTGGTTTCGGGATCAGCTTCGAAGGCAGCCAGGGCGTCGATGTGCGTGGTGCCGATGATGGGGTCGCCACCAATACCGATCGCGGTGGAGAAACCGAGGTCGCGGAGTTCGTACATCATCTGGTAGGTCAAGGTACCGGACTTGGACACCAGGCCGATGGGGCCCTTGCCCGTGATGTTCGCCGGGGTGATGCCAACCAGGGCTTCACCCGGGGTGATGATGCCGGGGCAGTTCGGTCCAATGATCCGGGTGATCTGCTTGCCGTCAGCGTCAACCTTGGACTGGGCCAAAGCCCAGAACTCGGCGGAGTCCTGAACCGGAACACCCTCGGTGATGACCACTACCAGGCCGATGCCGGCCTCGATGGCTTCCACAACGGCGTCCTTGGTGAATGCCGGCGGAACGAAGACGATGGATACGTCAGCGCCGGTCTCGGCGATGGCTTCCTTTACGGTGCCGAAGACGGTGATTTCCTTGTCGCCGTGCTTCACGCTGGTGCCGGCTTTACGGGCGTTCACGCCACCAACAATGTTGGTGCCGGCCTTGAGCATCAGTGCGGTGTGCTTGGTGCCCTCGCCGCCGGTGATGCCCTGAACGATGACCTTGGAGTCCTTGTTGAGGTAGATAGACATAGTGTCGCGTCCCTTACTTAGCTGCGTTGGCGAGCTCGGCGGCCTTGTCGGCGCCCTCGTCCATGGTGGCGGCCAGGGTAACCAGCGGGTGGTTGGCCTCGGTCAGGATGCGGCGGCCTTCCTCGACGTTGTTGCCGTCGAGGCGAACTACCAGCGGCTTGTTCGCGGAGGAACCGAGCTCGGCCAGTGCACCAACGATGCCCTTGGCCACGGCGTCACAAGCGGTGATGCCACCGAAGACGTTCACGAAGACGCTCTTGACCTGGTCGTCGCCCAGGATGACGTCAAGGCCGTTGGCCATGACCTCTGCGGAAGCTCCACCGCCGATGTCCAGGAAGTTGGCAGGCTTGACGTTGCCGTGGTTCTCGCCAGCGTAAGCAACAACGTCCAAGGTGGACATCACGAGTCCGGCGCCGTTGCCGATGATGCCTACTTCGCCGTCCAGCTTGACGTAGTTGAGGTCCTGGGCCTTTGCCTTGGCTTCCAGCGGGTCAGCTGCGTCCTTGTCCTCCAGCGAGGAGTGGTGCACGTGACGGAAGTCGGCGTTCTCGTCCAGGGAAACCTTGCCGTCCAGGGCAACGATGTCGCCGGCGCCGGTGCGGACCAGCGGGTTGACCTCAACCAGGGTGGCGTCTTCTTTCTTGAAGACGTCCCAGAGCTTCAGAATGACGTCGGCCACTTTGCCGCGCAGTTCTTCAGCGAAACCTGCAGCTGCGACGATCTCGTCAGCCTTTGCCTGGTCGATGCCAACAGCGGGGTCGATGGCGATCTTGGCCAGGGCCTCGGGACGCTCGACAGCAAGCTGCTCGATCTCCATGCCGCCTTCCACCGAGCACATGGCCAGGTAGTTGCGGTTGGCACGGTCCAGGAGGACCGAGAAGTAGAATTCTTCAGCGATGTCAGCACCCTGGGCGATCATCACCTTGTTGACGGTGTGGCCCTTGATGTCCATGCCCAGGATGTTGGTGGAGTGCTCAAGCGCCTCTTCGGCAGTCTTGGCAACCTTCACGCCGCCAGCCTTGCCGCGGCCACCAACCTTAACCTGTGCCTTGACGACAGTTACGCCGCCGATCTTCTCGGCAGCTGCCTTTGCTTCTTCAGGAGTGTGCGCCACGATGCCGGCGAGCACGGGTACACCGTGCGCTTCGAACATATCGCGCGCCTGATATTCAAACAGGTCCACGGTTTAGTGTCCTTCTACGTCGAAGTAGTTTTCTGTTCAGCCGGGAACCGCGATGACCGCGATAGCCAGCTGCGGAAAGTACGCAGTCGCAACCGGATTTCAGTCGGTCACATTGCGTAAGGTCCTCTCGGAACTTTAGCCCTTTAGGGAGTCCCGCCACCTACACACTACCGGTTATGTGAGTAACCTTACACTTCTATGGGATGTAGAAAACCCGCAGAATGTCGCGGTTTTTCGCGCCTTGGCGTGTCCCCGCCAGGTGGTCAGGACGCTTGTTTCAGGGTCCCGCTGACCGTTTTGCCGCCGTCGGAAATCAGCTGGTAGCCATCCTTGCTGACAAAGAATGCCACTCCCCCGGAGAGATTTCCGCAGGCTACGCCGCCGTTGTAGGCCGAACACCGCAAGCCGTTCCGTTCAATGTTCTGCCCCTCAGCCAATTCCCGCAGCTTGGAAATGGGTCCTGTCCGGCTGCCCTTGGGCCCGTACTCGGACTCCATTTGTGTTACGCCGGAACGACATGAGCCGTACACAGCCTTGTCCGGGGACAACAGCACGGTGCCGCCCAGGTATCCCAGGCCGGTGCCCGCGCAGTTGTCTGCGATGTCCGCGGCGTCGGGCTTGCCGTACTGGGCCAACTCGCACTGCACCACCGGGACCACCGGGAACTTGTTGTTGGCTGCATCCGAGTATGTGTTGGCCTGGTACGGGAGGTTCAGGTGCCCGCCACGCGAGGACGTCATGGCACACACAATGTTCCGGTCCGGGGTCACAAAGGACGTGACGCCTTCCCCTGCGGAGAGCGTGGTTTGCTCCGTCACGGGAACCTGCTGCAGTTGCTCCAGGGGCGGAAGCGGGGCCGGCGGCACGTAGTCCGGATCCTTGGTGGCGAACGAGCACCCCGATGCCACCAGCAGCAGCAAGGCGGCAAGAATCCCCAATACAGTCCGTCGCATGGCACCCATTATGCCCGCTGCATCACGCGGGCTAGGCCTCCACCTTGGTCAGCGGTGCGTATCGCAGCAGCAGCCGCTTCTCTCCGATGTCGAACTTCACCTTGGCAACCATCTTGTCCCCCGTGCCTTCGACACCAAGGACCACGCCATTGCCGAAGCTGGTGTGGTTGACCTTGTCCCCCACCACCACGGAAATGACTTCTTTTTGGGGCTGGACGCGGTTGCGCGCGACGGCGGCCGGCACGTCCGCGTCGAAGCCGGCAGTGGGGCTCGCGGCAACACCCCGGGACGTTCCGGCGCCCCAGAATGAACCACCGTAGCGGTTGGACCCAATGGGAGCGCTGCCCCATCCGCCCGCGGCAGAGCGGCTCATGCCCTCGCGCTTCCACTCCACCAATTCCGCGGGGATCTCCTCCAGGAACTGGCTGGCCGGGTTGTACTGGCTCTGGCCCCACATGCTGCGCACCTCGGAGCGCGTCACGTAGAGCCGTTTACGGGCGCGGGTGAGGCCCACGTAGGCCAAGCGGCGTTCTTCCGCGAGTTCCTTGGGATCCGTGGCGGAGCGCTGGTGCGGGAAGATCCCATGCTCCATGCCGGTCAGGAACACCACGGGGAATTCAAGCCCCTTGGCGGTGTGCAGGGTCATCAGCGTGACCACGCCCATGCGTTTGGCTTCGGCCACCGCGGCATCGATGTCTGCGCCCGGGGCATCCGGGATCTGGTCGGCGTCGGCCACCAGGGAGACCTGCTCCAGGAACTCGCCCAGTGTTCCCTCCGGATTGTCGCGCTCGTACTCACGGACCACGGCCACCAGTTCCGCAAGGTTTTCCACGCGGGACTCATCCTGGGGATCGTTGCTGGCCCGCAGGCCGGCCAGGTAACCGGTTTGTTCCAGGACAGCTTCCAGGGCTGCCGCTGCTCCCGAGCCAGCGGCCACCTCCGCAAGGTCATCGAGGAGCTTCACAAATCCCAGCACGGCATTGACGGATCGAGTGGCCATGCCAGGAGCTTGGTCCGCACGGCGGGCGGCAGCCATGAAGGATGTCCGCTCCCGTTCGGCCAAGGCCGCTACTGCGCCCTCTGCACGGTCACCGATTCCCCGCTTTGGCTCGTTGAGCACGCGGCGGAGGTTGACGTCGTCGTCAGGGTTAACAAGCACCCGCAGGTAGGCCAGTGCGTCCTTGATTTCCTTGCGCTCGTAGAAGCGCGTGCCGCCCACTACCTTGTACGGCAGGCCCACCCGGACCAGGACGTCCTCGATGGAACGTGACTGGGCGTTGGTGCGGTAGAAGATTGCGACGTCGCCGGGCCGCAAATTGTCCTCGTCCTGCAGCCTGTCGATTTCCTTGGCAATGAACTGTGCTTCGTCGTGCTCGTTCTCCCCCACATAGCCGACAATTTTTTCGCCATCACCCTCGGCCGTCCACAGCCGCTTTTCCTGGCGGTTGGGATTGCGGGAGATCACCGAGTTGGCAGCGCTGAGGATGTTTTGGGTGGAGCGGTAGTTTTGCTCCAGCTTGATGGTGCGCGCGTCGGGGTAATCGGCCTCGAACTCCACGATGTTGCGGATATCGGCGCCACGGAACGCGTAGATGGATTGGTCGGAGTCGCCCACAACGGTCAGTTCGCTGGGCTCCACCCCTGACTTCGCGCCGACGCCAACGATTTCCCGTACCAGGGCGTATTGGGCGTGGTTGGTGTCCTGGTACTCGTCCACCAGGACATGGCGGAACCGGCGACGGTACGACTCCGCCAGCGCGGGGAAGGCGCGGAACATGTAGACGGTCTCTGCAATGAGATCGTCAAAGTCCATGGCGTTGGCTTGCCGCAGGCGCTGGGTGTAGCCCTTGAAGACTTCTGCCACGGCGGTGTCGAAGGGGTCGTTGTAGTTGGCGGAGGACGCGTAGGAGTCGGCGTCGATCAGCTCGTTCTTGACTGCCGAGATTTTGTGCTGGATGGCCTTGGGCGGGAACTTCTTGGGATCCAGGTCCAGGTTCTTGACCACCAAAGTGATCAGGCGCAGCGAATCCGCGGAGTCGTAGATGGAAAAGTTGGAGTTCAACCCCACGTTGGCGGCTTCCCGGCGGAGTATCCGGACGCAGGAGGAGTGGAAGGTGGAGATCCACATGGTTTTGGCGCGCCCGCCCACCAACGCCTCGATGCGCTCCCGCATTTCCGCAGCGGCCTTGTTGGTGAAGGTGATGGCCAGGATTTCGCCGTGGTGGGCGCGCTTGGTGGCAATGAGGTACGCAATCCGGTTACTGAGGACACGCGTTTTGCCGGAGCCGGCACCGGCCACGATCAACAGCGGACTTCCTGCGTGCTTGACTGCTTCTTCCTGCTGCGGGTTCAGCCCCTGAAGCAGGTCGCCGGCGGAGGGCAGGCCGGACCCACCCTGTGTCCCCCAACCGCCGGAAGCAGGCCCGTGGGGATGGTCCGCAGAGCCTCCCCCACCCGGCTGCGCGAGCTTCCCACCCGGCTGCGCGAGCTCCGGGGCAGCCTTGACTGCGGCTTTGGTGCCTGCTTTGAAGGGTCCGTCTGCGTAGGGGTCAAACAACATATCCATGGTGCCTACCAGTCTAGGCGTTGCCCCCGACAGTATTTATTTGGCTAACTGAACTGCGGCACCGAGGTCAGTGCCGCAGCCAACTCACGGACCGCCGTCGGGCTTCCCGCGACGAACCAATTGAACCCGTTGACCTGGACGACGGCGGTGTCCCCGCCCGCCGCGCGGACGATCGCCTTGCCGGGGAGCCAGTCCCATTCAGGGCAGCTGTGCTGGAACCAGCAACCCAGCTCCCCGTCTGCGACGCGTCCCAGATCGCAGGAACCCGAGCCGAACATGCGCAGGGAGGCGGCCGAAACCGCGGCGGCATGCCAAGGCATGGCGGTGCGCGGATCCGCGAGCCACGTGGGGTGGATGTAGGTGGCTGCGCAGATTTCGGCCACTGCCGAGTCTCCGGAACCCTGGATCGGTTCGCCGTTGAGGGTTGCCGGATGTTCCTGGCCGCCAACCCACAGCTTGTCCAGTTCCGGCTGGAAGATGGCGCCCAGCAGAACCTCGGGATCCACGGTGGTGTCCTTAGAATCACGCTTCAACGCGATGGCCGAGCACCAGTAGGTGGAGCCGTGCAGGAAGTTGTAGGTGCCATCCACGGGGTCGATCACCCAGGTGCGTCCGCTGGTGCCGGCCACGGATGCCCCTTCCTCACCGAGGATGCCGTCGTCGGGGCGGCAGCGCCTCAACTGCTCCAGCACGTAAGCCTCAGCTGCGTGATCGGCGGCCGTGACGACGTCGGACACCGAGGTCTTCCGTTCGCCCTGCAGTCCGCCCATCCGCATGAGCAGCGCCAGTTGGCCTGCTTCGCGAACCAGTGCGCTGGCCAGTTGGTAGTCGTTCAGTGATGGATCAAGGTCAGTTGCTGCGTGCCTGCCAGTGGTCATGGGTCCAGCTTATGTGGCGGGATAATGATTGACATGGCCAAGACACCAGCGCAGCGCATCAAGAAGCACGGAGCCAAGGCGGTGGTCCCGGACCACTCCTTGCCGCCAGTGATCAACAACACCACGCAGCGCACCCCGCAAAAGGCGCAAAGCAACTCCAAGCTCATTGTCATCGCGGGCGTCGTGGTCAGCCTCTTCCTGTTCTGGTACCTGCATTTGCTGACGCTGAACCAGATGACCCAGCTTTCGGGTGGACTGGCCATGCCCGACTCCCTGGTCGGCGGATTCTCGCAGGATTACATCGCCCAACTGCGCAACGCCATGGATGAGTCAGCCCGCGGGCAGTTGAACTACGTCCACAAAACCGCCGGCACCCTGTTTCCTCTGATTTTCGGTTTCAGCTGGCTGCTGCTGATCGGTACCAACGTGGCGCGGAAGTCCCTGCGCTGGGCCATGTGGGCGGCACCGTTGCTGTTTGCCGTGGCACACCTGTGGTCCAACGTGGCCATCGACTCCATGTTGTCGGCAGAAACGCCTGACGCCGGATCGGTGGCGTTGGCGTCGGGCCTCACCGTCGCATCGTGGATACTTTTCCTGCTGAGCCTCCTGTGCGGCGTGGTTGCGGTATTCCTGGGCAAGAAGTCCCCCAAACCTTCCTGACGTTCTGCCCCTGCCCGGCGCCGCACCCCCACGCGCCCGGCGCACCAGTGGGTACGGGCTCGGAAGGCGGCAACGGGTGCGCGAATCTCACAGAGCCCGGAGCCCTCGCCTTTCCGTGTGAACACGCTGCGCAATCACTAGGCCGGCAGCGGCCAGGCCCACGGTGGCCGGGTAGCCCATGAACCGCTCCAGTGTTCCCGGCTGCGGCACCTCCATGCCCGTGAGGCCGCCGATCGCCAGGGCAACGACGCACACCAGGCCGCAGGCCAGGAGGAACCAACTGACCGGGGTTTGCCGGAACCACAACAGTCCCAGCAGGATCAACGCAAACCCTCCGCCAATGAAGAACATCAGCGCCCCGGCAAAATGCCACGGCGAGCCCAGATCCTCCGGCACCAAGCCCACAATGATGGTGCCCACACCGGCCACCCCCGTCAGGACGCGGATTGCCACCGCAAGGATCCAGGGAACCGTGAGGACCCGCAGGGCGCTTGCTCCGGGGCTGAGGGTGCGGAAGCGACGCGCCTCGGTGCCGGGTTGGGCCGCGACGCAGAGCAGCCCGGCCGTGAGGAACAAGGCACCCAGGACAAGTCCCAGCCCCTGCAGCAGGAACGAGGCGTTCATCAGCAGGTGGAGGGGTGAACACACCGCACGGTCCTCGTATATTCCACAGGAAACAGCGCCGAGATCGCTGATGTATCCGGTGGCACGGCTGTACGGCTCGGGCCCGGCCCATGCCTGGATCACCGCGGCCTCGGCCACGAAGTACTGGACGATGCTCAGTTGCGCCCACCCGCCGAAAGCCGCCCTGACGCTGCTGACGTCGGGAAGGAAGGAACCGGCTGGTGCTGCCTGGGTCAGGTGCCCTTTCATGATGGCCAGCCTAGCGGTGTTCAGCCAGCAGCCCGGCAGCTTGTATGCTTGTAGTCGTGTCCGGGCCCTGGCCCCCAGCAATGGGGATCTGCAGTGCGGACGCAGGCCCTCGTAGCTCAGTGGATAGAGCACGGCTCTCCTAAAGCCGGTGTCGTTGGTTCGATTCCAATCGAGGGCACTTGAACCCCCAGCAGCCCATCCCGGACCTGCGGGCCTACCTGGCCGGCCGGTGGAGTGTGGAGCGCACCCTCCTTGACCGTTCGTCCGGCACCCGCGGCACCTTTACCGGCGTCGTGCGTTATGTGGAGAACCCCGACGGCGGCCTGGACTACCGCGAGGACGGCACCATGCACTGGCCCTCCCACTCCGGCCCGGCGTTCCGTGAATACCTCCTCAAACCTGGCACGGGACCGGACACCATGAAGGTGTTCTTCCCGGACGGCAGGCCCTTCCATGTGATGGGCTTCTCCGGGGAGCGGCAGGAGGACAGCCACTGGTGCGATCCCGATGACTACCGCGTCCACTACAGCTTCCGGGGACCGGACAGTTTCAGCTTCAGCTGGGACGTCAAGGGGCCGGCCAAGGATCTCCTGCTCGAATCGCAGCTGAAGAGGCAGAAATGAACCTGATCATTGTCAGCGCAGTCTGCGTCTACAACCAGGACGGCCATTTGCTGACCGTCCGTAAGCGCGGCACGGACAAGTTCATGCACCCGGGCGGCAAGCCGGAAGCCGGCGAAACCGCAGCCCAGGCCGCTTCCCGCGAACTGCAGGAAGAAGTGGGAATCGCCGTAGCACCGGAGGATCTGGAACCCCTGGGCGTATGGCTGGCAGCAGCCGCCAACGAGGCCGCCACGGATATCCACGCCACCGTCTTCACTGCCCCCGGAACCTGGGACGCCCATCCGTCAGCTGAGATCGCGGAGATCCGGTGGCTGGACTTGCACGCGCCACTTCCCGCCGATTTGGCCCCGCTCCTGACAGACCACGTGCTTCCGGCCCTCAACCAGCCAGCCTAAGCAGCCTAGACTTCCGGCACGGCTTCCTGGGCCACCGCGGTGGCCTCGGCAAACTGGGTCTGGTAAAGCTCGGCATAACGCCCGTCGGCGGCCAGGAGCTCGGTATGCGTTCCCCGTTCCACGATCCGGCCGTCCTCCACCACCAGGATTGCGTCAGCAGCCCGGATGGTGGACAGGCGGTGCGCGATCACGACGGCGGTACGCCCCTGCAGTGCCTCGCCCAAGGCAGCCTGGACGGCGGCTTCGCTGGTGGAATCCAGGGCGGCGGTGGCCTCATCCAGGATCACCACCCGCGGCTGCTTGATGAGCAACCGGGCAATGGTGAGCCGCTGGCGTTCACCACCTGAGAGCCGGTAGCCGCGCTCGCCCACCACGGTTTCCAGGCCGTCCGGCAAGGACCTGATCATTGGTTCCAGCCGTGCACGCCGGAGCACGTCCCACATGTCCTCTTCGGTGGCGTCCGGCCGGGCCAGGCGCAGGTTGGAGGAGATGGTCTCGTGGAACAGGTGCCCGTCCTGGGTGACCATGCCCAGGGTGTCCCGGAGGGAGTCGAACGTGATGTCACGGACGTCCACTCCGGCACCGGAGTGGTCGCCGCCCAGCCGGACCGCGCCGGAATCGACGTCATAAAGGCGGGACAGCAACTGGGCCACAGTGGACTTGCCCGCACCGGAGGAGCCCACCAGGGCCACCGTCTGGCCGGGCTCCACGCGGAAGCTGACGCCGTGCAGGACTTCTTCGCCGCCGCGGGTGTCCAACGTGGCCACCTCCTCAAGGGACGCCAGTGACACCTTGTCCGCCGAGGGGTAGGAGAAGCGGACGTCCTTGAACTCCACCGCAACCGGCCCGGAGGGGACTTCCACGGCGTCGGGCTTCTGGGTGATCAACGGCTTCAGGTCAAGGATTTCGAAGACCCGCTCAAAGCTCACAAGGGCGCTCATCACCTCCACCCGTGCGTTGGACAGCGCCGTCAACGGAGCATAGAGCCGCGTCAACAGGAGCGCCAGGACAACAACATCACCGGGCGCGAGCTGGCCGCCCAGTGCCAACCAGCCACCCAGCCCGTACACCAGGGCCAGTGCCAGGGCGGACACCAGGGTCAGTGCCGTCACGAAGGTGAACTGCAGCATGGCGGTGCGGATGCCAATATCGCGGACGCGTCCTGCCCTGGCGGCGAACTCACGCGATTCCTCGTCCGGCCGGCCGAAGAGCTTCACCAGGGTTGCGCCCGGAGCGGAGAAACGCTCGGTCATCTGGGTGCCCATGGCGGCGTTGTGGGCGGCGGCCTCGCGGCGGAGGTCAGCCAGCCTGGATCCCATGCGCCGTGCCGGGATGAGGAAGATCGGCAGCAACACCATGGCCAGCACCGTCACCAGCCATGAGGTGTTGAGCATCACGGCCAGGGTCAGGACCAGCGCCACCACGTTGCTGACAACACCGGACAATGTTCCCGCAAAGGCAGACTGTGCCCCAATGACGTCGTTGTTCAGGCGGCTCACCAACGCGCCGGTCCTGGTCCGGGTAAAGAAGGCAATGGGCATGCGCTGAACGTGGTCGAACACCCTGGTGCGCAGGTCCACAATGACGCCCTCACCGATGGTGGAGGACAACCACCTGGTCAGAAGCCCCACGCCCGCTTCGCCCACGGCCACCACTGCGATCAGGATGGCCAACCGGATCACGGTGTCCACCCCGGTGTTGGCGATGATCGCATCAACGACCTGCCCGGCCAGCACCGGCGTGGCCACGGCCAGGAAGGCACCTGCAATGGACGCGATCACAAAGGCGATGAGTTTGCCCTTATGGGGTGCGGCGAAGGCCAGGACGCGCTTCAGCGTTTCCTTGGAGAACGGCTTGGAGCCGCTCTTGGCGGTGGTGATGTTGTACAGCGAGCTCCAGGCCACGCGGTCCATGCTCATGCGTTACTTCTCCTGGTTTGGGGTGTGGTGCAGTTCCTGGACCTGGCCGTTGTCCAGGTGCCAGCGTGAATCGAGGCGGACGTTTTCCAGCAGCCTTCGGTCGTGAGTGACCAGAAGGAGCGCGCCGTCGTAGCTTTCCAGCGCTTCTTCCAACTGCTCAATGGCAGGGAGGTCCAAGTGGTTGGTGGGTTCGTCCAGCACCAGCAGGTTCACTCCGCGCGCCTGCAGCAGTGCCAGTGCAGCACGGGTCCGCTCGCCCGGGGACAGGGAGTCCACCGGACGCGAGGTATGGTCCGCCTTCAGCCCAAACTTCGCCAAAAGCGTCCGGACATCCGCCGCTGTCCAGTCCGCCAACACGGCCTCGACAGCATCGCCGAGGTTCCGGACGCCGTCGAGCAGTCCACGCGCCTGGTCAATTTCGCCGATGGCCACGGAGGCACCCATGGAGGCCTCGCCGTCGTCGGGTGCCTGCGTACCCAGCAGGAGCCGCAACAGCGTGGACTTGCCGGCCCCGTTGGGGCCCGTGATGCCGATGCGTTCCCCGCCGTTGAGCTGCAAGCTGACCGGTCCCAGCGTGAAGTCGCCCTGGCGGGCCACCACGTTCCGCAAGGTGGCGACGACGGCACTCGAGCGGGGCGCCTGGCCAATGCTGAACTGGAGCTGCCACTCCTTGCGCGGCTCCTCCACCTCGGTAAGCCGTGCGATGCGCGACTCCATCTGCCGGACCTTCTGCGCCTGCTTTTCCGAAGACTCGGCACTGGCGGCACGGCGGATCTTGTCATTGTCCGGGTTCTTCTTCATCGCATTCCTCACGCCCTGGGAGCTCCACTCCCGCTGGGTCCGGGCACGCGAGACCAGGTCCGCCTTGCTGTTGGCGTATTCCTCGTACCGTTCGCGGGCGTGGCGTTTGGCCACCGAGCGTTCCTCCAGGAAGGACTCGTAACCGCCGTCGTACACGGCCACGGAGTTCTGGGCCAGATCCAGTTCCACCACGGTGGTGACACAGCGGGCCAGGAATTCACGGTCGTGCGAAACCAGCACCACTCCCCCGCGCAGGCCCTGCACGAACGCTTCCAAGCGGGCCAGTCCGTCAAGATCCAGGTCATTGGTGGGCTCGTCCAGCAGGACAACGTCGAACCGGCTCAGCAGCAACGCCCCCAAAGCAACCCGGGCCGCCTGGCCGCCGGAGAGCCCGGTCATCAGGGCATCCGTACCCAGTTCCAGGCCGAGGTCCGCCAGCACAGCCGGAATGCGGTCCTCAAGATCCGCAGCGCCGGACGCCATCCAACGATCGAAGGCCAGCGAATAGGCGTCATCTGCGCCGGGAGCACCCGAGCCCAGTGCCTCAGCCGTGGTTTCCATCTCCAGGGTGGCTTTGGCGCACCCGGTGCGCCGAGCAATGTAGGCGGCTATGGTTTCGCCGTCCACGCGCTCGTGTTCTTGCGGAAGCCATCCCACAAAAGCGTCGGACGGCGCCAGGCTGACGTTGCCTTCCTGCGGCTGGTCCACACCGCCAAGCAGGCGCAGCAACGTGGACTTGCCGGCGCCGTTGGCGCCCACAACACCCACCACATCGCCGGGGGCCACGGTCAGGGACAACTTTGAGAAAAGGGTGCGGTGGCCATGACCACCGGCAAGATCCTTGGCTACCAAGGTTGCAGTCATTGTTAATCCTCCAGCAAGGAAACGCGGGAATTCTGGCTGCGATTCCCGCAGGCATGGAAAAACCCGTTGGTCCGGACTTGGGGGGTGTACGGACCAACGGGTTCAGTCATCAAGCATAATTCAAGAGGGCGTCTGCGTAAAATCGTTGGGTACTCCCACTTCCGGCGTCCGGCTCAGCGCAGCCCGGACCACCATGCAACAAGCACTGAAAGTCCCACATGCCCTTACCGTCCAAGGCGTTCCAGCGCTGGCTTCATGGCGTTGCGCCCCACGCCAGTACTGCAGACGTTTGCAGGATTGCCGGGATCAAACGGACAACCCTGGCCCAACAGCTGGTGCGCGGCAAGGTGGCTGAATCCACGCTGGTTGCCATCAGCCGCGGATTCGCCGTCAATCCACTGCATGCCCTGGCCTCCTTTGACCTCTATGCCGGGCTGCGTGGCGATCCTGTCCCGCCCACGCCCTGCGAACTGGTGAGCCAGGTGGCCACCATTGATTTGTTGCGGGCTGTGGTGGAGCGCAGCGAACCGGGCTCCTCCCATCCCCTGCCCCTCTCCGAACCACCCCACCCCACCTCGGTGCGGAACTGGGTGGACGCAATCGACGACGGCGAGTTGCGGCACCGGGTCAGCGACGCCACCGGGATCGCTCCCCAGAACTTCTCTGCCCATCTCACCGCCAACAGGCTCCCGCCGGAACTGGCCATCGCGACATCGCGGGCGGCAGGGGTGGGACCGGCGGGTGGCTTGGTGGCCGGGGGGCTGCTCACCGAAGCCGAGGCCGGCTGGCCACCAGAGGCGCGCCGCAAGGCACTTGACGCCATGACGCAGAGCTCATTGGTCACCCTGGCCGGCGAGCGGTTGCTGGCCCTCGGTAAGACCCTGCGCCGGCAGGAACAAGACCACGAACGTACTGAACGAATTTGGGAGAACCTCGGATGACCGCTGCCCTGCCCTGGATCACCCTGGCTGTGTGTGTCGCAGTCACCTTGGCCCGGATCCCCAGTGCACTGCGTGGACAGAACCGCTCCGTGTTCTACATTTTCCTCCTGATCTCCCTGAGCATCTTCATCAGCATTGAAGCTCCCTACTTGGTGATCGACGGCTGGCTGGGCGGCATCAATGTCTGCAACCTGGTACTCCGGTTCCTGCTCTACGCCACGTTCTTCCTGATGGGAGTCAAGGTCGCCACGGCCTTTGGCTCGGACTCGGCCGTCCGTGCCATCAGGGGACCCTGGGGCCTGGCGGTGGCCGCGTTGGTGGCGATTCTGACCATCGTGTTCTTTGTCATCACGGAAACCGAGGGCTCCTCTGCGGGCATGTCCGGCCTCACCTGGGGCCCGTCGCTGGAGGCCTACGCCTTCCTTGGACGCTTCTATCCGGGATTCGTGGCGGCGTGCTTGGTTCCGGCCATTTGGCGGACAGTCACCAGCTCCGCACCGGTACCACTCCGGACTGCGTCAGCGTTGTTGTTGCTGGGCCTGTCCCTGCTGCTCCTGTCACAACTCTTCCCGCTGGTTCCGCACTCCGCAGCCTGGCTCATGGTCCTGATCAACTACTCGGCGGCCCTCTTAACATGCATTGGGCTCACGGGCATCTGGTTTTCCAAGGCTTACGCCAAGAGAAAACAAAGACGCATGGCGTAAGACTTTCACAAAACCATTAGATCGTGGCACAATCATGAATGTGTGAACATGGTTGCAGCCTGACGTCGGAATCAGAGAACGGGTTTCCGGTGGATGTGGCGCCCAAGTGAACACAATTGGGGGGATGAGTGGTGGCGGGCTGTTGGGGACCGCCCCCACTCAGCCTTTTTAACGGCCCCTGTTACTTCCGGCAAAGCTGCGCCCACACAGCGCCCCGCCGGTGGCTAAGATGACTCCATGACAAGCCTCCGCACCCGCCGCTCCGTCCTTGCAGCTACCTTGGCCTCGGCCGCCCTGGCACTCTCCGCCTGCAGCGGCGGCACGGCTCCTGCCCAGTCCGGCGCCGATACGTCGCTTTCCGACGTCAAGTCCAAGGGCGAGCTGGTCATTGCCACCGAGGGCACGTACCGTCCGTTCAGCTTCCACGCCGACGGCGCCGGCGCGCTGACGGGCTTTGACGTGGAGATCGCCCAGGCCGTGGCAGACAAGCTGGGCGTCAAGGCCACGTTCCAGGAAACGCAGTTCGATGGCATCTTCGCCGGCCTCGAAGCCAAGCGTTTCGACACCATCGCCAACCAGATCTCCATCAACGATGAACGCAAGGCCAAGTACGAGTTCTCCTCCCCGTACACCGTGTCCACAGGCGTGGTAGTCACCAAGTCGGACAACAGCAGCATCAACAGCTTTGCCGATCTCAAGGGCAAGACCACCGCGCAGTCCCTCACCAGCAACTTCTACAAGTTGGCAGTTGAGGTCGGCGCCAACGTCCAGTCCGTCGAGGGATGGGCCCAATCCGCCACGCTGGTCCAGCAGGGACGCGTGGACGCCACCGTCAACGACAAGCTCACCTACCTGGACTACGCCAAGACCACTCCTGATTCCGGTTTGAAAGTGGCAGCAGAGGCTCCGGACAAGACCGAGAGCGCGTTGGTCTTCCGGAAGGGCTCAACCGAGCTCACCTCGGCCGTGGACAAAGCGCTCACGGATCTCCGTGCTGATGGCACCCTGGCCAAGATCTCCGAGAAGTACTTCGGCGCGGACGTCACCAAATAAATGAACTGGGACCTCATCTGGAGCTCCTTCGGCCCCATCATCACCGGCGCCGTGACGGGAACCATTCCGCTCACGTTGGCCTCGTTCGCCTTTGGCCTGGTCCTTGCGCTCGTGGTGGCCCTGCTTCGGTTGAGCCCCAATATTTTCCTATCGGGCATTGGCCGGTTCTACGTCTCGGTCATCCGCGGAACCCCGTTGCTGGTGCAGCTCTTCGTGATCTTTTATGGGCTGCCCAGCATCGGAGTGAAGCTGGACCCCTGGCCCAGCGCCATCATCGCCTTCTCCCTGAACGTTGGCGGCTACGCGGCTGAGATCATCCGCGCCGCCATCCTCTCCGTGCCCAAGGGCCAGTGGGAAGCCGGCCACACCATCGGCATGTCGCGGCCGCAGACCCTTCTGCGCATCATCCTCCCGCAGGCGGCCCGGGTGTCTGTGCCTCCGTTGTCCAACACCTTCATCTCGCTGGTGAAGGACACCTCCCTGGCCTCACTGATCCTGGTCACCGAGTTGTTCCGCAACGCCCAGCAAATCGCTGCCTTCAGCCAGGAGTTCATGGCCCTGTACCTTCAGGCTGCCTTGGTCTACTGGGTCATTTGCCTGGTCCTTTCCACCGCGCAGTCTGCCGTGGAGAGGAGATTGGACCGCTATGTCGCCCACTAACAGCCCTGACGCATCCAGCCCTGACGCATCGCCGGAACCGCAGGCGCCTGCCGTCCTGACCGCGCGGAACCTGGCCAAGGCCTTCGGCAGCAACAAGGTACTGCGGGACATCGACATCGATATTCGCCGGGGCCAGGTGGTGGCACTGATCGGCCCTTCCGGTTCGGGCAAAACCACGGTGCTCCGTTCCCTGAACGGTCTTGAAATTCCCGACGCCGGTACCGTTACCTTTGGTTCCAGCGCCGCCAACGGAACCCCGCCGGGGGACCTGTCCCTGGACTTCGGCGCCAAGGTGGGAAAGAAGGACATCGCTGCACTCCGTGACCGCAGCGCCATGGTCTTCCAGCACTACAACCTCTTCCCGCACATGACGGTCCTGAAAAATATCACCGAGGGCCCCGTCCAGGTCCAGAAACGCCCCAAAGCCGAGGCTGTTGCCGATGCAGAGCGACTGCTGGAGCGGGTGGGCCTCGCGGACAAGCGGGATGCCTACCCCTTCGAACTCTCGGGCGGCCAGCAGCAACGTGTGGGTATTGTCCGTGCGCTGGCATTGAAGCCCCAACTGCTGCTCTTTGATGAGCCCACCTCCGCACTGGACCCGGAACTCGTGGGCGATGTCCTGGGCGTCATCAAGGAACTGGCGGAAGAAGGATGGACCATGGTGATCGTCACCCACGAGCTGGCATTTGCCAAGCAGGTAGCGGACGAGGTCATCTTCATGGACGGTGGCGTGGTGGTGGAACGTGGCCCGGCTGCCGAAGTCCTGAGCGCGCCCACCCAGGAGCGCACCAAGCTCTTTGTCAAACGGCTACAGCACGATCTCTGATTGCGCGTACTCTAAGAGACACATCATTTGGGGGAAACATTGGCAGAGACACTCAGCGAGCCCGCCCGTCAACGCTCCGGCCGTACCGCACTCATCATTGTGATTGTGGTCCTGGCCCTGGTTGGTGCAGGAGTCGGCGTCTGGCTGACCACGTCCCGCTCCTCCGGCCCCAACAAAGCCGATGTTGTGCGGTTGGACAAGGAACGCACCATCGTGGACACCTCCATGAATTTGTACGATCCCCTGGTCCAGCAATTCACGGCACGCTACACCAATGCGGTGTCCGAGGACGCCGAAAAGCCTGAAATCGAGCAGGTCCTCAGCAAGGAAGGCGAGGTCCTGCAACGTGAGTCCAGGGCCAACCTGGACAGGCTGGAGCACATGACCACATCGCCGGCGCTGCAGGCCAAGGACGTCGCTGATGCCTTCGGAGCCTTCAAAGAGCACTACGGCGCAGTCATCGCCTACCAGGACCAGCAAGTCATCAACACCGTGAACATCACCCGGTCCGTGGGTGGACCCTGCGCTCCCCTGCACACCGAGCTCAACGTTGCCAGTGAGACGTATCCCGAGGACTACGTCAAAACCGCCGATGCCTGCCTGGCTGCCCTGGCCGGCGCCAAGGACAAAGCCGACGCCGAGACGGTTCAACTCCTCACTGACATCGAAAAGGTCATCAAGGAACAACGGGACAAGCAACAAAAAGCTGTGGAAGCCAAGAGCGAGTTTGAGCGGTTGGCACTGAAGACAACAGCCGCGGTGGGCCTCCTGGACATCAACCAGGCCTTCGCCAAGGCCCGGACCACCTACGAAACAACGGTCAAGGCGAAGCAAACCAAGCTCGTGGAAGATGCCAACAACTCCAACAAGGCACTTGAAACTGCCCTGAAGAAAAGCCTGGAAAGCTACAGCGCAGCCTCCGGAGGCGGGAACTAGGCCATGACCACCGAACATATCGACGCCCAGCCAGCACCGGCACCTGCACCTGCACCGAAGAAGCGGCGCTCCCTGTTGGTGGTTGCCATCATCGCCGTGGTGGTGTTGGCCATCGGAACCACTGCAGCATTCGCCGTCAACCACTTCTCAGCCCAACAGCGCAAGGAAACCCTGGCTGCCATGAAGGACGATCGCCTGGCGGTGCTCAGCGACGCCAGAAGCAAGATCCAGCCCGCCGTCAACGCCTACTTGGCGGCCTACAAGAAGGCCCGGAACGCTCCGGCTTCCCGAGACGACGCGGTCAAGGCCAGCACCACGGAGCAGGAAGAGTTCCGGAAGGCACTGGAGGCCGGCCGTGCGGCGTTGGCGGACCTCGGCGCCGGCCCTGGTGCCGAACCGGATGCCGTCCCGGTGGCAACCCGCCAGCTGAAGGAATCCAATGAAGCGTACTTCACGTACATGGAGGGGCTGGTGGAGTCCTACCCGCAGTTCGAAGGCCTCTTCCGCAAGGATGACGCTGCGGGCTGCGACGGCCTCTTTGTCGGTTCCAAAGCCACCACACTGCGGGAACGCAAGACCCTGCTGACGCAGGCCGCTACGCCGTGCCGGCAAGCCGCGGGCGAGCTCAAGAAGTCCACGAATGTGGCCTACGTGGAGTTCGCGCGTACTTTCGAGAACCAAGTGGAACAGCTGGAGGCCTACGCCGAAGTCACAGCCAAGGGCGAGGAAAGCTACAACGAATTCGTCAAGCTCAAGGATGACTTCGTCCAGAAAGCGGCCGACGCCAAAACCCGGAACGCTCCTACCGAGGAAGTTCTGAAGATCGCGGACGATGCCAAGGCACTCAACACCAAGATCCGCAACAACCGGAACGATTTCGACTACGCGGCCAAACGCTACCTGGCCGGCGTGAAGGAAATGCCCGACCTCGTGGAGAAGGTCTTCGCCGAAGACGTCGCCGCCGCCATCAAACATTTTGGGTCCGTCATCCCGCTCCGGGAGCAGATACTGAAGGACAGCATCGACATGGAGCTGGCGGAGTAGCGGTCCCGCCTCCGCCGGCTCCTGTCAGCGGGTGAAACGCAACGTCACCAGCTGGAACGGCCGCAGCACCAGCCGGACCTCCTGATGATCATTCAGTGATACACCCGGCGCCTCCACCCCACGCTCCAATAAATCGGTGGCGTACGCGCCCCGTGCCTCGAAGCCGGCTGTCACCACGGCCGATGACCGTTGGCCCAAGGACTCGTAAAGCCGCACGATCACATCCCCCGAGCCATCCTCGGCAAGCTTGACGGCCTCCACCACCACAGCCGGATTGGAGACTGCCAGCAGCGGCGCCACCGGGGAAGCACCCGTGACAAAACGCGGCTTCAGGTTGGTCCGGTAGCCTTCCTCCACAGCATCCGCGATTGTCGCTGCAGGCCTGATGGACAGCTCCAGCGTGTGCTCGCCCCGGTCCGCGTCCGGATCAGGGAAACGGGCTGACCGCAGCAGCGAGGTGCGGACCGTCGTCGTCGTTCCACCATCGGTGCGGACGGCCCTGGTGACGTCGTGTCCGTAACTGGAGGAGTTGGTGACGGCCACGCCATAGCCGGGTTCGGCCACCTGGATCCAGCGGTGGGCGCAGATTTCGAACTTGGCTGTTTCCCAGGACGTGTTGGTGTGGGTGGGACGGAAGACGTGGCCGAACTGTGTTTCGGACGCCGAGTGGTTCGCACGGACGTCCAGCGGAAAGGCAATTTTCAACATCTTCTCGCGTTCCTGCCAGTCCACGCTGGTGGAAATCCCCAGCGAGGCCGCACCGGCGTCGAGGCTGATGCGCTGCACCATGGTGGACGAGCCCACCGAACGCCTGACCACCACAACCACGCCGTGATCCGTGCGCTCCAGGTGGATCGCATCCGCGTCCGTCAGGGGCGTGACGTTGCGCCGGTAAAATTCTTCGATGTCCCAGGCATCCCACTCATTGGGGGTGTCCCTGAAGAGCTCCAACAGGTTGCCGGGCTGACCCGGAGCGATTGCCTCGCGCCCGCTGCTGTAGTCCACCAGGGAGGTCAACAGGCCGCCGGCATCCAGGACCGCCCGGAGAATGCCGTTGTCCAGGACATAACCGCCCCCTGCTTCCTCCGCCTGCACCGTATTTCCCGCACTGCCGGCTTCAGCGATGGACAACGCTGCAACACCGGATCTGGCGTGGGGGGTGGCGTTCAGCAGCAGCTTCTTTTCACCTTGTCCCACCAAGGCTTGCGCCGCATTGGCGATGATCGCTTCCAGGTCCCTGCCGATGGCCTCGTAATTCCGTTCGGCATCCTGGTGCACCCAGGCAATGGAGCTGCCCGGAAGGATGTCGTGGAATTGCTGGAGCAGGACCAGTTGCCACAGTCGCTTCAACTCGGCCTGCGGGTAGGTGTAGTCCCCACCCAGGCGTACTGCCGCCGTGGAGCACCAGAGCTCGGCTTCCCGCAGGAGATGCTCACTGCGGCGGTTGCCACGCTTGGTTTTGGCCTGGCTGGTGTAGGTGCCCCGATGCATCTCCAGGTACATCTCCCCCACCCAGACAGGAAGGTTGCTGTACTCAGCCTCGGCCGCCGTGAAGAACTCCCGGGCGGATCCCATGCGGACCTTCGGCGAGCCTTCCAGATCAGCCGTGCGGTGCGCTGCAGCTACCATTTCACGGGTGGGACCGCCACCGCCGTCGCCGTATCCGAACGGCACCAGGGACATGGTGCCCCGGCCGTGGTCGCGGTAATTCCGCTCAGCGTGCGCCAGCTCGCGTCCGTGCAGTTCGGCATTGTAGGTATCAACCGGCGGGAAGTGCGTGAACAAGCGGGTCCCGTCGATGCCCTCCCATGTGAAGGTGTGGTGGGGCATCCGGTTGACCTTGTTCCAGGAAATCTTCTGGGTAAGGAACCAGCGTGAACCTGCCGCTTTGACGATCTGCGGGATGGCGCCCGAGTAGCCAAACGAATCAGGCAGCCACGCTTCCTGGCATTCGACGTCGAATTCCTTCAGGAAGAAGCTCTTACCCTCAACAAACTGGCGGGCCATGGCTTCGCCGCCGGGCATGTTGGTGTCCGATTCCACCCACATACCGCCGACGGGGATGAACTGCCCCGCTTTGACTTTCTCCCGGATCCTGACAAAAAGCTCGGGGAAGAACTCCTTCATCCACGCCATCTGCTGCGCGGAGGAACAGGAAAACACAAAATCCGGGTCCTCGTCCATCAGGGCTACCACATTGGAGAACGTCCGTGCGCATTTCCGGATGGTTTCACGGACCGGCCACAACCACGCCGAATCGATGTGCGCGTGGCCGGTGGCCAGGAGTTTGTGCGCGGAGGCGTAGGCCGGACGGGACAGAACTTCCTTGAGGGCCTCGCGTCCAGCCGCTGCCGTTCCGGCAACGTCGTCCGGGTCCATGACGTCCAGCATGCGCTCCAGCGCCCGCAGGATCTCGTTGCGCCGGGGCAACTCCGGGGGCAACTCGTGCATGAGGCTGCTCAGGGTCCAGACGTCCTGGTTGAGTTCCCACACCGTTTCGTTCAGTTCGGCCATGGCAATCCGGCCAAAGCGGTACCGGGGCTCGTCACCGGATGTGGCCTTGTCCCCCAACGGTGTGGGAGCAAAGGACCAGCCCTGGGCAACGTCCGGGTTGGCTGCGGCTTCAACGTAGAAGTCCACGGAATGCCCGCCACCCAGCAGTTTCAGGGGGACGTGGTAGTTCCTGGGTGAGATCGCCTTAATGATGCTGCCATCTGCCCGCCAGGCAGTTCCCTCGCACTGGAACCCGGGGACATCGCTGTTGAAGCCAAGGTCAACAATGATCTCCACGGCCGTGCCATCAGCCATTCCCCAGTCCTCGGGTACCTCGCCCTGCAGCCGCAGCCACTTGGTGCTCCAGGCGCTGCCCCATGCCGCGCCGTGCTCCTGCGGGGTGAAGAGTTGACGCATCGCCTCGGCCGCCGGCACAGGTTCTCCGGGGGCATCCCAGCTGCTCATCTCCAAGGGGATGGCCCTGCCGTAGATGCCCGGAAGGATGCGTTCCCGGACAAACCGATCCAGGCGCTGTTCGGTGATCCGGCGATCGTCGTGCAACTATTTCCCCTTTTGGACTAGCCCGTGGTTCCATTCGATGGATAAAATCTACGTTGTTCCAGACCAATAGCCAAGCGCGCCGGCGGGTGGGCGAATCACTGCCCGCCTACGAGGGGGGATGCGTCAAGTATCCTGTCACGTCCCGCATAAACGTTCAGGCTCGCGCCGCGGCTGAACCCCACCAAAGTGACTCCGGATTCCTCTGCCAGCTCCACGGCCAGGCTGGAAGGAGCGCTGACGGCCGCCAGGACCGGAATACCCGCCATGGCGGCTTTCTGGACAAGTTCGAAGGAAGCCCTGCCGGATACCTGGAGAACCGTGCCCTTCATGGGCAGCAGGCCGGAGCGCAGGCCCCACCCCACCACTTTGTCCACTGCGTTATGCCGGCCCACGTCCTCGCGCAGGCACAGCAACTCGGTGGTTCCGTCGTCGTGGATCCTGAAGAGTCCAGCGGCGTGGACGCCACCGGTCTTGTCGAACACCGCCTGCGCCTCGCGCAGTTTGTCCGGCAGGGCGGCGAGCGCCCGGACCGGCACGGTGACATCGTCCCCGCGCGGACTGTGGTGGGATGCTTTGCGGACCGCTTCGATCGAGTCGGTCCCGCAAATCCCGCAGGAGCTGGAGGTGTAGACGTTACGGCCGGTGTCGGGGCGCACCACGTCCGGACGGAGCTGCGCGTCCACCACATTGAAAGTCTGGACGCCGTTTTCGTCCTCCCCGGAACAGAAGCGTTCCGAGACCAGCTGCCCGGGCTCCCAGATCACGCCTTCGGAAACCAGGAAGCCCGCCACCAGGTCAAAATCATCACCGGGGGTGCGCATGGTTACCGAGAAGGACATCTCCCCCAGCCGGATTTCCAGTGGTTCCTCCACGGCCAGGACGTCTTCCTTGATCCGGACCGGGTAGTCCAGCGCCTGCTGGGAGCCGTCCAGCACGAACTTGTGGATCTTGCGGCGCTGCGTGACACGTCCCATGTCAGCCTCCGTTACTCTCATGCCGGACAAAGCGTACTGTCATGGCTTTGTATCCGGGCGTGTTGGATTCCCTGGCCACAAGCTCCCGGTGGACCAGCGCATTGGCTTCCGGGAAGTAGGCGGCAGCACACCCCTTGGCCGTGGGGTAGGCGATGAGCCTGAACTTGTTGGCACGCCGCTCGGTTCCCGCGAAGGTGGAGATGACGTCCACCAGGTCCCGGTCCTTGAAGCCCAGTTCTGTCAGGTCCTCGGCATGGACCAGAATGACACGGCGGCCATCTGACACTCCGCGGTAGCGGTCATCCAGCCCGTAGAAGGTGGTGTTGTATTGGTCGTGGCTGCGCACCGTCTGCAGGATGAGGTGCCCAGGGGGCGCTTCCAGGTACTCCAGCGGCCGCACGGAGAACCTGCCCTTGCCACTGTCCGTGGCGAAAGTACGGGTGTCCCGGGGCGGGTTGGGGAGGACAAATCCGTTTTTGGTGCGGACCCTGGCGTTGTAGTTCTCAAAGCCCGGAATGACCCGGGAGATGTGGTCACGGATGACATCGTAATTCTCCGCCATGGCCCGCCAGTCCACACTGTGGTCATCGCCCAGGGTTGCCTGGGCCATGCGGGCCACAATCACCGGCTCGCTGAGGAGGTGCTCGGAGACGGGAGCCAGCCGTCCCTGGGTCTTGTGGATCACGGACATGGAGTCTTCCACAGAGAGGAATTGTTTGCCTGTGGGGTGGTGCTGGTCCATGTCGGTCCTGCCCAACGTGGGGAGGATCAGGGACGTTTCGCCGTGGACCACGTGGGCACGGTTTGGCTTGGTGGAGATGTGCACAGTGAGCCCGGCCCGTTTCAGCCCGGCCTCCAGGGCAACTGTGTCGGAGCCCGCGGCAGCAAAGTTTCCGCCCATGGACACAAAGACGTCCACCTCTCCCTTTTCCAAGGCGTGCTGGGTCTCCACAGAGTCATAGCCGTGTTCACGCGGCATACTGAAGCCGAACTCCCTGTCCAGGCCCGCCAGGAAGGATTCCTTGGGCTTCTCCCAGATACCCATGGTCCGGTCGCCCTGGACGTTCGAGTGGCCACGGACGGGGCAGGCGCCCGCCCCGGGTTTACCGAAGTTGCCTTGGAGCAGCAGCAGGTTGATGATCTCGCGCAGGGTATCCACCGAGTGCGGCTGCTGGGTCAGGCCCAGGGCCCAGCAGATCACGGTGCCCTTGGACGCAGCCATCATGCGGGCTGCCGTGGTGATCTCGTCCCGGGTGAGGCCGGTGGCCCGCTCCGTGACGTCCCAGTCCAGTACCGAGCGTGCTTCTTTGTAGGCCTCGAAGCCCTCGGTTTGTTCCTGGATGAAGGAATGGTCGACGACGGTCCCCGGGTTGCGTCGCTCTTCCTCCAGGAGGAGGTGGCCCAGCGCCTGGAACAGGGCGAGGTCTCCGCCCACCTTGATCTGCAGGAACTCATCGGCAATGGGCGTGCCACCGCCGATGACGCCGTTAATGGACTGGGGGTCCTTGAAATTCAGCAGCCCCGCTTCCGGGAGCGGGTTGACGGCAATGATCTTTCCGCCATTATTCTTGCAGTCCCTCAGGGCGGACAGCATGCGGGGGTGGTTGGTGCCCGGGTTCTGGCCAACCACCAGGACCAGCTGGGCGTGGTGGATGTCTTCCAGTGACACGGTCCCCTTGCCGATTCCGATGGTGGGGTTCAGTGCGCTGCCTGAGGACTCGTGGCACATATTTGAACAGTCGGGAAGGTTGTTGGTGCCGAGGCTCCTGGCAAACAGCTGGTACATGAAGGCGGTCTCGTTGGCCGTTCGCCCGGAGGTGTAGAACACGCAACGGTCAGGGGTGGTTGCGTTGATGTGCTCACCGATCAACGCAAAGGCGTCACCCCAGCTGATGGGCTGGTAGTGGGTTCCGCCCGGCTTGATGACCACCGGTTCGGAGATCCGCCCTTGGCTCCCCAACCAGTACTCGGTCTTCTCTTCCAGGTCCGCAAGGGAATGCTCCGCCCAGAAGGAGGCATCCACCGTCCGGGTGGTGCTTTCCTCGGCGATTGCCTTGGCTCCGTTTTCGCAGAACTCCGCGGGGCTGCGGCGCCCGGTGATGGATTCGGGCCAGGCGCAGCCCGGGCAGTCGAATCCGTCATGCTGGTTGACCCTGAGCATGGACCGGACGGTGCGGGAAACCCCGGCCTGGGCGTAGCCACGTTCCAGGGCCACTGTGACGGCCTTGACTCCGGCTGCGGCTCGTTTGGGCGGATGGATCTGCAGGTCATCTTCGTTGATGTCCTGTTGGGGAGCATGCCTGTTCATAGCTCCATCATTGCACTTTGCGGGGCCCGGCACGCTCCCCCTTGAGGACGCTCAGGAATCCAGTGCGCTCCAGTCCACAGGCCCCGCCGGGGCCTTCTTCGCCGTCCGGACCGGCGGCTTGCGCGCCTTCTCACCGGCCGGTTTTGGCAGTGGCAGGGGCTTGCCCCACGGCAACGCAAAAGCCTGGACCAGCTCCCCCATCTGGACGCCGTGGGGCGGTACCACCATCACACCGTCCGCGGCAGCCAAACCGCGCATCATTCCAGGGCCCGCATGCTGCGTGGGCGACGCCAGTCCGTACATCAACCTGAACGGCATCAAGCGGGTGCGCCCGGGCTCGGCGTCGAGCATGGTCCCGCAGGGGACACTTCCGATCTCTTCCGGCTTCTGGTGGCCCAAAGCCGCCAACAGCGGCGCCCCCACTGTGAACATGGCCATCATGGCCGCCAAAGGATTTCCCGGCAAACCAAGAATGAACCTGCCATCGGGCAACTCCGCCAACACTGCGGGGTGGCCGGGACGCATGGCGATGCCATTGATCAGCAACCGCCCACCCAGTTCGGCAACGGCCCGCCTGAAATGGTCGGTTCCGGAGAGGCCCGTCCCACCAGTGGTAATTACGACGTCGGCCGGAGGCTCCATGCCAGCGTCCGCTCCGTCCGCGTCGGGTTCGTCCGCGTCGGGTTCGTCTGCGTCCGATCCGTCTGCGACGGGCTCGTCATCCCGGAGCGCTTCCAGCCAGTCCTCGTAGGAGTCCCCCACCCGGAGTTTCTCCCCTGCAATTCCGCCCAGCATTTCCACCACAGTTCCCAGCTGCGGCCCGAAAGTGTCACGGACCTTGCCCGGCTGGGGCCTGCCCTTCCCCACTACCTCGGCCCCCGTCAGGAGGAACCTCACCAGCGGCTTGCCCAGCACCTGGAGGGTGTCCAGGCCTGCCAGTGCGGCCAAAGCTATATGCGCAGGGTTCAGAACGGTACCGGCTTTCAGCAACACATCACCCTCGGCGGCTTCTTCGCCGGCCCTGCGGATATGCTGCCCATTGCGAGGCTCCCCCGGCTTGGCCGAGCCGCCCAGCGCCAGGACCGGCAGGCCGTCGTCGTCCATGGTGATCACTCCGCTTTCACGGCGGAGCACAGCCTTGGCGCCCGGGGGAATCAAACCCCCAGTGGCGATGGGGCTCGCCTGATGCGGGGCCAGTCGGCTGCCGGGATCACTGAGGATCCACGGCCCGCTTCCGTTGACAGCCCAACCATCCATGGCCGACGAAGCATAGTGCGGCATGTCCTGGGCGGCCAGGGCATCTTCCGCCAGCGTGCGTCCGATCGCCGAAGCCAGCGGAACACGGCCTGCAGGAATCGGCGCCACGTCAAAGGCGCGTTGGCGGGCTTCCTGCCAGGTGTGTGCCGCGTGGTGGCCCTCGCCGGGGGCCCCGGTCATTCGCTGTCAGCCCCGGATTCCGAGTACTCCTTGGCAACCCTGCGGGCCACGTCCAAGGCAGCGCTCATGGCAGTATCATCGCTTGCCTGCCCAATACCACGCGCCATTCCGGCAGCGTATCCGGCGATGAAGGTGGCCAGCGGCGCGGCCGGACGTACCACCGAGTGTGCGGCCACTCCTGCAACTGCCAATACCTCATTGACGTCCACGTCGACGCCCTCAAGCTCAAATGCCTGCAGCAATGCCCGGCACCACTCTTCAAGTGTTTCTTCCTGGCTCTTCACGTCCGCCTCCAACTCATGGTCAATGCCCAGCGCTGCGGCGTCCTCCCACGTGTCCACGTCGTCCGTGGATCCTTCGGGGACTTTGACGTCCAGCAGGTTCAGCCTAGCAAGCAGCCGGAACACCGGAGAGTCTGTTAAGCCCCCGCTCTGCCCGGCTGCAGCCACTTCCCGTTCAAGTGCGGCCGTGTTGTAGACACCAAGCAGGGGTTGCTTCCGGCCATCGGCTGAGACAGCCATGACACCTTCCAGTTCCTTGCTGTCCGTGCCGACCATCCTGCCGGCGTCCCCAAGGGCGTCCACTGCCGATGCCAAAGCCGGGAGTCCACGGCCGGCATGGGGCATGTCGCAGGCCAGGACCAATGTCCACGGCGCAGTATGGCCCGCCGCCTTCAGTGCCGCCAATCCAGCAGCCATGGCCGCCGCCGGTCCTGCGAACGCCGGTTGCTCCCGCGCCCGGAGAATCATCTGCGGCTCCCGAGGATCTGCACCAGTGCCTGCCCCGGTGTCTCCCCCAGGTTCTGTACCCCCCGGCCCCACCACCACCACAGCTTCAGCACCCCGGGCAGTCTGCAGGGCAAGCGAAAGGAGGGACGCGCCGTCGTACCTTAACAAGGGTTTGGGCACGCCACCGAGGCGGGTGGCCCGGCCACCCGCCAGGATCACGGCATTGAACTCCATCCGCCCAGATTACCGGGACGGGTGGAGGTCAGCAGAAATCGATCAGGCAGCGGATTCCGGCAGCAGGAACGGGTCCCAGTCCGGCGCAGGTTTCTCGAGTTCCTTGATCTGCCACATGGTTCCCTGGGGCACACCTGGTTTGAAACGGAGCTTCCACCCCATCTCGGCGAGGGTGTGATCGCTTTTGGCGTTGTTGCATTTCAAGCACGCCGCAACCAGGTTTTCCCAGGAATCCGCGCCGCCCCTGGATTTGGGGTGGACGTGGTCTATGGTGTGGGCTGTTTTGCCGCAATAGGCGCACCGGTGACCGTCGCGGCGGAGAACCCCGCGGCGGCTCACGGCGGTGACCTTGTTGTACTTGGGACGGATGTAGCGGTTAAGGAGGATCACGGACGGGCGTCCAAGAATCTCCTGTGGCCCGACGACAGGCTCGTCGCCTTCGGCCACCACGCTTGCTTTCCCAGTCAGCACAAGGACCAGCGCCCGGCGGAATGTCACAACCGCCAGCGGTTCATATCCAGCATTCAGAACGAGTGTGCGCATGCACGTACCTCTTCACGGCCGCACCCGTCAGGGGCACGAGGGCCGGCTGCCCTCTGCATGTACGGGCTGTGGATCGACAAGATAAGGGTAAGCACTCATATGCCGTATCAACGAATTATTCTTGCGTTTCCGCGGGCGGGTCGCTGAATGTTCATGCGTGGTTCATTAAGTGTGGCTGAATCCGGGCGTCCGGAGTTGCGTGCCGTCGCCACCTACTTTGAAACCGGAACCCCTGCGCCGCGCCGATATTCCGGGGGTGTCGCAGGGTCTTGAGTAGCAATGTGGGTGGTGGCGGCACGGCCTGACAAGGGCATTGAACCCGGGCTGCGGGGGCTATGCCAGGCAAAGGGCTGTTAAAAGCAGGACACCCCGCCGGCCTGGGCCTGCGGGGTGTCCTGAAGAAAAGTTGTTATCAGCCGTTGACGCGGATGAAGACCGGGCCGGAGCCCACGTTGACGCTGAACAGCGCCGTGGTGGAGCCGTTCCAGCCGCCGTGAACAGCCATGCCGTTGCCGACATAAACGGCGATGTGCGCCTGTCCGGCCAGACCGCCATTGGCGTAGTAGGCGAGGTCGCCCGGCTGGGCTTCAGCAGCGCTGACCGTGCGGCCCAAAGAAAGGTAGCCTGCGGGCCAATCGTGGAAGTGGATGCCCACTGCAGCCAACGAGTTGGTGACCAGCATGGTGCAGTCCTGGGTTACACCCAACTGGGCGTAGGCTGCGGCAGCAATTGCTGCACCGATGCCGCTGGAGGCTGCAGGTGCCTTGGCAGCAGCAGGTGCTGCGCTGCTCACGGCAACGTTGGCAGTGCTGGTGGAAGCGGTGGTGGTGGCCGTTGCCTTGGTCTCAGCCTTGGCTTCTGCCGCCGGAGCCTTCTTCTCCACGGGAGGCGGTGCCTGAACCGTGGTGACCACGGGACGCTCGTAGGAGATGTCCACGGTGGAGTCAGCGGCGATGGTGGACTGGACCACGGCCTGGACGTCCAACGTGGAAGTGGAGGTGGACTCGCGGTCAACCTTGGTGTCTGCTGCGTTGGCAGCGATACCGCTGGTCAGGACCAAGCCGGAAGCTGCAGCGATGACTGCAGCCTGGCGGCCAACAGTACCTGCGTTGCCGCTGACAGCCTTGGCAATCATGGCAAGCGAGCTGGTCTTGGGGGCCTCGGCTCGATGCCGTGCAATGTTCTGTGCACTGGTCATGATTTTCTCTTTTCGTGTCCACGGGCAGGTGGGGTTGCACGCGGGTATTGGGTGCGCCAGCACTTGGGGGCATGCTGGCTCACCCCGAACCGGATATTTTCTAGCGGAGGGTAAAGAAGGAGGAGGTGCCTGTGGAGGCTGCCGAGTGCAGGAGCGTTCCCTGGCCCGGGTTCAAGGCGCTGATCATCATGCCGTTGCCAACGTAGATGCCAACGTGTGCGCCGCCGTTCTGCATGACCAAGTCACCAGGCTGGGGGTTGCTGGTGGGCTTCATGGCAGTCCATGCGTTGACGCGGGGGATGCTGATGCCGGCCTGGGCGTAGACCCACTGGGTGAACCCGGAGCAGTCCCAGCCGTTGGGGGTGGTGCCGCCCCATACGTAGGGGTGGCCGATTCCGGTGTACGCAATGGCGGCGAGACCCGAAGCAGATGCACTGGAAGCTGAAGACGGAGCGTCGGCGGATTTGGCCGTGACGTCACCGGCGGTTGCCTGGGTGTCGTTGGAGGCTGCGCGCTGGGTGGTGGTCTGCGCTGCGCGCTGGACAACCTTGGGAGCCTCTTTGGTAACCACTACGGGGCTTTCGAAGGCAACCGTGGCGGTGGGCTCGGCGGTGACGACGGCGGTGGCCACCAGTTGCTGGGTGCTGGAAGCTTCTGCTTTGGAGACGTCGGTGTCGGCAGCAGTGGCCGGGAGGCCAACGCTGAGGACGAGGCCTGATGCTGCTGCCAGGACTACGGCCTGACGGCCAACGGAACCGGCATTTGACGAAACAGCCTTGGAAAGAGTGTTCAAGGGGTTCGTGCGAACCGTTTCAGCGCGATGGCGCGCAGGGGTAGTGCGTGATGACACGTAGGTAGCCTCTCCCAATGCCTGCGAGGTGAGCTGTCGGATTCGGATGGGAGTCATCCGGCCGCGCTGCTTCGAAGAAGCTTTGCGACTTAACCCCAAGGCCTCCTGATGAAGGCCATAAGTGGTTCCCCCGCCCCTGCCAGACGATTTATGCGAACGGATCCCGAGTAGTGGCAGAGCTAGGCAATCCACTCGAGTGCACCGGCCCCCTAAACAGCCGATGCGCTTTGAACGGTACAACAGTTGAACGCGAATGTCACATTCAGGTCACGGTGTGTCTCCAAATTCGAGAGACAACCATCAACTGGCTTAGAGCCAGCCCATGGGGTCTACAACTTCGCCATTGACCTGAACCTCGAAGTGGAGGTGGCAGCCAGTGGATGCGCCCGTGGTTCCGCTGAGCGCAACGGTATCGCCGCGCGTCACGGTGTCCCCCACCTTGACGGTGAAGGAAGACAAGTGGTTGTACGTGGTTTCGAGGCCGTTGCCGTGATCGATGACCACGCGGTTGCCTCCCCCGTACTCGTGCCAGCCGGCGAAGGTGACCTTGCCGGTGGCAGCAGCGTGGACAGCCGTGCCGCACTGGGCAACGAAGTCCTGGCCGCGGTGGAAGTCACCCGTGCCGCCCGTGAGGGGGCTGACGCGGTAGCCGAAGGGCGATGCCGTAGTCAGGGTGTCCAGGGGGCTGGCCATGGTGCCTACCGACGAGGCGCGCTGGATGCTGCCGGCGGACTGGGCGCTCAGCAACTGCTTGAGCTTGCCGTCCGGGTCAGCGGCCGTAGCGACGGCTGCGCGGCTGAAATCGATCTTGGCTGATGCTGCGGCGGAAACCTCGGGCT
Organism: Paenarthrobacter ilicis; assembly: GCF_016907545.1. NCBI lineage: Bacteria > Bacillati > Actinomycetota > Actinomycetes > Micrococcales > Micrococcaceae > Paenarthrobacter > Paenarthrobacter ilicis. The sequence continues at coordinate 948,763 of NZ_JAFBCD010000001.1, read as the reverse complement.
GGCTGCCGGCGGCGGCAACAGCCAGCGCAGACTCCGTCTGGCCTGATTCCGACGTCGCCATGACCGGGCTGGTCGCTGGCAGACCGACAGTCAGGGCAAGGCCGGTAGCGGCAAGCGCTACTCCGGCTTTCTGCCCGACGCCACTGGCTGCAGCGAAGTCGGCAACCTGGCGCAATGGGCTCTTACGGCGGCGGACTTGGCGCTCGGTGTCGCGGGGCCGGATCTCCATTGTGGCGCGGGCTGGCCGCAGCTCAACAGCGGGGCCGGACGCGCGGCGGCGGCCCCTGACGTTCTGCGATGTCAAACTCTGTTCCTCTCTGAAAAGCCTACGAAGTTAGCTGTCGGATTCGGGTCAGAGAGTTCAAAGACCCGGTCCGCACGAAGCGCTCACGGCACAGGGGTATCCCAGGAAGGGACCTGCGTCAGTGGGTACTTCTGCTGCGGACTTCACCCCAAGGCTGCTTCTTTAGACAGCCGCTTGTGGTTCCCCCGCCTCTGCCAGTGCTGGATGACACACCTCATCCGCTGGCAGAGCTCGGCTCCGGATAAGGTAACGCTTTGGTATCAGCGCTAGTAGTTAACTATAGGGGATTAAGTCCCGTAGTAATAAATTCGTTATCAACAGGAATCGCCGTGATCGAGGGGCCGCTGTATCACCTATCCCGGAAAACCGCAGGTCACGGACGTGGGCGCGGAGAAAAAGTGAAACCGCACACGGCTCTCAGGGGCGCGTGGTTACTTCCGGTTAAGGGTGTCCCTCAGTTGAGCGAGACGAAGACGTGCGCAGCTACCTCGGGGGGCAGTTCCAGCGCACCTTCGATCCCGGGAACCCGCACGGAGATGTACTCCCCAACCCGGGCCAACGACACGGCAGCCCCCGGGCGGATTCCGCCTTCGTCCAGCTGGGTCAGGAGCTCGGGCTCCACCTGGATGGGTTCAGCGAGGCGGCTGACAACCACGCGGGAATCAGAGCCGTATCCATCCATGGCCTGGAGAAGGTTGACATCAGGCCGCGGGAAAGGCTGCGCAGGCAATCCACCCAGTGCTTCCAGCCCCGGAATCGGGTTGCCGTAGGGAGACTCTGTGGGATGCTCCAGAAGTTCATACAGGCGGCGCTCCACACGCTCACTCATGACGTGTTCCCAGCGGCAGGCCTCATCGTGGACGTAAGCCCAATCCAGGCCGATGACATCCGCCAAAAGGCGCTCGGCCAGCCGGTGCTTCCGCATGACCTCGGTGGCACGCTTCCGTCCGGCCTCGGTCAGCTCCAAGTGGCGGTCGTTGGAAACAATCACCAGGCCATCGCGTTCCATGCGGCCGATGGTTTGAGAGACAGTGGGACCGGAGTGGCGCAACCGCTCCGCGATGCGTGCCCTGAGCGCCACAATGTTCTCTTCTTCAAGTTCCAAAATGGTCCGAAGATACATCTCAGTGGTATCGATCAGATCCGTCATCCAGCTCAGCTCTCCTCGAACGCAGTTCCTTGCGTAATCTCCACCGTACAGCGTCATCCGCCGGGGCGGCCTGTGCGCGCCCCCGGCCCTTGAACACCGACCTCCAGCCTAGCTTATTTGGAATTACTCTGGATAATTCCGGTCGCATTGTGTTGATGCGCATTCCACGTACCGGACTATGACGGACGCAGGTTCCTGCTCAAGCCCCCCTTCAGGCAGAATTGGGATGTCGATGGGGCAGTCCATGCCGCCTGCCACCTCCCCTCTCTAGTCGATACCCATTGGAGCCACACGTGAGCGACAACAGCATCACCATTCCCGCCGGGCTGCTGCCCAAAGACGGACGATTCGGCGCTGGGCCGTCCAAAGTCCGCCCCGAACAGATCGAGGCGTTGTCAGCGGCATCGTCAACCATCCTGGGCACGTCCCACCGGCAAGCTCCCGTCAAGAACCTGGTGGGCTCAGTCCGCGAGGGGCTCAGCGGGTTCTTCCGCGCACCCGAGGGCTATGAGGTTGTCCTTGGCGTGGGAGGCTCCACCGCGTTTTGGGATGTGGCTGCGTTTGGGCTCGTAGAGAAGAAGGCCCAGCACCTTTCTTTCGGTGAGTTCGGTTCCAAGTTCGCCGCCGCCACCAACAAGGCGCCGTTCCTTGAAGCTTCCTCCATCATCAAGGCTGATCCCGGTACCCGTCCGGTAGCCGCAGCCGAGGCTGGAGTGGACGTTTACGCGTGGCCCCAGAACGAGACGTCCACGGGCGTCGCTGCCCCCGTGAAGCGCGTCGAAGGCACGGACGAGGGCGCCTTGGTCCTGGTGGATGCCACCTCGGCCGCCGGCGGCCTTGACGTGGATGTTTCCGAATCGGACGTCTACTACTTCGCCCCGCAGAAGAACTTTGCATCCGACGGCGGTCTCTGGCTCGGCCTCTTCTCCCCCGCCGCCCTTGACCGGGCTGCCCGGGTGAAAGCCTCGGGACGTTGGATCCCTGACTTCCTTGACCTGCAGACGGCGATCGACAATTCAAGGCTCAACCAGACGTACAACACGCCGTCGCTCTCCACGCTGGTGACTTTGGACGCCCAGGTGCAGTGGCTGAACAGCAACGGTGGTTTGGACTTCGCCAGCAAGCGCACCGCCGATTCCGCCAACCGCATCTACAGCTGGGCCGAGGCCTCGGAGTACGCCACGCCGTTCGTTGCCAAGGCGGAAGACCGCTCCAACGTCATCGCCACCATCGACTTCGACGATTCGATCGACGCTGCCGCCATCGCCAAGGTGCTGCGGGCCAACGGCATCGTGGATACCGAGCCGTACCGCAAGCTGGGCCGCAACCAGCTGCGTATCGCCACCTTCGTTGCGATCGAGCCGGATGACGTGTCCGCGCTCCTGGCCAGCATCGACTACGTTGTGGGCGAACTGAAGAAGTAGGGAAAAGCCAAGGATCGGCGTCGTTCGGAAAACCGGACGGCGCCGGCGGCTTTTAAGCCCCGCGCCCGCTTGACGTGCCGCCGTCGTCGTCGCCTTCAACCGGACCCGCCAGCAGCGACTCCACCCGGAAGTGCCGCAGACCGCGGGCACGCCGGTCAAAGCGCAGGCGCAACTGTTTGGCGCGGATGATCCAGACCAAACCCACGACGGCGGTGCTGACGCCGGCTACGGCGGCGACGCCGACGGACCATCGAGGCCCGCCAATATTGGCCACCCAGCCCACCAAGGGTGCACCAATGGGCGTGCCACCCATGAAGATTGCCATGTACAAGGACATGACCCGTCCGCGCATCACGGCCTCGGTGGTGGACTGGACATAGCCATTGGCGCTGGTGATCAGGGTCAGGGCAAATAAGCCGCAGGGAATCAGAGCCAGGCCAAAGAGGGTGACGTTGGGGGCCAAGGCTGCCAAGGTGCTGGCCACTCCGAACCCACCGGCTGCCAGGAAGATCAGCCTCAGGCGCGGCCTGCCGCGCCGGGCGGCCAGCAGCGCACCCGCCACGGAACCGATCGCCATCACCGAATTGAGCACACCGAACGCCCCGGCATCGAGGCCGAACTCCGTACCCACCATGGCGGCAATGAAGAGCGGGAAATTCAGGCCGAACGTTCCAACAATGAAAATCGCCACCAGGACAATCTGTATATCCGGGCGGTTGCGGACGTACCTGAGCCCTTCACGGATCCGGCCCTTGCCGGCGGCTGCCCGCGGCTGGGCCCGGAGTGAGGCGGCCGGAATGAGGAGGAGCGCCCACACCATGGCAACAAAGGACACGGTGTTGATGAGGAAGACCCACCCCGGCCCCACCACCACTGTCAGGACGCCGGACACCGCCGGGCCTATCATCCGGGCAACATTGAACGATGCGCTGTTGAGGGCCACGGCATTGGGGAGGTAATCGTCCGTGACGAGCTCGGAGACAAACGTTTGGCGGACCGGGGCATCCAACGCTGTGACAATGCCCAGCAGCAGCGCGAAGATGTACACGTGCCAGAGCTCGGCGGCGCCGGAGAGCACCAGCAGGCCCAGGCCCGTACTGAGCGCGGCCATGGCTGTGAGCGTGAGGAAAAGGAGCTTGCGCCTGCTGTACCGGTCGGCGAGCAATCCGGCCCACGGGGCCAGGAACAGCTGCGGACCGAGTTGCAGGGCCAAGGTGATGCCCATGGCGCCGGCGTCGTGGTCAGTCAGGTGGTCGAAGACCAACCAGTCCTGGGCGGTGCGCTGCATCCATGTGCCGATGTTGGAAATCAGGGCACCGAAGAACCAGATGCGGTAGTTGAGGATTCCCAGCGATTTAAAGGTGGACATCGTTGTCCACCTTTACGCGTAGCACCCCAGGGTTTCGCAAAGCCTATTCAGCCCCGGCTTCGTCCGCCTCGCCAGCGTCTTCTGACCAGCCGTCGTTTTCAGCTGATCCGTCGCCGCCCCCGGCACCTGTGGCTTCGTCCTCGGCCGCCTGGACGGACTCTTCAGTAACGTCCCCTTCGGTTTCCTCGACCAACGGCTTTTCGTCCTCGGGACGCACCCGCTTGGCCCACGGCACCCATTCGGGGGCAAGGATGGAATCCTCCGAGGGCAGCAGCCCAAGCTCGCTCACAGTCACAATCTTGGAGCGTGAATTGCGGGTCACCACGGCGTACCACTGCCACCCGCCGTAGCCGGCGAGCTTGGATTCGAACAAGTGCGTAACAATGCGGTCGCCTTCGGACTTTGCAGCCAAATGCGCGCCCACTTCACCGGGTCCGGCGATGCCTTCCACAGCCGTGCGGGCTGTATCGACGGCGGCGGCCAGGAACGCGTCCGGACGGCCGGTGCGCCATGTTGGCAAACCCGCCCGCGGCTTTTCCGCCGCCGGCTTCCGCGCAGGAGCTTCCCCTGTGGCAGGAGCCGTGGCGGCGTCGGACGAGGCGGCAGGTTGTACCCGGGCATCCCCTCCGGCCGTTGTGTCCTGTGCGGATTCCGTTGTCATGTTCTTAGGCTTCCAGCTCGTCGGCAACCTTGCGCAGCGCCAGGCTGATGGCCTTCGCCTTGTTGCCGTCCGGGTACTTGCCGGAGGAGAGGGAGCCGGACAGGTTGTCCAGCACGGTCACCAGGTCCTGCACCATCGGTGCGAGGTCCCTGGCGTTCATGCGCTTGGCCTTGGCGATGGACGGTGTCTTTTCCAGGACACGGAGTCCCAGCGCCTGCGCGCCGCGGCGGCCATCGGCGACGCCAAATTCCACCCGGGTTCCGGCTTTCAGCTCCGTGACGCCCGCGGGCAGGGAGGTTTTGGGCAGGAATACTTCCTGGCCGTCTTCGGCCGCGAGGAATCCGAAGCCTTTTTCCTTGTCATACCACTTGACCTTGCCGGTAGGCACGTAATCAACCTTCTTCGTTTTCTTGCTGTGGGAGACACGTCGGGCCGATCACCGCATCCGCAGGGTTCTGCGGGATCGAGGGTGACAGCCCGGTCCGTGTTGGTCTGTTCCTTCAAGGTTATCCTGCCGCGCCTGCTATTCACGCTTTGGACGCCGTGGTGGCCTCCTCGAAACAGCCGGGACCGGTGGCCGCTCCTGCCGTTGCGGGCCTGCTGCTAGCGTTGGTGTCATGACTTCCCCGGGGTACCGACGCCCTTTTACTGTCGCCGCCGCCGTCATAGCTGTCCTGTCCTTGGCGGCTGTTGGCGTCGTGATTGCCATTTCCTCCTCGGGTGCCACGCCGCCCACGTGGGTCACCTCAGTGGCGCTTTATGGCCTGCCTCTGGCGTTTGTGCTGGCTGCGGTCCCCGTTCTGGATGCGATTCGCCAGCGCCGCAGGCAATAGGGGCACAGCGCCGCAAGCAGTAGGGGCACAGCGCCGCAGGCAATAGGGGTACAGCGCCGCAGGCCGTGACGGCTGTTCGGCTCCCCACCCGCAGATCCACACTTCTGCCGTGGGAGCGGTAACGTTGGATTGATGTCCCTTATACGCGCGCTCAGCAAGGAACTGGAGGCGCGCAGTGATGATTCACTGCGTGCTTTGTTCGCCGCGCGGCCGGACCTTATCTCCCCCATGGCCCCTGACTTCGCAGCCCTGGCTGCCCGGGCCAGTGCGCGGGTCAGCGTGCAGCGGGCTTTGGAACGGCTGAACAAGCCCGAAATGCAGGTGCTGGAAACGCTGCATCTGTCCACCAATGCAGATACCGGACACAGTGTTTCCGCCGCTGGGCTGAAGAAGGCAATCGCCGGTTCAACGTTGTCGGCGCTTGAGCCGATTCTTGCCACCTTGCAGGATCTCGCTCTGATCCATCGGGCCGATCCCCCTGCCGGCTCGCCTGCCACCACCTCCAGGCAGCGCTTTTACCTTCCTGTCGGCAGCCTCAAGGACGTGATCGGCATTTACCCCGCCGGCTTGGGGCGGAGCTACACCGAGCTTGTCCGGCTTCAGCCTGCTTTTGCCCAACGGGTGGTGCAGTTGGTTGCAGAGCTGCACGCCAGCGGGGCCGGCATTCATCCGGCCAGCACTCCCATGGATGCGGCCCTTGCACTCCAGCGGTGGACCTCCAGCCCGGCCGGGTTGCGCGCCATCCTGGCGTCCGCGCCGGAACGGACCATCGGGTTGCTGGACAGGTTCGGCAGTTGGGCCATGGGCGCAGTACCCCAGGCCCAGCGGCGGGCATCGGTCACCCACGAAAGTCACGACGTCGGACCCATCGATTGGCTGTTGGCCCGCGGACTGCTGGTGCCCTTGGACGCCGGCCACGTGGAACTACCGCACAGCGTGGGGCTGGCGCTTCGTGGAGGTGCCATCATCAGCGATTTCACCTTGGCGCCTCCGGTTCCGGAGCTTGGCCACACCAGTGCCGCCCTGCGCCGCAACGCGGCCATGGGTGCCATAGCCGAAACGCTGCGTCTCACCGGGGAGTTGTTGTTTGCCGTCCGCGAGCAGCCCCTGGCCACTCTGCGCAGCGGCGGGGTGGGAGTGCGTGAGCTCCGGCGTTTGGCGGAATCGATCCGTTGCGGCGTTCAGGAGACTGCCCTTCTACTGGAGATCAGCGCCTTGGCTGGGTTGCTGCGGCTGGATGTGGACAGCTCCACATGGGTGCTACCGCCGTCGTTGGAGTGGCTGACCCTGCCCCGCCAGGAGCAGTGGTTGTGGCTGGTCAACGCCTGGTTGGCCAGCGAACGCGCACCTTCCTTGGTGGGGCAACCGCTGACGGGTCCGCAGTCGGCTTCCTCGCATCAGGGTCCGGCCGCCTCCACCATCAATGCCCTGTCCGCCGAGGCGCAGCGCCCGGACGCCCCCGTGGTCCGGCGGCGGGTGCTGGAGATCCTGAAGGACCTGACGGTGGAAGCCGCTGCGCCGGACGGCAAAGCCCCCGTCCTGGATGCCGGCGCCGTCCTGCAGCGTGCCGAGTGGGCGCAACCCCGGATGTCCCGGCGATTCAGTTCCCTGGTGCGGGGCATCCTGGAAGAGGCAACCCTGCTGGGCCTGATGGGCTCGGGCGCCCTGACCCAGTTGGGCTCCGCGGTGGCGGATGCCCAGCCGGAACAGGCCATGACCATCCTTGGCGAGCACTTGCCCGCCGCGGTAAACCACATCCTGCTGCAGGCCGATCTGACGGCAGTGGCACCGGGCTACCTGGCTCCGGAGCTGAGCGAAACGCTGCTGTTGATGGCCGACGCCGAGGGGCAGGGTCCCGCGTCCATCTATCGGTTTTCCGCCACTACCATCCGGAGGGCGCTCGACGCCGGTCAGGATGCGGAATCGCTGCTGGCTTTCCTCACGGAGCACTCGGCAACGGAAGTGCCCCAACCTTTGGCCTATCTGGTCCAGGACACGGCATCGCGGCATGGCCGTTTGCGGGTAGGGACCAGCGCCAGCTTTATTCAGAGCGATGACGAAGCCGCCATTACGGACCTCCTCCGTGAGGCCAGGACGTCGGCATTGAACCTGGCGCGGATAGCGCCCACAGTCCTCACGTCCTCGGCCAGCCCACGGGAAACCGCACGGGTGCTGCGCGAGCTGGGACTGTCACCTGCGCTGCAGGAGGCCGAGCCCGCCGTCGTACGCTTCAAGCGGACCACGGCCGTTCCCGGCAGTGCGCGCCCTGTGTACACGGCGCCCCGCACGGCTCCGCCGGAAGATGAGATGGACGTACAGCTTTCGGTGCTTCGGCAGCATCGCGGGGTGCCGTCCGGTCCGGGCGGGGAGGCTTCCACGCAGCTGGGCTTGGAGACCCTGCAGCGTGCCATCCGGCTGAAGCAGGCTGTGATCATGAACGTGGTGGACAGCCTGGGGAATGCCAATACGGAGAAAGTTGTTCCTGTATCCGTCTCCGGGGGGAGGGTCCGGGTTTTCGATCCCGCCAAGGAAACGGAACGGGTGCTGTCCATTCACCGGATCATTGATGTGGAGCCGGCTAAATAGCTGCGCCAACCACACTGCAAGTGTTCACCAAACTGCGAGTGAGGAATCAACAGTGACCGACGGTCCGCTGATCGTTCAGAGCGACAAAACCATTCTGTTGGAAGTGGACCACGAACTCGCCACAGAGGCACGGCACGCGATCGCCGCCTTCGCCGAACTTGAGCGCGCGCCGGAACATATGCACAGCTACCGGTTGACGCCGCTGGGGCTGTGGAACGCCCGCGCCGCCGGGTTGGATGCCGAGCAGGTGCTGGACACGCTGCTGAAGTATTCGCGTTTTCCGGTTCCGCATTCGCTGCTGATCGACATTGAAGAGACCATGTCCCGCTATGGCAGGCTGCGGTTGGAGAAGGACTCCCAGCATGGACTGGTGATGCGGACGGACGACTACCCCGTGTTGGAGGAAGTAATCCGTGCCAAAAAAATTGCACCGCTTCTGGGGCCGCGTATCGATGGCGAGACTGTGGTGGTGCATTCCTCGCAGCGGGGCCAGCTGAAACAGCTGCTCCTCAAGTTGGGCTGGCCCGCGGAGGATCTGGCGGGCTACGTTGATGGCCAGCCGCACCTGATCATGCTGGACCAGAGCGGTTGGGAGTTGCGCCCGTATCAAAAAGTAGCCACGGAGAACTTCTGGGCCGGCGGCAGCGGAGTGGTGGTGCTTCCGTGTGGCGCAGGCAAGACGTTGGTGGGCGCGGCCGCCATGGCAACCTCCTCCACCACCACCCTGATTCTGGTGACCAACACAGTGTCCGCACGGCAGTGGAAGGACGAGCTCCTCAAACGCACCTCCCTGACGGAAGATGAGATCGGTGAATACTCGGGGTCCGTCAAGGAAGTCCGGCCCGTCACCATCGCCACCTACCAGGTGCTCACCACCAAGCGCGGTGGGCTGTACCCGCATCTGGAGTTGGTGGACGGCCACGACTGGGGCCTGATCATTTACGACGAAGTCCACTTGTTGCCTGCCCCGATCTTCCGGATGACCGCTGATCTGCAGGCACGGCGCCGGTTGGGCCTGACGGCAACATTGGTCCGCGAGGACGGCCGCGAAGGCGAGGTCTTCAGCCTGATCGGCCCCAAGCGGTACGACGCTCCGTGGAAGGACATCGAGGCACAGGGGTATATAGCGCCGGCGGACTGCGTGGAAGTGCGCGTCGACCTCCCCCGCGATGAGCGCGTGGCCTACGCCATGGCCGATGACGCCGACAAGTACCGGCTTTGTGCCACCTCCGAAACGAAGACCCAGGTGGTGGAGCAACTGGTGGAGGCCCACAAGGGCGAGCAATTGCTGGTGATTGGCCAGTACATTGATCAACTTGACGAGATCGCCGAGCGGTTGGACGCTCCGTTGATCAAGGGTGAAACCAGCGTCAAAGCACGGCAAAAACTGTTCGATGCTTTCCGCAGGGGCGAGGTGCACACGCTGGTGGTCTCCAAGGTGGCCAACTTCTCCATCGACCTCCCCGAGGCCTCGGTAGCCATCCAGGTGTCCGGTTCCTTTGGCTCCCGGCAGGAAGAGGCGCAACGTCTTGGCAGGCTCCTGCGGCCCAAGCAGGATGGCCGTGCTGCGCGCTTCTACTCCCTGGTGGCGCGCGACACCTTGGACCAGGACTTCGCGGCCAAGCGCCAACGGTTCCTGGCCGAACAGGGCTACGCCTACAGGATCATGGACGCCAAGGACATCGGCAAGGACGTGGGCCAGGAGCAGTAGGGCTTGCGGCCTTAAGCCACCATGCGGCTGGTGACTGCGATCTTGACGTGGTCCACCACTGCCCAGGACTCTTCGTCCCGGAGCTGTGCACTGGCGAAGCGTTCTGCCGCAGCAAGGTCCTGGAAATCTTCACGGCGCACACGCCCGGTATCGGTGTCCAGGTAGGTCACGTGGAATTCCACGTCCTCGCTGTCCAGGTGCCGTGTGATGCTGGTGGGTGCTGTTGTCTTTGCCATGGTTAAAGTGTGGAACCAGGCACTGACATTATTGGACGCCTCGGCGGGCGTGTCCGGTTTTAGGGGTCAAACCGGTCTTGGGATTTAATCCGCTGGCCTCAAGTACTCCGCTGAGACCTCCCGGACGGCCCGGCTGAGCGCATCCAGCGCCGTGGACGCCGTACGCCACCGTTGCCAGTACAGCGGGACGTCCAAGGGCCGGTCCGGGGCCAACTCGACGAGGCGCCCAGCAGCGATATCCGGACCGCACTGGGCTTCGGGCAACAACCCCCACCCCAGGCCCAGCCGGATCGCGTCGCCGAAGTCCTGGGACGCCGGAACGTAATGCCGTGGCCCTTTCCGCCCGGGAGCCGGTTCCCCCGCAGTGGGCCATGACTGCACGAAAGCCCACTGGTAAGTATCTTTGCGATCAAAGTCCACGGTGGGGACCGCATTCAGGGCTCCCCCATCGACACCTTCCGGGAAATGGGGAAACCATCGGGCGAGGTAGTCCGGCGACGCCACCGGCACGTAGCGCATCACGCCCAGGCTCTCCACCCGGCACCCTTGGACCGGCTCGGGAGTGGCAGTGACAGCTGCCATGACCGTCCCTGACCGCAGAAGTGACGTGGAGTGCTGTTCGTCGTCCCTGTGCAGATCGAAGGTGACGTGGAGATCGCCCGGTAGCTGCACCAGCGCCTGCAGGAACCAGACGGCCAGGGAGTCGGCATTGACCACGATGGGGAGGGCAAGGTGGTCCCCTCCTGCCCCGAGGCCGAGCTCCCGTCCGGCGTCGGCCTCCAATTGCGCCATCTGGCGGGCCAACCGCAGCACAATCTCCCCAGCCTCGGTGGGCTGGGCGGGGTTGCTCCGGCGCAGCAGCACGCGACCAGCGGCATGTTCCAGGGCCTTGAGTCGTTGGGATACTGCCGACGGCGTGATGTGCAGTTGGCGCGCGGCGGCATCCAAGGTGCCCTCGGACAGTACTGCGGCGAAAGTGAGCAGCTGCTCGGCGGGAAACTTCGACATTAGCTGATCTTATGCCATCTAAGAATATTTAGCTAGTCTAATGCTTCCTGGGATCATAGGTTCAAAGGGTGACTTTTACAGATTTCTCCCAAGCAGCAGGCCTGGGCCTGGCCACCGGCCTGGCCCTCATCGTCGCGATCGGCGCGCAGAACGCCTTCGTCCTGCGGCAGGGCATACGCGGCGAGCACATTGTTCCCATCGTCGCGGTCTGCGCGCTCTCCGATGCCGTCCTGATCGCCGCCGGCGTGGCAGGCATCGGTGCGCTGACGACGGCGGCCCCCACCGCCGTCGTGATTCTCCGCTACATCGGGGCGGCCTTCCTGGTGACCTATGGCCTGATGGCCGCCAAACGTGCTCTACGCCCGAAGGCTTTGACCGCCGCGGACGGATCCAGAAAAAGCGGAGCACGGAGCAGCATCGCCGCCGCGATCGCCACCGTCCTGGCCCTCACCTGGCTCAACCCGCACGTGTACCTGGACATCGCCCTGATCGGCTCGCTGGCCAGCGCCCAAGGCGTGGGGTTGCAGTGGTGGTTCGGGGCCGGCGCCATGCTGGCCAGCATCCTCTGGTTCTGCTCCTTGGGCTTCGGGGCGCGGCTGCTCCGGGGATTCTTCGCCAATCCCGCCTCCTGGCGCTGGCTGGACGGCGGCATCGCAGTGACCATGACCGCGTTGGGAGTAGGACTGGCGCTGGGTTCTTAGGGGCCGTGGGCTCGTCAATGTGCCAACCGGACACGGAGACCGCTCACATGGTGCTTCCAGAAAACTCCCAGTTACTGGGAGGATCATGGGCGTCATGAAAAAGAACGGTCCCGAAGCCAAGCTTCTTGTGGTTGATGATGAACCCAACATTCGCGAGCTGCTCTCCACGTCGCTGCGTTTTGCAGGCTTCGAGGTAGTGGCCGCGTCCAATGGTCGCGAGGCACTGGCCGCCGCAGACCTCCACGCCCCGGACCTGGCCGTACTGGACGTCATGCTGCCCGACATGGACGGCTTCACCGTCACCCGGCGTCTCCGCGCGGCAGGCAAGCACTTCCCGGTGCTGTTCCTCACCGCGAAGGACGACACCGAAGACAAGGTCACCGGCCTCACCGTCGGCGGAGATGATTACGTCACCAAGCCCTTCAGCCTGGACGAGGTTGTTGCCCGCATCCGGGCAGTGTTGCGCCGCACCCAGCCGCTGGAAGACGACGACGCGGTTTTGCGTGTGGATGATCTTGAGCTCGACGACGACGCCCACGAGGTCCGCCGCGGCGGCACCGTCATTGAGCTCTCGCCTACCGAGTTCAAGCTCCTGCGCTACCTCATGCTCAATCCCAACCGTGTCCTGTCCAAGGCCCAGATCCTGGACCACGTGTGGGAGTACGACTTCAACGGAGATGCCTCCATTGTTGAGTCCTACATCTCTTACCTGCGGCGCAAAGTGGACATCGATCCCGACGCCGCAGCACTCATCCAGACCAAACGCGGCGTGGGCTATGTGCTCCGGACGGCAGAGAAGCGCTGACCCTTGGTACAACGCTGGAAATCGGCATCCCTGAGGTCCCAACTCGTCGCCATCATCATGGGACTGCTGTTGCTTGCCCTCGCGGCAACCGGAGCAGGGACGCTGACGCTGGTCAAGAGCTACCTCCAAGGGCAGGTTGATGACAAGCTCAAAGGCGCAGTGGCGTTGGCCCAGGACCGCAACTCCTTCAATCCGCTGTCCGAGCCTGACACCGCTGTCCCCACGGACTACTCCCTGACCCTTTATGTGCCTGGGACTGATCCCTACCAGTTCGGCGGGAGCGAACAGGACCGTCCCGCCATTGCGAACATCACCCCGGCGGAAGCCAAGCAGCGGGCCAATGCGCCGTTTCAGGTCAAGGGCACCGCAGGTACCAACTGGCGGGTGGTTGCTGTTGGTGTGATCGCCAATGGCCAGAATGGCGTGGTGATCATCGGTCTCCCGCTGACCCCGGTGGATAAGGTCATGGAACATGCCGTCCTGGTGGTTGTGGGTGTCGGGCTGCTGACCATTGTGCTGGCGTTCTTCATAGCAACGTGGACGGTGGCCCGCTCCTTCAGGCCGTTGGCAAAGGTGGAGAAAACTGCTGCGGCCATTGCTGCCGGAGACCTCTCCCGGCGCGTGGAAATCGACAACCCTCATACGGAAGTGGGCCGCTTGGGCGGGTCACTGAACGCCATGCTGGCTCATATCGAGTCCTCCTTCGCAGCCCGGGCAGCATCGGAGGGACGGATGCGGCGTTTCGCAGCCGATGCCTCGCACGAGCTCCGCACTCCCTTGGTGACCATCCGCGGTTTCTCCGAGCTGTACCGGCACGGGGCACTCACCACCCCGGAGGATGTGGCCATGGCCATGGGCAGGATCGAGAGCGAAGCCAAGCGGATGGGTTCCATGGTGGAGGACCTCCTGCTGCTGGCCCGGCTGGACGAACAACGGCCCCTCCAGCACAAGCCCGTGGACCTGCATTTGCTGGCCCACGATGCCATGGTGGACACCAAGGCGTCCTCCGGCGACCGGACCATCACCATGACAGGGCTGGATGGCGCCTCCCCCAGCGCGGCTCCGGTTCAGGGTGACGAGGCGAAGCTACGCCAAGTGATCGGCAACCTCGTGGGAAACGCCCTCCGCTATACCCCGGAGGGAAGCCCGATCGAACTCGCCGTTGGCACCCGGAGCACGCCCAAGGGCCAGGAGTCCGTGATCGAAATCCGCGATCACGGTCCCGGAATTCCGGAGACGGAAACCAACAAGATCTTTGAGCGCTTCTACCGGGCAGATACTTCCCGCACCCGCGAAACCGGTGGCAGCGGCCTGGGCCTCGCCATCGTAGCGGCGATCGTGGGCTCCCATGATGGTTCAGTGCGGGTCAAGGAGACCGACGGCGGCGGCGCAACTTTGGTGGTTGTCCTCCCCTACCACGAGGCACCCGCCGAGGTCTCGGCGCCTTAGCTTTTCGCGCGTTCCCCGGACGCTTTTTCCACATAGCGAAGACCACCCGTTCCGCGGTGGAAGACGGCTGCCTAGGCTCAATGGTGTGGCCCACTCTTCCACCGCACTATGCGGAACATCTTCGTCGAAAGGCACTGCCCATGAGCGTCATCTCCGTCGACACCGAGTTGCTGCAACTCAAGTCAGCCAACGTCAAAGGAACTGTTGACCGCATCAGTTCGGACGTTCACACCATGCGGCGCGGCCTGGAAGAACTGCAGGGAACCTGGAAGGGATCTGCAGCCAACAACTTCCAGGCGCTGATCCTGGAATGGTCCCTGACGCAAAGCAAGGTAGAGGCGTCCCTGGCCTCCATCACCACCGCACTGTCCTCGGCCGCCACCAGCTACTCCGAGGTGGAACATGGGAACACCCAGCGCTTCACTTACTAGCAGCGAGGCCCCGCAACCTGCGCTGCGCCACTGAACTCCTGCGGGGACGGGCGCCTTCCCCCTGTTCTCCCGTCCCCGCAGGTCCCAGCGTCGTCTTAGGCCTGGGGCTCAGGCGTCCCCTGGTGGAAGCGGAGGCGCCACTGGCCCCGGTCCAGCATCCAGACAGAACTGCGCAGGGCTGAGCCGGACTGGGCGGCTGATGGGGTGGGGCCGTCGTGTGATGCCCCAGCGCGAGCAGCACCCGTATGCGCGAAGCTGCGGTAGTTCAGAAGAATGGTGGTCTCACTCAGCCGATCGGCGGTGAGAAGTTCCAGCTCGGTATGGACGCCGGGATCTTCTTCCAGGGCCATCAACATTGCATCCCTGGTCCAGTACCGGCCCGAACTCCCGATTTCGGCAAAGTCCGGATGCAACAGAACACCCACCCTGCCAATATCTGCGCGTACTTCCGGGCGCAGCAGTTCGCGTTCCAAGGAGAGGACAGTTTCCTCGGGTGAGAGTTCCTGCACTCCGGCACTGTCCTCGAGCTCACTGAAGAGATCCAGCTGCCCAAAAAGGCCCGACTCTCCGAACAGTGCGGGTTCGAAGTGCTGGGACACGGCCCGGTCAACCTTGGGCTGGGTAGCTAGCTCGACGACGTTACGCTGCCCGGCAGCGGCGTGGGCGGCTGGAGCGGCGGATACGGGAGCGCCAGCGGCTTTGGTGTCGTCGGCGGCAGCGGCCGCATCTGGGGCCTCGGTAATGGCGGCACCCGGGAATCCAGGGCCAACGCGGGCTGCAACGCCTTGCTGGTAGGCCGTGGCGACTGCCCTGGCACGCTCGTCAGCGGCCTCGTTGAGGGGGTGTCCGGCGTGGCCTTTGACCCACTCAAACTTGTACTTGCGGCCTGCCACGGCTTGATCGATGTCCTTAAGCAAATCGACGTTGAGCACAGCCTTGCCGTCCGCCTTGCGCCAGCCCTTGCGTTTCCACCCGGACATCCACTTGGTGATGCAGTTGATGACGTATTGGCTGTCGCACAGGATCAGCAAGTCTTCATCGGCTACGTGCGCCGTGGACCGGAACAGGTCCAACACGGCCATCAGCTCGCCCTGGTTGTTGGTGCCGTGGGGCCAACCTCCCGCTCGCCAGCAGGAATCGTCAACGTACCAGGCCCAACCGGCCGGCCCAGGATTACCGAGGGCGGACCCATCGGCGGCAGCAATAATCGTCATGCCTTTAATCCTGCCAGAAGCCACCGACACTCTTTCGCCGACGTCGCGGGAAGCGTGCCAAAACGCCGGACCGGGGCGACTGATTCGCAGCGTTCCCGCGATTTCGTGGCCGCGAGAGGGCGCTCATGCAAACGGCGGCCCCCACCGTGAGGTGGGGACCGCCGTCGTGTGCTCTGAAACGCCAGGTTCAGCAGAAGGTGGCTTAGAAGCCGCCCATGCCGCCCATGTCGTCGCCGCCCGGAGCCGGAGCGTTCTTCTCAGGCTTGTCAGCAACTACGGCCTCGGTGGTCAGGAACAGACCAGCGATGGAAGCAGCGTTCTGGAGAGCCGAGCGGGTGACCTTTACGGGGTCGTTGACGCCGGCAGCCAGCAGGTCTTCGTACTCGCCCGTGGCAGCGTTCAAGCCGTGGCCGGCAGGCAAGCCGCGGACCTTGTCCACAACAACGCCCGGTTCGAGGCCGGCGTTGAAAGCGATCTGCTTGAGCGGAGCGTCAATGGCTACCTTGACGATGTTGGCACCGGTTGCCTCGTCACCCTGGAGGGTGAGGTTGGCGAATGCCTTGGCGCCGGCCTGGATGAGGGCTACGCCACCACCGGCAACGATGCCCTCTTCAACTGCAGCCTTGGCGTTGCGGACTGCGTCCTCAATGCGGTGCTTGCGTTCCTTGAGCTCAACTTCGGTAGCGGCACCGGCCTTGATGACTGCAACGCCGCCGGCCAGCTTGGCCAGACGTTCCTGCAGCTTCTCGCGGTCGTAGTCGGAATCGGAGTTCTCGATCTCGGCGCGGATCTGGGCTACGCGACCAGCGATGGCGTCGGCGTCGCCGGCACCTTCAACAATGGTGGTCTCGTCCTTGGTGACAACAACCTTGCGGGCGGTGCCAAGGAGCTCCAGTCCGGCGTTTTCGAGCTTGAGGCCAACTTCTTCGGAGATGACCTGGCCACCGGTGAGGATGGCAATGTCGGCAAGCTGTGCCTTGCGGCGGTCGCCGAAGCCCGGAGCCTTGACGGCAACGGACTTGAAGGTGCCGCGGATCTTGTTGACGATCAGGGTGGCCAGAGCCTCGCCCTCGATGTCTTCAGCGATGATCAGCAGCGGCTTGTTGGACTGCATGACCTTCTCCAGAACCGTGACGAGTTCCTTCACGTTGGAGATCTTGGAGTTGACGATCAGGATGTACGGATCTTCAAGAACCGTTTCCTGGCGCTCTGCATCGGTAACGAAGTAAGCGGAGATGTAGCCCTTGTCGAAGCGCATGCCTTCGGTGAGCTCGAGCTCCAGGCCGAAGGTGTTGGACTCCTCGACCGTGATGACGCCTTCCTTGCCAACCTTGTCCAGGGCTTCGGCGATGAGGCTGCCGATTTCCGGGTCACCAGCGGAGATGGACGCCGTAGCGGCGATCTGCTCTTTGGTTTCGATTTCCTTGGCAGAGCTCAGCAGTTCGCTGATGACTGCCTCAACAGCCTTCTCGATGCCGCGCTTGAGGGACAGCGGGTCGGCGCCGGCGGCAACGTTGCGCAGGCCTTCCTTGACCAGTGCCTGGGCGAGAACCGTTGCGGTGGTGGTACCGTCGCCAGCGACGTCATCCGTCTTCTTGGCAACTTCCTTGACCAGCTCAGCGCCGATCTTCTCGTAAGGATCGTCCAGCTCGATCTCCTTGGCGATGGAAACGCCATCGTTGGTGATCGTGGGGGCGCCCCACTTCTTTTCGAGGACGACGTTGCGTCCACGCGGGCCGAGGGTGACCTTGACGGCGTCTGCGAGGATGTTCAAACCCCGCTCGAGGCCGCGGCGTGCCTCTTCATCAAATGCAATGATCTTGGCCATAACGGCGGTAGTCCTTTCGGGACAGTCGTTAAGAAGGTACCTGGCGGTGCGGTGCCCGCGACGGACGGCCCGTAGCCCGCGGCCTATGTACGCCCCGCGCTCCGAACCTCACCACACCAAGGTTTTTCTTGATCCTCCATGAGCCCAACCAACCAAGCGGTCCAGCGAGTGCCGGGCCGGACTTAGCAGTCGAACCGTAGGAGTGCTAAATCAATAATTAGCACTCACCCGTGGAGAGTGCAAGCAGGAATGCCTCTTCAGGAGACAAAACAAGGGGGTTTCAGCCAATAGCTGAGAGCAACCTTCCGGGGCCTGGCAGTTCAGGCTGCGCGGACGCCTTCGGCCTGCGGCCCCTTCTGGCCCTCGCCCACTTCGAATTCAACCCGCTGCCCTTCTTCGAGGGCCCGGAAGCCGTCCATCTGAATGGCGGACCAGTGTACAAAAACGTCGTCGCCGGATTCATCCACAGTGATGAAGCCGTAGCCCTTTTCGGCGTTGAACCATTTGACGGTTCCCAATGCCATGATGTCCACACTTTCGCAGTAGAAAAACCGGTAGCCGGGATCGCCGTACCGGAATCAATCCACTGTAACCACAGTCACTCTGCCAGTGGTGGCCGAAGAGCGGGATTGCATGACTTTGTTATTGAGGCTTAACCCAGTTGGGTCCGGGCCTGGGCTGAAAGAGTTACTGGTACCCCGGGCCTGCCACGACAACCAGCGGCTGCTGGATGTCGGTGGACTCAACGATTGTCTGGATGCGGAGCAAGGTTCCCAGGGCTTCTGCGTTGGCCTTCTGGGCAGGTGCATTGTAGAAAATCACGGATGTCTGCTGCGGCAATCCGCCCCAGTTTCCCACCGTGCTCAGCGTCCAGCCGTCACCCTGGACCAATCCGGCAACCCTGCCGGCCAGGCCGGCAGTAC
The DNA here is from genome assembly GCF_016907545.1 of Paenarthrobacter ilicis. Classification (NCBI taxonomy): domain Bacteria; kingdom Bacillati; phylum Actinomycetota; class Actinomycetes; order Micrococcales; family Micrococcaceae; genus Paenarthrobacter; species Paenarthrobacter ilicis. The sequence continues at coordinate 930,130 of NZ_JAFBCD010000001.1, read as the reverse complement.
CGGCACCGTTGTAGACGGCCACGGGTGTTGCTTTGTCCACGTTGGCGGCCGAGGGGGTCGCGGACGGAACATCCGACGGCGACGTGCCCGGCGTCGGTTCGCCTGAAGCGACCGGCGGCGTCCCGGTATCGGTGGGCTGCGCTGATGGTGCCGTTTCCGTCTGCTGGGGTGCCGGCGTCGAGGTTTGTGTTGAGGCGCTGGGCCCCACCACACCGAGGTTCGGCAGGACCAGGAAGGCTACCAACCCGAGCACCAGTGCCACGGCGCCAACGGTCAGGACCGGCCACAAAGTTGGGCGGGCGGTTTCCTGGGCATCGCGGTGTACGCCCTGACGGGAGGTGTTCTGTGGGACTTGGTCGAACTCGTCCCGGGCAAATTTGGTCATGGTGAAGCGATGTCCTTGCTGGTTGCTGCTGACAGATCAGCCTTGCGATTTACGCGTCGGACCCCAAGCGACGTGCCGTCCGCGCACGCTGGCGGGACGTACGTAGTCTACGCAATCTCTTGACGAGCATGGGATCGTGGGCCAATGCGTCCTCGGTGTCGATCAACGCGTTCAGTATTTGGTAGTAGTGCGTGGCGGAGAGATCGAACAGTTCGCGGATAGCCTGTTCCTTGGCTCCGGCGTACTTCCACCACTGCCGTTCCAAGGCGAGGATCTGCTGGTCGCGTTCGCTGAGCGGCGAGTCGCTGCGGGTTTCCGCTGCGAGGTCCGCCAGGGCAAAGCCCGGGGCCTGCGCCGCCATCGGATCCGTTGCTGGTTCTGCCACGGCACACTCCTTCGACGCTTGTTGGGAAAAATGTCCTACTCCCATGTTACGGGCGAATAACAACGGTGTCATTCGCCCCGGCACCCAGAGGCAAGGCACAATGACGTGATGACAGGCGAGGAAGCACTTTTTGACCTTGAACCCGCAACCACCAACGATTCCGGTTTTTCGGAACTTGGCCACCGGCCCCTCGGCGATCTTGTGGCTCCCGATTGGGCCGCGGCACTTGAACCGGTTGAAGGACAGCTCCGGGACGCCTTGCGCTTCGTGGCGGAACAAGCGGCCAGCGGGGCCCAGGTACTGCCGAGGGCGGATCACCTTCTGCGCGCATTCCAGCAGCCGCTGGCTGACGTCAAAGTACTCATCCTGGGGCAGGACCCGTATCCCACGCCGGGACACGCCGTCGGGCTGTCCTTCGCCGTCTCGCCCCGGACCCGCCCTATCCCCCGCAGCCTCACCAACATCTACCGGGAACTCCACGACGACCTGGGTCTTCCGCCGCGCGTCCACGGTGACCTCAGCGCCTGGACAGGCCAAGGCGTCCTGCTGTTGAACAGGGTGCTCAGCGTGGAAGCAGGGAAGGCCGGCTCGCATCGACGCAAGGGATGGGAAGAGATCACGACGGCGGCAGTCACCGCAGTGGCCAAGCGGACCGACGCCGCCGGGAACCGCCGCCCCCTGGTGGCCATCCTGTGGGGCAAGGATGCCGAGGGGGTGGAGCCGCTGCTGGAGGGTGCGCCGTCGATTGTGTCCGCGCACCCGAGTCCCCTGTCTGCTTCCCGCGGTTTCTTCGGCTCCAAACCCTTCAGCAGGACCAACGACTTGTTGCGCGAACAAGGGGCAGATCCGGTGGACTGGGAACTGCCGGTCCTCTGACCCACCCCACCGCCCCTCTCTCACATCCCACCCCCAAAAGCCCATCCCTCATTCACATCCCACCGATGCGGGACGTGAGAGAGGAACGGTCAGAACGCGACGGGACGTGAGAGAGGAACTGCCAGAACGCGACGGGACGTGAGAGAGCGACTGTAATGTGCGACTCATACCCAGCCTGCTCGGAGCTCATTAGCTTAGGCTTGCCTATATGTCAGCACTCCCCGTTACGTCGTCCGCTACCCGCAAGAGCCGCCCGCAAGTCAACCTGACGGTGCTGCGGCGCGAGCAACTTTCCCCCCACATGGTGCGCATTGTGGCCGGCGGCCCGGGCTTCAGCGACTACGCCAACAACGAGTACGTGGACCGTTACGTCAAGATCGTCTTCCCGCAGCCTGGCGTTGATTACCAGCTTCCCCTGGACCTTTGGGCCATCCGGGAGACCATGCCACGGGAGCAATGGCCCCACACCAGGACGTACACCATCCGATGGGTGGACCTGGAGGCGCAGGAGTTGGCCATCGACTTCGTGGTCCACGGCGACGAAGGCCTGGCAGGTCCGTGGGCTGCCAGCGCGGAGCCCGGGGATTCGTTGGTCTTCACTGGACCAGGTGGCGCCTACAACCCGGCCCCGGGTGCCGACTGGTACCTCTTTGCCGGAGACGACGCTGCGATCCCCGCCATTGCAGCCTCGATCGAAGCACTGGCCTCCGATGCCCGTGGCATCGCCGTCATGGAAGTGGACAGCGAAGCCGACATCCTGCCCATCAGCGCCCCTCCCGGGGTAGAACTGCAGTGGCTGTTCCGCAGGGGTGCGCCCGCAGGGTCCAGTGATCTTCTCCTGGAGGCCCTGGGGAACACGGAATGGCTGCCCGGACGCGTGGACGTCTTTGCCCATGGCGAGCGTGGCTACATGAAGGGGCTCCGCGAGATCTTCTTCGTCCAGCGCGGCCTGGAGCGATCACAGGTCTCACTGTCCGGCTACTGGGCCCAGGGCCGTGTGGAGGAAGTCTTCCAAGCCGAAAAGAAGCTCCCCGTCGGCCAGATCTGAGGCACAGGCCAGATCTGAGGCACTGCCCAGATCTGGCAGCACTGCAAAGAAGGGCGCCACCGAACGGTGGCGCCCTTCTTCATCACGTCATTACCGCCTGCGGACCCGGCGGCGCTCGTTGCTGGAGAGCCCCTTGGTCAGCGGCCGTGCGAGGTTGTCGCCCAGCACGATTCCTGCGGCCACTCCCAGCACAATGGCACCGGCATTGAGCATGCCGCCAGCCCCTGCCAGGAAGTCGCCACCTTCAACGGTGAGCGTGTACATGGAGCGGAAGATCGTGAGGCCAGGCAGCAGGATCAGCGCGGCCGGAACCGCAACCACCAGCTGCGGAGCGCCCAGCTTCAGCGCGACCACGCGGGCCAGCAGACCGATCACCACAGCGGCCACCGCCGGCGTCAGGCGGTCCCCCAGACCGGACTCGCCCACGCCCCACAAAACGCAGAAGCCCACCAAGCCGACTGCCGCGGTCGGAAGCAAAAGCCGCATCTGGGTCTGCTCGGTGACGCCAATGGCCACCACAGCTATGGCGATGAGGATGGCCCGGCCCCACAGCGGATAGGCATCGGGGAAGGTTTGGGTGACGTCAAGGAGCGCGCTTCCCAGCATGGTTCCTGCCACCACAGCTATGCCGATCCCGGCCACGATCGCGCCGAAGGTCAGCAAGGTGGAGAGGAAACGGCCAGCCGCGGTGACGGGGAAGCCGTTGATGGCGTCTTGTACGGATGACACCAACCGACCGGTGGGCAACAGCAGCAGAATGCCGCCGGCAACCACAATGGACGGAGCGATGTCCGCACCCGCCCATCGCAGCATCAGCGCAATGAACGTGACCAGGAAGGAGCTGGCCATGGTCACAAAGAAGTCGGGTGTGCGCCAACGGATCAATTGCCGCGCCAGCAGGCTGATGAGCATGTTGGATGCGAAGGCCAGCGCGGAAGCCCCGGGACCGCCACCCAGAACGCCCACAAAGACCGCGGCAAAGACACCAAAAGCCATGGTGACCATCCACCGCGGGAACGGCTTGGCGCTGCGGATGATCTCGTTCAAGCGCCGCACGGCCTCGTCACGGCCCACGCCGCCGGCCACAATGTCGGTGACCAACTGGTGGACCTGGGCCAGGCCTGCGTAGTTGTTGGTCCAGGAGCGCACCACTCGGAGGAGGGTGATGGGAGTCTGGTCCTTGGGTGCGTAGTTGATGGCCACCGACTGGTTGGTGATGTCCACTTCCACGTTCTTCAGGCCAAGGGCAGCGGTGACGGCAATCATGCTGGTCTCCACCTCCAACGCTCCGGCACCGTACCTGAACATGACCTCCGCCAGATGCAGGGCGAAGTCGATGGTCTTGCGCGCCGAGGCGTCAACGCCCACCACCTGGATGGTGGGGTTGGCGTACGGGCTGCCCGCAAGCCGGTCCACGATGTTCATGGGTGCGGTGGGCGGGCTGTCGCCCTGGACCAAACGCATCAGCATACGTTTGGCATTGACGTTCTGCCGCACTTGCGAGGGCCGCAGTGGTTGGGTCTTGGGCAAGCCGTCCGTATGCGGCTTGTTACCTGAGCCCTCAGGCCATTCAGTCACGCAGCGATCCTCCCTCTGGCTATTGTGATCAGCGGTTCCTTCGGATTTTTCCTACAACCGGCAATTTCTCAAGAGGCAATCGTTCCAGTACTGTCTGGGCGGTTCCTGCGAGCTTCTTGGCTACCCGGAAGGCGTTGAAGACCAGCGGATTGACCGGAGCCACAAAGTCGCCCACCAGCTGGACCACTTCGCCGCCAAAGCCCTTCTTGAATTCGTACCCGCCGTGGCCGGTCTCGTCCTGCCCCTGGATACCGAAAGTGCCGTAGAAGTTGTACCGCGAGTAGCCATTGTTGAGGGCGTGCAGCATCATGCCCCAGTACAGGGACGTTGCGCCGTTGAAGTAGATGTAGTCCTGCACCGTACCGCCGATGACGCACACCAGTTCATCCCCGGAACAGGCAAAGTGGATGGCAGCCACGGTGGCGACGCCAACGGAGTCCGGGAAGCGTTCAATGTCCTTCAGGCTCCGCTCGTAGCTGTCCACCAGGTCCTGGACAACTTTGACCCGGTTGGCCTTCTTCTTGCTGCCTGTTTCCTCCACCTCCCGCTTGAGGTCGTTCAGGACAGCAGTCTCGGCCTCCAGGCGCTCCGTGATGGAGGCCCGGTATTCAGGAATGTTGATCTTGGCCATCATGAGTTTGGTGAACTCACTGGAGGTGCTTTTGAGCAGGCTTTCGTAGTACCCGCGTTCGCGGTACGTAAAGCCTTTCTCGTCCCCGGCAGTGCTCAGCGCATTGTAGAACTCATCCAGTGTTTCCAGCGTGGCCTGCTCCAGGTAAACGCCGTTCTTCTCCGCTTTCCTGATGGCTTTGCGCGTGCGGTAGTTCATGCCCATGATGAGCTCTTCGGAATCGGCTATGCCGTCCAGTTGCTTGACGAACATCCAGTTGATGTTGGCGAAGTTCATGTCGAAGCCCTGGTGCTGGAAGCCCAGGCCCGCCAGTTCTTTGAGGAGCGGACGGTTGTCCTCCACCTCGGGGTGCTCCGCGCCGTCTTCGTCCCTGGCGATGTAGCGGACGTTGGGCGAGATCCGCAGTTCAGCGGCCTTCTTTGACGCCGCATGCTTCTTCAACTGCTCGACGACGAACCTCACCAGTGCGGGATCGCTGTAGTCCATGAGGGGTCCCTTGGCGCAGTCAGCGGTCTTGTAGCCAAAGCGGTTGGAGGTGTACACGATCTTGCCGGCGGCGATGAGGCTGCTGTCGCGCATGACTCCGAAAAGCTCCGTTTCCTGTCCGCGGGCGCGCTGGAACCGCGTCAGTTCCAAGGATTGGATGAAGCTTCCCTGCGGGTGTCCCTTGGCAAAGGCCTCGAAATCAGCGTCGCTGATCAGTACGAATTCCATGTCGGTTCCAGCCTCGATCGGAGTCAAAGAAATTACCTCACCTATAAGTAGATTTGCACCCGTTGGTGGCCGGGGCGGGCCTTGCCTGCAGCCCACAGCGGGCCGTGCTTGATGGAACTGGTTTTAGTAGAACTGTCCGCCGGTGCGCATGGTCTCCAGCCTCCGGAAAACCTTCTCTGCTCCTTCGAGCCACAGCTTGTAGCGGAGCGGGCCCACCACATGGTCGTAGCAACCCACGAAGTCCGTGACGGTCTTGGTGAAGCTGGTCTTGAAGGATCCCAGGCCGTAGAGCGGGTGGTTCTTGTCCTTGATGCTGGCCGCCGGTGGTGTGCCGCAGAAGTCGTATTCCACGCAACCGAGCTCCTGCATCCGCCGGATGGCCGTCCACTGCACCAAGTGGGAGTCCCCGTACTGCTGGCGGTTCTGTGTGGAGCCGCCGTCTTTGTAGGTGGCCTTGGAACCGTAGTTGATGACGAACGCGCCAACACTGGGCGCCCCGTCCTCATGGACAAAGAAGAAGTGCCCTTGCCCCCGGCTGCAGAATTCACCCCAGAACGTGGCGTAGTACTCGTAGCTGCGCAGCGGCATGGCGCCCTTGGCGTTGACCGTGTTCTGCATCAGGGCGTACAGCTTGCGGTAGCTGTCCTCGCCCGGCTCGGCAGAAACCACCTCGCAGCCTTCGCGTTCTGCCCTGCGGACGGCATTCCTGGCCCGTGAAGAGATGCTTCGCAGGACCTCGTTGGCGGGGGCTGAGATGTCCAGAATGGCCGTATGGTCGTTGGACTGGATGTTCGGGGCCTTAACCAGGCCCATCGCCCGCAGTTGGGCAGCCACCTCGGGCGACTCAACGACGTCGGGCTCGATCTTGATGCTGAAGACGTTCAGCTTCTGTTCCGTGGCCAACCGGGCCACCGCAGCGAGCATGGGCTTGATGTCCTCAACCGACGCCGCGTCCGGACCTTTGATGAGGTACCAAAGGCGTCCAAGAACCGGAAACTTCTTTTCCAGAAGCAGGTTGTAGCTGGCGTACCCGGCGGTTTCCACCACCAAGCGGCGAACCAGCCAGCCGTTGCCGTCCTTGACTGCCGCATACGCTTCCGATTGCAGCATGTTGCCGCCGTTCGGGTTGGCAGTGACGTGCTTGTCCCAGTTATCGGTTTCCTCGGCGGTGGCAAAGCGGGCGGTAAATTCTCGCAAGGTGGCCGTGTCCAATCTCAGGGTTTCAGTGCAGTGTTCAAAGGCAAGCGGGCATGCAGCTTCAAGTCTATCGGGCCGGGAAAAATCGACAGTGCGTGCCAGTCCCGGTGTTTACCTAGAGGCGGATCTGGTCCATGCTTTCGAGTTTGATGGCTTTGGGTTGCTTGCCGAGTTCCCGCTGCCCGCTGACCAGGCGGTCGGCGGTGGCGAGCCGGCTGAGGCTGAGCCCCGTGAGGTCCGCGATCTCTCCAATGGGCACCTGGAAGGTGCGGAAGGGACCCAAGGGAGGCGGCTCCCCTTCCAGCAGGCGTTGGTCGATGGCTCGTTTAAGGTCCACTTTGCCGAGCAGGGGTGACTGGTCCAGGACAAACCCGGCGGCTGCCAGCTTCGCGTCGTTGGTCCACGCCGCGATCTTCCAGAATTTCCGTGGAACCTGGACTCCCCGGTAGGGAAGGTCGTCGTCCAGGAGCACGGGTCCGGTGAAGACACTGAGCTTCGCGTCATGCGCATCGGCGTGCTGGAGCACATGGTCCTCCAGCCCCACCCACAGTTCCTTGCCCTGATTGAAGTCATCGACCTGCGGGGCGGCATTGGTGAACACGAAGGTGTCCTGGTTGGCCTTTTTGGCGGTGGCAGCATCTCCCCACACCGGGTCCAGACGCCGCACCAGATGTCCGCGATCAAACGCGTTGTTCTTGTAGACGTCCGGACCTGCCTGCTGTTCCCTGGGTACCCTGTCATCAAAATGCCAGGTGCCCTCCCGGGCCAGAGGATTCAACTCCGCACCGCTGATGTTGACGCCCACCACCGCCGCGAGCTTCCGGGATGCCCTGAAACGCACGGAGAAGTGGGTGTAGTCCAAAAGAATCGTCGTTACTGACGGACTGGGCAGCTCCAGGCGTGCCCGCAAGAAATCCCTGTCATATCCCCCGCTCATGTGTACAGCATGGCACTAGGGACCGACAGTAAACAGCCTCAGCACTCCACCACGTTGACGGCCAGGCCGCCCATGGCCGTTTCCTTGTATTTGTGGGACATGTCCTTGCCGGTTTCACGCATGGTGACAATGACCTCATCCAGGGAGACCCGGTGGGTGCCATCGCCCCACAAGGCCATCTTCGCTGCGTTGATGGCCTTGGCCGCGGCGATCGCGTTGCGCTCGATGCACGGAATCTGCACCAGTCCGCCGATCGGATCACACGTCAATCCAAGGTTGTGCTCCATGGCGATCTCGGCCGCGTTTTCCACCTGGCCGGGCGTGCCACCCATCACTTCAGCCAGTCCGGCAGCGGCCATGGACGACGCCGAACCGACCTCACCCTGGCACCCCACCTCAGCACCGGAAATGGATGCCTGTTCCTTGTACAGAACACCCACGGCACCGGCGGCCAGCAGGAACTTCACCACAACATCGTCCCGGTCCTGCTGGGTGGCTTTGTCCATGCCGGGGGCGTAGTTCAGCGCGTAGTACAGCACTGCGGGGATGATGCCCGCTGCGCCGTTGGTGGGGGCTGTTACCACCCGGCCACCGGATGCGTTCTCCTCATTGACCGCCAGCGCGATCAGGTTGACCCACTCCTGCCAATACTTGGGATCGTTGCGGTCCTTGTCCTCTTTCAGGAGCCGCTCCAGCCAGTCGGGAGAACGACGGCGGACCTTCAGTCCGCCGGGAAGGACACCTTCGCGCTGCAGGGACGTTTCAACACAGGCTTCCATCACGGCCCAGATGTGCAGGAGGCCTTCGCGGATCTCCTCCTCGGTGCGGGACGCACGCTCGTTGATGAACATGATGTCGGAGATCCCCAGCCCCTTGGACGAGCACCGTCCCATCAGCTCGGCCGCCGTCCTGAACGGCAGCGGCAATTCCTTCTTGGATTCTTCCAATTCGGCCTGCGCTGCGGATTCCTCGCCCTCGCGCACAATGAACCCACCGCCCACCGAGAAGAACGTTGCTTCTTTCAGCACGTTGCCCTCTGCATCGGACACGGCGAACTTCATCCCGTTGGTGTGCCGCGGCAGCACGGTCAAAGGGTGCAGGATCATGTCTTCCACGGCGTAGTCCAACTCGACGCCACCGGCCAGGTTGAGCTTTCCCGTCTCCGCCATCAAGGCCAGGCGTTCCTCCACTTCATCGGGAAGGATCAGCTCGGGCTCGTAGCCTTCAAGGCCCAGCATCGTTGCCGTGAACGTGCCGTGTCCCCGACCCGTCGCTGCCAGGGAGCCATACAAATCAACGCGCAAAGAGGCTACCTTGCCAAGGACATCAGCGTCCTTCAGCTCGGAAGCGAAGACCGCTCCGGCCCGCATCGGACCCACGGTGTGGGAGCTTGAGGGGCCAATTCCCACGGTGAACAAATCGAAAACACCAACAGCCATAGCCGTGATTCCTTTTTAAAGCTTGAAATGTTCCGGCAGATGATCCTGCCGGAGGGCCGAGCACGTTCCCCGATTCGGGGGTTCGCTGCCACATGTGCCGTGCGCACGGCATGATGGGCAGCGATCCCCCGAAGTGGAGCAAGGGAACGTCAGGCCAGGTCGCCACCGTTCTTGGAGGCGTATTCCTCGGCCGAGAGCAGCGGACCGTCAGACTCGGCAGCAACCTTGAAGAGCCAGCCGGCGCCGTAGGGATCGTTGTTGATCAGGGCGGGATCGGAAACAACGGCGTCGTTGATTTCCGTGACCTCACCGGTGACGGGCGAGTACAGGTCCGAGACCGACTTGGTGGATTCCACTTCGCCACAGGTTTCTCCTGCAGTTACTGAAGAACCAACCTCGGGCAGGTCCACGTACACAATGTCACCCAGGGCGTCGGTGGCAACCTCGGAAATGCCAACGGACACCGAGTTCCCTTCGCCGCGGGAGACCCACTCGTGCTCGTCGGAGTACTGAAGCTGGGCAGCTACTTTGGGCATTCTGTTTCCTTTACGGGTGGAGGCTAAAGCCTGTGGTTACTTTTGGCGCTTGTAGAACGGCAGGGCTACAACTTCGAACGGCTCGCTCTTGCCGCGCAGGTCGATGTCCAGCGCGGTGCCAAGCTCTGAGTGTTCGACGTCGACATACGCCAACGCTACCGGGTATCCCAACGTGGGGCTGGGCTGGCCGGACGTCACTTCTCCCACCACGGCACCATCCTTAAGGACCGGGTAGTGTCCACGGCCTGCCCGGCGTCCCAGGCCCTTGAGTCCAACCAGCTTGCGTCCGCTGGTGCTCCCTGCGCCATCGGCTTTCAGGGCAGCGAGTGCTTCCTTGCCAACAAAGTCGCCTTCCTTGGAGAGCGCAACAACCGGCCCAAGGCCTGCAGCAAAGGGGTTGCCTTCACGGGAAAGCTCGTTGCCGTAGAGGGGCATGCCGGCTTCCAAGCGCAGGGAGTCGCGCGATGCCAGCCCGGCCGGGATCAGCTCACCTTCATTAGCGGCAGCCGCAATGGCCTGCCACAGCGCGGCAGCTGATTCGTTGGCCACGAAGATCTCGAACCCGTCTTCGCCGGTGTACCCGGTGCGGGCCAACAGCAGGTCCTGGGTGCCGCCGTCGAACGTGAACGGGACATCAACCGCCGCGTAGTACTTCAGTTCGGTGACCAGCGCGTGCTGCTCCCCGGGGACGAGGCGAAGGAGGATCGCTTCGGCAAGGGGCCCCTGGACAGCGATCAGCGACGTCCCGGCAGAGGCGTCCTGAACCACGACGTCAAAACCGGCGGCGCGCTCCAGCAGCGCGGCAGCCACAACCGCAGCGTTGCCTGCGTTCGGGACCACCAGGAACTTGTCCGAGCCTTCTTCGGTAGAGGCACGGCGGTAGACGATCAGGTCATCAATGATGCCGCCGTCTTCCTGGCAGATCAGGGAGTACTTGGCTTTGCCCTGGGCCATGGCAGAGATCTTGCCTGCCAAGGCGTAGTCCAGGAACGCGGCCGCCTCGGGCCCGGTGACCCAGACTTCGCCCATGTGGGAGAGGTCGAACAGGCCTGCGGATTTGCGGACGGCGTGGTGCTCGGCCAGTTCGGACGAGTACTTGAGCGGCATTTGCCAGCCGCCGAAGTCCGTAAAGGAGGCGCCGAGCTTCTTGTGCTCTTCGTAGAGGGCTGTGTACTTCTCAGTCATTCTGCGGACCGTCCTAGTTCTCGAAGTCTTCGATCGGCGGGCAGGAGCAGACCAGATTACGGTCTCCGGCTGCGCCGTCAATGCGGCCAACGGGCGGGAAGTATTTGTCCTGCTTGAGGTGGTGGACCGGGAACGCGGCCTGCTCACGCGGGTAGGAACGGTCCCAATCGGAACTTACGACGGCGGCTGCCGTGTGGGGTGCGCGGCGGAGCGGGGAATCCTGCACGGAGAAGTCGCCGTGGGCAACCTGGTCGATTTCGGCACGGATGGCGATCATGGCTTCGATGAAGCGGTCGATCTCCGCAAGGTCCTCGGACTCGGTGGGCTCCACCATGAGCGTTCCCGCTACCGGGAAGGCCAGGGTGGGTGCGTGGAAGCCGAAGTCAATGAGGCGCTTGGCCACGTCCTCAGCGGTGACGCCGGTTTTGGCCGTCAGTTCGCGGAGGTCCAGGATGCACTCGTGCGCCACGAGGCCGCCTTCGCCCGTGTAGAGAACCGGGAAGTGATCGTTGAGGCGTGAAGCGATGTAGTTCGCAGCGAGCAGCGCGGACTTGGTGGCTTCGGTGAGGCCCTGGCCGCCCATGAGCTTCACGTAAGCCCAGGAGATCGGAAGGACACCGGCGGAACCGAAACGGGAGGCGGAAATCGGGACGTCGTTGCCTTCGGTCCAGGATGCTGCGTCACCGGGCATGAACGGCGCCAGGTGTGCCTTGGCTGCCACCGGGCCAACGCCCGGTCCGCCGCCGCCGTGCGGGATGCAGAAGGTCTTGTGCAGGTTCAGGTGGGACACGTCGCCGCCGAACTTGCCCGGCTGGGCGAGTCCGACGAGTGCGTTGAGGTTGGCGCCGTCAATGTACACCTGGCCGCCGGCCTCGTGGATGGCGTCGCAGACTTCGCGGACGTCGGCGTCGTACACACCGTGCGTGGACGGGTAGGTGATCATGATCGCGGAGAGGGCGTCGCGGTGGGCCTCGATCTTGGCCTTGAGGTCAACGTGATCGATGGTGCCGTCCGGCGCGGTGGCAACAACCACTACCTTCATGCCGGCCAGCACTGCGGAGGCCGCGTTGGTGCCGTGAGCCGATGCGGGGATAAGGCACACGTTGCGCTGCTCATCGCCGTTGGACAGGTGGTAGCCACGGATGGCCAGCAACCCGGCCAGCTCACCCTGCGAACCTGCGTTGGGCTGGATGGACACTTGGTCGTAGCCCGTGATCTCGGTCAGCTGTGCCTCGAGGTCGCCGATGAGCTCACGCCAGCCCTCGGTGTGGGAGTCCGGTGCGAACGGGTGGATGGAGGCGAATTCCGGCCAGGAGATGGCTTCCATCTCTGCCGTGGCGTTGAGCTTCATGGTGCAGGAGCCCAGCGGAATCATGGTGCGGTCCAGCGCAAGGTCGCGGTCAGAGAGCTTGCGGATGTAGCGCAGGAGCTGGGTTTCGGAGCGGTGCGTGTTGAACACCGGGTGCTGCATGAAATCGCTGGTGCGCTCCACGGAGGATTCCAGGGCGAAGCCATCCGCCGACTCAAGTACCGAAGCGCCGAAGACCGATGCAACGTCGGCGACAACCGCCGTCGTCGTGGTTTCATCAACAGACATACCCACGGTGTCAGCATCGATGCCCCGGAGGTTGATGCCCTTGGCCTCAGCGGCGGCCACGATCTCCGCAGCCTTGCCGGGAACGCGGACGGTGACGGTGTCGAAGAAGGAGCCATGGAGGACGTCGACGCCGGCCGCCTTCAGTGACGCTGCGAGCGTGCGGGCGTGGCTGTGGGCGGTTTCGGCGATCGCCTTCAAGCCCTCGGGACCGTGGTAGACGGCGTACATGGAGGCCACGATGGCCAGCAATGCCTGTGCCGTACAAATGTTGGAGGTGGCCTTCTCACGGCGGATGTGCTGCTCACGTGTCTGCAGCGCCAAGCGGTAAGCGGGGACGCCGGCGTCGTCCTTGGAGACGCCCACCAGGCGGCCGGGCATGGAACGCTCCAGCCCCTTCTGGACGGCCATGTAGGCCGCGTGCGGGCCGCCGAAGAACAGCGGAACACCCATGCGCTGCGCGGAACCAACAGCAATGTCGGCACCCTGCTCACCGGGAGGGGTGATGAGCGTCAGGGAAAGGAGATCGGCAGCCACAGTGACCAGTGCGCCGCGTTCCTTCGCCTCAGCGATGACGGCGGAGTGGTCGAACACGCGGCCGGAGACACCCGGCTGCTGCAGGACGACGCCGTTGATGGTGCCTTCGGGGAGGCCCAGGGACAGATCGGCCACCTCAACCTCAAAGCCAAGCGCTTCCGCGCGGCCCTTCACGATCGCGATGGTCTGCGGCAGGCAGTCGGCGTCCAGGACGGTCTTGCCATCCTGCGCGGCCTTGTTCTTGTTGGCACGGCGCATCATCAGCACGGCCTCGGCAACAGCGGTTGCTTCATCCAGAAGGGACGCATTGGCAATCGGCAGGCCAACAAGGTCCTGGACCATGGTCTGGAAGTTGAGGAGCGCTTCGAGGCGGCCCTGCGAAATTTCCGGCTGGTAGGGGGTGTAGGCGGTGTACCAGGCGGGCGATTCCAGGATGTTGCGGCGGATCACCGGCGGCGTCACGGTGTCGTAGTAGCCCTGGCCGATCATCTGCACGGCAGTTTTGTTCTTGGAGGCGAGCTTGCGGAGCTCGGCAAGAACCTCAACTTCGCTCAGGGCGTTTTGCAGGGTGAGCGCCACGTCCTGCCGGATGTCGTTGGGAACCGCGGTATCAACCAGCGCGTCAACGGTGCCGTAACCCACGGTCTTGAGCATGGTGTCAATATCGGCTTGGCGACGGGCACCGATGTGCCGATCGACGAAGGTGGTGGAGGCAGAACTAACCGTCACGAAGGAACTCCATAGGTTGGGCGGCATTTGGGTATGCCGCAGTGGCTCGGGTTCCTCCCCGCTCTGTATTGGACCTGAGAGTTTCCGCAGGCTGGTGTGCCTGCTTGCACCGTCGGTGAGCCCGGCTGAGCGGACTGCTTTCCAGAGTTGCCTTGCCGCGGCGGTGCGTGGGCCTGAGAGATTCCTGGGGAGGATTTGCTCCTACGGCGCCTGCATCACATGCTTGCAGGACTCTCCCGCCGCAGATCAAAGGCTTGTTCAGTTATACGCAGCGCCGTGTTGGCCGCGCCACATGACTAATTGTCCTATGTCACGGGCGCGGCGGCAAATGGATGAATCGCTACTTCCGCAGGCGCTCCACAACAGCCAGCAGGATTTCGACGTCGGCCTCCCGCCGATTGTTGCCCTCTTCCTGGCCACTTTCGAACATGGCGTTGAAGTACAGCCCATCCCCCATGTAGCTCACGGCCTTCGCCACTTCCGGACCAACGTCTTCGGCAAGGACGTCCAACCACTGCTTCTGGATACCGGCAAACCGGCGTCGGGTTTCTTCATGGGCCACCTCGGCCAGGCGGGTGGCGGCCACGAACGCCCGGTCCATGGGAGTTCCCGCCCACACGGAGGAACGGATGAAGTAGGCTGCCGCCCCGTCCTCGGCTGCTTTCATCTGCTCAATGTCCTCCTGGCCCAGGGCATCCAAACGTTCCAGCAGGGCACTGATCAGCGCTTCCTTATTGGGGAAGTGGTACAGCAAGCCTCCCTTGGAGACACCGGCCCTTTTGGCCACGGCGTCCAGGGTGGCTGCCCGCTCCCCCACGTCAATGAGCAGGGACTCGTATGCATCAAGGACTGCGTCCCTGGCGACTGGTTTCCGTGGCATGTAACCATCATTCCCTATAGCGTTTGTGCATTCCATTTGAAACTGTACCGTCTGGACGGTACAGTTGATGACATGCCTTCGCAGTCTGTCATCCACGCCTCCCAGTCCGCTCGTCCCGCCATGGGCCCGCGCGCTCCTTGGCGCGACTGGCTTGCCCTGGCACTCCTGATGTTCCCCGTCCTGCTGGTTGCGGTGGACAACACCGCATTGACCTTCGCCCTGCCGGAAATCGCCCGTTCGTTGAACGTCGGCGGGATCCAGCTCCTCTGGATCGTGGACGCCTACCCGCTGGTATTGGCCGCGCTGCTGGTGTCCATGGGCAACCTGGGTGACAGGATCGGACGACGCCGGCTGCTTCTGATCGGCAGCACAGGCTTCGCTGCGGTTTCGGCTGCTACGGCATTCGCGCCCACCGCGGAATGGCTCATCGCCGGGCGCGCCGGACTGGGTGTTTTTGGCGCCATGCTGATGCCCTCAACCCTCTCCCTGATCCGGAACATCTTTACTGACCCCAACCGCCGCCGCTTGGCGATCGCAGTGTGGGCGGCCGGGTTCTCCGGTGGCGCCGCCCTGGGCCCGATCTTCGGCGGGTGGCTGGTGGAGCACTTCTGGTGGGGCGCAGTGTTCCTGGTTGCGGCGTTCCTGCTGCTCCCGCTGCTGGCTTTCGGGCGGGTGCTGATTCCTGAGTCCAAGGATGCACATCCCGGGCGCGTTGATGTTCCCAGCATCGCGCTCTCCGTCTTCACCATGGCGCCGTTCGTTTACGGCATCAAGGAGCTGGCCGTCCACGGTTTTGGAGCCTCGGCCGCAGCCTTCATGATTTTCGGCCTGGTGATGGGCATCCTGTTCGTCCGCCGGCAACAGCGGATTGACTCCCCCATGCTGGACGTCACCCTCTTCAAGAACACGGTGTTCAGCACGGCAATCGTTGCCAACGTACTGTCCTTGTTCTCCATGACGGGCTTCATCTACTTCTTCGCCCAGCACCTGCAGCTGGTGGAAGGGCAGTCCCCCATGGAAGCCGGCATCGCCATGATCCCAGCGCTCCTTGCAACAGTCGTTGCCGGTTTGCTGGTGGTCCCGCTGGTCAAGCGCGTGCGGCCCGGGTTTGTGGTGGCCGGTGGCCTGACGCTCAGCGCCGTGGGCTATCTGGTGGCCATGGTGGGTGACCACGGCAACGGACCGTTGTTCCTGCTTTCGGCCCTGACTGTGCTGGCGGTAGGCGTTGGAGCGGCGGAAACCATCTCCAATGACCTCATCCTGGCCTCCGTCCCGGCCGATAAATCCGGCGCGGCCTCGGCCATTTCGGAAACCGGATACGAACTCGGTTCGCTGCTGGGCACGGCTGTCCTGGGGTCAATCCTCACCGCGTCCTACCAGCACAACCTCATCATCCCGGACGGCATCTCCACCGAAGTTGCCGCACAGTCCAAGGAAACGCTCGCAGGCGCCGTGGACGCAGCGTCCACGCTGTCCGCACCCCTGGGCGAAGCCTTGACCGCCGCGGCCACCATCGCTTTCGATTCCGGCGTCCACATCACGGCGGCGATCGGGTTGGTGCTGATGGCGGGCACGGCAGTGCTGGCGGCCATCCTGCTGCGCAACGTGCCCAAGGCGACCTAAGGCCCCAAAGGCAAACCAACGCTCAGCCGGACCTACACCGCGTTGTTGAGTGAGGCTCCCAGGCCCAGGCCACGGGTAATGCCCCCGGTGGTTGCCGTGGCCAATGCCGAGAGGTAATCGTTGCGACGGCGGGCTGTAATGCGCGACTCAGGTTCGAATGCCTGGCCTGGCGAGTCCGCATAGTGGGCCGCGAGGCCGTCACGCATCAGACGAATGCCTTCGGCCCGCTGCTGGGACACGGCGGCATGCGTAGAACCAAGTTCGTCCGCGAGGTCCTTCACCGACCGCCCCGCGAGGTAGATCTCCTGGATCACGAAACGCATTTTTTCCGGGAGGGCGTCGACGGCGGCGCGGAGGTACTTGATGCGCTCGTCGGCTAGGACAGAGTGTTCCGGGGAGTCGGTGGGCGACGCCACCGTGTCCGCCACGACGTCGTCCAAGGAAGTCAACGTCCGGGACGCGTCCACCAAGGCGGCCTCAACGTGGCTCCGCTCGACGCCCAGCGCTGATGCCATTTCGGCCACGCTGGGTCCCCGTCCCAACAAACTGGTCAGGGTTTCCTGGACAGCCAGGGTTTCCTTGATCCGTTTGCGGGCCGACCGCGTTGCCCAGTCACCCGCGCGCATCTCGTCCGCGAAGGCGCCCACGATCCTTCGCCGCGCAAAGGCGCCAAAAGGAACGCCAAGGTCCGGATCGAAGGAATCAGCAGACGTTATGAGGGCAACGGCACCGACAGAAGCGAAATCATCGCGCGACAAATGCGATGCGCGCGCACAAAGGTCAGAGACCAGGTAACCAACGAGCGGAAGGTGCTGCAACACCAGCTCGTTGCGCTGTTCGCGATTCAAGAGTGAGTCCCCCCATGAGACCGGAGTGTCAAGAGCCAACCGGGTTTCCTCCTGCTGGGTCGATGCCAGAGACCAATCAAAGCATCGCAGTTGGGGCGTCCAATCAGCTACGTATTCAGTGAACATACCACCTCAAAAGCGCTGTGCGTGTACGCTCAACAGAAGTACAGATAAACCCTGCCAAATCGTAATTTTGGTGGGCCATAAAATGAATTGGGGAACCGTGGGGGCGGACGAGCTATCGGCAACGCTGTGGCGACAACGAAGACAACTGGATTTCCTGCTCTTCCTTCTCGAAACCCAGCTCCTGCACCTCCGGGCCGGCAACTGGCACCGGCTGGATTTCACCGCGTCCGAACTCGAAAAAGTCCTGGAGAACTTCCGGTTCGAATCCCTTGCCCGCGGGGTAGAAGCCTCTGCCTTGGCCGCCGAATGGAACGCCCCGGACCAGGTGAACCTTCCTGCCCTGATTGACCTCGCACCCCCCGGTTTGTGGCCTGAACTTTTCAGCGACCATCGCCGCGAAATGGTGGCCTTGCTGGCCGGCATCGACCACGCTGCCGAAGCCAACACGGAACTCCTGCTGGCGCCGCCGTCCGCGGAGAGCGCCGACGGAGACGTTGGGGACCTCGGATTACTGACACGCGACGCGAATATCCACAGGGCACTGTCCGCGGTACGTGCCGTTTCCCTGCGGACGCTCCGCACCTTCCTGGGCCTGGATTAGCTCAACCACGCCGGGCACCGGGGGCACCAGGTTGCAGCAGGCACCATGTGGGAACGGCGATTTCCACCGATCGTCGCAACAGGTTTGCTGTGATCTTTCATGGCAAGCGGGCCGGTGAAAATCACCCGTTACTTGCAGGGCAGGCGTGTAGCGTTTAGGGCACCTTCACCGGGCAGTTTTACGGGCGGGTCTTACGGGAATCCGGGAACCCCTGAACGCCGGGAAGATTCACGCACGTTAACTTGGGCGGCACGGCGCCCGGTGGCGGACCGTCTTACGGGCGTGCAGATTAGCCTGCCAGAGCGCGACTTTAGTATTTCTGACGTCGAAGGGGGTTGTGGGAGGCTTTACGAAATTAGGCTCTCAGCGTCAGCTGAATCTCGCCTGACTCTCATGATGTTGCTGAGGAGCCCACGAAATGCCACCACGACAGAGTCCTGCCCAGAAACTTGCTGCCAAGCTGCTGCTTGGTGGGGAATGGGCGCCGGTCACCAACACGATCGGCTTTCTTCAACGGCCTCTTGATGAAGCCGTCATTGAGTGGAGGCAGTGGGCTCAAGAGAGCCATTACCAGCCGGCGCCTGGCTTCGGGATCACTGAATACCGGGGCACTCTAAGGGAGTTACTGGGTAAGTTGTTGCCGCTGGGCTACGGTCAGCGCTGGCTTCTGTTGGAGACCACTAACCCCGAGTGGACAGCTGTCATGGAAAACACCCACGACACCTCGAGTCGGGGACCCATAGGGGAACACTTCGCCGCAGCCCGCGGACTCACCACAGTCCAAGTGGAGGACGTCCCGAAGAACATCAAGCGCATGCCGGATGAGCCTGCAAGGGGACGGTGGGGAAGCCGGAACCTGACGGTCTATAACGAGAACGGCTTCCGCAGAGGCCTCAGTCTTGAAGACTTCGAGCCCTGGCGGTTCAGCGAGAACGGAGAGCCGTACGACCTTGAGGACACGGAGCAGTACTCACTGCCGCGGCCTTTGGACTGCTTCCCTCACGAGACATTGGTTGATATCTGCAGGAACCTAGGCCTTGACCCATTCGAGGAGGACTTTTACGTACCGAACGGGCGGGGGTTTATTATCGAATCCCTCCATGAACCAGCCGGTGATGAGCCATGGGCCAAGAGGTACACCTTGGCTGAGGCCAGAGCCGGATATGAGGACCTTGAGCGCCCCCGGGTTGACGATCCCGTCCTAGGGAATGCGCTCTATTCCTTGGGCTCTGCAAACCCGAACCCGGACGTTGTTTATCCTTCGCTGGGGTATCAACCGTTTCGTAAGCCGACACCGTGGGACGAAGCGTTGAAAGAGTTCGAAAAGAGCGTTCAACGCTATGCCAGCTATCCTGCATCGGCGTCGTTGAGTGTAGGGCTGGAGGAGTACGGCGTCCTTGCGTCGCCCACCTACGCCACTGGTGGCACAGGGAGCGAGAGCATAAGTGTGAGTGTCACGCCCCCGCTGCTCGAAGCACCACCGGAAGTCCAGGAATACACTGCCGCCTACTCGGTGCTCCAGTGGACCCAAGCCAATGGCAGATCTGTTAGGGAGTTCTACCCGAACCGGAAGCAGATGACGGTCATTCGTAACTTGTACAAAGACAACGACCTCTACCCCTTCGACGTTACCTCCACCCAGGTCTACGCAACACTGGCCATCGACAAAATGATCCGCGACGTCACCGACCTCAGGATCACCCAGCAGCTCGTGGACTGGGAAACCCAATTAGCTGCCCGAGAACCCGCGGAGAAAACCAATGAGTACGACGAAAGGAACAACTCCTGCGCTTGGGAGATCCGGAAGGTCATCCAAGATCAAGAACACCTGATCTGGAACACCCAAATCGACGGCCGACAGCACTAAGACGTCCAGCACGTAAAGGACCTGCAAAACAGAATCCACGCAGTCTAAGTGCGACGCACGCTGAGGGATCGGCTATCGGACAATCTCGAGAGGAGACTTGGTGCAGAAGCATCTAGGATCTCCTCTATGACAGTTCCCGACCTTTCCGCAGCTCATGAGTGAGATTTCCATCGGCCATAAGGGGACTCTCCACCTCTGCATCGATGATCGAAAGCGAAACTCTGACGGTACTTCCGACTACCTCACGGTCACAGCAGATCTCGACGGGCTTCGCGCCGAAACAGAGATCTACGACGTCGATGGATTCTGGCACCTTCTTTCCTACTTTGAGGAACTTGAAACCAATTGGCGCGGGTGGGATGGCCTCAAAGAATTTAATTCACTGGAACACGACTTCCGACTCTCAGCGAAACACGTGGGGCACTTACGCGTATTCATCGAGTTAGCCGCCCCAGACCGGCTGGATCCTTGGGCGGCCAATGGTGAGTTCGTCCTGGATCCCGGCGAGGAGCTGACGACTGCTGTGGAAGCACTTAGAACCTTATTAGGAGCGCGGTAGAGTATCCTTTACCGGGAGCGCAGTTGAGGGCATTGCCGTCTTGATCGCCGTGGCTGTTATACGTCGTATCCCACATCCGCGAAGGCTCCGATCTCGTCGCGAAGCTGCTCAGCAATCTTCGCTCCCTCAGCTCTCCAAGCGTTCTCAGCATCCGGCGAACTCCAGCCGCTCACGTGCAATTTTTCCACTTCCCAGGCGTCGTACCATGCTCGAAGCCGGGCGGTGAGCGCCGGTGAGAGTCCGAAGTCCGCCGGCTCCATGGTGTACTTGGTCGGGTGCTCGGCCGTGCTGTTCTCCCAGAGCGGCCATAAATGACCATAGTCAGGAAACAGGCGGATAATGCGACGAACTGGCATGACCGAATGTTAGTCCTGATCGCAGATCGTGACACTCCCCCTGGAAAACGGCCCTGCACCACTCTGCGTCAAACAGGTGTCCTTAATCCAGATGCCGGCCGTACGGTTAGGGATCCCTTAGCGGACGCATGGACCAGCTGTCACAGTTAGTGGGCCTGCACCCGAAGTGCGGAGCGACGGCACAGGCCGTAAAGAAGAAGCCGGGGAATTCCGGGTCCGCTACGCTCCGGTGTATGCCTTCCTCTTGGACCGTCCTGATCTCTGTGCACGCAATAGCCGCAAGCTATGCACTCATATTTGGAGCCGTTAACCTGCTGCGGCGGACCAAAGGCGGCAGCCTTCATAAGGTTGTAGGCCGAATCTGGGTTGCTTCCATGTACATCGTGGTGCTGACCTCTTTCGGAATCCGAACCATAGACGGCGGGTTTAATTGGCTCCATGCACTCTCGGTTCTAACGTTTTGCACACTGACGGCAGGACTGTGGGCTGTCCGAAAAAGGAACATCCGTGCCCATCGCAGCTTCATGACCGGTAGCTACTTTGGTCTGATCGGCGCCTTTGTGGGTGTGCTGGCAGTGCCCTCGCGTCGCATCCCCCAGCTCGCCATCCATGAGCTTCCCTTGCTGGGGCTGCTAATTCTGGTTCTGCTGGGCACAGCAGCCCTAACGATTCTTGGCCTTGCTCGGCTTCGCAAAGCGCAAAGGCCTCTCAGCGTCCGGTGAAGGATCTCCCAAAGGGCCCATGGTGGCGTGCGGAGGATACGGGCTTGACCGACACCTGAGCGGATCGACAGCGTAGCCTCGGTTACATGGGGACTTCACTTCGGCTTAAGGTATTCGGCTTGGCAGCAGTACTCACCGGATGTTCGGCTGCGCCGCCAACAATTTCCGAATCTGAATTTAGCGGAGGACTTCCGTCGGAGGCGATTACCGCTAATCCAGGTTCCTGGGCCGAGGATCCGTCGTTCCCTTCTCCTGTCCCCGTGGCCGGCTGGCTGGATGCCGGTGCAATGTTTGCTGTCGTCCTCAGCGGCAGTTCAAGCTGTCCTGCCTTCCCGTCTTCAATCGAGGTCCTCAATCCCCACCACGTTAAATTGAACCTTGCAACCCGTGGCGGGCAAGACTGTTCAGCCGATATGGCCCCGCGTACATACGCAGTCAAGACTCCCGCTGACTTAGACGTCTCCACCGAGGTCACGCTCGAATTTGGAGATACGCGAGTTGTTTTGCCTCCACTGTGAGTCCGCACCAATCGTTCGCCATACTCGGCACCCTGCTTTCGAGGGGCCCGCAAGAGGATCCTTTACCGGGCATGGGTGGTGACTCTTCCTGCTCGGCATTTCGGAACCTACTGTTGATTGGATGGCATTGAGTAACGGACACCGCATCTCGGCGGACCTATGCCCCAAGACGATTGAGTGCGTGTAGGTAGTCGAATCGCCTGGAATGCATAACGATTTCTAGGTTCGATCGCCCTATGACACGTTCTGTCAATCAAATATGAATATTATGTTAGATCTGTTCATCAACATGACAATGGGGTAATCATGGTTCTGAAACACATCAGCAAAGTCGCTGCCATACTGGCAGCCTGCGCAAGCTTGTTGTTCGCGGGACTGGCGCCTGCCGGCGCCGCCTAGCCTGCGGTAGCAGCACAATCCATTTCTGCGTCTCAATCTGAACCCGGGGGGCATGAACTGCGAGAACCGGCGGGACAATATTATTCGTTCTGCATCAACCTTGGGGTTTCCCACAGCTGGACTAACAATGACCCGAGCACCTGCCCGGGTTACCTTGACGTCTACATCGGCGGCAAGCAAGTTGCGCACTTGAACATCGGTGCCAGCGCTGGAAGCATCACTTGGACCTGCGCCGCTGGGGTGGGTTTGGGCATGGTTACTGTGTTCGCCCCAGGTGGAGCAGTGGTCGGCTGGGCCCTCGCCGGTACGTTGACGGGCATCGGACTCACCCTTGCCAGTTGTGCCGGCTGGTAGTCTGCTTCTTCCTTAGCACATCCGAAAGGTGGCCACGTGGCCAATAAAATTCCGAATCCTTGGATAAGCGCCTCGTTCTTCGCCTGGGCGATACTGTTCGCGCTGTGGCAGCCTTTTGTCTGGTGGCGAGGAGTTGCAGCAGTCTTAGCTGTGGCTCTCGGATTTTGGGGTCTTTTCCTGTCGTGGCGCCACAGGCGAAAGAACTCAACCACTGTGCCTCCGAAACCTTAAGAAACCTTTTCAGAGCATTGACAGAGGTGACGGCGTCGCTCCGGAGGGCAGTCCTCCAAATGACACCGCAGGCCAAGAGCGGCGGGGGTACCCCGCCGCTCTTGGTGTTTTGCGTCCTACCCAGGTACTTACCAACCTCGTGACGCTGCTGATAGAAGCTCCCCAGTGTTTTCTGCATGCTCACGGAGGGGTGAATATGTCAACGTAATTCAGGATCACGTGACGGGGTACGAGGACGGATGGAAACTACGCGGCCACTATGTTCGAGGAACCTACGCGGTGCTGGATTCCGCTGGCCGTAATGCCCATCTTGAACGCCCGGAACTCACCGCCGCCCTAGTGAAGGACTGGCTCGCACGGACCGGCACGGCTGCCCGGTAAAGGATCCTTCACCGGGCATCGCTCGTTAACCCACCAACTTGTGGCCGGTAGCCCTCAGAATGTCCCCTAACCACACGAAAGCGTATGAAATGGCGTTGTCGGGATCCGCCGCGACGCTTCTGACGTTCTCCAGGGATTCAGAGAGCTGACCAATGGTGAGTTCGGCCGGCTGGTCATATACGTCGTAGAGCTCATCGGGTGGGATTGACCAGAAATAGTCCGCGTCCACCTCGATGGTCGAACCATGGCGTTCCTCGACGTGCCGTATCAGGACATCGAACGCCTCCCGCAATTCCTGGGTTGTGAAACTCGTTGGATGGTCGGTCATAGAGGTCCTTCGTTCATCAACAAATCTTTGGCGAGCTGGGAAGCTTTAGGCTCCACGTGCATGACACTAATCGTTCCGGACCAAGATGTGAGCTCGTGCGTCCGCTGAAGGATCCGGTTACGAGCGCGCGCTTCCACGGACTAAGAGCCGTGAAGGTAGCCCGGGGGTGTTGGAGGCGTGCATAGTAGAGTCGCTAGCGTCGTTAGCGCTTATAGGTAGTCGAAGTATCTGAGCCACCAGCTCGGCTCGCTTGGCAGAAACACCCTAGCGGGGACACAACCGTCGTAGGGTCTCCACAAAGGCTCTTCTGGAATGAGGATGTAGTTTTCCGCGTCCAAGGACTTAGAAATGCGTGCGATATCACTTTCGTGGACGAGCGCGTCAAACTCCTCTTGGTCGTATGCTCCCGGGTTCTCGAGCGTTAGCACGGCGAGGCCGCCGAAGTTCGAGACTCGGACGACAAGATTCCGCCCGGTGGCCGTGGCAGCGGCAGGAACGATGACCTGGGCGTGATAGGTGGCGTCCTGGACGCTCCGATCTGCGCCGCAAGCAGACCCAAAGGCGGCGTTAAGCCGGAAGACGAGGCCGTCGAACTGTCGGCGTGCGGCCTCCCAGTCAAACCCCTGCGGCATCTCCACGTGTGCGGGGTCGTCCAGTTGGTGCAGTAGCGCCCAGAGATCCCCGCTGTCGATTCGCACTCCGCCAGCCTACTTTGTTCCACGAAGAAGCCGAAGATAGAACGGCAGGCCGCCACTGCGGGTGCCGGCGGTCTTAGGAGTCTTCATGCAATGTACAAGCCCTACAAGCCCGGATGTTCGGTGAGGGATCCCCCTACGGACACCCAAACTGGACGCTATCGCGATACTCTCGCTGGCTCAGCAACATTCCGCGCTCGTGGGGCGTGATCCAATGCGGCAGCAGCGGCGTGATACGCCGCGAACTTCTCAGATGCGGTGGACCGATCCAGGACGGCCCGGGGACGACTGTGGATCTCCTCAGCGGCGAACAGCACATCAGCCGGTTCGACTTCGCTTAGGTCGTCTCCCTTTCGAAAGTACAGACGACAAAGACCATTAGCGTTTTCGTTCGACGCCCGCTGCCAAGGGCTGGCCGAATCGCAAAAGTACACAAGCACACCCAGCGCAGCATTGACCTCAGCCTGCTTAGCCATCTCTGATCCCCGGTCCCACGTCAACGTCCCCAGTAACGTGGCGGGCATACTTCCGAGCGTCTCGATGAGCTGGTCCCGCATGTTGTCGGACCTGTTTCCGGGCCGGAGCGCGAAGGCGATAATGAACCGGGAAGAGCGTTCAATCAGCGTCACTATCGCTGATTTGTTCCCTTTACCCATGACGAGGTCGCCCTCCCAATGGCCAGCTTCTTCTCTGTTCCCAATATGGGCTGGCCGGTCACCGATCTTCAGTGCCGGGCGGATACAGCGACCGGTAGATCGTTTCGTGCGCACTCCAAAATCGCCCTGGGTCACGGGCTATGGAGCGAATACTCGCCCGCACCAGCAGCCGGTCGGCGATGAAGATACGTTCATCTTTGGACCTACAGCGGCTCGGCACGGCTATCGGAAAGGCCTTACGGGGACGCGGGGCCAAGCACTGCTGTTGCGACGTCGGTTGGAAACCGCCAACTACTCAGCCGGAGGCGCCGGGGGACGGAAAGCTGCCAGCAGTTCCTCGGCGTCTGGCCCGGCCTGGGTTGCGGCGAGGTTGGCAGCGGCTATGGCCTCAATAACCTCGCTGCGTTGGATGGACACGCCCCGCGGCGCCTCGATTCCGATCCGAACGCCGTCACCGCGCCCCTCCATGACGGTGATGACGATGTCATCCCCGATCATGATTTTTTCGCCCGGCTTACGCGTCAGTACCAGCATGCTTTCAATCTACCTTTCCGAGGACCGATGCGGTGGCCGGATTGCCGTCCACCCACCCGGCAGGGATGCCCAGGCCATCCACCGTTTCCGGGCTGGACGTCTCCGAAGCCCCGATTACAGCCAGCGCATCCACGCCCAGGCCCGCGCCCTCCAGCGAGCCGCGGAGGGAGCCCACCCACTGTTTGGTGTCCTCCGCCTTGCGCCCGGCATCCACGACGATCCAGACCTGGTCAGCGCCCAGGCCCGCGATGTCGCCGGTCCGGGACGGGACAGCGCGTTGGCGGCCGAGGCCAAACGCAACCACAACGTTTTGGCCGGTTAAGACGGCCTGGGCGCGTGCCGCCGTCGCGCCTTGACGGCCTTGGACATGAAGATGGCCAAAGGCACTCAGGTGTCCTGCGGTGCGGACATCCGAGCCGCCTGCCGCCATGGACATCTCCAGGGCCGGTCCGAGGGCGTCGTCTCCGAGCCCCAGGAGGACAATGAGGTTGCCGGCGCCCTTGAGGGGCCGGGGAACCGGAACAACGCCCGGCACCGGCAACATGGCCGGACCGGGCAACGGCAACGGCAACGGCACCGGCAACGGAACAGAAGGGGGCCCGCTGGGCTGCAACTCCTTTCCCAGCTGCTCCAGCAGTCCGGCGAAATCCGGTGAAGCAGTGGAAACCGGCGCAGGCCTGTGGAGTTCACGCTCGGCGGCGTCGGCACGCTCCAGCAGGGCAGCGATGGCCGGCCCGTGCAACTCGTGCGGCCCGGCCGGCTTCTGGACCGGACCCGACGCGGCAGCAGGGGCCTCGGGGACGTCCAGCACTTCCACCGTGGCCTCAAACCGGGCGGCGGCGAAGAGTCCGGCGATGCCCGGGTTGGTGACCTTCTCCGCAGCGACGATCCGCGCACCTGGGCCGTGCTGACGGAGCGCTTTGGCGCGGATTGCTTCCAGAGAGGGACCACTAAGCCTGAAGCGCTTCTGCATAGCGGACCACCCCTACCGTTTCGATGCGGATGGTGGTGGCGGTCACCTCGCGGTAGGAAAGGACCGGGACACCGCCGTCCGGACCTCCCACCAAGCGGCGGATCGCGGGGCGCAGAGCCGGCGCGCAGACCAGCACGGCTTCCCGGCCGGCAGCGGCAGCCCCGTCAGCGGCCGATGTGAGCGAGGCGAGGACGCCGTCCAGCTTGGCCTGCCCCATAACGATCTGGGTGCCGCCTTCGCCCGGACGCATGTCCTCCAGCATGGATTGTTCCAGGAGGGGATCGATCATGATCACGTTGAGCACGGCGCCGTCCAGGTATTTGTCCGCCACAACCGGTCCCAGGGCGTGCCGTGCCGATTCCACCAGCGATTCCGGATCGGTGGAAACCTTGGCCCGCAGGGCAAGGGCCTCGTAGATCCGGGGAAGGTCGTTGATAGGGACCTGCTCCTCCAGGAGCCCTTGGAGGACCCGTTGGATTTCGGCCAAGGACAGGAGCGCGGGCGTCAATTCCTCCACAGCGGACGGGCTCTGCTTGCGGACGCCCTCCGTGAGCACCCGCACGTCTTCGCGGGTCAGGAGCCGGGCAGCATTGGCCGAGATGATCGAGGACAGGTGCGTGACCAGGACTGACACGCGATCAATCACGGTTGCTCCGGTCATTTCGGCGCTGTGCCGCATCTCCGTGGGAACCCATTTCCCGGACAGGCCGAAGACGGGTTCTATGGTGGCGGTTCCGGGCAGGGCGTCCAGGAATTCGCCCAGGGCGAGGAGCTTGCCCGACGGCGCCACTCCCCTCCCAGCTTCAACACCGGCTATGCGGATGGCATAGGTGGAAGGGGGCAGGTCCATTGCGTCCCGGGTGCGGACGGGCGGGACCACCAGCCCGAGTTCCATGGCGATCTTGTGCCGAAGGGACCTTACGCGGGCCAGGAGGTCGTCCGAGGCGCCGGACACGATATCCACCAGGTCCGGAGCCAGCAGGATCTCCACCGGATGGACCCGCATGTCTTCCATGAGCCGCTCGTTGGGGTCCTCCTCCCCCATCACGACCGCAGCGCTTTCCGCTTCCTGGGCCTCTGCCTGGAGTCTTTGTTGAGTGGCCACCCGCCGCGAGGCCAGAACCAGCAACGCCCCCACCACAAGGAACGGGAGGATGGGCATGCCGGGAATGACGGCCATGCTCCCGGCCGCCAGTCCGGCAATGAGAAGCGCATTGGGCGACTGCATGAGCTGCGAGGAGGCCGTGCGGCCCATGTCCTCCTCGGCGTTGGACCGGGTGACGATCATGCCGGTGGAAACAGCCATGAGCAGCGCGGGAATCTGGGTGACCAAGCCGTCGCCCATGGTCAGAAGGCCGTAGGTGTTCAGGGCATCGCCGGCATCCATCCCGCGCTGCAGCACGCCAATGGCAATGCCGCCCACAAAGTTGATGATGATAATGATGATGCCCGCAATGGCATCGCCTTTCACGAACTTGGAGGCGCCATCCATGGCACCGTAAAAGTCGGCTTCGGCGGAAACTTCGGCACGCCGTTTCCGGGCTTCGGCGTCGGTGATGAGTCCGGCATTGAGGTCGGCATCAATGGCCATCTGCTTGCCCGGCATGGCGTCCAGGGTGAAGCGTGCCCCCACCTCGGCGACGCGCTCGGCGCCCTTGGTGACCACCACGAACTGGATGACCACCAGGATCAGGAACACCACGGCCCCAATGATCAGCGAACCGCCCACGGTGACCTTGCCGAATGCCTCGATCACCTGGCCCGCGAAGCCTTGCCCCAGGACCAGGCGCGTGGAGGCCACATTGAGTCCCAGGCGGAACAGCGTGGCCACCAGCAGCAGTGACGGGAAGACTGAGAAGTCCAGGGGCTTCTTGACGAACATGCTGGTCAGCAGGATCAGGAGGGCCAGCAGGATGTTGCACACGATCAGGAAATCCAGCAGCGCGGCCGGCAGCGGAACAACCAGCAACAGCACAATCCCGACGATGCCTACCGGCACGGACAGCCGTGCAAACTTGTTGTTCTTCATGCCCGCAAACTTTCTTTCATCCGATGGATACCCCGTGCCGTTCCCCGCGTCTTCAGCGACATCACGAAGGCCAGCACTCCGGCCACCGATCGATACAGCTCAACCGGAATCTCCTGCCCCAGCCCACACGCCGAATGAAGGGCCCGGGCCAGCGGGATGTCCTGCACCATGGGTACTCCCTTGGTCTCCGCTTCCTCCCTGATCCGTGCTGCGATCAGGCCCGATCCCTTGGCCACGACGCGGGGCGCCGAAGTGCCGGCGTCGTATTTCAGTGCGACGGCGACGTGCGTCGGGTTGACCAGAACCACGTCGGCGTCGCCGATCGCCGCGATCATCCGGTTCCGGCTCATGCTGAGCTGCCGGGACCGGCGCTGGGACTTGATGAGGGGGTCGCCGTCGGTGTTCTTGTTCTCGTCCTGGACTTCCTTCTTGGACATCCGGGTCTTTTTCCGGTTACGCCTCATCACCACGAAAATATCCGCCGCGGCCAGCACCAGGCCTGCCGCAACAGCAAACTGGATGAGTGCACCGATCCCGCCGGCGGCAGCTGCCAGCACACCGGCCACCGGCATGCCGCCGGCTGTCAGCAACACGGGCATGAGCCCCTGCACCACGGCGTAAAGGACAAGACCCACGACGGCGGTCTTCAGCAATGCTTTGACGCCTCCCCAGAGTGCCTGCCCGCCAAACATCCTCTTGAAGCCGGCCAGTAGGTTGAAGTGCTCGAACTCGGCGCGGAACTTCTTGAAGCGGATGCCACCCTGCAGCGCAGACCCCGCCAGGACCACCACGGTGACCACCAGGAGCAACGGGCCAAGAATGCCTGCCAAGGAGCCCAGCCCTGCTTCAAGCGCTGCCACGGCTTTGGCGGGATCGGGTTCCGCGATCACACCTTTGACGGTAAAAAGCTGGTCCACCGCGGCATTGGAGGCGTGGCCGATAGTGGCCGGGAGCATCGCTGCGGCGGCCCCGACTGCCAGCCAGGCCATGAGGTCCTGGGAACGGGAAAGCTGGCCCTTCTCCCGGACTTCGCGCATCCGCTTATCAGTGGCTTGTTCTGTTTTCTCTTGCGAATCCGCCACTAGCCCACCCCCAGGAGTGTGCTGGCCGCCTGCTCGGCGAGCATGGCTACCAGCCGGGGCAGGGCAAGGAAAAGAAAGCCGGCCAAGGCCAGGGTGATAAAGATCTTGAGTGGAAAGCCCAGGGAGAACGCATTGAGGGCAGGTGCCACCCGGGTCAGCAACCCGAGCCCGACGTCGGCAAGCACCAGCACCACCAGGAGCGGGCCGGCGATCTGCACCGCGGCCAGGAACATCCCTGTGACGGCGCCGATCATGGCTTCGACGGGTTGGCTGAGGTCGAAGCCACCGGCCAGCGGCAAGGCCTTGAAGCTGCCCGTGAGCCCAGCAATGACCACTTGGTAGCCATCCGAGGCAAAGAGAAGGGCCAGGGCGGCCATTTGGAGCAACCGGGTGAACTGGGCCCCGTTGACCATCATTTGCGGATCGAAAGCCTGCGCCATCTGGAACCCGCTGAAGAGGTCAACCAAGCTCCCGGCAGACTGGATCGCGGCGAAAATCACCATCACCAGGAAACCCAGGACCAGCCCCGTCACGAGCTCCAGAACCACGGCTGCCACGAACCCGGCCGTGTCCGCAGGGACGGAGCCGGCGGACAGCCGCTGGGAGACAGCCAGACCCAATCCGATACCAAGCATCGCCTTGATGCGGGCCGGTATGGCGTGGTGGGCGAACGGCGGCGCCACCACCAGAAAGGCAGTCATGCGGACCGACGCCAGCAACAGGACCTGGATCCACGACTGGTCGATGGGGATGTCCACCTCACGCGCCACCAATCAGCCCGGGAATCCGGGCGAACAATTCATTGGTGAACGCCACCATCTCGGAGATCATCCAGTGGCCGCAAACCACCAGCGCGATGGCCACGGCAACAGCCTTGGGGACAAACGACAACGTGGCTTCCTGCAACTGGGTAATGGACTGGAGCAACGAAACGGCCAGCCCAACCACCAGGGCCGTGACCAGCGTGGGTGCTGCGAGCTTGGCGGCGACAATCATGGCCTGGAGGCAAATGTCCAGGACGGCGTTGGTATCCATCAGCCGCTCGAGTAGCTCTGGATCAGGGACGTGATGACCAGTCCCCAACCGTCCACCAGGACGAACAGCAGGATCTTGAACGGCAAGGAGATCATCACCGGCGGAAGCATCATCATGCCCATGGACATGAGGGCTGCCGAGACCACCAGGTCAATGACCAGGAAGGGGATGAAGATCACGAAGCCGATGATGAACGCCGCACGGAGCTCGGAAACCATGAAGGCCGGGACCAAGGTTTGGAACGGCACGGCCTCCGGATTCGCCGGGTTGTCCATCTTGGCGGCCCGCGTCATCAGCGCGATGTCCTCCTCCCGCGTATGCGCAAGCATGAAGTGCTGGAGCGGTGCCCAGCCTGCGGACATGGCCCCGTTGAAGTCCAGTCCACCGTTCAGGTAAGGCTGAACGGCCACCGTGTTGATGTCCGAAACCACGGGCCACATGACGAACAAGGAGAGGAACAAGGCCAGCCCGGCAAGAACTTGGTTGGGCGGAATAGCGGGCAGTGACAGGGCATTCCGGGTCATTGCCAGCACCACGAAGATCTTGGTGAACGACGTCATCATGAGCAGCAATGCCGGTGCCACGGAGAGCAGCGTGATCCCGATGAGCGTGACCACGGCAGTGGACGGCGTCCCGTCCAGCCCGTTGATATCGATGCTGACGTTACCGGAACCGGGAGACGCGGGCGCGCTGGGGGCCGTGGGTTGGGTGGGGTCTATGGGTGTGGCCTGGGCCGCGGCCGTTCCCAGCAGCAGCAAAGCCCCTGTGAGCAGCAAAACCGCCGCACCGGAAAGCAGCTGTGGCAGGGCACCGCCCCGGGAAGCAGGAAATGGCCGGACCCACAGCCCCAGCACAGCAGCCCGCGTCAAGTGCGGCGTCCGCGGATGGCGTCGGAGGCTTGCCGCCACGTGGAAGCGGACAGGATGGAGCCGTGCATGGGATGCTCCTGCACCTGTCCACGGTGGAGCTCGCTGCGCCGCCGGAGCACTGGAAGGGACCCTGTGACCGGTTCCACGGCAGGAAGCGGCACGGATGCCTGGCCCGACGCCTGCCTGAACAGTTCCGCGAAGCTCCCGGCGGATTGTGGAGCTCCCGCATCAACTGCTTCCGGTGCCACGACGGGTGCATCGCTGCTGTGAAGGACCGTTACCGCCTGCTCCGTGACGCCCAGCAGGAAACGCTTGTCCCCGGCGTCGATCACCACCACCGACGCCTTTTGACCGATCACTTGGCGGCTGACCACAGTCAGGGCGGCATCCGCGCGACGCCGGCCCTTGCCCTTCCCCAGGCGCTTCTGCACAAGCCAAATGAAGCCCAGCACGGCGCCGAGGGCTACAAGCACGCGCAGCCCGAGGATGAATGAGTCCATCTACAACGTGCCCTCTGAACCGTCCAGGATGCGGGTGATGCGGACGGCGTAGTCCTGGTCCACAACAACCACTTCGCCGTGGGCGATCAGCCTGCCGTTGAGCAGCACGTCAGCCGGCGCACCGGCTGACCGGTCCAGTTCAATGACCTTCCCGGGCTCAAGGGCCAAGGCGTCGCGTACCGACATCCGGGTACGGCCGATCTCCACCGTCAACGCCATTTCGACGCTGCTGATAAGGCCCAACCTGGCGGCCATGTCATTGCCTTGGCTGCGGGCACCGGCAGTCGACGCTGCCCCATTGTCACGCACGCGGACGGCAAACCAGCCGAAGGGGGCGCCGCCGTCGTTCAGTTCAAAAACTGCAGTGTTGGGATCGGACAGCAGCCCGGCGGAGTCTTCCTCGCGCAGCTCGCCCAACACGCCGGCGTCGAACGCTGAGGCAGCCTGTTCCATGGCGGGGCGCAGGACATCGACGGCCTGCACGGCACTCTGGACCGCACTTCCCAACCCGGCACCCCCGGCGGCGGACAGGAAGGACCGATCCACCAGCAGCAGCGCGAAATCGGCCGTCAACGCACCGACGAACGTGGCCATCACGGAGGGGGAAGCATGGGCAGCCGCGTCCTGGGCCGGAACAATGCCCGCGACGCGCAGCGTGGATGCGCTGGGCAGGCTGCGGGCCAAGCGCTCGGCTGCGGCCGCCTGAAGGGTCAAGATGTTGCTCATCGCTGGTACTCCTCGGTTGTGACGATGACCGCGGCGGCCCGCGAGCCGTTGCGGGCGGCCGCTGCGTTGGCCAGGCGGGTGCCATTGATGGTGACGTCAAAAGGCCGGTTCTCAAGGTGGGGCAAAGGCAGGACATCGCCGACGGCGAGACCCAGGATTTGCCCTGGCGTCACCGGCGCGGGGGTCAACTGGACCGCCACGTCCACGGGGACCTGCGCAAGCTGGGCACGGACCAGTGCCTCGTTGTCCACGCTGTGGACGGTTGGATTCACATCGCCGAGCCTGGACAGAAGGACGTCTGCGGGGATGGCCAAGGTGGCAGCACACTGTGTTTCACCGACGTTGACGCTGAACGATGCCACGATCATGAGCTCCGACGGCGCGGCCGCCTGCGCAAATTGTGAGTTGTACTGGATGCCGTCCATGGTCACGGCCTGGGTCAGGAGGTTGCCCAGGGAGTAGCGGAGATCCTCCAGCACTTCCTCCACCATGCGGGACACCAGGGCCTGCTCAATCTGAGTGAACTTCCGCTCAGGGACCGCTGTATCCCTGGAACCACCCAGCATGCGGCTCAGCCAGGACAACGCGGCCGTGGCGGGGAACTGGATGACCAGACGGGACTCGCTGCCATCGATCCGGCACAGCACCATGGACGTGACGGACGGCAGCGACGCAGAGTATTCGTCGTAGCTCTGCATGCTCAGCTGCTCCAGCGTGGCCGTGGACTTCAGCCGGATCTTGGCGGTGAGCTGGGTACCCCACTGGCGTGCGAAGGTTTCGAAGGCGACCTCCAGCACGCGGCTGTGCTGGCGCGGCAAAGTGGTGGGTCGACGGAAGTCATAGACGTCCACGCTGCGCTGGCGTGCTGCCGCGCGATCTTCCGGTTCTCCCACGGACGGCACTATCGGCACGTCAGTGTGGCACGTAAGACATTTACCGCTACGACTATTTTGCTGCTTTGGCGGCCTCCGCCGACTCCTTGGTCTGGGCCTCGATGGCACCCGGAATGAGGGCGCGCACATCTTCCGGGCTGGCGGACAGGAGCACCACATCCACCCGCCGGTTCAGTTCCATGAGTTCCTCGGTGGAATCGTCCGTCACCTGCCGTGCGGCGCCGAAAGCCACCGCGCCGATCCGCGCCGGTGGCATGCCGGAGTCATCCACAAAATACCTGAGCACATTGACTGAGCGTGCGGCAGAGAGCTCCCAGGTGGAGGCATATTGCGTGATGCCCTTTGCTGCGTGGCCTTCCACCATGACCTCAAGCCCTGAACCCACCACCGTGGGTGCGATGGTCCGCAGGATCTCGAGGGCACGGCTGGTCAAGTCCGGCATGTCCGGCTGGAAGAACGTCTGCGAACCCACCAGCTTCACGGTCAGTCCGCGCTCCCCCACGTCGAACTGCACGTTGGCGCCCAATCCCTGGGCGGCCAGCTTGTCCTTCATCTCGTTTTCGAGGGCAGTGAGCTTGTCCACTTCCTTCACGGCAAGATCAAGTGCAGAGAATCCCTCGCCGTCCGAAGCCGCAAGCTCCGCGGGGACCACCACACCGGTAGCGGTATCCACCTTTTGGCTGATCTGCGTGCCGAAGCCCGTGGCCAGGGAATTGCGCAGCTTCTCGAATTTGTCCTGGTCCACCGATGACATGGCGAACAGGACAATGAACATGCACATCAGCACGGTGACCATGTCCATGTAGGACGCCATCCAGCGCTCGTCAACATGGTGCTCTTCGGGCTGGGAGCCCCGTCTCCTGCGGGACCTCATGCTGCCCTGGACGCCGAAAGCTTGCCGGGCTTGCCGCCGTCGTCCGCTTTGTCCTTGGTTTCCTTCGACTTGCCCTTCGTGTCCGCCGGCGCCATGGCGCGAAGCCTTTCCGCAAGCAGCATCGGCTGGGTTCCGTTCTGCACTGCCAGAAGACCTTCCATCAGCAGCGTCATGCGTTCGACGTCCAGCTCAGACAGGCGCTTGAGCTTGGCACTCAACGGCAGCCAGATGAAGTTCGCGGACAGCAGGCCCCAAAGGGTGGCCACGAAGGCCGCGGCAATCATCGGCCCCAAATGGTCAGGCGAGGAGAGGTTTTCCAGAACGTGGGTCAGCGAGACCACGGTACCGATGATGCCAATGGTGGGGGCGTACCCGCCCAGCGCTGCGAAGAACTTGGAGGACACGTGATCGGCGCGCATTTTGGTGTCGATCTCGTCCTCCATCAGGAGGCGCAATTCCTCGGCGTCCGTGCCGTCGGCGATGTTCTGCAGCGAGCGCTGCAGGAACGGGTCCTTGGCGTTGTTGGCCTCCTCCTCCAAGGACAGCAGGCCGTCGCTGCGGGCCTTCTCGGCAAGCCGGACCAGCTCGTCAATGCTCTCCGTGGGCTTTGCAGGCTTGCCGAGGAAGGCCTTGGGGGCATCCTTGAAGGCCTGGAGCACATCCTGGAGGGTGTTTCCGGCCAGTCCCACAGCAATGGTGGCACCAAAAACAAGGATCATGGGCGCGGGCAGGAGCAGCGACATGAGGTTGGCATGTTCCAGGGTGACCATGGCCACCACGGATGCAAAGGCCAGCAGCAGACCGACGATTGTCATGGACTACCTTCCGTTCGGGTGGGTGGGTTCTGGTGCGTGGCCTGGATCCGGGGACTCCCCCGGCTCCCTCGGTTCCTCCGGTTCCGGGGACCGGACCAGGCTCAGCGGATAACCCGTCACGGCTGGAAGGTCGTGGGCGCGGCGAAGCACACCCGCGCGATAGTTTGCGATCAGCTCCACCACCTCAGCCAATGATTCGCGCACAACGTAAGCGGCGCCGTCGAGCGTCACCAAATGGGTGTCCGGACTCTCGTGGATCCGTTCAAGGATGTCCGGATTCACGGCGAAGCGTGTGCCGTTCAGGCGGGTGACAACGATCATGGGCCGTTTCTGGGTGGCTGTGGCTGGAGGCGGTGCTGTCCCCTACTGTCGGCCGGGAAGCGCGGGACGTTAGGAAGGCGTCCGGAGCACTGTGCTATGTGCCAGATATGGCACATAACCACTTTCGGCTTGAATGTGCAATATTTGGCACAAAATGACGTCAACCGCGTATGATCAATATATGTCACAAACGCCGTTTTACCGGGCCGTGAATGCCGCTTCCTTGGGGCGGGCCATCAGTGATGCCCGCAAGGAAGCTTCCCTGACCCAGCAGGAACTCGCAGACCGGCTCGGCACCGCCCGCCGGACTATCGTCCGGCTCGAGCACGGCGAAGCGGTCTCCGTAGTCGTCGCCATGGAGGCCATCCGGGTGCTCGGCCGCGACGTCGCCCTGGTCCCGAGATTCTCGAAGCTGCAGGTCAAACCGTGAGCCCGCGGAGCAAGAGCCTCGAGGTGTTCCTGCATGGGAAGCACGTTGGTGTTCTGAGCGGACACGGGCTCAGAATGTCCTTCCAGTACGACACGGACATCGTTGCTGAATACGGCTCCTCCTCCATCCTCTTGTCCCTCTCACTGCCGGTGAGCCAGAAGAAAATCGACGGAACGGCGGTGTACAACTACTTCGACGGACTCTTGCCGGAGGGCCAGGTGCGCTCCCACCTCGCGTCGGAGAACGGGCTGTCCACCCCGGATGCCCTGGGGCTGCTGTCCGTCCTTGGCGCCGACTGTGCCGGCGCGGTCCAAGCGCTCCCGGCAGACACGTCACCGAACGGCCCCACCGACTTCCACCCGATGACCGCTGACGAAGTCGTCGGCGTCGTCGAGGCTCTGCCGACCTGGGACCTGCCCGATGACCTCGCGATCACCGCATCGCTTGGTGGCATCCAGTCCAAGGTGCTGTTGAGCCGGCACGGTGACGGCTGGGCCTGGCCGGGCCGGGGGACGGTGTCGACGCACATCATCAAGCCGGAGCCTCTGGATTCGCCGGTCCCGCACCTGCTCGCTTCCGAAAACTGGGCGCTGAAAGTGGCCGCTTCGGCCGGCCTGCCCGCCGCGGAAGCACATCTGGAGACGTTTGGGTCGCGCGAGGCGATCGTCGTAGCCAGGTACGACCGGACTCCGGATGGCGGTCGACTCCACCAGGAAGATTTCACCCAAGCCCTGGCGCTGGCAAGCGCCTCCAAGTACGAAGCCTCCACAAACCCACCGTCCCGTTTGACCCAGCTCGCGAAGGCTGCAGCACCGCACAGCAGGGACGACCGGGAATTCCGGCGCGGGCTGCTGCGGGCCATTACCTTCAACCTTGTGATCGGCAACGGGGACGCGCATTCGAAAAATTACTCCGTCATGCTCCGGGACGGCGGCGAAGTGATGCTCGCTCCTCTCTACGACGTCGCCCCTACCCTGCTGCTCTACGCCCCGAGCTACAACGCCGGCCATGTGGTGGGCGGCCAATCACTGCTCAACTACCTCACCCTGGAACACCTCATCCGCGAAGGCGTCTCATGGGGCATGGACACAGAGGATGCAAAGGCGACGGCGGCCACCGTGCTCGAGTCGGTGGCCACCGCGGCGGCCTTGGAGCCCCCCATCGAAGAGATTGGCTTCCTGAGCGAACTCGTCTCAACGCGGGCCAATGACCTGCTTGCGGGCAGGACGGCCCGCCGTGCCCTCGCCGGCCAGATGCCGGCGGCCACCTAGGAAGCGGAAGGCAGCCACCATCCGTGGGCTATTAGCGCTTCAGATTGCTCAGTTCCTGCAGTACTTCGTCGGAGGTGGTGATGATGCGGGCGTTGGCCTGGAAACCACGCTGCGCCACAATCAGGTTGGTGAATTCCTGGGACAGGTCCACGTTGGACATCTCCAGCGAACCGGACGTCAGCGAGCCCAGCCCTCCTTCACCGGCTACGCCAAGCTGGGCCGCACCCGAGTTTGCCGTGGCAACGTAAGTGGAGCCGCCGGCCTTCTCCAAGCCTTCGGGGTTGGTGAAGCGGGCCAGCGCCACGCGGGCAAGGACCCCCTTGGCGCCGTTGCTGAAGGATCCGATCAGGGAGCCGTCTCCGGCCAGCGTGAAGGACTCAAGTTGGCCGGCCGCGGAGCCGTTCTGGCTGCCGACGGCCAGGGTGCTCATCTGCGCGAAACCGGTGACTGCGCCCATGGCCACGGTGATCCCGCCAACGGTCATGGTCCCGCCGGACGTCAACGCACCGTTGGCGAAAGTGAGAGTGGAAGCACCCGTGGCGCCATTGGCGTCCGCGCCCGCCACATTCCAGCCAGTGGCCGTGCGGCTGAAGGTCAATGTGAGGCTGCGCTCAGCTCCATTGGCGTCGAACACCTTGACCTGGCGCTCAACGGACGTGCCAGTGGCCGCGTCCGAGGGCAGGTTGCCGCCGAGCACCGCGTTGGTAGTCGCAACTGCCGGAGCTGTGGCATCCGGGGACAACGTGATGGGCCCCGTGGCTCCGCCTGTGTTGACCACACCGTTGGTGGCGCTCCAGCCCTGGAGGATGCCGCCGTCGGGACTGACCAAGCGGCCGGCCGCGTCCATCTGGAAGTTGCCCGCGCGGGTGTAGTACTGCTGCGTGCCCTTGCCCGTGACGAAGAAGCCCTCGCCGGAAATCATCAGGTCAGTGCCGCGGCCGGTGCTCTGCGAGGAACCTTGGCCGAAGTTGGTGCTGACACCGGCCACCCGGACGCCGAGTCCGATCTGGGCCGGGTTCGAGCCACCCACCTCCTGCTGCGGGCCGGACGCGCCTTGGGTCATCTGCGACAGTGTGTCCTGGAACTGGGCGGACGAGGTTTTGTAGCCGGTGGTGTTGACGTTGGCGATGTTGTTGCCGGTGACGTCAAGCATTGCCTGATGGGCTCGGAGGCCGGAAATTCCGGAGTACAGCGAACGGAGCATGGTGTTGCCTTTCTTCGGGTTGGTTCGGGGTAAGTCTGGGGTTAATTCAGGAGGCGTTTTTCTGCACTGCTGCGGTCATTCCGGTGATCAGGTCCAACGGCACCTTGGCGGTCCCCACGGTCACGGTCGGAACACCGCCGGCAAAGGACACTGCACTGGCAACGCCCGTCCCTTTGGTGCCGTCGGCCAACGTGTAGCTCACCTCGGTGCCAATGATTTGTGCCGCCGCGGTGCGCATCTGCAGGGAAAAGCTCTCCTTGGAGCCAGCCGTGAGCTCGGTCATCTTCTCCATCATGGAAAGCTGCACCGACTGGCTCATCATCTGGTTGGTGTCCATGGGCGCACTGGGATCCTGGTACCTCAGCTGCGTCACCAGCAAGGACATGAAGACTTCGGAATCCATGGTCTTCACGGGAGTGCGAACAGCCTCCCCCGATCCGACGCCGTTGTTGGCCGCAATTGCGGGAATGGTCATGGTTGTCTCTCCTTCACGTCAGACGAGGATGTCCAGGCGGTGTGGACTGCTGGGGTCATGTACGACGCCGGGTGGCAGCTGGCGGGGTTGGTGCGGTTGGTCATCGGTTCCGTTCCCTGTGGTGTCACCGAAGCGTCGGGGCTGGGCCTCGGGATCACGAGTCCCCGCGCCAAGCCCCGTTCCTTGCCCTGCGCCATGGCCGTGCCCCTGCCCCGTGCCTTGGCCGTCTTTGCCGGAGTCGGCCGGGCTGTTGTGCGAGGAGAGGCTCAAGCTGGCGCCGGATTCTTCAAGCCCCCGCCGGAGTTCCGGGAGGATGTGCCGCACTGCCTCCCTGCCCGCATCACCGGGAGCGAACAGTTCAATACGCACGCCGGTGCCATCGATGTGTGCCCGGACGGTGAGGGGGCCAAGGTCATCCGGGGAGACCCGCAGCGTCATCACGTGCTCCCCGAGCCCGGCCGACGCCAGCGAGAACAGGGGCGTGGCGAGCTGATGCGTGAGGGGCTGTTGGGGTGCGGGGGCAGCCGGAGTGGGCAGGACCGGTGCGGGCGGCAGGGGCGCGGGCTGCAGGGTAGGCGTGGTCTCGAGTGCAAACGCGGGCTGCACCGGAGCGGGCTGCGCAGGCAGGGCTGGCGCGGGTTGTGCTGGCGCGGGTTGTGCTGGCGCGGGCAGGGCTGGCGCGGGTTGTGCGGCGGGGGGTGGGACCGCGCCCAATTCGACGGTTCCCTGCGGATTCGATGGTAGGAAGCGTCGAGTGTGCAGCGAGCCATCTAAATGGGCAGTGGGAGTAGCCGGAGGGGTCGGAGCTGAAACCGGTACGGTCCGGGCGGCCGCTTTACCCCCGGCATCGGAAGCGCCCGCGACCTTCGAAACCACGGCGTCGCGGGCATCACTGCCGGCAGCAACACCCGTCTGAGTACCAGCGGTCGCCCCTACAGCCACAGAACCCTCCAGCCAGGAGCCAGCCACAGGCCCGTCCGTTTCGGGGATTCCCTGCGGGTTGGACGGCAGGAAGCGTCGAGTGGGCAGCGAGGCAGCGTAAGGGGCGAAGTCCATGTGCCCGGCGGACGCAGTCACCACCAGATCCCCACCAAGGGCGGCGGCGTCGTCCTTGGCAGCGGCCGTGCCTGGACGTGCGGACTCGCCCAGCAGCATGGCTTCACCCGCGCCACCAGCCCCAACCCCAGCCCCAGCCCCAGCCCCAGCCCCATCCGAAGCCAAGGAAACCTCAGCACCATTAGCACCAGCGATGCCGGCCAATCCAGCCGGCGATCCGTCCGAAGCACCCGTCGCGCCCGTTTCGGGGGTTCCCTGCGAAACAGGCGGCTCCAACCATCGAATGGGCAGCGAAGCATCGAACTGGGCATCCGTTTCGACGACTTCCTGCGCGTTAGACGGAAGGAGACGTCGGTTGTGCAGCGGGGCATCGACATGGCCATCATCGAGCCAGGTCCCCGAATCCATTTCGGAAGCCATCACGGCGTCGAAGGCACCCCCACCCGAAGAAGCGGCACCTCGCACCTCGCCAGCAGGAGCTCCCACACCGGCAGGACCACCCATGAATCCCCCGGCAGCAAATCCACCAACCGCCTGCATCACGCACTCCCTGCCGGAACAATCCGGCGGATCGACGTCAGGTTGGAGTACTTCTCCCATGCGTCGCGGATTTGGATGGTCTGGCCCGGAACGGGAGCGTCGATGGCCTTGCCGTTGCCCAGATAGATGGAGATGTGTTCGCCGCCGTAGCTGACCAGGAGGTCCCCGGGTTTCGCCTCCGCCAGTGATGCGACAGGTGTGCCCTTCTGCATTTGGTCGCTGACCACGCGCGGCAACTCCACCCCAAGATCCTTGAACACCCTCTGGACGAATCCGGAGCAGTCCATGCCCACCGCCGGGTTGGTGCCACCCCACACGTAGGGCACGCCGATGTACTTCTTGGCAGCTGCCACCACGGCGTCACCCGAAACGGCGCCGCCGCTGGTGCCGACGGCCGCCGCCCCAGCGGTCGCCGTCGTACTTCCAGCAGCGGGCAACAGCGAGCCCAAGCCCGCAGCACCCACCCCGGAAACCAGCGAAGAGGACGAGGAGGATGAGGTCCCCATGGCGCTGCTCAGGGCAGAGGCGAAGGACGCAGCGTCGGCAGCCGAAGCCGCCGAGGAACCCGAAGAAACCGCCGTGGAAGTCCTGGCCCCCTGGGCCAACTGCTGCAGCTGGGACTCGATGCTCTGAATCCGCCCAATGGCATCGGTCATGCTCATGAGCCGGCCTTCCTGTGCCACGCGGTGGAGGCGATTTCGTCCAGGACGCCCTGTTCGGCGCGGAGGGCGGACGCGGCGTATTCGGCATAGTGGCGGACTTCGAGTTTCTCCAGCCCCACGGCGCGGCGCTTCGCTTCGGTGTACTCAGCCCGGGCTGAGGCTGCCTCGGTTTCGGCCACGGCAGCAAGCGCATCCAGCTCGGCCAGCATGCTCTGCGAGGAGGCCCGGGCAGCCGCGATGGCCAGGAGGGACGCGGAATCGCCAGCGTGCCCGGCCGAATCCGCCAGGGCTTCGCGGGCTTCTGCCCGACGCACCCGCAACGATGCCGACCGCGAGTTGGCCGCGGCCAGCCCGCTTTCCGCGGACTTCTGTTCGGCCTGCCGCAGCCGCAAGAGCCCGGCCAGGGAGAATTGTCGGTTCACGCGGCTCCTTCAAAGTGTCCAAAGTGCGCTGAGAGTCGTGTCAGTTCGGCCCAGGCAGTGCTGTGGGGCGTCGATTCGTTCATCCCCTGCCGGAGGAACTGGTTGATGGCATCCTCGTGATCCAGGGCGGCGTCCACCAGGGGGTTGCTGCCGTGCCGGTACGCGCCCACGTCGATCAGGTCCTGGGCACTCCGCCGCGCTGCGAGGACCCGCCGGAGCATCACGGCGAGCGCCGTATATTCGCGGGCGTTCACTTTGGACGCCACACGGGACACCGAGCCCAACACATCAACGGAGGGAAAGTGCCCCGTCACGGCGAGTTTGCGGTCCAGGACCACGTGGCCGTCCAGGATGGATCGGGCGGCATCGGCGATGGGTTCGTTGTGGTCGTCGCCGTCCACCAGCACGGTGTAGATCCCGGTGACAGAGCCGGTTTCGGCGGTCCCGGCGCGTTCCAGCAGCCGGGCCAGGACGGAAAAGGTCGACGGCGGGTAGCCGCGGGTGGCGGGCGGCTCACCTGCGGAGAGGCCGATCTCGCGCTGGGCCATGGCCACGCGGGTCAGGGAGTCCATCATGAGCACCACGTCCTTGCCTGCTTCACGGAAGGACTCGGCGATCCGGGTGGCGGTGACGGCTGCGCGGATCCGCATGAGGGCGGGTTCGTCGGAGGTGGCAACCACCACCACGGAGCGGGCCAGCCCCTCGGGTCCGAGGTCGTCTTCGAGGAACTCGCGGACTTCGCGGCCGCGCTCCCCCACCAGTGCGATCACGGAGACTTCGGCGTCGGTTCCCCGGGCCACCATGGACAGCAGGGAGGACTTGCCCACGCCGGACCCAGCGAACAGGCCCATGCGCTGCCCGCGGCCCAACGTGGTCATGGTGTCCAGCACACGGACCCCGGTCTGCAGGGGTGTGTCGATGCGTGCCCTGCTCATGGCCGACGGTGCTTCCTGATCCAGGGGCACCATGCGCGACGGCGGGAGGGGGCCTTTGCCATCGATCGGCCGGCCCAGGGCGTCCAGCACCCGTCCGAACAAGCCCTTGCCAGTGGGCACCAGCAGGGGGCTTCCTTTGGCCCGCGCCGGAGCCCCAGCGGCCACACCTGTCAACCGGCCAAGGGGCATGCACCGCACGGCCCCGCTGACCGAGGCGACTACTTCGGCGTCGAGCGTTTCATGGCCCGCGCCGACAGTAACAAGCTCACCCACGGCACAATCCAGCCCGGCAATTTCCAGGCCCAGGCCCAGCACGGACGTCACCGTCCCGACGCGCTGCGGGGCGGCGGCCGCAACGGCTGCATGAAAGCGGTCCGCGTGTGGCCTCATGCACCGGCTCCCAGCAGGGCCTGCTTGGCCCGCTCGAGCGCGGCACCAATGCGTGCATCGATCCACCCGTTCAGATACTCCCCCACCGCGTCCCCGGGGGCGAGCGTGTCGTCAGCCGTCAGCTCGACGCCGGCAACGTCCACCACGCCGGCGGCCGCGAGCGCTGCGAGGTCGCGCGGGTGGAGGCGTACCGTGGTGACGCGTCCGACGCCGGTGCCTTGCGTTCCGAGGGCACGCTTGAGTGCGGCGCGGGCGGTGTTCTCCCCTTGGGCAAGTTCGTAGCCCAGGATGGCTTCCGCGAGTTCGATCGCACTGACCGCAAGCACATCCTGCACATCAGCCACAGCGACTTCCTGGCGCTGTTGCGCGGCGCTGGCTGCCGCCTGCAAAAGCTGGACGGCCCGCGCCAAGGCCGAGCGGCCGGCGTCGAGCATTTCCTCATGCTCTTGCTGCAGGCGCTGTTGCAGTTGCAACTGTTCCGCCGCGGCGGCCTGCAGCCCCGCTGAGTAACCGGCGGCATGGCCTTGGACGAAGGCGCGGTCCGGTTCGCCGGAACGCCCGGTGGTGCTGAGCCCGGTGGTGCTGAGCCCGGTGGTGCTGAGCGAGGGAAAAGTGACCGGGGTGTAGCCCTCAGTAGACAAAGTCGTCCTCGTCTCCGCGCCGCACCACGATCGCGCCTTCTGCTTCGAGTTCGCGGATGGACCGGACGATCTCGGCCCTGGCTTCCTCCACTTGGGAGGCACGGACCGGACCGGAGGCGGCCATCTCCGACTCAAGGATTTCCAGGTTGCGGCCGGACATGTTGGCGCGGACGGTATCCAGCACCACCGCCGGGGCGCCCTTCATGGCCAAGGCCAGGACATCGGCGCTGACCCCACGGAGGATCTGCTGGATGTCGCGCGGTTCCAGCTTCACGATGTCCACGAACGTCAGCATGCGTGCCCGGACTTCCGTGGCGAGCTCGGGGTCCAAGGTGCCCAAGCCGTCCAGGACCGAGCGTTCGGTACTGACGTCGGACCGGTTGATGATGTCCACCAACGGTTGGATACCGCCAACAATTTCGTTGGACTTCCGTTGCGACATGACGGCACCAGCGCGGACCTTGAGGGTTTCAGCCACGATGC
The DNA here is from genome assembly GCF_016907545.1 of Paenarthrobacter ilicis. Classification (NCBI taxonomy): domain Bacteria; kingdom Bacillati; phylum Actinomycetota; class Actinomycetes; order Micrococcales; family Micrococcaceae; genus Paenarthrobacter; species Paenarthrobacter ilicis. The sequence continues at coordinate 886,055 of NZ_JAFBCD010000001.1, read as the reverse complement.
CAACTGCCTCGGGCGACGCGGAGCCCATGGTGGCGATGCAGCGGGCAACCTCGATGCGCTGGGTGTCGCCCAGCCCGGCCATGACCACCGAGGCCTTCCCCGGCCGCAGGTGGGCGAGGATCAGTGCGATGGTTTGCGGCAGCTCACCGTCGATCAGCGCCAGGATCTGGCCGGGGTCCATCATGTCCAGGAACTCGAAGGATTTTCCGGCCATGGTGGACGCGAGGCGGTCCATGAAGCCGGCGGCTTTGTCCGCGCCGAAGGATGCTTCAAGAAGTCCGACGGCGAATTCCTGGCCGCCGCGGGCCGTGCGGCGGCCGCTGACGGCCAGTCCGTGGAATTCGTTGATGACATGGTCCGCGACCACCGAGGAGACACGGCGCAGCCGGACTATTTCTGCGGCGATCTCTTCGGCCTCGGATTCGGAGAATTGCGCCATGACCGCGGCAGCGCTGGTGGGGCTCATTTGCATGAGCACCACGGCCACCTTTTGCACCCCGTTCAGGGCCGAGGCTTCGGGGACCAGGGTCATACGGACTGCCTCTCATCCATGAGGCCGCGCAGGTACTCTGCGGTGCGGGCGGGGTTGTCGGCCACCATGGCCTCGATCTGGGCGCGCTTGAGTTCGCCGTCAAGTGCTTCCGAGCCCGGCAGCGGCAGCGCGGGCGTCGGCGGGACAGGGGATGCGGGCTGGATGGAGGTCAGCTCGATCGCCGAGGTGGGGGGTCCGCTGATGGCCTGCGTGGGGATGGCCTCCGGCAGCGCAACGTAGTCCACCCGCTCGCCGAGGTCCACGGGCTCACGTCGCTGGCGGCGCTTCAGGGTGATGAGGACCACCACGATCAAAGCGATGGCTGCCAGCAGGATGCTTGCGGCCAGGATCAGGGTGTTCTTCAACGCCGCGTCCTTGGCTGCTTCGGCATCGGCCTGCGCGGTGCCCAGCGCTTCGGCAGCCTTGTCTGCGGCCGCGGTGCTGAAGGGCAGCACTTCAACAGTGACTACGTCTCCCCTTGCCGTGTCGATGCCGGCGGCGGAGGTGACCAGCGCCCGTACCGAATTGACGTTGACTCCACCGGCTGCTGCCTGGTTGATCGCCACCGAGATGGTCTGGCGCTTCACGGCACCCTGGGGAATGGTGCGGTCCTCGGTGACCTTGTTGACGGCGTTGTTCTTGGTGGTATCGCTGGAGTCATAGGATCCGTTGGCGTTGGTTCCGCCCGGGACGGCGATGTTGTCCGGGCCCAGGACACCGGCCGCTCCGCCGCCGGTTCCGGTGTACTTCTCGGTTTTGGTGGACTCGCTCAGTGCAGGGGTGTCGGCGGCGGGCGTGAACGTTTCGCTGCGTTGTTGGGCGGATTCCGCGGTGACATCCGCGGCGACGGCAACAGTTGCATTGCCCGGTCCCACAACACTGTCCAGGACTGCCCGGACGGCGTCGGAAGTGCGCTGCTGGTAATCGGTTGCCTGCTTGGAGGAGGATCCGGTGGCGCCCCCGCCCACAGTGGAGAGGACGTTTCCCTGGGAGTCCACCACGGAGACGTTGGTGGGCTTCAGGTTTTCGATCGCTGCGGAGGTCAGGTGCACAATGGCTTGCACTTTGTCCGCGGACAGGGTGGTCCCGGGCTGGGTCTCCACGAATACCGAGGCTGTGGCCTCCGGTGTGGTGTCCACGAACACGGACTTCTCCGGAATGGCCAGCCTGACCGCGGCGCTCTTGACCCCGTCCATCGCTTGCACGGTGGTGCTGAGCTCGCCCTCCAGTGCGCGCTTGTAGGTCACTGACTGTTGGAACTCAGAGGACGTGACACCCAGTTTGTCCAACAAGGAATAGCCAGTGGCAGCGGCACTCGGCAACCCGGCTGCGGCAGCCTTCAACCGTTCGTCGTAGACCTTGTCCTCCGGGACCAGGATGGTGGAACCACCGTTGCTGAGTTCGTACGGGATGTTGTCTTTCCGGAGTTGCTCCACGATGCTGTTCGCATCGGTGTCCTTCAGCCCGGAGAACAGGGGCGAATAGGCAGGCTTCCCCAGCCATGCAGTCAGGGCCACGCCGCCGAGGACCAGCACCGCGATGCCCAGGATGGCGAGGGTTCGCTGGGCAGGGCTGAATGCCTGGATACCGCCCCCGAGCTTGCGGAAAAACCGGGAAATCGCTGGTGGCATCAGGCCTGCATCCTCATGATCTCGTTGAACGCATCAATGCCCTTGTTGCGGACGGCGGCCACCAGTTCAAAAGTGACCTGGGCCCGCGTCGAGGCCAGGGTGGCCCGGTGAATGTCGTCGAGGTTGCCGGTTACCGCGGATACTGCCAGTTCCTTGGACGTTGACTGCAGGGACTGCAGATTGTCGACGGCGCCAGTCAGGGCGGCGCCAAAGTCGGCACCGGTAGTTGCCGGCGTTGCGGGGCTCGCGTAGCCAGTGCCGCTCACGCCTTGGATCGCGGTAATCGGGCCGAGGGACATCAGGATTTTCCTATCTCAAGGGCGGCCAAGTAGGTTTCGCGTGCCCGGTCAACCACCTGGGCGTTGGCCTGGTAGCCGCGCTGGGCGATGATCAGGGTCCCCATTTGCTCAGCCATGTCAATGTCCGGGTACCGGACATTGCCGTTGGCATCGGCCAAGGGATGGTCGGGTTGGTAAACAATCCGGCCTTCACCATTGCCCAAAGGAGTGCTTTTGACATAGACGCCGTCGCCGTTGTTTCCCTCGGCTGCTTCGATGTACCGGGCGCGGAAGGCCTGGCCATCCGTTCGGGATGCGTTGTTCATGTTGGCGAGGTTGTCCGAGACCGCATCCAACCACTTGCGGTGGACAGTCAGTGCGGAACCGGCGATACCTATTGCGTCGAAGGTCATCAGTTGGTCCTCAAGGCCGTGCGCAGGGAGGTGAATTCACCGGCAGCTGCCCGCGAAGCGAACTGGTAGCGCAGCACGGTGTCGATGTTGGACAGAGTCTCGGTGTCCAGATTGACGTTGTTTCCGTCGGTCCGGGTGGGTTCCTCGGAGGGAGCAACCGTTGCGTTGGCATGGCCGTCGCCGGAACGCACGGAGGCTGCCAGTTGATCTTCGAAAGAGACCCTCTTGGCTTGGTAATTGGGAGTGTTGACGTTCGCGATGTTGTTGGCGATGGTCCGCTGGCGCAGGGAGAGCGCGTCCAAGGCGCTGGCCAAGGCGGCGGAAGTCACGGATTCAAGCACAAAGTCCTCACCTGCTGGTGTCCCAAGGCCAATCCGTGGCCATGCATCGAGCGATCCATGCTCAGCAACACTTATCGGCCGGGTTGGAAAGCACGTTAGGAAAACTTCCGGACTTATTTTGTGCCCTGGTTTTCCCAGCCGGCGCATATTTTCGTGTGGATAGACTGGCGAAACCTACGGCGTCGAACGAAAAAAGGGCAGATTCATGACGATTGACCTCGAAGAGCTTTACAAAGACCTGCACACGAACCCTGAACTCTCCTTCCAGGAAGTCCGGACGTCCGGCATCGCAGCCCAACACCTGGAAGACCTTGGCTTCACCGTGCATCGCAATGTGGGCAAGACCGGGGTGGTGGGTGTCCTTGAGAACGGCCCTGGGCCGGTGGTCATGCTCCGTGCGGACATGGATGCCCTGCCGGTCAAGGAGGCCACTGGCCTGGACTATGCAAGCACGGCAGCCGGCGTGGACCCTGAAGGAAATGACGTCTCCGTGATGCACGCCTGCGGGCACGACGTCCACGTGACGTGCCTGGTGGGCGCGGCCGAATCACTGGCCGGCCGGAAGCAGGAATGGCAGGGCACCCTCATCGCAGTCTTCCAGCCCGCAGAGGAGTGGGGCGGTGGGGCGCAGACCATGGTCAAGGATGGTCTGTATGAGCGCGTTCCCAAGCCGGACGTCGTCCTGGGCCAACACGTGGCGCCTTTTCCGGCCGGTTGGTTCGGCGTGCGCGCCGGCGTCACCATGGCCTCAGCCGATTCCCTCAACGTGATCCTGCATGGGCGTGGCGGCCACGGTTCCCGTCCCGAGACCACCGTTGATCCTGTCTTCATGGCAGCTGCCGCCACCGTCCGTTTGCAGGGAATCGTGTCCCGGGAACTCGCCGCCAGCGACTCTGCAGTGGTAACGGTGGGCCAGATCCATTCCGGTACCAAGAACAACATCATCCCCGAGACCGCGAGCCTGGGACTGAGTGTCCGGTCCTTCAGCGACGCAACCCGGGACAAGGTGCTGGGCTCCATTGAACGGATCGTCAAGAGCGAGGCGACCGCATCCGGTGCCCCCAAGGATCCGGAATTCGTCTATGAAGAACACTTCCCGTTGACGGTCAATGATGAAGCGGCCGCCGCACGGGTCAAGGCCGCATTCCAGACTGCTTTCGGTGAAGGACACATCATCGATCCCGGCCCGGTGTCCGGCAGCGAGGACGTCGGAGCGCTGGCGAAGGCTGCCGATGCTCCCTTGGTGTTCTGGTTCCTTGGCGGTGCGGACCCGGCGTTGTTCCAGGAGTGGGCAACCACCGGCAGGCTCCCCGATGTTCCGTCCAACCACTCCCCCTACTTCGCACCGGTCATCCAGCCGACGCTGGCCCACGGTTCGAAGGCCATGGCTACGGCGGCACTTGAATTCCTCGGCGCCGGGGCCTCCGACTAGCCGCGAACGTCGAGCAATAACGGCCGGTCCGGGCCCGCGCCCGATCGCACGGCGTCGATGGCACCGAGCTGCGTGCCGGCGTCGTGCTTCAACCCCGCAACCATGGCGACCGCGTCCGCTTGGGCATCAAGGACCCTTCGGGCGCGGTCAGCCAAGGCTGCGGGCAGTGGCCCCACCTCCAGCGGGGGCGTCCACGACGGAACCTCCCCACCGGAGACAGCCAGGGCAATGTCCCGCTCGAAACCGTCCAGGATCCCGGCCCAGGCCTCAAGCGACTCCAAGGGCCCTGCCACTGGCAACGGGTGCGGACGTGGGAACCGGGGCATGTGCTGACAGTGCTGCCGCGGCCTCGTGCCAGCCTTGGCGCAACGGCTCAAGGAGTTCGACGCATTCCTTGGTACGGTCCACGTCGCGGTAAATATTGGCGCCTATCAGGGCTTCAAGACAGTAGTCGTAGATGCTTGCCAATGACTCCGCGCCGTCCCAGGCGTCCGTCCGCAGCGAGGAACGCAGCTCAGTCACAATGGCCTGGGCGTGCAGCAGGTTTTCGCGGGCCGTGTCCCACGTGTTGCCCTCTTGGGCGAGCTGGGCGCGCTTGAGGTCCAACAAGAGCCTGTCGTAGAGCATGGTGAGCAACCGTGCTGGAGGCGCGGAAAGGACAGCGTCGTCGTTGTACCGGGAAATTTGCTGGGCGCGGAGTGCCATTATTCTCCTGAGGACTGCTTCGAGAGACTGGAAATTTGACCGGACAACCAGGCCGATTGGGACTGGAGGCCGCCGAGGACAACCTCCATGTTGGTGTAGACCGACTGCAGCGTGGCGCGGCGGGTGATGAGGCGCTGGTCCCAGTCCGCGATCCTGTTGCCGAGATCCCTGACTTCGGATTCGCGGCCCTTGATGAGCCCGGACACCGCGCCCTTGTAAGGGTCCGAGGCTGCCGTGGCGGCGTCGGCGAGCCGTGCCGCGAGTCCCTGGACGGCTGCCTGGGTGGCCACGGGATCAGCGGCGAGTGACTTGGCGAACTTGTCGGCGTCGAAGGTGAAGTCGCCAGCTTTGGTGATGTTGATGCCGTACTCGGCGGGAGACTTCCCGGCGATGGGCCGGGACAGTGCAGCCAGAACTTGGTCGTTGACCGCGCGGACCGTGCTGTTGCCCGTGAAAATCCCGGCCTTGGGCACGGAGGCGCCCTTGGAATCAGTGGTCTTTGACACCGCAGAGTAGATGGCAATGAACCCCAGGACGTCGTTGACCGATTTGACCAGGTCCTCGGCTTTCTTGGTGGTCCCGGCAACGTCGCTCGCAACAGTCACCGTGACCGGACCCGCCGTCACAGCCGACGCCGTGATGGAGACACCGGGAAGGACATCCTGGAAGGTATTGCTGCCGGACGTCAGGACCTGCGCGGCGGCAGTGCCGGCGTACAGCGTCGCTTGGGCGTCTTGGGCGGATTTCACGACGGCGGCACCCGCCTCGCTCACCAGGTCCACTGCGGTGCCATCACCCACCTGCGCGGGGGTGCCACGGTAGGCGGTAAACGCACCGGCCGCCCCTGGGGTGGTGGCTGTGAGCTGCAGCCGGTAAGTCCCGTTGCCCGCCGGGACTTTCACGGCATGCGCACCGGCAGAGGCTGCGTTGATGGCCGAAACCACGTCATCCAAGGATGTTCCCGCAGGGACAACCTCGGTCTTCTTACCCGTGGAATCGACAATCGTGAGCCGGTCAGGCACACCGCCGCCGGCCGGCCAAGCGGTCATTGCAGCAGTGACGTTGACCTGGGTCTGGGCCAACTGCGTGACTGTCAGATCGATCGATCCGGCAGAGGCCGCCGTCGTGGTCTTTGCCGTGATGGAAGGTGCGCTGCTGCTTGCGGTGAAAAGGTTCAGCGCACCGGCAGCCGAGCCTGCCACGGAAAGGTCCTTCAATGCCGTCAGCTTGGTATTGAAGGATTGCAGCGTGGAAATGATGGTCTGGTTGGCCGCCAGCTTGGTCTTGAGCTGGGTCTGCGGCAGTGCCTCGACCGACATGAACGAGTTGATCAGATCGGTGGTTTTGAGGCCGCTGACAAGGCCGTCAATCGCAGTTCCCACGCGTGCCCCTTCCGGAAGGCTCGTTGTACGAAGTGTCCGACGCCGGCCGGCCAGGACGGGTCCCGGCCGGCCGGCGCAGGCTCATGCGTCTAAAAACCGTGAAGGCTTAGCGCAGGAGGGACAGGACACCCTGGCCGGACTGGTTTGCCTGGGCCAGCATGGCAGTGCCGGCCTGGGACAGGATGTTGGCCTTGGTGTACTTGACCATTTCGGCTGCCATGTCCGTGTCGGCGATGCGGGACTGTGCGGCCTGCAGGTTTTCGCCGGAGACGTTCAGCGTCTTGATCGCGTGGTCCAGGCGGTTCTGGTTGGCGCCGAGGTCCGAGCGCTGTGCCGAAACCGTGGTGATCGCTGCGTCGATAGCCGTGATCGTGGTCTGGGCAGCGGCGTTGGTGGTGACATCGAAACCGGTTGCGCCAGTGGCCGAGGACAGGGTGCCGGCAGCCGTTGCCACGTCGCCAAGGTTGACGGCGATGGTGTCGTTGGCAGTACCGGCGGTACCAACCTGGATGTTCTTCGAACCGCCCTTGAGCAGGTCGATGCCGTTGAAGTTGGTGGACTGCGTGATGCGGTCCAGCTCCTTGCCCAGCGAATCGGCTTCGTCCTTGATGGCATCGCGTGCTGCCGTGTTGTTGGTGTCGGAGGCACCCTGGACTGCGAGGTCGCGCATGCGCTGCAGTACGGAGTGGACCTCGCTGAGGGCACCTTCAGTGGTCTGGATGAGGCTGATGCCGTCCTGGGCGTTACGTGCGGCAACCGCGGAGCCGCTCACCTGGGACTTGAGGCCTTCAGAAATGGCAAGGCCGGCTGCGTCGTCCGCAGCACGGTTGATGCGCAGGCCGCTGGAGAGCTTCTCCATCGACTTGGACAGGTTGTCCTGCGTGGCGTTCAAGTTGCGGTACGCGTTGTTTGCCATCAGGTTGTTGTTGATCTGCATGCCCATGTTGTTTCCTCCATGATGTGGACTTAAGGTGCGACAGCCCATCCGTGGGCCGTCACAGAGCACTATCGACCGGCCACTGCGGACCCGTTAGGAAATTCCTGCGTAAAGATTCAGGGGCCCCGCCGCCTAACCCCGGCGCCGGCGCGGCCGATAGCTAATGGGGAGTTGGCGGGAGCTACGCCACCACAACCGCACCCGATACCGGAATTGGAGTTGACCCCCGTGGCCATCCAAGAACTGTCTGCCCTTCTGTGGCGCGAGCGCGAACTATTGGACCTGTTGACCTTTAAGCTCGAAGAAGAGCAACTGCTCCTGACGGCCGGCAAGTCCCGTTGGTTGCCCCACGGCACCCGGGAAGTGGAACAGGTACTGGAGCGCGTTTCCCAGGCCGGACTGGCACGCGCAGTAGAGATCGCTGCCGTTGCTGCGCAATGGGGCGTCTCGCCGGATTCCCCGCTTGCCGAGCTGGCCGAAGCAGCGCCGGATCCTGCCTGGGCCGAGGTCCTCACATCCCACGTCACAGCCATGCGCCAACAGACGGCGGCCATCAAGGAACTTCGCGATGCCAACCAGCAGTTCCTGCGCGCAGCCGTCCGCTCCACCCAGGAAACCCTGGCAGACCTCAAACCCGCGGCTGGGACCTACGACTCCCAGGGCCGCACCGGGGACCGGGCAGCAGCGCACCTGGTCGACCGGCAATTCTGACCGTCACACCAGCGAAAAGGACATCTTCACGTGAGCACCTTCGGCGGACTCAATACGGCCTACCGTGGCCTCACCGCGGCCCAGCAAGCCATCAACCTGGCCGGGCAGAACATCGCCAACGCCACCACTCCCGGCTACACGCGCCAGCGACTGGAACAGTCAGCCATCGGTGCGCCGTCTTCCGTTGGGCTTAACCCGTCCATCGGCCAGGCCGGACAAGGCGTGTCAGTGGACGGAATCGCGCGGCTTGGCAACAGCTTCCTGGACGCAGGAGTCCGCAACACTGCGGCGCAAACCGGCTTTACGGGACTCCGCTCCACCGAATTGCAGCAGCTTGAGGACGCACTCCAGGAACCCGGACCGCACGGAATCTCGACGGCGTTGCACACCTTTTGGGCGTCATGGCAGGGGGTCTCAAACCACCCGGGCGAGGCCACTCCGGCGTCGGTATTGCTGGAAGCCGCCACCACCCTCAGCGCAACGGTGTCCTCGGGCTACAAGGCACTCGATGCTCAGTGGACCCGCGTCAGGGGCGAGGCTTCAACCACCGTGGATGAGCTCAACGCCGTGGCCGGCCGGGTTGCCGAGCTCAATGCGACCATCCGCTCGGTGCTGGCATCCGGTGGTTCCGCCAACGAACTCATCGATGCCAGGAACCAGATGACCGAAGCCATCGCCACGTTGGCGGGCGGAACGGTCCGTGACAACGCAGATGGCACCGCGGACGTGGTCGTCGGCGGCAACGCCCTGGTCTCGGGGACCTCGCACCGGGAACTGAAGCTGGCTGGCCAGACCACCATGGGCGCGGCCGGTCAGCCGGTGCGGCTGGAGTGGAAGGACCGTCCGGGCGTCGCGGTAAACCTCGACGGCGGACAACTCGCCGGAGCGGTATCGCTCCTGGCACCTGCAGCAGCCGGGAGCAAGGGACAAGGAACCGGCGGGGCGATCGCTGAAGCGGCAGCCGCCTACAACGCTTTCGCCACCCAATTGATGAACGACGTCAATGCTGTCCACCGCACAGGTCAAACCCCCAACGGGACAGGCAACCTGGATTTCTTCGCCATCACACCCGGAGCTCCCGCTGCGCTGTCCCTCCGTGTTGTTCCCACCAACGCCGCAGGAATCGCTGCCGGCGCGCCCGGAGGCGGGTCCCTGGACGGCAGCATCGCCGACGCTGTGGCCCAGGTTGGCTCGAAACCGGGTGCACCGGACACGTTCTGGAACGGCGTGGTGGCCGGCATCGGAATGGCCTCCAGGTCAGCCCAACAACACTCCCGGTTGGCTGACGCGGCGAGTGCTTCCGCCGTCGGGCAGCGTTCCTCGTCCGCGGCGGTGAGCCTGGATGAAGAAAACGTGGCTTTGCTGGCAAGCCAGCATGCCTATCAAGCGGCGGCCCGCGTGATGACGGCCATTGACGAAGCCCTGGATGTCCTGATTAACCGCACCGGATTGGTGGGAAGGTAAGCCGTGCTCAATCGAGTGACCAACCAGATGATGTCAGCCTCCGCGCAGCGGAACCTGCAAATGTCCCAATCCCGGCTCGCGGAGTTGCAGGAACGGGCCCAGACGCTGAAGAACATCAGCCGCCCCTCGGACGACCCCGCCGGTGCGGCCCAAGCCATCGCCAAGCGCGCCCAACTCAGTGCAGCTACGCAGTACGGCTCCAATATCAGCGACGGCAACGGCTGGCTGGCCGCCGCGGACACCGCCCTGGGTCAGTCAACCAACATCCTCAACCGCGTGCGGGACCTGGTGGTCCAGGCCTCCAACGGGACGCTCAACAGCACCGCGAAGGAAGCGATCGCCGTCGAGATCGAAGGCCTGGGCAAGGATCTCCTCACGCAGGCCAACACGCAATACCTGGGCCGCAACGTCTTCGCCGGCAGCTCGGACACAGTGGGTGCCTTTACCAACACCACGCCCCCATCGTTCCTCGGGACGGGCGGCAGCTCGGTGGAGCGCCGGGTCGACGCGGCGCGGACCGTCCGTGTGGATTCCGACGGCGGTGCGATCTTTGGCGATGGCGCCGGCTCGGTGTTCGCTTTGGTGAGTGACGTCGTCGCCGATATTCGCTCCGGGGCCGATCCCAACGCCCGGCTGGCCGCGATCGGCGACCGGATCAAAGCGGTGATCGACGGGCGCTCGGACGTGGGCATGCGGCAGACGCGGCTGGGACAGGCTCAGGACTCCCTGGAAGGGATGAAAACTACGCTGGAAACCCAGCGGTCCCGTGTTGAGGACATGGATTTGGGAAAGGCGGTCATGGATTTGAAATTGCAGGAAACCAGCTACCAGGTGGCGCTTGCCGTCACGGCCAAGGTGCTGCAGCCCACGCTCATGGACTTTCTCCGATGAGCACGGCTTTGGCGTTCGACACGCTGGATTTTGTCTCGCCCATGCCGGGCCTGGAGTCCGCAGAAGGCTTCTCCCTGCGCGGGATTGCCGGCGCGGAGGGCCTCTACGCACTGGAAGTGGCCCAGCCGCGGGTGCGGATGTTCGTGGCGGACGCTGCCGTGTACGTCCCTGATTACCAGCCGGTTGTCCCTCCCGCGGTTTTGGAAACACTGGGAATGGGCAGCACTGCGGAGGGAACCGTCTTGGTGGTGGTGAACCCTGCACCCGGGAAGACCACCGTGAACCTGATGGCCCCCCTTCTGGTGAATCCGGACGGCCGGTGCCTCCAGGTCATCCTGGATGGCGCCGCCTATCCACTCCGGGCGGAGCTGGCGGGCTGAGCCTGGCGCTATAAGGCCACGGGTGCTTTCCGTGCGGCCTCCACAGCGGCCTTTGTCTCGGCCATGATCAGGTCCGCGTTGATGGCGGCTCCGGCCATGGTTCCCGCAGCGGCCGATGCCATGACCTGCGCCGTGGGGTTGGCGACGTTGCCGGCGGCCCACACGCCAGGCACCGAGGTGGCACCGCCCATGGGGTCCGCCTCGATGTACGTGCCCACGCCCATGGGGTGTTCCACGGCAGGAATGCCGAGGGACTCCAGGACAGCGGAGCGCACGTCCATCCGCGGCGCGGCAACGATCGCGTCCACCGGCACCACTTTTCCTGAGGCAAGCACCACACCGCTCAGGGCATCCCCGGTAACGTCCAGGGCCTGAACCCTGCCTTCCACCACGGTGATGGAACGTGCGGCCAACTGCTCCCACTGCTCGTCCGTGGGTTCCACTGACTCGTTGAGGAACAGGGTGATGTCCGGGCTCCACTGCCGGAAGAGCAATGTCTGGTGCATGGACATGGGCCCGGATCCCACGATTCCAATGGCCTTGTCCTTGACCTCCCACCCGTGGCAATACGGGCAGTGCAAAACGTCTTTGCCCCACCGCTCCTGCATTCCTGCAACGTCAGGAAGGGTGTCCACTACTCCGGAAGCCACCAGCAGGCGCCGCGCGCCCACAACGGTTCCATCGGCCAGCACCACCTCGAAGGCGGGCCCGGCAGCAGCCCCGGGTTCCGCCGTCGAACGCGCTGCCACCACTTCGCCGTTCACGACGACGGCCCCGTAGGAAAGTGCCTCTTCGCGCCCAAGTGCCAGCAACTCCAGCGGGCTGATGCCGTCCCGGGACAGGAACCCGTGGACGCCCGCGGCCGGCGCGTTGCGTGGTGCGCCGGTGTCCACCACCAGCACCGATCGCCGTGCCCGGCCCAGCGTCACGGCCGCACTTAACCCGGCCGAGCCACCACCAACCACCACGACGTCGTACTGATCAAGCGTCCGGTCATTCCCTGAATCGCGTTCCACTGTTCCTCCACATCCTTGGACCGGCTCCTTGCCGCCTCTTCCATGGTTTGCCACAGGAAGCCAATCCGGCAATTATTTTTGCCGCTATGGCAAACTGGAGCCATGACATCGGACTTCAGCACAATGCTGGACGCAGTGGGCCCCCGCCTGCGGGCCATGCGGACCCAGCGCAACGTGACCCTGGCCGAGGCTTCAGCGGCCACAGGAATTTCAGTCAGTACACTGTCGCGGCTTGAATCCGGCCAGCGGAAACCCACGTTGGAACTGCTGCTCCCCATAGCCCGGCTGCACCAGGTGCCCTTGGAGGAACTGATTGATGCACCCGAAACGGGAGACCCCCGCATCCACCTCAAACCCCACGTCCATGAGTGGGGAACGGCGGTCCCGCTGACCAAGAGGCCGGGCGGAATCCAGGCGTTCAAAATGGTGCTTCGCCCCGGAACCGGCAAGGAGATGCCCACCCCGCAGTCCCATGAGGGTTATGACTGGATGTATATCCTCAACGGCAACCTGCGGCTGGTATTGGGCGACAACGACTTTGTCCTCAAACCCGGCGAAGTGGCCGAGTTCGACACGCGCACACCCCACTGGTTCGCGAGCGCCGACGGGCGTCCGGTTGAGCTGCTGACACTGTTTGGCCAGCAGGGCGAGCGGATGCACGTGCGGGCCAGGCCAAAACGATCCGAATAATGGCCCATGAACAGCCCCGGCTAGGAGGCGAGCCACTCGCGGGCGTTGCGGCGGGAGGCCACGGCATTATCCGGCTGGTTGATTTCCGCCCACACTTCATCCAGGGAGAGGCCCAGCACGTCCGCGATGGCTGCAACGGTGGGGAAGGCCGGGGTGGCAACGCGGCCCGACTCGATTTTCCTGAGGGTTTCCGGTGAAACCCGGGCATCCAGCGCCGTCTCCAGCATGGAACGCTCACCCCTTGCCCGTCGCAAAAGGGCGCCGAGACGCTGACCGCGCTCGGCCTCTGCGGGCGTAAGGGGAAGCCTGACCATGGCTCCAATTCTAATACCGGGATAATATTGCCGGGATAGTTATTGGAATTTCCTTCGAAAGGCGCGTCATGATCGAAATCCTCAGCCCCAGCGAACTTCTCCGAGCCAAAGATGCGGGCGCACTTGTGGGCAATATCCTGCACAGCCTGAAGTCCCGCTGCACCGTGGGAACCAACCTCCTGGAGATCAATCAGTGGACCAAGGACATGATCCTTCAGGCGGGCGGGCAGTCCTGCTATGTGGACTACGCGCCATCGTTCGGGCGGGGTCCCTTTGGGCATTACATTTGCACCGGGGTCAACGATGCCGTGTTGCACGGGAAGCCCCGCGACCATGTCCTGGCTGACGGGGACCTCCTGACTCTGGACCTGGCCGTATCCCTCCGCGGGATCGCCGCCGATTCGGCCATCAGCTTCATTGTGGGCAACTCCAAGCCGGCAGAGAGCGTGGCGATGATCGACGTTACCGAACAGGCCTTGAAGGCAGGCATCGCCGCAGCCCGGCCCGGGGCGCGGATAGGCGATCTCTCCTACGCGATCGGATCAGTGCTGGGTGAGGCGGGCTACCCCGTCAACGTCGAGTTCGGCGGCCACGGCATCGGATCCACCATGCACCAGGATCCGCACGTTCCCAACATGGGCCGTCCGGGGCGGGGATACAAGCTGCGCCCGGGTCTCTTGCTGGCCCTTGAACCGTGGGTCATGGAGGACACCGCCCAGCTGGTCACCGACGACGACGGCTGGACGCTGCGAAGCGCCACTGGCTGCCGCACGGCCCACAGCGAGCACACCATCGCCATCACCAGGGATGGCGCAGAGATCCTCACACTTCCCACAGGAGCCGATCTGGGCTGAAGCACGTGGCATCACTCCAGTAACAAATGAATGGCATTCGCTTAAGCCTTGCGCTCCAGCGTGACACACACCATACTAAATGAACGCTATTCATTTAGTGACTGTCGTCTCATCGGAGTACATGCCACCATGATTGAAATTACCCGCCTTGAAGCCCCCACCTCCTTGGCCCGCACCGAGCCCTCCACCCGCACGCCGCTGCGTGTCGGCGTCGTCCAACACCGCTGGCACGCCGACCAGGCTGCCCTGCACGCCGAACTGAACCACGGCATCGAGCGCGCAGCCCAGCTGGGCGCCTCGGTGGTGTTCCTTCCGGAGCTGACGCTCTCCCGCTACCCGGCGGACACCCGGCCGGAAAACAACCCGGGTGCGGGGATCCGTCCATCGGACATCACGGAGGACCTGCTCACGGGTCCCACGTTCACTTTTGCCGCCCACGCGGCGCGGAAGTACGGTGTCTCGGTCCACGCCTCGCTGTACCAGCGCGCAGAGAATCCGGACGGCACGGACGACGGCCTGGGCCTGAACACCGCCATCCTGGTATCCCCCGCCGGCGAGCTTGTGGCCCGCACGCACAAGCTGCACATCCCCGTCACCGCCGGATATTACGAGGACAAGTTCTTCCGCAAAGGCCCTGACGCCCAGGACGCCTATGCGGTCCACGCCCCCGCGGAACTGGGCGGCGCCAAGCTGGGCATGCCCACCTGCTGGGATGAATGGTTCCCGGAACTTGCCCGCCTGTACTCCCTGGGCGGCGCAGAAATCCTGGTGTACCCCACGGCAATCGGTTCCGAACCGGACCACCCGGACTTCGATACCCAGCCCCTCTGGCAGCAGGTGATCGTGGGCAACGGGATCGCCAACGGGCTGTTCATGGTGGTTCCCAACCGCTACGGCAACGAAGGGACCCTGGACTTCTACGGATCCTCCTTCATTTCAGATCCCTACGGCCGCATCCTGGCCCAGGCTCCCCGCGACGAATCCGCCGTCCTGGTGGCGGACCTGGACCTGGACCAGAGGAGGGACTGGCTGACGCTGTTCCCGTTCCTTTCAACCCGGCGCCCGGAAACATACGCCCGCCTCACCGAACCGGTGAACGCCGACGCTCCCCTCGGCTCCGAGAACCAGGCAGTCAGCGCGTGAGCGCCTGGCGCATGCCGGCGGAAACGGCACCGCAGGACCGCGTCTGGATGGCTTTCCCCACCGGGGGTTACACCCTGGGTGACACTGAGGAAGAGGCACACGCCGCGCGCTCCACCTGGGCCGCCGTCGCCAATGCAGTCCTGGAATTTGAGCCGGTCACCATGGTGGTGGCGCCCGACGACGTCCAGCTGGCTGCGCGTTACCTGGACCCACGCGTTGAGGTACTGACCGCCGAGCTCAACGACGCCTGGATGCGGGACATCGGACCGTCGTTCGTGCTCGACGCCAACAGGACACTGGGAGCCGTGGACTGGATCTTTAACGGCTGGGGCGGCCAGGACTGGGCTGCCTGGGACAAGGACTCCCTGGTGGCCGAATGCGTGGCCGGCAACTCTGGAGCCCGGCACCTTCCTTCCGGAATCGTCAACGAAGGCGGCGGCATCCAAGTGGACGGCGAAGGAACCGTACTGGTCACCGAGACGGTTCAGCTGGATCAGGGCAGGAACCCCGGCCTGACCAAAGCGGACATCGAGCAGGAACTGGCCCGTACCATCGGCGCCACCCACGTGGTGTGGCTCCCCCGCGGCCTGACCCGCGACTCGGAGAAGTTCGGCACACGTGGCCATGTGGACATTGTGGCTGCCATTCCAAGCCCGGGGACGCTGCTGGTCCATTCCCAGCAAAACCCCGCGCACCCGGACCACAAAGTCTCCCGCGACATCATCGACTTCCTGCGCACCACCCATGACGCAGCAGGCCGCGAATGGAACATCATCGAAGTTCCGGCACCGCAAACCCTCACGGACGACGAAGGGTTTGTGGACTTCAGCTACATCAACCACCTGGTGGTCAACGGCGGAGTCATCGCCTGCAGTTTCAACGACCCCATGGACGAGAAAGCACAGCGCATTCTCGCCGATGCCTACCCCGGACGCCGCGTCGTCAGCGTTGACGCACGCGAGCTCTTTGCCCGGGGTGGCGGCATCCACTGCATCACGCAGCAGCAGCCTTCGGCCATCTAGAAAGGGCCCACTATGAGCCAGACCATCCGCAGCAGCGCCAAGGCTGCCCCCGCGCACCAGATCAGCGGCAAGGGACTGAAGACGGGGCAACTGGGGCTCCTCGCCGTCGTCGTTCTTGGTATTTCCACCGTCGCCCCGGCCTACACGCTGACCAGCGCGCTGGGCCCAACGGTCAACCAGGCCGGGCTGCAACTGCCCGTGATCTTCCTGATCGGCTTCATCCCCATGATCCTGGTTTCGCTGGCCTACCGGGAGCTCAATGCCGACTCCCCGGACAGCGGCACAACCTTCACCTGGGTCACCAAAGCGTTCGGCCCATGGGTGGGCTGGATGGGTGGCTGGGGCCTCCTCGCCGCCAACATCATTGTTCTGTCCAACCTGGCCGGGGTAGCCGTGGACTTCTTCTACCTCTTCCTGGCACAGGCCACCGGCAACGCGGAACTGTCGGACCTCGCGGACAACAAGGCCGTGAACGTCCTGACCTGCCTGGTGTTCGTTGCCTTGGCCGTCTGGATCAGCTACCGGGGACTCCACACCACCAAGATCGTCCAGTACGGATTGGTGGGGTTCCAGTTGCTGGTCCTGGGGCTCTTTGTGACCATGGCCTTCGCCAACTGGTCCACGTCGGAGACCGCCGTCCCGTTCAGCATGGACTGGTTCGACGTCACCAAAATCGAAACGTTCGGCCAGATTGCAGCAGGCATTTCACTGTCCATCTTTGTTTACTGGGGCTGGGACGTCTGCCTCACCGTGAACGAGGAAACGGCCAACGGCAAGAAGACCTCCGGACTGGCCGGCACCCTTACCGCCGTGGTTGTCCTGGGCATCTACCTGGTGGTGACCATTGCCACCATGATGTTCGCCGGCGTAGGAGACACCGGAGTGGGACTCAACAACCCGGAGAACCAAGCCAACGTTTTCACCGCCTTGGCGTCTCCCGTGATGGGCCCGTTTGCCATCCTTATGTCCCTGGCAGTGCTCTCAAGCTCGGCAGCGTCCCTCCAGTCCACGTTCACTTCCCCCTCCCGGAGCCTGCTGGCGATGGCGCACTACGGCGCCCTCCCCAAGCCCTTCCGCCACATGAGCAAAAAGTACTCGACGCCGGGCTTCGCCACCATTGCTGCCGGCGTCCTGTCCGCGGGCTTCTATGCGGTGATGCACGTGATCAGCGAGAACGTCCTGAACGACACCATCCTGGCCCTGGGCCTGATGATCTGCTTCTACTACGGGCTCACGGCCATTGCCTGCGTTTGGTACTTCCGCAACAGCGTCTTCTCCAGTGCACGGAACTTCTTCCTCCGCCTGATGTGCCCGTTGCTGGGCGGCGTCGGCCTGTTCGTGGTGTTCCTGCAGACCGCCGTGGACAGCTGGGCACCGGAATTCGGGAGCGGCTCAGAAATCTTCGGTGTGGGGCTGGTGTTCGTCCTGGGAATTGGGATCCTGGCACTGGGGGCAGTGGTCATGCTCATCTTTGCCCGGGTGAGCCCGGGGTTCTTCCGGGGCGATACCCTCCGGAAAGACACCCCGGCCTTGGTGGTCCCCGAGTGAATGGATTACCAGTGGTGGGCCACGTCCACCACCAAGCGTGAACCGCCGTCGGGACCATCAAGGATGAGTACCCTGAACGGAAGCCGGGCACGTACGCCCACTCCCAGGCTGGTGGTGCCCTCAAAGCTTCCGGCGTAAGCAATCTGCCGGAACGTTTGATAGCCGCCGACGTTGGAGACTTCTTCCTTGAACACCGGGGCGTACGTTACCTGACCGGCGGTGTCGTAGGACGGAGCAGTGACCGTCAACTGGAGGTAGGCGCCGCCGGCCATGGGGATCTGGAAGCCGGTGGCATCCTGGATGACTGCCGGGACATAGCGCACGGAATACCCTGCTGCTTTGCCGGTCATATCGATCACCAGGCGGTCGTAGCACGGTTGCTGGCCTGTGCGGACGCCGGTGACATTTGCGGAACTCATATGGGGATCGGCCTTGGCCAACGAACCCCACGGGATGCCGCAATACGTTGCAGCCGAGGCGGGCCCCGGCACTGCCAGACCGAGCCCGGCGACTGCGAGTACGGCCGCCAAACCCGCTCCGAATTTCCTCATTTTTCTGCCTCCTTCAGGCGAAGTTGATACTTCAACTTTAGGAGGCAATGCGGGCAAAAGAACGGGCCGAGACCGCTTCGGCGCAGAACCGTTAGGAGAGGTTCCGGACGGTCACAGGAGGGTTATCGGAAGCCCGAAAAGCGGGCATTCCAGGGGTCGGACAGGGTTGGCCCTGCCCCCTCCCGTGACCAAGGGTAACGAAGTGCCGGACGATTAGCCTTCGCAGTCCTTGCAGTACTTCATGCCATTCTTTTCCAGGGCAACCTGGGAGCGGTGGCGGACCAGGAAGCACGAGGCACAGGTGAATTCATCAGATTGCTCGGGCACCACAACCACCGTCAGTTCCTCGCCGGAAAGGTCGGCGCCCGGAAGGTCGATTCCTTCGGCTGTATCGGTGTCCTCAATATCGATCACTGCCGCCTGCGCGGAGTTGCCTCGTGATGCTTGGAGTGCCTCAAGCGATTCGGCGGGAGAGTCTTCTTCTGTCTTGCGAGGGGCGTCGTAATCAGTAGCCATTGAGGGTTCGCTTTCGTTGCCGCAGAGTGCCTATTCCGGCACCTCAGTGCAGCAGTTTAGGCCACGGGAGCCCTATACAACGAAAAGTGTGCTCAACGCAACACTCAAGCCAACCCCTGTCGCGAAACTAGGCCTCCCGGGAGGCCGCGGCCGCGTGCGACTGAATGGCCCTGGCGCTGGCTACGGTGACTCCGCTGAGGGCCGGGAGCCACGTCAGGTCGCCCCCACGGCCCTGGTGCGTTTCAGCATCCGGACCACTGCAGTCCAGCACATAGGCGGCTTCGATCCACGCTCCGATGGTGGAGCCTATCTTGGTTGCCAACGAGGCTGCTGCTGCGATCATGTGCCCACGCTAACCAGCCCCGGTTCTGACGGGGTTTCGCTGATGTCACGGGCTTGTAAACTGTCACGGCGCACCTTGGTGGCCCGCAGCTGCGGCGACTCAGCCAGCCAGTGCTTGCTCCACGATGTACTCCGCGATAGCCATGGAGGAAGTAGCCCCGGGAGAAGGCGCGTTCCGGACCATTACTGCGTCCCGGCGTCGTGCGATGACGAAGTCATCCACCAAGGAGCCGTCGCCATTCATGGCCTGGGCGCGCACGCCGCGGGTTCCCGGGAGCACCGTGGCACCCTCCAGCGCGGGCACGAAGCGCATGGCCTCGCGGAGGAACTTCTTCTTACTCACTACCGTGTGGAACTCACGGACCGCGGACGGAACGTTCTGCCGGGCAAAGTTCCAAAATCCCGGGAAGAGAGCGTAATCCAGCACGTCTTTGGGGTTCACAGTGCCCCACGAATACGCCTCACGCCCCAGGGAGATGAACGCGTTGGGGCCAAGCATCATCTCGCCGTCGATCCGTTTGGTCAGGTGCACGCCCAGAAACGGGTGCTTGGGATCGGGGACGGGGTAAATCAGTCCCCTCACCTGTGCCCGCGCTTCCGGGCCCAGGAGAAAGTACTGGCCAAAGAAGGGCACAATCCGGGGAGTTGACGGTTCTCCGGTGGCCTTGGCCAAACGATCGGACTGCAGGCCGGCGCAGGCAACCACCAGGTCAAAGTGCCCGCTGCCATCCTTGGTCTGCAGCTGCACGCCATGGTCCTGTTGCTCAAGCGAGGTAACTTCCAGCCCCAACCGGATGGACCCACCTGCCGCCCGGACGTCGTCGGCCAGTGCATTGGTGATGGCTGCGTAGTCCACGATTGCCGTCTCCGGCGAGTGCAGCGCGGACAGTCCCACGGCATTCGGTTCCACCTCGCGAATTTGCTCGGCACGCAGCATCCGCACCCCCGGCACCCCGTTGGCCCAGGCCCGGGAGAAGATGGCCTCCAGGCGTCGTTGTTCCTCAGGTGTTTGGGCAATGACCAGCTTCCCGCAGGCCTCATAGGGCAGGTTCTTGTCTGCACAGAAGTCTCTGAGCAGGTTCACCCCGCGCCGGCAGAGTTTCGCCTTGAGACCGCCGGGCTCGTAATAAAGGCCCGCGTGGACCACCCCTGAGTTGTGACCGGTTTGGTGCGCAGCCAGGCGGTCTTCCTTCTCGTAGAGGGTGACCTCAACGCCGTCGAGCCTCTTACCCAGTTCCCGCGCCACCGCCACACCAATGATCCCGCCGCCCACCACGGCACAGCGCTTGATGAGTGTCCTGGCCATGGCGCTCCTCGTCGTCGGGGGTGGTCCTTGTGTGAGACAGCATGCCATGGAGTGGCTGGTCAGGGCACGCACAAGGGGCGGCACATCCGTGCCGCCCCTTGTGCGTGCTTATTGCTGAGGCCGTGCCTGGTTCGTGACTAGGCAGTCGGCTGATCAAACCGCTGACCGGCCGGGTTGGACGGCAGGAGCGAGAGGACCAGAACCACGATCGGCACAACAACCAGCAATGCCAGCCAGCCGCTGAAGTTGCCATCGTGGAGACGACGAACCAACAGGGAAAGCGACGGGATCAGGATTGCCAAGTAGAAGACGACGTAGATGATCATGCCGATAACGAAGCCCGGGCCAGGCGTGGCGGTTCCGCTTGCGGAAACGGTGGCCCCGGCTGCTCCAAGAACGCCGGCGAGGATCTGCAGCACAAGGCCGACAACGCCGAGCACCAAGGCGACCCACCAGTATTCGCTGCGGCTGGCGCGGCCGCTGAACGTGGCGTACTTCTTGAAGAAACGCTGGACGGCTGCGCCAATCGGTGCGCCGTAGTAGGGTGCCCACAGCGGCGGCTCGCCGGCCTGCGCTGCGTAGGGCTGGGTCTGTTGCGGTTGTTGCGGATAGCTCATTGGTATATCCCCCGGGGCTAGGTGAGTTGGGTGTACTCAGTGACGAGTCGTGCCAATCGTAATGCCCCCAGCCCGGATTAGGCAGTTCGATGGATGAAATTAACCCGGATTTAGCCTGTTGAAGGAATATGTCGTCAATAAGTCGGCCGGAACTGCGAAAGCATCACTAGTGGGCGAACTGCCGGCGAAGGTCCGTTTTACGGATCTTCCCACTGGCTGTCCGCGGCATGTCCTGAACGAACACCACGGACTTGGGGATCTTGTACCGCGCCAGCTTCCCGTCCAGGTGCGAGCGCAGCTCATCCTCCGTGAGCGTCAGCCCCTCCCTCAACGTCACGACAGCGCGGGGAACTTCGCCCCACAGCTCGTCAGCGACGCCGATCACGGCCACGCTGGCCACGGCCGCCAGCTCCGCGATGGCGGCCTCCACCTCTGCCGGGTAGATGTTCTCGCCACCGGAAATGATCATGTCCTTGATCCGGTCCGAGACAAAGAGGAATCCTTCACTGTCCACATACCCCATGTCCCCGGAGCGGAACCAGACCGAGTCGGCATAGCTGTCTGCCGTGGCTTCGGGCCGGTTCCAGTACTCCTTGATGACATTGGGTCCGGAGATCTGGATTTCGCCCACCTCGCCAAGGCCTGCGATGCCGCCCAAGGGATCGGCGATGCGGACATCGGTAAAGAAGTGCGGCAACCCCGCGGAGCCTGCCTTGTCCTTGGAATTGGCAACCGGAAGCATGGTGGCACCCGGCGCGGTCTCGGTCATTCCATAGCAACTGGTGAAGCCGATTCCGCGCTGTTCATACGCATCCAGGACTCTCTGCGGAACGGCGGAACCGCCGCAGGTGAGTTTCTCCAGGGAGGTCAGATCCGTCGTCGCCCAGGTGGGGTGGTCGCACAGCATCTGGAACGTGGTGGGGACGCCGTTAAGCGTGGTGATCTTGTGGCGTTCCACCAGCTCCAGAACCAACCCGGCGTCGAACTTCGCTTCGAGCACCACCGTGGCGCCCTTGAGCAACATCGGCAACAGGCCCATGTCCAGTGACGCCACGTGGAACAGCGGAGAGATCATCAGGGCTACGTCGTTCCGGCTGAGGTCCATGTCCACCACGGTGTTGATGCAGTTCCAGGTGATGTTTCCGTGGGTCAGGAGCGCACCCTTGGGTTTACCGGTGGTGCCTGAGGTGTAGAGGATCATGGCGGCATCCTCCAACGCCACCGGTTGGTCCAGGGGCGCGTCGGCCGCCGCTTCAATCACCGCAGCATAGTGTTCGACGCCGGTTGGCAGCTGGGGCGCCGCGCTTTCCGGGCCGTCGTCGGGAGCCACCACAAAACGGTGGGTGACCTCCGTGTCCGACACGGCCGCGGACGCCACACCTTCCAGGGCGGATGCGTTGATCAACAGCCGGGCTCCCGAGTCCTGAAGCTGGAACTGAAGTTCCGGTGCTGCCAGGCGGGTGTTGAGGGGAACGAACAGGGCTCCCACCACACCACAGGCAAAGAAGGTCTCCACAAAGGACGGGTGGTTTTCACCGAGGTAGGCCACGCGATCTCCCTTGACCACTCCCCTGGCCGCCAAGGCATTGGCCAATCGGTCCGTCCGTTCCGAGAGCCGGGCGTAGGTGAGCGTGCTGTCCCCGGAAACCAAGGCCGCTTTGGACCCCGATTTTGCGAGGCGTCGGCGCAGCCAGGATCCAACTCCGTTGTTGTCCATGGTTCGGTACTCCTAACTGACCGTTGAAAGGTCGTTGTTCTTAGACTCCCGTGTCAGCAGGATGAAGACAATCGATACCAGCGACATCACTGACAGGAAGATCACTACGGGGACGATGCTTTGGCCCGAGTCCTTGTACAGCCCGGCAACGATCCCCGGTGTGAAGCCTGCGCCGATCAGGGTGGCCAGCTGGTAGCCCACGGCAGCACCGGTGTAGCGGTTGGTGGTACCGAATTGCTCGGAGACGAACGCTGCCAAGGGGCCGTAAAGCGATGAGTGCAGGATCAAGGCCACAGCGAATGCCAGGAAGACCAAGGCGACGTTGCCGGAACTGAGCAGCCCGAACATGGGGAACAGGTACAGAACGAACATGGCCAGTCCGGCGATCATCACTGGCCGCCGCCCCAAACGGTCCGACAACCGCCCGCCCAGCAGGACAAAGAGGATGGAAATCGCTGAAGCCCCTGCGAAGGCGTACAGCACTCCTTGCTGTGGCGCCCCTTTGGACACCGCGTAGGTGACGGCGAAGGTGGGCAGCACCACCTGGAGGCCAAAGCCCGCCGCTCCGGCAAACATGATCATGATGAGTGCTTTGGGATGCTTCAGCACTTCAAGCAACGGAATTTTGCGCTGCTTGCCCGCTGCGGTTTCCTTGGCGACTGCCTCGGCAAAGATGGGACTCTCCGAAACGCGCAGCCGCACGAACATACCCACGATCAGCAGGACAAAGGACAACAGGAACGGCACACGCCAACCCCACGCCAGGAACGCGTCCTGCGGGAGGGCCGAGAAAATACCCATGACAACGGTGCCCAACACGGCGCCGGTGGGTGCGCCGGCGTTCACGAATGAAGCCGCGAAACCGCGCCGTTTGGGGTCGGAGTGCTCCAGCGCCATCAGCGCGGCACCTCCCCATTCGCCGCCGACAGCGATGCCCTGGAAGACACGCAGCACCACCAGCAGCACGGCACCCCACGGGCCAATGACGTTGGCTCCGGGGATCAGCCCGATCATGGTGGAGGCGATGCCCATCATGGCCATGGACACAATGAGCATTCCCTTCCGTCCGATGCGGTCCCCGAAATGACCAAAGATGATGCCGCCCAGGGGCCGCGCGACGTAGCCTGCGGCGAAGGTTGCGTACGCTGCCACCACGCCCACCCATTCATCGGTGCCGGCGAAGAACACCTTGGGAAACGCGACGGCTGCGGCGGTTGCGTACAGCAGGAAGTCGTAGAACTCGATGGTGCTGCCCAGGTAGCTGGACATGATGACGGTGCGCGCTTCTTTGCGCTTGCCGGCCGTGCTCGACGATGCGAGCGCAGTGCGTCCTGACATGGCTGTTCCTTGGAGTTGAAGGAGAGGGTTTGGTTATTTGTAGAAACGGGCCAGGAATTCGGCCACGACGGCCGGGCGTTCCTGCCCCTCGATCTCGATGGTTGCGTTGACTTTGATCTGGGCCCCGCCCTTGACCTCAGTGACCTCGGCGATGCTGCCGTTCATGCGGACCTTGGAGCCCACCTTCACCGGTGAGGTGAACCGGACCTTGTCCAGGCCGTAGTTGACTTTGGTGGTGACGTTTTCGACGTCGAACAGCTCGCCCCAGAAAGGGATGATCAGGGACAACGTGAGGAACCCGTGGGCGATCGGGGCACCGAAGGGTCCGTCTTTGGCGCGCTCCGGATCAACGTGGATCCACTGCTGGTCATCCGTGGCATCTGCAAACAGGTTGATCTGCTGCTGGGTGATTTCACGGTAGTCGGTGGTTCCCAGGTCCTTGCCGGACATGGTGAGCAGGGTGTCGAAATCGACGACGAGATTGGGCATCTTTGCCTCCTGGCAGTTGGTGGTTGAAGAGAATCAGTGGGTGAAGGCGCTGGCGCCTGTGAGCGCCCGGCCAATGATGAGGGCGTTGATGTCGTGGGTGCCTTCGTAGGAATAGACGGCCTCGGCGTCCGCGTGGAAACGCGCGACGTCGGAGGCGAGCGTTATGCCGTTGCCGCCCACTGCTTCGCGGGCAAGGGCCACGGTTTCGCGCATCAGCAGCGACGTCTGCATTTTGGCCAGGGCCGAGTCCTGGTCCCGGAAGATTCCCCAGCCCTGCTGTTCGGTCAGCCGCACCACCAGGGAGAGTGACGCGGTGATGTTGCCAAGCATCCGGGCAAGCTTCTCCTGGACCAGCTGGAAGGATCCCAGCGACCGCCCGAACTGTTGGCGTTCCTTGACATAGGCCAAGGCTGCTTCAAAGGCGCCTGCCTGGAGCCCGGTCGCGATCCACGCAACATCCGAACGCATGGCGCGAAGCATCGCCGCAACATCCTTGAAGGAGTTCACTTTGTGCAGCCGCTGCGCCTCCGGGACCCGGACACTGTTCAGGGTGATGTGGGCGTTTTGCATCATCCGCAATGAGGTTTTCCCATGGATTTTCTCCAGGTTCACCCCGGCGGCGGTTCGATCCACCAGAAAAGCCTTCACCTGCCCGTCGGCCACATCCCGGGCGAACACACACAGCACGTCTGCCGCTGAGGCTCCCCCGATCCACCGTTTGGCTCCGTCCAAAACCCAACTTCCGGCGTCAGATGAGGTGGAACCGTCGGGTCCCGGCTCGAACCGTGCAGTGGTTGAGAGGCCACCGGCGATGTCCGAGCCGTGCTCCGGTTCGGTCAGCGAGAAGACTCCCTTGAGGGAGAAATCTAAGACCTTCGGCATCCATTCCCGCTGCTGCTCTTCGGAAGCCCCCACCCGGATGGCGGTCCTGAACAGACCGGCCTGCGCGGTGTACCACGTGGCCAGGGAAGCATCGGTGCGCGCGAATTCGAAGATCCGGAAACCGTGAAAGATCCCGCGGGCGGGTTCGTCAAAGGGTTCCATCAGGTCAAGATCAATCAGGGGCCGTGCCAGCTGGTCCGGGAATTCGCCCTTTTCCCAGTACTCGGCCAAGAGCGGCTTGGCTTGGGAGTCCAGAAAGCTGCGGAGCCGGGCCAGCACCCTGCGTTCGTCGGTGGTGAGCAGCGCCTCGGCGTCGTACCAGTCCGACGCGGAGTAGAGCCGCTCCCCCGGTGCCGGAATTCCGGCACCCATGCCGGTCTCCGTCGTCGTATGCGTCATATCAGCCACCCAACCCGAGCAGCCTGACGGCGTTGTCCTTGAGGATTTTGGGGCGGACTTCGTCCTTCAACGGCAGGTCCGCGAACGCGCCCAGCCATTTCTGTGGGGTGATCAACGGGAAGTCCGTGCCGAACAACACCTTGTCCTGGAGAACAGAGTTGGACAGGCGGACCAGCGATTCCGGGAAGTACTTGGGCGACCATCCGGAGAGATCGATGAAGACGTTGGACTTGTGCGTCGCGATCGAGTTCGCCTCATCCTGCCACGGCACGGAAGGGTGCGCCATGATGATCTGCAGCCCGGGAAAATCAGCTGCCACGGAATCGAGCAACAAGGGGTTGGAGTAGGCCAGCTTGATGCCGTAGCCACCGGGCAGGCCCGCACCCATGCCGTTCTGGCCGGTGTGGAAAATACACGGCAGACCCTGTTCCTGCAGCGTCTCCCACAAGGGGTAAAACTGCTGGTTGGACGGATCGAAACCCTGCAGTGACGGGTGGAATTTGAAACCCCGTGCGCCCAGTTCAACAGCCTGGTGCTTGGCCCCGGCAATTGCGTCCTCCCCAGTGCGGGGGTCGACGCTGCCGAACGGAATCAGCACATCGTTGTTCCGCGCCGCCCCTTCAATCAGCTCAGGAATGCTGTTGGGCTCATGCTTGAGCTGCGTCCGGGCATCGACGGTAAAGACGACGGCGGCCATGTTAAGTTCGCGATACACCTCCGCGATCCGGTCCAACGATGGTGTCCTGTCCTCCGCCTTGAAGTACTTTGCCGAGGCTTCGGTGAGTGCTTCGGGGAGGGAGCCGTGACCGCAGCTGTCCACTTCCAGGTGGACGTGCATGTCGATTGCGTCCAGGGCCTCAACGTCGAGGCCAAGTTCATACCGGGCCATGGCTAGTGGGCCTGTGCCGCTTCAGGGGTGGCCGGTTCGGGTTGCAGGCCTTCAGGAAGCGGCAGGAACTCCTCACCATAGCTCTGGAGCGCATCCGGACCGAACAGGGACTGCGCGTTGCCAATCAGGGCCTCGTACGTCCAACCACCCTCGCGGTACTCGGTGCTGGCGGCCTCGGGGTGGGTCCATACCTGCAACCGGTCACCGCCGGCACCAATGGCCTGGCCCGTGATCCCGGCAGCCTCATCCGAGGCAAGGAAGGCAATGAGCCCCGCGACGTCGTCGGCCGTGCCAAACCCCAGGTCATGGCGGAAGAAGGACGGCATGGCCTCGCCGCGTTCCTCGGCTTCGACGGCCTTCCGGAAGTACGGGACGGTCTTGGTCATGGCTGTGGCCGCCACCGGTACCACCGTGTTCACGGTGACTCCGGCTTTATTCATTTCGAGCGCCCAGGTGCGGACCATGCCCACAATGCCGGCCTTGGCAGCGGCGTAGTTGGTCTGCCCGAAGTTGCCGCGCTGCCCCGTGGGAGAACCGATGGTGATGATCCGGCCGGCCACACCGTTTTCCTTGAAGTACGCGAACGCTTCACGAACGCACGTGAACGTTCCCTTCAAGTGCACGTTGATGACCAGATCAAAATCCTCGTCCGTCATCTTCAGCAGGCTCTTGTCCCGCAGGATTCCGGCATTCGTGACCAGGATGTCCAGCCGGCCGAACGCCTCAACAGCACCGGCTACCAGCGCCTTGGCCGCCTCGGTGGTACCCACCGGAACCACCACGGCCGTGGCCCGGCCACCGTCAGCCTCAATCTGCGCAACAGCTTCCGCCGCGGTCCCAGGGTTCACGTCGTTAATGACGACGGCGGCGCCCTGGCGGGCGAGTTCCCTCGCGTAAGCGAGTCCAAGACCCTGTCCACTACCAGTGACGATTGCAACCTTGCCGTTCAAACTCATGGCCTGCTCCTTCGCATGCAGTATCCGGCTGGAGCCGGTGGGGCCGATCCCACGGCCACGTGAGATCCTTGTCATGATCAATGACAATACGGATCATTGAAAATGTCAACGATTGTTTTTCTTTACTATTGGAGTTCTCATGGGCCGGCAAGGCACTGAAGTGGAAGCACCGCGCCTGGCGGCGGCCCGGATCGGCAACGATGTGGGCTTGCTGCTGGCCAAACTTCACGCCACAGGATCAATACTCAACAACAAGGCGTTGGCCGATTACGGGCTCCGGGAACGGTCTTTCTCCGTCCTGACACTGGCCTGCAGCGGACTAGAGCCAACGCAGCGGGAACTGGCCGATTTCCTGAGCCTGGACCCGAGCCAGGTGGTCAGCCTGGTGGACGACCTGGAAAACCGGAGGCTGGTGGAGCGCGCTCAGGGAAAGCTGGACCGGCGGGCCAAAATCATCGTGGCCACAGCTGAGGGACGCAGGATCCACACCAAGGCCCGCGCAGCGCTGGATGCCTGCGAGCAAACGCAACTGGAACGGCTGGATGACGAGGAGAACGCGCAATTGAGGGCGCTGCTCAGGAAGGCTCTGTGGGGTTAGCCGTCGGCACTTCCGGCTGGAGCTACAACCACTGGGAGGGCGTTCTCTATCCTCCCGGGCTGGCAACCGCCAAAAGGCTGGCTACGTACGTTGAAAGATTCAGCACGGTTGAGTTAAACGCGAGTTTCTACCGCGGGCCCCGCTACACCATTTTTGGGGGTTGGCGGAATCGCCTACCGGAGGGCTTTGCCATGTCGGTCAAGGTGGCCTCCTTCCGCGGTGGATCCGGGTGGCGGTCGAATTCAGGCACCAGACCTGGGACCATCCGGACGTCTACGGGCTCCTGGAACGCCACGGCGCCGCCTATTGCATCATGAGCGGCGCCAATCTGCCCTGCATTCTCCGCGCAACGGCACCCTTCGTGTACGTACGGATGCACGGACCGGATCGCCAGCATCTCTACGCAGGTTCCTACCCGGATGAGGACCTGAGGTGGTGGGCCCAACGAATCCAGGAGTGGAGCGGCCAGGGAAGGGACGTTTATGTCTACTTCAACGACGACGGCGGTGGTCACGCCGTGCGGAATGCAGACACTCTGCGCCGGCTACTGGGGGAAGGTTGATACACCCTCCCCCGTCACCTTCGCTCAGGCGAGGCGGCCCCGGACGATCTCGCTGACAGTTTTTCCGTCGAACCGCCCTGCGACCTTGGCGGTGACCGGCTTCATGACAACCCCGATTGACCTCATGGAGAGCTCCTGCCCTTCAGCTTTCAACCCAACGATGATGTCATCCACCATCGCTTCAACTTCCTCGCGGGTAAGGGCCTTGGGCAGATAAGCCTCAATGATCACGGCTTCCGCAACCTCCGCTGCCGCACGATCGTCCTCACCGGCTTCCGTGTAGATGCGGGCGGTGTCGCGACGCTTGGCAGCTTCTTTCTGCAGCAGTGACGTCACCTGCGCGTCGTCAAGTTCAACCGGAGTCTTTCCGGACTTCTCCCGCGTGGTGATCTCACCCAGCACGTTCCGCACGGTGGTCAAGGCCACCTTGTCGCCCGCCTTCATATGATCCACAACGTCGGCTTTCAAGCGTTCTTTGAGTGACATGCTGCTCCTTGTTCGAGAATTCTGTTCCCATCTTCGCAGTTAGGGTTGGCATGTGACAGCAGACAACCGCAGCACACCTTTGCACTCAGGCTCCCGTGGGCGACGCCGGCTCAAGCTGCTTTTGTGGCGGACAGCAGCTCTGCTGTTTCTCATTGGGGCCATCGCAGGCTCGGCGGCGCTGGTGACGACGCAGGCCCAGGTCGCCCTGTTCAGTGAGATTGTTCCAGCAACCGTCATCGCCCAGGATGCCTCCCGACATAGGGGCGAGCACTGCGTGGTGCAATTGGACTATGTCGTTGGCGGACAGGGTTACCGGGGGTCCTTTGATACGAATTCCACGTGCAGAGCAGTCCCCGGCCCGGGATCGGACGTCATGGTCAGTGTCTACTCGCACGATCCCCGGCAGCACCTGAAGCTCGTGGGGCATGACGGGAGCAGCTGGACACCTTGGCCTGCCTTTGTTGCCGGTGCGTTGTTAATAGGGGTGGCTTGGGTAATTTTTGTCATCACCAGCGAGGCCTACAAGCAGCAAATAGACGCAGGACCCTTACCAACCAATCCAGGGGCGCGGCCTTGGTAGCTACAGGCGTCCTGCAGCCGATCTTCTAGGGAGCCTCGCTGGGTGGCACTGGCCGGGGCGGATCCTTCTCCACTGGCCCACTGACCACCACTTGCGCCGGGCTGTGCAGAAGGTAACCGTTGAGCCAGGAAAAGAGCGCGCGGGCCTTTTGCTGAAGCCCGGACAACAGTGCCAAATGCACCACCAGCCAGGAAAGGAACGCGAACGGCCCCTGCAACTGGATACGTTTGCGGCCCAGTTCGGCAACTGCCGCTCCGCGCCCCACCATCGCCATATATCCCTTGTCCATGTATTTGAAGGGCGTGCGGGTTCCGCCGTTCAAATCAGCCAAGATATTGGTGGCCGCCCACTTGCCGGCCTGCTGCGCCACGGATCCCAGCTGCGGCAGCTTGGCCCCGGTGGCGTCGGTGATGTTGGCGGCATCGCCCAGGACGTACACGCCATCCACTCCGGGGGCAGTCAGATCGGTTTCGACGTCCACACGCCCACCCCGGCCTTGCGGCAGTCCAGAGCCAGCAATGAGGTCCCCCGCCTTCAGGCCGCCGGCCCAGACCACAATCCTGGCGGGCACTACGCTGCCGTTGGCCAGCGTGACCCCGTCCTCCCTTACCTCGGTTACTCCTACGCCCATGTGCAGCTGCACGCCGATTTTTTCCAGATGATCGGTTGCATAGCTTTGGGACTTGGCCGAGAACATGCTGAGGACACTGGGAAGCATGTCCACAAGGTGCACCCGGCACCGCGCAGCAAGCTCCGGAGAAAAGTACTTTTCCACCACGTATTTCACGTTCTCCGCCATGGCACCCGCTGTCTCCACCCCGGTTGGCCCGCCGCCCACCACAACAACGTCCACCGACCCGCCGGGCGTCTTGTCTGCCTGGTCAAGCAAGCGGGTGATACCCGTGCCAAGCCGCGTGGCATCGGTCACGGAGTACAGCGGGAAAGCGAACTCTTCCGCACCGGGAGTATTGAAGAAATTGGGGACGGCACCCACCGCAATCACCAGAATGCCCGCACGGATGGTGCGGCCGTCGGCCGTGGTCACCGAGCGTGCGGCGGCATCAACGGACTCCACCTTTGCCGTGACCACCCGGACAGATTTGTAGCGGCGGAACACCGATCGCAGAGGCCGCGCAATAGCGGAGACGCCGATTTGGGATGTCGCAACCTGATACAGGAGCGGCTGGAATTGATGATAGTTGTTCGAGTCGATGAGCAGGACGCGGACCCCCTTGCGGCCAAGCTCCTTGGCTGACGCAACGCCCGCAAAACCGCCACCAACAACTATGACCTGGTATGAGTCGTCCATGCGAGCAACATACTTCACTGATGGTCTGCGCAACAGGGGTTCCCCAACCCAGCCGGGGACCCTTTCTGCACAGCCTCGTCGCGGGCCGGCCCGCCCGTCAGGCGGGCTTCAGCAATCCGTGCTCCACCACGGCTGCCCGGGACAGGGTTTTGTAGCCCTCCTGCTCGAAGAGGACGGTGATGACGTCGTCTTCATGCCGCATCACAAGCCCCTGTCCCCATTCCTTGTGGATCACCGTGGACTGCAGCGGGAACGGATCGTCGGACTGGGCCGCGCCGGCCGAGTGATCCGGCTGCCCGGGGCGCCTGTCCGGATCGGTGCAATCGTCACAATTTCCGCACGGCTCCGGCAGGTCCTCACCGAAGTAGGCCAGCAGGAACTGCCGCCGGCATCCGTCAGCCTCGGCGTATCCGCGCATCATGGTGAGCCGTGACTGGTCCATCCGCTGCCTCGCCTCGGCCAGTTCGACGGCGCGCTCCACCAAAGTGGGCAGCTTGGCTTTGGATTTCAGCCGGACACCGCGCTTCCCGATGGCCACCGCGTCCGCCTCCTCCAACTGGTTCACCAGGGACGTGATGCGACGTTCCGGCAACCCCGTCAATTCCACCAGGGCGCTCTTGGGAGCCGGAGCCTTGGCGTTCTTGATCAACGCCAGCAGAGACAACAGGGCCTTGGGGTCCGTCGAATGCGTTCCGAAGAACTTGCGCAGGCCGAGGTCCTCGGCACGGTAGTGCAGTATGGCTGCTGCCGGCCCGCCGTCGCGGCCCGCTCGCCCTATTTCCTGGTAGTAGGCATCCAGGGATTCGGGGATGTCGGCGTGAACCACGAACCGGACATTGGGCTTGTCGATGCCCATCCCAAAGGCCGTGGTGGCAACAACCACATCCAGGTGGTCATCCAGGAACTGCTGGTGGATGTTCTCGCGATCGACCGCGGATTTACCTGCGTGATAGGCCGCGGCCCGGAGCCCGGCAGCGTTGAGCTTGTCCGCGTACTTTTCCGTGTCCTTGCGGGTTGCCGCATACAAAAGGCCCATGCCTTGCTCTTTGACCAGGGCAGTGACGTGCCCAACCACCGCTTTGCGTTTGCCTTTGTCCTCCTGGTGGCGGACAACCTCAAGGCTGATGTTGGGACGGTCGAAACCCCGCACCAAAACCACAGGGTCCGTCATGCCCAGCCGCTCCACGATCTCGTCCCGCACGGGAGGCGATGCGGTGGCAGTCAGCGCCACCACCGGCGGATTGCCGAGTCGTTTGCGGACGTTCCCCAGGTCCAGGTAGTCGGGCCGGAAGTCATGGCCCCACGAGGAAACGCAGTGTGCCTCGTCCACCACCAGCATGGTGATGTCCATGGCTGAAATCCGTTCCACTGTGTCCGGCTTGGCCAACTGCTCCGGCGCCAGAAACAGGAAGGAAGCCGTCCCTGACACCACAGCCTCCCAGGCCTCGTCCACTTCCGCGTCGCTGTGCGAAGAGTTGATGGCCACCGCGGACCCGGCTCCAAGGTCCTCGGCCAAGCCGTCCAGCTGATCCTCTTGAAGGGCGATCAGCGGCGATACCACGACGGCGGGACGTCCGGTTTTGTTGTGAAGGTACTGGGCCGCCACCTGGTAGGTGGCTGACTTGCCGTATCCGGTGGGCATGACAGCCAACACATCGCGGCCTTCGGCTAATGTCTTCATACCCGCGAGCTGGCCATCACGCAGGTGTGGGAGGGAAAAAGAGGCAGCCGCCAGGGCTGCGAGATCACGGCTCAGTGACATTGTGGATTGGCTCCGCACGGTGGTTCCTACGGCCACTTGCTTCAGCCGAGATACCCACCCTAACGCGGCAGGGCGCCAGTCGCCGCACGCGCTCGGGCGCATGTGGATAACCTCATCGCCTGCTCGCTGCCGACTTGGCAGTCGAGCAATTTCGTGCCTAAGGTGGAATTCATAAGCTTACTTAGCTTCTTCGTGTTCCACACCTAAACCGCCAGGAGGACCACCATGACGGACCAGTACACCTTCCGAAACCCGGTCACCGCGTACCAGCAGATCTCACCGCCCAAGCAGCACCAGCCGGAGCCGGGATTGGATGCAGACCTCACACCCAAGGCGGACCTTGGCGAGGAAAGCTACCGTGGCACTGGACGCCTGGAAGGGCGCAAAGCGATCATCACCGGCGCGGACTCCGGCATCGGCGCAGCCACGGCCATTGCCTTCGCCCGCGAGGGGGCCGACGTCGTCCTTTCCTATCTGCCGGAAGAAGAAGAGGATGCATCGCGCATCGCCGGGTTCATCGAAGCCGCTGGCCGCAAGGCCATCAAGGTTCCGGGTGACCTGAAGGACTCGGACACCTGCCGGAAGGTGGTGGAAACCGCCGTCTCAGAACTGGGCGGAGTGGACATCCTGGTCAACAACGCCGGCAAGCAGGTGGCGCAGAAGGACTTGGCGGACATCACCGACGAGCAATTCGACCACACGCAGAAGACCAACGTGTATGCGATGTTCTGGTTGACCAAGGCAGCACTCCCGCACCTGCAGCCGGGATCAACAATCATCAACACCACATCCATTCAGGCCTACAGCCCGTCGCCCACCTTGGTGGATTACGCCACCACCAAGGCCAGCATCAACAACTTCACCAAAGGCCTTGCCCAGCAGCTGGCACCCAAGGGAATCCGCGTCAATGCAGTGGCACCGGGCCCCATCTGGACTCCCCTCCAGGTAAGCAGCGGCCAGCCCAAGGAGGAACTGCCGGAGTTCGGGCAGTCCACTCCCCTTGGCCGGGCCGGCCAACCGGCCGAGCTGGCACCGGCCTACGTCTTCCTGGCGTCCGCGGAGTCCAGCTATGTGGTGGGCGAAACGCTCAACGTCAACGGCGGCAGCCCCACTCCGTAGGGTCTGCTCGACGCGACGCACGACGGCGGCACTCCCCTCGCGCGGGGAGTGCCGCCGTCGCGTTTATCCAGCGGAGAGCAGGCGGTCCCGAACCGCTGTCCGGTCAACGTTCAGTTCTTTGAGAAGCGCGGACGCCGGATCCTGCTCTTCGCGCTCCATCAGGGATACCAAGAGGTTGCCGGTGGTGATCTTGCGGGATTTTTCCTTCGCCGCATAGCCAACCATTGCGGCCATCACGTCCCGGGCACCGGAGCTGAACGGTGGCTTCCTGCCACGGACCGGCATTTTGGCGACGGGAAGCCCGCCAACTTCCAGGCCGATAGCCTTCAGCGCCGCGGAATCCAGGCGTCGTGCGGCCTCGCGGGCCTGGTCAAGGCTGACACCCAGCACTTTGGCAGCCCCTGCCTCGTGCAAAGCTCCCAGCAGCAGGTGTTCGGTTCCCAAGCGCTTGTCTCCCCGGCTGCGGGCTTCCTCCATGGAGTACCCCACGATCCTGCGCGTGTCCTGGGCAAATTTCTCGAACATGGCTTACCTCATTCTTTGTATTTTGCGTGCACCGATTGCCGCGAGACACCCAGGGCGTCCCCGATCTGCTCCCATGTCCAGCCCGCGTCACGTGCCGTCATCACATGGACGGCCTCCACCTGCTCGGCCAACCGATGCAAGGCACCCACCGCCCGGAGGCCGATCGCCGGGTCCAATGATTGAATCTGCGTGGAGAGTCCCTGAGCATCCATACGTGTCAGGCTAGCCTGACACAGTGCTGGCTGTCAACGTAGACTGACACGCTTTTGATGCCGCCCTGTTGGGTTGCGGGAGTCTTGAGGTTTTCCTGAGTCAGTGTTGTGGGTTTGTGGTGGTGGTTCTTGATCCGGTCCCGGGAAAGTAGTTCTTGCCAGCCACACAGGCCGGCACCCAAGGGCACAAAGAACAGGCCGGCCGGAAGCGGTGGCCAACTGAAAGGACACTGATCCCCATGGCCATCAGCCTCAAAACCACCTCCGGCAAAATCCTCGCCTCCGTCGCACTGGTCGGCACCGCAGCCGCCGTCGCCGGCATGGGAACCTACGGCGCGTTCACCTCCTCCACCTCCGCCTCCCAGGCCGTCACCGCAGGAACGGTCACCATCGCCCTGGGCGCCCCCGGAGCCGCGAACACCCTGAACGTTCCCGTCACCAACATCCTGCCCGGCGACAAAGTAGAAAAACTCGTCACCCTGGCCAACACCGGCAACTCAGACCTGAACAACATCACCCTCACCACCAACGCCGGAACCACCGCAACCCTGCTCACCACCGACGCCACCAACGGCCTGCAACTGACCATCGAAAACTGCTCTGTGGCCTGGACCGGAACCGCAGCCCCCTACACCTGCGCCGGCACCAAAACCACCGTCCTGGCCAACGGCCCCGTCATCGCAGCGAACAAAACCCTGAACAACCTCACCTCCCTGACCAACACCAAAACCGACAACCTCAAAGTCACCACCACCCTGCCCACCACAGCAGACAACACCTTCCAAGGCGCCACCTCCACCATCGCCTTCGCCTTCACCGGCACCCAACGCACCGAAACCACCAAGTAACCACCACCCCACTGCCGGCAACCGGCAGAACCCGGACCCCGCCGTCGAGGTCCACCCATCAGGCCCCGGGGGCCGGCCGGCATGCCCTTCCGGCCGGTCCCCGGTCCATTTCCCATGAATCCTCGAAAGGACCGCCACGCATGAACTCATCAAGCATCCGCGGCCTGCCCGAAAGGGCCGGGTCATGACGCCCCGCAACAACCGGGAGGGATTCGATATGGAACGGTTGAGGAACCTCGCCGAGGACCTTGGCGATCCCGCGCCGGCCCTGCGCTTCCTCAACAAGTACCTGTCCATGCTGCCCAACCGGGTGGGCCGGATAGTCGAGGCTGTTGAGCACGGCGACCCGATAGAAACCACGACGGCGGTACTGAGTCTGCGGATCACTTCGGCCATGGTGGGTGCGGTTGAGACCGAACACCAGTGCAGGGCGATCGAGTCCATGATTCGCGACGATCACTTCGCCGAGGCGGCGAGCGCACTTCCGGCTCTACAGCAGACGGCCAACCGCTGCGTGGCTTCCCGATCCGATGTGATTAGTGCGGCGCGCACCTCGATGACGCGTCGGGGCGGGTTCTTCCGGTCCTGACGCCAGGGCTGATGCCCTTCGCTTAGTTGCTCATCCGAGGATTCGTCAGTGGCGGGTGGATGTGCCGCCCGGTGGAAGTGAACAGCGCCGCAGGAGCACCTCCGGCAGCCGCCCGAGCCTTATGGCCCGTGGGATTAAGGTGCGGCATCATTTTGCGCGTGAAGTTTCCAGCAGGCAGCGTGGTGTCCCAGACGGCGTCGTAGACACTTCGGAGTTGCGTCAATGTGAACTCGTGGGGCAGCAGGCGGGCGGCCACGGTGGTGTACTCCATCTTCCCGGAGAGTCGCGCGAGCCCGTCCTGCAGGATGACCTCATGGTCAAAGGCCAGGTCCCCGCCGGCAATGACGTCATGGACCGGCTGCCACGTGGCCGCAGCAGCATCGGACCCCGCGGAAATCCGCGGCAGGACGGTTCCGCCAGTTGCCAGGAGCGCCAGATGGGCCACTGACACAACGCGCATTCTGGGATCCCGACCTGGACTGGTATAGGTGGCCAGCTGCTCAACGTGGACGGGCAGCGTGCCCAGATCCAGCCCTGTCTCCTCTGCCAGTTCCCTCCTCGCCGCTTCTTCTGCGGACTCCTCAGGTCCAACGAAACCGCCCGGCAGCGCCAAGGAACCTTTGAAAGGGTGCTCCCCCCGTCGCACCAGCGCAACATTCAACAACCCGGCCGAAACGGCGAAGACCACCAAGTCCGATGTCAGGGCAACTGATGGGTACTTTCCTGGGTCATAAGCCTCCAGGAATTCCTTGGAGGTCTGCGGCTTCGCCTTCATGCCGGCGCTCCTTCCAGTGCCGTCCGGGTTGCCCACGGCGGGGAGGTGAAGCCGTTGCGCTGGGACAGGATGAGATCGATGGTTTCGACGGCGGTCTTCATCCGCCGCTGGTGGTCACCACTGACAAGTATCCAGGAGTGCCCTTCGGCCGTCAGGCTTTCCTTGAACCATTCAGTCATTTCAGCTCGACGGTGTTCACCTTCCCGCCATCCATCGTCCTCGAATGGCACGCCCTCATGGTCCGTGATGAGGTAGAGATCCCTTCGTGGCAGAACATCGGCCGCGTGATAGGAGCCGAAGCTTCCCTCCCCGAGGTAATACCGCTCCCAGAGAGTGGTTGCCAAGGCGTCGGTGTCTGCAATGACCAAGGGGCAAGCATCTGCCGCAGCGTTTTCCATGGCGTTCTGCTGGCCCGCAATGAGACTGAAGTCCTCCGCCGTCCACACCATGTCCGCCAGTGCTGCCTCAGGCTGGTCGGAGAGCAACCGGGCAAACTTGTCATAGGTGTACTGGCGGCCGTATTCGGGGACATCTGCCAGGTGCGGAAAACGGTATACATAGTGCTCCGCGAGAGCCCGGGTCAACGTGGTGGTTCCCGTGGACTCGGCCCCAACAACAATGATGCGGGTCGCCAGGTCCTGGCGTGCGGGCGGGATGATGCTCGCCCAGGTGGCGCCGAGGTCGTCCCGGCACAGGGTGCC
The DNA here is from genome assembly GCF_016907545.1 of Paenarthrobacter ilicis. Taxonomy (NCBI): domain Bacteria; kingdom Bacillati; phylum Actinomycetota; class Actinomycetes; order Micrococcales; family Micrococcaceae; genus Paenarthrobacter; species Paenarthrobacter ilicis. The sequence continues at coordinate 848,303 of NZ_JAFBCD010000001.1, read as the reverse complement.
ACTGATGGGGTGTACGCGCCGGGATGGATCCACCAGGATGTGCTCCGCGCCAAACATCGTGGCAAGCTGTTCGCCGTATCGCTCAGAGGTGAACACGGCGTCCACCGTGCTCACGCCGTTGGACTTGAGTGCCAGCCTCATGAGCTCGGCTTGGGCCAGCCAAATCTCGGCTGAAAGATAGTCCTCGGGGCAATCGTTGGGCATCCCGATGATGTGCACTCCGTCGGCGTCGGCGAATTGCTCCGACAGCCACGCGACCCGGTCCGCAATGGAGATGGATTCGAACCGGCTCCCCAACACCAGGACTGCAACTTCCTTGGACTGCGCGGCCGCAGTGGCGATCAGGTGGGCGTGCCCGGTGTGCGGCGGGTAGAACTTTCCAATAACCATCGCTTGCTGGAACACGTCAGACTCCTGTGGTGATGTTGTCGGTGGCGGCAGCTGCCTTGGCTCCCCGGACCTTCTTCCAGTCAATGAGTCCGTACACGCAGAGGGCCAGGAAACCCAGGTAAAGAAGCCCGGTCAGAGCCAGTCCGCGGCTGAAGTAGAGCGGGACGGATACCACGTCGATCAAGATCCACACGTACCAGTGCTGGAAGATCTTCTTGGCCTGCCAGTAGGTGGCTACCAAAGAGGCCGTCAAAACGAAAGCATCGGGCCATGGGACTTGGGAGTCAGTTCCGTGGGTCAACACTTGGGCCACCACAACCGTGCCCACCACAGCGACGCCCGCAGCCAAGAGCAGTTCCTTCCTTCCGGCGTCGCGGATTGGAAGGTCGTTCGACTCCGAAGTGGCTGAGCTGCCGCGCACCCAGTTGTACCAGCCATAGGCGGAGACCACAGCGAAGATCAACTGGAGGACTGTTTCACCGTAGAGCCCGGCGCCGAAAAACAGAATGATGAAGGCCAGGTTGTTGAGGATGCCTACCGGCCAGTTCCACAATTTCTGGCGGGCCACTCCGTAGACGCAGGCCGCGCCGGTCACGAACCCAATGATCTCGATCCAGCTGACAGGGCTGCCGAGAAGATCGGGGATTGCCGGGGAGTTCATCCAATCGATGAGAGTCATCACTTGTCCGTTCGTAATTATCAATCTGATAATTAAGAGGGTAGCAGACTTATTATGAGTCTGACAATAACCGTTGCATGCATCCGGCGGACCAACTTGTCTCGTCCACGGCCCCATGTGAGCGGGATGGCGCCTCTGGCTCCCCGGGCCGGAGCTTTCAGGCGGCTGCGCCCCATTTCGCCAGCCGGGCGTTGAGCCGGTCCACTTCGTCGAGGACCTCCTCTGCTGCCCACGCCTTGCTGCGTTTGCTCTGGGTGATTGGCGTGATGACACCAGCCGTCGTCAGCCTCTCCAGTGCGCCGTACACTGATGTCTCGGCTACTCCGGCGATATGCGCCGCATGATTCGCTTCGAACACGGGCCGCTCCAGAAGCCAAGGGATGATCTTCTCCTCGGCGGAGCCCTTGCGGGGCTTGGACATCTCCAGCCACATCGCCGGCAGGGCGTCCAGAGCGGCCACACTTTCCCTCGCGGCGTCTGCGGCGCGCAGGGCCGAGTTGGCCAGGTAAAGAACGAACGGGTCGACGTCACCGGTCCGGTAGTTGTTGACGAGGGTAAAGTATCGGTGCACATCGGCGACCATCGCCGAGGCGATGGGAGTCACCGTGTTCTTCGTCAGGCCACGCCGACGGGAGATGGCACCAATGAGCGCCCGCCCGATGCGGCCGTTGCCGTCCGTGAAGGGGTGGATGGATTCGAACTGCGCGTGGGCAATCGCGGCCTGCGCCATGATCGGCACGTCGTCCCGATTGCAAAACGCCATCAGGTCCTCCATCAGCTCTGACACCATTTCCGGCGAAGGGGGAACGTGGACGGCTCCGCGCGGTGAGTAATCGCTGCCGCCGATCCAGTTCTGGACGTCCCGGATCTTCCCTGCGTGCTTCCAGTCCACGGGGTCGTCCTTCATGAGGGTGTGGTGGGCCTGAAGGAGAGACTCCAGGCGCACCATGCCACTCTTTCCGGCGTCGTCGATCATGAACTGGACGGCGTCGGCGGCGGCGACCATCGACCTGGCGTTCTCACTGGCCTTCAAACCGATCATGGCCTTCGCGTAGTCATTGCGGTTGGCGTCTACATGTTCGATCTTCGAGGATGACACAGCCTCACTGCGCAGGAGGAACCCGCTGATGGCGGCCATGCGAGTGCCGGCCGTGACATCCAAGGAGGCGACTGAAACCGCAGCTTTTTCCAGTGCGACGATGGTTTCCCGGCTCGGGCTGTACCAAAGGTCCCCGATCATGGGTGGCACGGAAACCTCGACTTCGGTGAACTCACGGTCTTCACGTGGGGCCCTCCCTGAAGTCGTCCAAGGAATGGTTTTGGAGCCGTGCGGCGGCCAGACATCAGTCATGGGATCCTCAAAAAGTCTGAATAAGGGTGGTGCTATTTAGATTTTAGCCATTAAATCAAAATAGCTCGACGGTTATTGCTCATTTGAGAAGCTGGTGACGGAAACTCCAAGTGGGGGATTGTGACGACGGCCGGCCCCTGCCTTGGGGACGTTATGGAGCAACAGGCAACATTCAGACACAAAAAACCCCTCCACTCCCGGAAAGCAACCGGAAGGGAGGGGTTCGTGGAGCCCCCTGTCGGATTCGAACCGACGACCCCCGCTTTACAAGAGCGGTGCTCTGGCCAACTGAGCTAAGGAGGCAAAACGACTGGTGTCTCAGCCGTTCTGCGCCGTCAAAAACAGCGCTCCACAAGGTTAGCCCAGACCATCCCCCACAATGAAATTCCGGCCCTCAATGCCCGGGGTTAAACCAAACGGCCGGCCACCTTGACATCAAGGTGACCGGCCGTCGTCGTACTTTTGGTTCGCGTTAGCCTTTGGCCGTAATGGCAGTCTGGATCTCGGCGTTCAGGTCCGTAGAGCCGTCCCACTGCTTGCCGTCGATGAAGACGGTGGGGGTACCGGTGACGCCGATCGCGGCGGCTTCCTGCGTGGCGACCTTCACCCACGGGCGGTACTGCTTGCTGTCGACGCAGGAGTCGATGTTGGCCGCTCCCACCTCAGTGGCCATGGCCTTGAGGTCCTTGTCCGAGATACCCGCGCTGCCCTCGGCGGGCTGGCGCTCGAAGAGGAGGTTGAAGAAGTCCGCGTACTTTTCCGGGGAGGTGTTCACAACGCAGGCAGCGGCGTTGGCTGCGCGCGAGGAGTAGTTGGTGGTGGACTGCTGGTCCAGGAACCCAAGCGGGCGGTACTCGAGGGAGATTTTGCCCTCGTTGCGCAGGCTGGTCAGGGACTCGCCGTAGGTGGTCTCGAAACGCTTGCAGACCGGGCAAATGAAGTCGATGTAGGCAATGACCTTGACGGGCTTGCCGGCCTCGGCCTCGCCACCGGGAACGGTGACTGTTGCGGGCTTGGTGGCCTGCGGTGCCGGAACATCGGCCACGTTGACGGTAGCGGGATCGGACTTTACAACCTCCGAGTTGGCCAGCAGGGTCACGCCGCCGTGAACGTTGCCGTTGGCGGGAGTGGGTCCGTTGTCTGCAATCGGCGCGTTGTTCTGGACGTTGCCCACAACCACGAACGCCACAACAGCGATGATGACGACGACGGCAACCACAATGCCCCAGCCAACAAGAAGCTTGTTCCGCTTCTCCTTCTTCAACTGCTCTTCGCGGATTGCGCGCGCCTTTTCCCGTGCCTGGGCGGTGCGTTCAGCCTTTGACAGGCGGGGTTCGTTTGCGGGGCTCATCAGTTCCTCGGGTTACTCGACATCTCAGGGTTTGGCTTGGGGCAACGGGGACAGTTTACGGGAGCGATCTTGGAGTTTTACCGCAACTTCCTGGCCCGGTTGTTGAACGATCAAGTGGCTGTGAAGATTCCGCTAGTAGGCTGGGAGGTGAATCACAGCAACCTTAGGGAGCATTGATGCAGGATTTGGCAAGCGAAAAAGTCGAGGCCGAACAAGGCACCCGGGCTTCTCCCACGAAGAAGCCCACGGCAACCAAGTTCGACTTCATGGTGGTTTCCAACAGGTTGCCCGTTGATCGCATCAGCGATGACAACAAGGAAAGCGGCTGGCGCCGCTCACCCGGTGGCCTGGTCACGGCCCTGGCACCCATGATGACCAAGAGCGACGGCGCGTGGGTGGGTTGGCATGGCGCCCCCGACGAAACCGTGCGTCCGTTCAGCCACGAGGGCATGGACCTGCTTCCGGTCCAGCTCAGCAGCGACGACGTTGAACTGTTTTACGAGGGCTTCTCCAATGCGACCATTTGGCCGCTTTACCACGACGTCATCGCGCCACCCGAGTTCCACAGGACCTGGTGGGATTCCTACCGCAAGGTCAACCGGAAGTTTGCCGACGCCGTCACCCGCCACGCTTCCGAGGGCGCAACGGTGTGGGTCCAGGACTACCAGCTCCAGCTTGTTCCGAGGCTTCTGCGCGAATCCCGCCCGGACCTGAAGATCGGCTTCTTCAACCACATCCCGTTCCCTCCGCCGGAGATCTTTGCGCAGCTCCCGTGGCGTCGCGAAATCATTGACGGCCTGCTCGGCGCGGACCTGTTGGGCTTCCAGCGCCCCAGCGATGCCGGCAACTTCATGAGATCGGCCCGCAGGTTCCTGGGCGCGAGCGTCAAGCAGCAGCAAGTCCACGTCAAGGGCGCCAACGGCCAGGTCACCCACATCGCGCGGGCCCAGGCCTTCCCGATTTCCATCGATGTCGCCCAGATCCGCGAGCTCGCAGACCGTCCGGATATCATTGAGCGTGCCCGGCAGATCCGCAAGGACCTGGGCAACCCCAAAACCATCCTCCTGGGCGTGGACCGCTTGGATTACACCAAGGGCATCCGGCACCGCCTCAAGGCTTTCGAGGAACTCCTGGCGGACGGCCACATCAAAGTGGAGGACGCCACGCTCATCCAGGTGGCGAGTCCCAGCCGCGAACGGGTGGAGCAGTACCGGCTGCTGCGTGAGGAAATCGAAGGTACCGTGGGCCACATCAACGGCACCTACGACACCATCCAGAACACGGCGGTGCGCTACTTGCACCACAGCTACCCGGTGGAGGAAATGGTCGCGCTGTACCTCGCGGCGGACGTCATGCTGGTCACCGCGCTGCGCGATGGCATGAACCTTGTGGCCAAGGAATACGTGACCGCACGCCAGAACGACGACGGCGCGTTGGTCCTCAGCGAGTTCGCCGGCGCTGCCGATCAGCTCAAGCAGGCGTTCCTGATCAATCCCCACGACATCGATGGCCTCAAGTCGACAGTCCTCAAGGCCATCACCCTGGATCCCAAGGAAGCGCGCCGTCGCATGAAGCTGATGCGCAAGCAGATCCTGGACCACGATGTTGACCATTGGTCGGCGGCGTTCCTGGCGGCACTGGAAGAAAAGGTGGTGCGTGATGACAGCTGAGAAACTATCCCTGAAGCCTGAACTCCTGGAGGCGATTGTCCGCATCGCGGGAACCGAACATCTCCTGGTGGCGCTGGATTTCGATGGCACACTCTCCCCCTTGGTGGATCGCGCAGAAGATGCCCGCCCCCTGCCGCGGTCCGCTGCGGCATTGGAGGCGCTGGCCGCGCTTCCACGCACGACGACGGCACTCATCTCCGGGCGCGCGCTGGACAGCCTGCGGCTGGCAGCCTCCCCACCGACAGGGACACTGCTGGTTGGCAGCCATGGGGCGGAGGTCTGGTTGGGGGAAGGTTCCCAAGGACTGGAGCTTGACGACCAGCAGCGGTCCACCCTGGCTTCGGTCCGGGAAATCCTGGCGGAAATCGTGGCGATCGCTCCCGGGACGCTGCTGGAGGACAAGCCTGCCGGCGTGGTCCTCCACACAAGGATGGCTGACGACGACGTTGCCGAGGACGCTGTGGAAGCGGCAACGCGCACGCTCAAGAACCATCCCGGCGTGTACCTGAAGACGGGCAAGCGCGTTCTGGAAACCTCCGTTGTGCACGCGTCGAAGGGAGAAGCCGTGGAGTTCCTCCGCCAAGCCATCGGGGCCACGGCAATCCTGTTCGCCGGGGATGACGTGACGGACGAGGACGCCCTGGGCAGGCTCCTGGGCGACGACGTTGGCGTGAAGGTTGGCCTGGACTTCACCCAGGCGGAGCACCGCGTTGAGGCGCCCGTCCACATGGCCGAATTGTTGGAAACGTTGGTGCGGGAACGGCGCAAAGCGACCTCAGCCGGTTAGCAGCGTGATGCATCACACCTGTGACGTTTGTAACATTTAGGTGGTTTGGCTATAAATCTGACATACTCTTGAATGTGATGTGACGCACAGTACCGTGCGGTGTCACACGATCCTCCCCGGCCCCAGGCCGGGGAGTTCAACTGAAGAAAATGAACCATTCACTACGGATCGTCCGGCACGTACCTGCCGGTGAAGGGATTGATAACTGTGGCTACAGTTACTTTTGATAACGCTACGCGTCTGTACCCGGGCACAGATAAGCCCGCCGTCGATAAGCTCAACATCGACATCGCCGATGGCGAATTCCTGGTCCTCGTTGGACCCTCCGGTTGCGGTAAGTCCACCTCCCTGCGCATGCTCGCAGGCCTTGAGGACGTCAACGCCGGCCGCATCCTGATTGGCGACCGCGACGTCACCGACGTTCCGCCGAAGGACCGCGACATCGCAATGGTCTTCCAGAACTACGCCCTGTACCCACACATGACCGTGGCTGACAACATGGGCTTCGCCCTGAAGATCGCCGGCATCTCCAAGGAAGAGCGCGCTGAGCGTGTCCGCGAAGCCGCCAAGCTCCTTGACCTTGAGCAGTACTTGGACCGCAAGCCGAAGGCACTCTCCGGTGGTCAGCGCCAGCGTGTTGCCATGGGCCGCGCAATCGTCCGTAACCCCCAGGTCTTCCTCATGGATGAGCCGCTTTCCAACCTTGATGCCAAGCTCCGCGTTCAGACCCGTACGCAGATCGCATCCCTGACGCGCCGCCTGGGCGTCACCACGGTTTACGTGACGCACGACCAAGTTGAGGCCATGACCATGGGTGACCGCGTGGCTGTGCTGAAGGACGGACTGCTGCAGCAGGTTGACACCCCGCGCAACCTGTACGACCGCCCGCAGAACGTCTTCGTAGCCGGCTTCATCGGCTCCCCGGCCATGAACCTTCTGGAACTGCCCGTTGTTGACGGCGGCGTTCAGTTCGGCGGAACGGTTTACCCCGTGCCGCGCGATGTCCTCCAGGAAGCACACGGCCAGACGGTTACCGTTGGCTCGCGTCCGGAAGACCTCGAGACGGTTGGCAACGGCGAAGGCCTCCAGGTTGAGGTCGACGTTGTTGAAGAACTCGGCGCCGACGCTTACGTCTACGGCCACACCATCCTTGATGGCAAGAGCCACGACATCGTTGCCCGCGTAGACGGCCGCCGTCCCCCGATGAAGGGCGAGTCCATCTTCGTCCGTCCGCAGTCCGGCCACGTGCACCTGTTCGACACCAAGACCGGTCTCCGCCTGGGCGACTAATACCCACCTGCACCACTTCCGCATTGTGACAGCGGCCCGACCCTTCCCGGTCGGGCCGCTCCCGCGTTAACCAACTCCCGCGAAAGAGCAGCATGCACACGACGGATACTTTGATCCCGCGGCCCTCCCACGTTGAACTTGCGGACGGTCCGGGTTTTACGCTCTCCCCCACAGCCCGCATCGCCGCGCCGGCGGAGGCCGCGCAGGTGGCAGAACAACTGGCTGAATTTCTGCGCCGGGGCACGGGCTTCGGACTCCCCGTCACCGGGGACGCCACGCCGGGGGACATCACCCTCGCCCTGGAGGACGCGTCCGACGGCGGCCCTGAAGCGTACGCGCTCAGCGTCACCCGGGAGGGCGTCCGCCTCACAGCCTCCACACCCGCTGGACTCTTCAACGGGATGCAGACGCTGCGGCAACTCTTCCCCGCGGCCATCGAGTCCGGGAGCCGGGGCCACGGTGCAGACTCCGGCGCGGACGACGCGTGGGTGATTCCCGCCGTCCAGATCGCGGACGCACCGCGGTTCGCCTACCGCGGGCTGATGCTGGATGTTGCGCGCAGCTTCTTCACCGTGGCTGAGGTGAAGCAACAGATCGACGTCATGGTCCAGTTCAAACTCAATGCCCTGCACCTGCATCTCACGGACGATCAAGCGTGGCGCATCGAAATCCACGATCCCGGTGCTGAGCGCAACCCGTCCGGCCTGGACTACTCCCAGCTGACCGCGCTGGGCGGTACCGGCGCCGTGGAAGTGCCAACAGCACTCCCTCCCCGCGGCAACCAGGGGTTCTACACGCAGCAGGATTTCAGGGACATCCAGGCCTATGCCGCGGACAGGAACGTGTTGGTGGTGCCGGAAATCGATCTCCCAGGACACGTCAACGCTGCCCTCGCCGCGATTCCGCAGCTGAACCCCGATGGCCTGGCCAAGCCCATGAGCACCACCGCCGAGGTTGGTTGGTCAACCCTCACCGCCGGCCTCCCCGCTACCTACGAGTTTGCCCGCGAAGTCCTCCACCAGCTTGCGGCCATGACTGATGGACCCTACCTCCACATCGGCGGGGATGAAGCCCACGTCACCGGCCACGACGACTACGTGGACATGGTTCAGCAATTCGTCCGGATTGCCGCCGCCACCGGCAAGGGCGTGGTGGGCTGGAACGAGTTCGCCGCCGTCGAGCTTCCGGAGGGCGCCGTGGTGCAGTACTGGCACGGAGAGTTCACCAACACCGTGAAGCAGGCGGAGGCCGGAGCCAGGGTCATCATGTCCCCGGCCGCCAATACCTACCTGGACCAGAAGTACTCGCCGGAGAGCCCTGTGGGATTGTCCTGGGTGGAGGGCGGGCCCTTCACCTGGTCCGAGTACTACAACTGGGACCCCGCCCAAGGCGGACTTCATGACAGCCGGATCCTCGGCGTCGAGGGCCCGCTGTGGTCCGAAACCGTCCGCAACAACCACCAGGCCCAATGGCTCCTCTTCCCGCGCGCCATCTCCTTGGCTGAAGTGGGCTGGTCCGGTCAGGAACTGCGGAACGGAGGTGACTTCCGACGTCGGCTGGGTGCGTTCGGCGAGCGCCTCACCAACCAGGGGGTCACCTTCCAGGAAGCGCCCGACGTCGACTGGTCCGCCCAGCCTGAATGGCCATTCCCCGGGCAAATGACCGCCTCCGACTCCAAGTACGGAACAATTGAGGCATGAGCGAGCAAAACGGAGCCCAGTGGCACGACGAACCCACCGACTACGGGCAGATCGGCAAGCTCCCCAGGACTGAGGCAGCCAGCGCGCAGGACACCGCACCCCCGGCCAGTGTGATCGGTTCGCTGAACATCACGGCCGCTGCAGCCGATCCTGAACTGCTGGACCTGCCGTGGCACATTGCACTGGAGGACTGGCCCACTGAAAACCTGGCGGCCCTACCCCGTGGTATTTCCCGGCACATTGTGCGCTTTGCCCACCTCGGCGGCTCGGTCATTGCCATCAAGGAAACCTCCGAGCACGTTGCCCGCCACGAGTACCACATGCTCCGGAAGCTGGCACGGTTGGACGTTCCCTGCGTGGAGCCGGTAGCCGTCATCACCGGCCGCACCACCGCGGACGGGCGTCCCTTGAATCCTGTGCTGGTTACCCGGCACCTGAAGTTCTCCATGCCGTACCGTGCGTTGTTCTCGCAGATGCTGCGCAAGGACACCCTGACCCGCTTGATCGACGCGCAGGCGCTGCTGCTGGTGCGCCTGCACCTTGTGGGGTTCTACTGGGGCGACGTTTCGCTGTCCAACACCCTGTTTCGCCGTGATGCCGGCGCGTTCGCCGCTTACCTGGTGGACGCGGAAACGGGCGAGCTCTACCCGGATCTCTCCATGGGCCAGCGTGAGTACGATCTTGAAATTGCCCGGGTGAACATCGCCGGTGAGCTCATGGACCTGCTGGACGGCGGGCTGATCGAGGAGAAGGTGGATCCTGTAGCCACCAGCGAGTTGATCATGGACAGCTACCGGCGGCTCTGGACTGAGCTGACGGAGAAGGAGTCCTTCGAACTCGGCGAACGCTGGCGGGTGGCTGCCCGTATCCGTCGCCTCAACGAGCTCGGTTTTGACGTTGAAGAGTACGCCATCAAGACCACGGCGGACGGCTCCACCATCCAGCTTCAGCCCAAGGTGGTGGACGCGGGCCACCACCAGCGGCGGCTGCTGCGCCTCACCGGGCTGGACGCCCAGGAGAACCAGGCCCGCCGCCTGCTCAACGACATGGACCAGTTCCGAGCGGATAACAATCCGGAGCTGGATGAGGAGATCAGCGCCCACATCTGGGTCAGCCAGATCTTCGAGCCCATTGTGCGCTCCATTCCGCGTCACTTGGCCGGAAAGCTGGAGCCGGCGGAAGTTGTCCACGAGGTCCTGGAGCACCGCTGGTACATGAGCCAGAAGCAGGACCGCTACGTTCCTTTGGCCGAGACCGTGCAGAGCTACCTGGATTCGGTTCTGCAGCATCGTCGTGACGAGGCCGCGATCATGCTGAATCCCGACACGGAGCTGTTGAAGATCCTTGAGGTCGAGGTCGAAGAATCCGGCCGTTATGACGACGAGGACGAGTACCCGGACTCGGACGACTAAGGTTCCAGTGTCTGGGCGAGGCCGGCCAGAACAGGTTCGCGGCCCAGCTCGATGTGCGAGTACGCCAGTGAGTAGGCCAGTTCCGGCTTACCCTTCAGGATAGCGTTGCAGAGTTCGGTATGTTCATCACGCTGCAGCTCGTTGCTGCGGTTGTGGGCCAGCCCGAATATCCAGCGCATCCGCCCGAACAGCGGTTTCACGGATTCAATGAGCAGCCTGTTCCCGGAGAGGCGCACGATTTCGGCGTGGAGCTCGGCGCTGATCAAGGCGACGTCCTCCGTCCGATCGTCGTCGATTGCTTCCTTGGAGGCAGCCATGAGTTCCTCGAGCCGTCCGCCGTCGCTGCCCTCGGCAACACGGGTGGCGGCCATGCGTGCCGCAAAGGTCTCCAGGCAAAGGCGCACGTCAAAAAGCTCGTTGACATCCGTGAGGGTCAGCTGCCGCACCACCGCGCCGCGGCGGGGGAAGGTGGCTACAAAACCGTCCTGCTCCAGGCGCTGGATTGCCTCGCGCACGGGAATGCGGGAGACGTTGTAGAGCTCCGAAAGCTCACGCTCCCGCAACCTCATCCCCTGCGCGTAGGTGCCCGTGACAATGCCTTCCAGCACCAGTTGGTAGACGTTCTCCGCGCGGGCCTCTTCATCGCGGCCATTCCCGTTCTCCGGCATCGCCTCAGCCACTGTCAAACTTCCCTTCATGCCAGTGTCCGCCCCATGTGCCGGACGGCGCCGGTCAGCGTTCCACCCGAGCATACACGGGAGGAAACAGCTCATCCTCCGTGCGGTTCCGGCCGTCCCGGACGGTGTACGCGCCCCGCATCTTGTCAAAGAGTTCCTGGCCCTTGGCGCGCCAGGAGTCCAGATCCACTCCCTCGATCTTTCCGTTGGCCATGATGGTCCTGCCGGCCACCACGGAAAGCACGGCTTGGCGGGCTGTGCCGTTGAGCAGGAGGGTTCGGAGCGGATCATCATGGACTCCGTCACGGATGTCTCCCAGCGAGAAAGCCACCATGTCGGCCTGCGCACCCGGTTGGAGCCGTCCAAGGTCCGGCCGTCGCAGGGCATGCGCTCCCCCGATCGTGGCGGCGTCGAAGTATCCGGCGACGTCACCGGCGTCGTTTGTCCCGGCCATGATCTTGGCGAGCTGCACGCCCGCCTCCATGCCGCGGATCAGGTCCGGCGGGAACGAATCCGTGCCGAGGGAAATGTTGATGCCCGCTTCTTTGTAAGCATTGAACGAGTCCAAGGTGCTTCCGTAGCGCATGGACGTCAGGGGGCAATGGATGATGCTGGCACCACTTGCCGCTAATGCGGCCAGGTCACCGCGGTCTTCGCCAAACACCGCGGGATTCCTGTCCGTATAGGTTGCATGCGGAATCAGGAGGCGTTCGTTGAGCAGTCCCACTTGGTCCAGGAGTTCCAAGGGCGTGACTCCGTGCCAGTCCAGGATGAGCTCGCGCTCCACCAGGCCCTGCAGTGAGTGGAGGCGTACCAGGACATCGCGCTCCGCGGAGGCTGCGGCGGTCTCCTTGAGCAGTTCGATGTCCAGTGTTTCGATCCGGCACGGGAGCAGGACTCCCTGAACCAGGGGATCGTTGAGTTCAGCAGCGTGGTCAATGAAGCGCAATGCGTCAGCGAGTCCCTCACGGCCCCTGCCGTCGTCGAACATTACCGACCGTTCACCGTTCTCCAACACGACGTTCACGCCGGATCTATAGGCGGGGCCCAAGTAGCCGCGCAGGCCCAATCGTCGGCTGGTATCCGCCATGCCCACCAGTTCTTCGAAAGGCTCAGCCCACTCCGAGTGAACTTCGGAGGCGATGGGCATATAGGTGGTGATGCCGTGGAGTATGAGTTGTATCAAGGCGTACTCGCGGATCTGCTGGCGTTCTTCGGCTGTGAAGACGTCCGCGCGCCGGTTCAGGAAGTAGTCCTCTGACCATTGGTGCCCTTTGGCCTGCTCAGCGCCTGCCCAACTGTCCAGGATGAGGTGATCTATATCCGTCAACGCATCAAGGTCGATCAAGCCGGGCATCAGCAGGGCTTCGCCGACGTGGACTTCCTCGTCCACCGGCCCGGTGTACGCGTATCCCACGTAGTCGATGGTGTGGCCGCTGTAGACCACGCACGCATTTTCGAGCAGAACGTGGCGGCCGTTCTGATGCCCCAGCACGTAGCGGGCGGTGACCTTGGTAGGCACGGCGACTCCTGTTCCCTGTCCGGGAGGGACAGCTCGTATTACTCTCTGGTATTCCAAACAGTACATTATTTGTGATTTACATCGCATCAATCCTGCTCTAGTCTATTTTGGTATACAAGAACTCCGGAGCCAGCTCCTGATCACGAAACGAGCAGAACCGTTGACCCAGATACAGTCCGTTGAACCAAGCACCGGCAGTCCCCCACTTCCTCCGGCAACGTCGCCGGAGGCCAAAGCACCTGCCGAAGCACGTTCCCTCCTCGCCACGGCCTGGATGAGGATCCGGCGCAGCAAGGTCGCCCTCCTCAGCCTGTGCGTGGTGGTTGCCATCCTGCTGTTCGCCATCCTGGCTCCCGTCCTCAGCGCCATGTCAGGCAACGACCCCTACACGTCCAACACCAGTCCCGAGGTTCTGGATGACTTTCAAACACCCGGGCTGCCTCTCCCCGGGTATATGTATCCATCGGCCCAGCACTGGTTGGGAGTGGAGCCGGGCCTCGGCCGTGACCTCTTCGCCAGGCTTGCCTACGGCGGACAAGTATCACTCACCATCGCCTTGCTCTCCACGGTGGTTTCAGTGGTCCTCGGAACGGTCCTTGGCGCAGCAGCGGGCTACTTCGGCGGCAAGACCGACGCCATCATCAGCCGCATCATGGACTTGTTCCTGGCCTTCCCGCACCTTCTCCTGGTGCTCTCGCTGACACCCATCCTGCAGTCGCGGCTGAGGGATACGCCGCTGGGCCAAGGCAGCTTCCTTCCCATGGCCTCACTGGTGATCATCCTGGGCTTCTTCGGCTGGGCGTACCTCGCCCGCATTGTCCGTGGCCAGGTGCTGAGTCTCCGCGAGCGCGAGTTCGTCGAGGCCGCCCGGTCCTTCGGCGCCTCGCACCTGAGCATTCTCTTCCGCCAGATCATCCCCAACGTCATGGGAGTCGTCCTGGTGTACGCCACCATGCTGATCCCCACCAACATCTCGGCCGAAGCCGCCCTGTCCTTCCTGGGCGTCGGCGTCAAGGACCCCACACCGTCGTGGGGCCAAATGCTCAACGCCGCCCAATCCGGCAACTGGTACCTCAGCGATCCGTGGTTCCTCGCGGTCCCCGGCATCATGCTCATCGTCACCGTCCTGGCCTTCAACCTTCTGGGCGACGCCGTCCGGGATGCCCTGGACCCCAAGTCCTCCCGCTAGCAAATTTCGCACTAACCCTCATCCCCGCATCGCCTCCCACCCCTCACAAGGAGCATCATGAAAACCCCTGCAAGAGCTCTGGCACTTTCGGTGTTGATCGCCATGGCCGCCACAGGCTGCGCGGCCGGACAGAACCAGCCCGCCAACTCCAACCCGGCCCAGTCCGTCACGGAACTTGCCCCGGTTGTGGTCAAGTCCGGCTTCAACGGCAAGGGCGGGAACATCAACGTCCTCATGTCCTCCGACTTCCAGACCCTGGATCCGGGAAACAGCAACTACGTCCAGACCGCCAATGTGGGCCAGCTGTACTACCGCACGTTGACCATGGCCAAGGAAACGGCCGGCCAGCCGCCAACAGTGGTTCCGGACCTCGCCACGGACACCGGCAAGGTGTCCGATGACGGACTCAGCTGGACGTTCACCCTCAAGGAAGGCGTGAAGTTCGAAGACGGTACGCCCATCACCTCCGCCGATATCAAGTACGGCGTGGAGCGCACCTTCGCGCAGGATGTCTTCACCCAGGCGCCGCAGGAATTGAATGCGGCGCTCGACGCCGGCGGGTACAAGGGGCCGTACAAGGATCCTTCCGCTGCGCTCAAGGCGGTTGAAACGCCCGATGAGCGCACCGTGGTGTTCCATTTGAAGAAGCCCTTTGCGGAGTTCCCGGCCTTGGCATCGCGTTCCAACACGGCGCCGGTCCCGAAGGCCAAGGACACCAAGCTGGATTACACCAATCACCCGGTGTCCTCGGGCCCTTACATGGTGGAGTCCTACAACCGCGGCAAGTCCCTCAAGTTGGTCCGCAACCCGCACTGGGATCCCGCCACGGACCCCAACCGCTCGGCCCTTCCGGACACTTTCAGCTTCTCGCTCTCCACCTCACAGGCCACCATCAGCCAGCAGTTGCTCGCCGACTCTGACCCCAACGCCATCACGCTCGATTCCAATGGCGCACTCCAGACCTCGGACTCAGCCAAGCTGGCCGACGCCAAGGTAAAGGACCGCGTTGCCTCCGGCCTCTTGGGATGCAACGACGTCCTGAGCCTGAACACCCAGAAGATCACGGACCCGGATGTCCGCAAGGCCATCGCCTTGGCCCTGGACCGTCAGTCCATCCTGGTGCAGTACGGTGGACGCCGCTTCGGCGAAATCACGCAGAGCCCCCTGAACGCCAAAATGCGCGGCTATGTGGAGACCGAACTGGAACTTGATCCCACCGGTAAGCCAAAGCTTGAGGAAGCCAAGAAGCTCCTGGAAGGCAGGGACTACCCCAAGACCCTCACCTATGGGTACGCCAACAACCGCGATGCCTTCAAGAACACCGGCACCGTGGTTCAGCAGAACCTGAAGGCCCTGGGCATCGAGGTTGAGCTGGTTCCGATCCCGGCACCCAACTACTACTCCGTCCTGGCCAGCGAGCAGCTGCCGGACATGGGCCGCTCCGGCTGGTGCGGCGGTGCCGATCCGGCGTCGATCCGCACGTCCGCCGATCCCCTCCTGGGACCGAACAACGAGGGCACCAGCTACGGCTTCTCCAACACGTCCCGCTACTTCGATCCCGTAGTTTCCAAGGCCATGTTTGATCTCCGCAATACGGACGGCACCTCGGAGGAACTGGGCAAGAAGTGGTCCGAAGCCTTTGGCTCAGCGTTGAAGACCTACCCGATCGTCCCGCTGATCCGCAGCCACACCAACAGCGTGGTGGGCTCCAACGTCCGCAACGCCCAGGTGGGCTACTTCTTCGGCGGTATCGATCTTTCGATCGTCGGCGTCGAGCAATAGCCGCCACCATCATGATGACTTTCATTTTCCGCCGGACCGGATCACTGGTGCTGCTCCTGGCAGCGGTCAGTTTCATCACCTTTACCTTGTTCCAGCTGGGTCCTTCCGATCCTGCCGCGGCCGCCTGCGGACAGGAATGCACACCGGAACGGGTCGCAGAAGCACGGGTTGCGCTGGGCATGGACCAGCCGTTCCTTGTCCAGTACGCAGATTACATCCGCGGGCTCTTCTCGTCGCGGATGATCGGCGCCCCGGGAGCCCAGACCCTGTGCGAATGGCCGTGCCTGGGCAAGTCCTTCCAAACCAACGAGAACGTAGCGGACATCATCGGACGGTCACTCCCCTACACCTTCTCCATGGCCATCGGCGCGCTGGTGCTGTGGACTGTGACAGGTGTAGGGCTTGGACTCCTTGCCGCCCTGCGCAAGGGCTCGCCCGCGGACAAGTTCATTGTTGGTGCTGCCTCAGTAGGCGTTTCCCTGCCTATTCCGGTCACCGGACTGTTCCTGCTCCTGCTCTTCGTCAATCAACTGCACCTGCTGCCCTTCACCACCAACGAGATCAACAGTCCCTTTGGCCCACAAGGGCCCGGGGCATGGGTGGCCAACTACCTGCTGCCCTGGATCGCCCTGGCAGTCCTGTTCAGCGCGTCCTACATCCGGGTGACGCGCACCAACATGATCGAAACCTTCGGCGAAGACTTCATCAGGACCGCACGGGCCAAGGGACTGGCACCGCGGACGGTTACCTTCAAGCACGGCGTGCGAGCCGGCATCACGCCGGTGGTGACCATGCTCGGCATGGACATTGGCCTGTTGCTGGGCGGTGCAGTTCTCACCGAGCAGATCTTCTCCGTCCCAGGCCTGGGCTTCACCGCCGTACACGCCGCCATTTCCGGCGATCTCCCCGTCACCATGGCCATCACCATGTTGGCCGCGTTCTTCGTGATAGTGGCGAACGTTGTGGTGGACCTCGCCTACGCCGCTATCGATCCCCGAGTGAGGCTCCAATGACCCAGTTGAATATCACCACCAAGAAGGCGAGCGCCACGGCCGGCAGCACGGCAACAGCACCGTTCCTTGAGGTCCGCGACCTCACCGTGAAGTTCCCTACGGATGACGGCGTTGTCTCTGCAGTGAACGGCATGGACTTCTCACTGGAACGGGGTCAGACCCTGGGCATTGTGGGCGAGTCCGGTTCAGGAAAATCCGTGACCAGCCAAGCGCTGATGGGCCTGCTCAAAGGTACGTCGGCTCAGGTCACTGGCCAGGCGATGTTCCAGGGCAGGGACCTGGTCACCTTGCCCGAGTCCGCCATGCGCCCTCTCCGTGGCCGCAACATCGGCATGATCTTTCAGGATCCACTCTCGGCGCTGCACCCCTTCTATACGGTGGGTCACCAGATTGCCGAGGCGTACCTGGTCCACAACAAGGCGAGCAAGAAGCAGGCCCGGGCTGCCGCCGTCGACATGCTGGGAAGGGTGGGTATCCCCAGCCCCGAGCAGCGCTACGACGAGTACCCCCACCACTTCTCCGGCGGAATGCGCCAGCGCGCCATGATCGCCATGGCGCTGATCTGCGAGCCTGAACTGTTGATCGCCGATGAGCCAACCACGGCGCTGGACGTGACGGTTCAGGCCCAGATCCTGGATTTGATGTCCGAACTCCAGGAGGAAACCAACTCTGCGCTCATTCTGATCACCCACGACCTCGGTGTGGTGGCAGAGGTGTGCGACAACGTGCTGGTCATGTACGGCGGGCAGTGCGTTGAGTCCGGGCCGGTGGACGAAATCTTCTATGACACCCAGCATCCCTATACCCTGGGCTTGCTCAACTCGATGCCCACGCTCAACAGCGCCTCGAGCCAGTTGAACCCCATACCCGGCCAGCCGCCGTCGCTCCTTGACCTCCCGAAGGGCTGCATCTTCAGCGCGCGGTGCCAGTACACCGAACTCGCCGGCGACGGCATCTGCACCAGCCAGCGGCCGGAATTGCGGCTTGAGGACGGCCACGGCAAGCGCTGCCATTTGAGCGGCCCGCAGATCATCACCATCCGGAATTCGCGTTAGGACCCGCCATGGAACATCAGCCAATTCTCCAGGTGGAGAACCTGCAAAAGCACTTCCCGCTGAAGGGCGGCATGCTTCCGGGCGCCCCTAAGCGCTCGGTCAAAGCGGTCGACGGCGTATCGTTCAGTCTCGCTCGGGGCCAGACTTTGGGGCTCGTGGGTGAGTCCGGGTGCGGTAAGTCCACCACCGGCCGCATGGTGGCCCGCCTCATGGACCCCACCGGCGGGAGGATTCTGGTGGACGGCGAGGACATCAGCGGACTCCGGGGCAAGGATCTGTACAACTTCCGTCGCAAAGTCCAGATGATTTTCCAGGATCCCTTCGCATCGTTGAATCCGCGTCAGACGGTGGGCACGGCCATTGCCGCGCCCATGGTGGCGCAGAAGATCAACCCGCCGGGTGGGCTCAAGAACCGGGTCAAGGAACTCCTGGACCAGGTGGGGCTCAAGCCAGAACACTACAACCGGTTCCCTCATGAGTTCTCCGGGGGTCAGCGTCAGCGCGTGGGTATAGCCCGGGCGATTTCCCTGAACCCTTCGGTGATTGTGTGCGACGAACCAGTGTCCGCCCTGGATGTCTCGGTGCAAGCACAGGTGGTGAACCTGTTGCAGCAGATCCAACGTGACACCGGCGTTTCCTACATCTTCATCGCCCACGACCTCTCGGTGGTCCGGCACATTTCCCACGAAGTGGCGGTGATGTACCTGGGCAAGATCGTTGAGCAGGGGCCTCGCGACGCTTTGTTCAGCGATCCCTTGCACCCGTACACCAAAGCCCTGCTGTCCGCAGTGCCGCTACCGGATCCCCGGGCCGCACGCGAACAGGTGAAAATCCGGCTGCGGGGAGACCTTCCCTCCCCGGCCAATCCACCCAGCGGCTGCGTCTTCCGGACCCGGTGCCCGTTGATTGGCACACTTCCCGAGGACCAGCGCCAACGGTGCATCGAGCAGATCCCCACACCAGCCACGCCCGCCGCACCAGCCTGCCACCACGCAGGTATGGCCGTGCCGGTCCTGGCCGGTGTGGAATAGATTCACAACCAAAGGAGTACACATTGAATACCCTGATCCGCGCCGTCCGCCCCTGGGGGCAAGCGCTCAGCGACGTCACCCTCGTCGCTGGCGAAGCAGGCGGCAAGATCACCGCCGTCGAACCCCATGACCCTTCCCGGGTTCTTCCGGAGGGCTTCACTGTTGTTGAGGGACGCGGGCGCCTCCTGCTTCCCTCCTTCTCGGATGTCCATGTGCACTTGGACTCCACCCGGATCGGCCTCCCGTTCCGGGAGCACACCGGAGGTCCGGGCGTGTGGACCATGATGATGAACGACCGTCAAAACTGGCGCAACGCCGAGGTCCCGCTGCAGGAGCGCGTGAACGACACCCTGGGCCGGATGATCGCCCGGGGCACCACCCGCGTGCGCTCGTACGCCCAGGTGGATGTGGACTGCAGGCTGGAGCGTTTCGACGCCGTTGCTGCTGCCAAGGAGAAATTCGCTGGTCAGGCGTCGGTTGACATCATTGCCTTTCCCCAGGCTGGCCTGTTGTTGGAGGAAGGGACGGTGGAACTCATGGAGGAGGCTTTGAAAGCAGGCGCCAACGTCATGGGCGGCATCGATCCCTGCACCTTGGACCGGGACCCCGCCAAGCACCTGGACATCGTGTTTGGACTGGCTGAGAAGTATCAGGTTCCCATCGACATCCACCTTCACGAACCGGGTGAGCTGGGCGTCTTCAGCACCGATCTGGTGCTGGAGCGGACCAAGGCGCTGGGAATGCAAGGCAAAGTGACCATGTCCCACGCCTACCAGTTGGGCAGCGTCAACGAAGCCACCACCCGCAGGCTCATCGATTCCTTCGCCGAGTTGGACGTCTCCCTGGCGTCGGTTGCTCCCTCTGCGGCGGGGCAGCTGCCCATCCCACTGCTGACCGAGGCCGGCGTCCGGTTGGGCTTGGGCGAAGACGGGCAGCGGGACTACTGGTCGCCCTATGGCAACACGGACATGCTGGACCGCACCTGGCAGCTGGCCTTCACCCACGGTTTCCGCAAGGACGAGCTCATCGAGCACTGCCTGGCAATCGCCACCATCGGCGGAGCGAGCATCCTTGACCCCAGCGCCACCAGGCTCAAGGACACATCCCACCGTCCCGGCGTCGAGGTCGGCGATCCCGCGGAACTCCTTCTGGTGGACGGCGAAACCGTTGCCTCCACGGTGATGGACCGCAGCAAGGACCGCACGGTCATCCACGCAGGAAAGGTGGTGGCCGACCAGCTGGAATTGGTCTAGCTCCGGGAAAACCCGCCTCCTGCAGGGGGCGGGTTTTTGCGTTAAAGGTTATTCGTCCCGTGCTGTGGTGGCGTCGTCCAGCGGCGTCCACCACGTCACAGCCGGAGTGACGGTGAAGCGGCGGCCTGTGACCTCACGGGGAGCGATCCGGATGAACTGGTCCTTCTGCCCGGCCTCCCAAGGAAACAGCAGGAGGCCGATGGTATCCAGCACATCCTGGGTGAGCTTCACCGCGGACGCCTGGCCCTTCACCACCACGCTCCATGCCACGCCTGTTTCCGCGTTGACGCCATCGGCTTCAATGGCCACAGGTGCATCGCCAAGTGCTGCGTGGAGTTTGGTGCCCTCACCGGTCCGGAACACCAGCGTTCCGTGGTCAAGCTTGTAGTTCACGGGGAAGATGTCCGGGTGATCCCCCACCACAACGGCGAGCCTGCCCACCGAAACGCCGCGGAGGAGCTCCCAACACTGGTTGGTCTCCAGGACTTCAGTGGCCGGGGTGCCTGACTGGTTGGGGCGCGTTGGTGGGTTGCTCATAGGGCCGAGGATACGCCGCCGAGTTGCGCCCGGACAGACCCACCAGGGGACCCCGGATGGCCAGGAACCCGGCACCAGCCAGCACCATGGCTTCAGCGGCCAGCACCCAGAACGTCGCTTCCCACCCCCCGGTCAGGGAATGCAACACTCCTGCACCCAGAGGGCCGAGGGACGCCAAGGCGAAACCGAACCCCTGGCTCATGGCCGAGAGCTTCCCTGCGGACCGGGAGCCATCGGAGCGGATCACCACCAATGCCATGGCCAGCCCGAATCCCGCGCTCTGGACCACGCCCAGGATGCCAACCATCAGGAACATCAGCTCCACGGGTGCCATCAGGACCCCCACCAACGCCAGTGCCACCGACAGTCCGAGTCCAGGAGCCATGATCCTCAGGATGCCTGCACGCCCGGCCAGCACGGGCGCCAGCAGGCTGGCCGGCAAGCCTGCCAGGCTGAACCAGGCGAGCAAAGCGGCGGCATCGGCGGGGGTGAGCCCGCGGGATACCAAGTAAACGGCCAGCCAGGACGTGATTGCGAAATACAGCATGGCCTGGAGTCCGAAGAAGGCAGTTACCGCCCAGGCGGTGCGCTGCTTCCTCAGTGGCGTGGGTACCGGGGCGGCAGCCGGGATGGTTCCCTCTGCGGCAGGGCGGGTTCCATCAGCAGCAAGGGGCGCCGCCGCGCGTGTTCCGGCCCGGTGGACAAGGAAAGCACCCAGCAGGGCCGGGACCGCCCACACCGCCAGGGCGGAGGGCAGGTTGCCGCCGAAGGCCTTTTCGAGTGGTTGAACCAGACCGGCCCCCAAGGCGGCTCCGAGCCCGAACCCCATGGTGCAGAGTCCTGTCCACCAGCCAGTGCCGCGGTTTGCCTTGACGATCTGGGGCACCAGGACGCTGGCGGTCATGATGGCCGCGCCGGCCAGGAAGGTGCCGGGCAGCAGAAGTGCCGGCACGGTGGCACGGACGATCAAGGCAGCAGCAAGGATCATCAAGGCAACGGCCACGGCCCGCCCTGTCCCCAGCCTCCCGGCAAGCCACGGCCCGATGGGACCGGAAATGCCGAAGGCCAGGACGGGCAATGTCCCAAGCAGCGGAAGAAGGGCCGAATCCAGGCCGAACTCCCCCGGAACCTGGTTCATGACGCCTGCAACGGTGGTGATGGCAGGCCGGAGATTGATGGACACCACCACCAGCGACACCAGCACGAAGCCCGTCATCAACCCCGGACTCCGTACAGCGCCGGTCACCGTCTTCTTGCCCACGTCATTCTCCTCATAGCAACTTTGGTATACCAAGTAAGACTATGAGGTGAGGGGTTGAATGTAAATGCGTCTGTATCTAAGGATCTTTGGCGTTGTCGGGTGGGGGATCGATATGCTCTGGAATACCAGAGGAGTCCAACCGTTCCAGATCCCTCAGATAGCTTTCCCGGGGTTCAGGATGCCCTGGGGATCGAAAAGGTCCTTGATCCTCCGCTGCAGTTCCCGTACAGGCTCGGCTTGCTCCAGCCCCAGCCACCGCAGCTTGTATTGCCCCACTCCGTGCTCGCCGGTGATGGTGCCGCCCATGCTGAGTCCCACCCGGATGGACTCGTCCAGTGCGGCATTGAGGCGCTTCAAGGCATCGGCATCGGCCACCGGGTCAATGCGATCCATCCAGAAGGTGGGGTGCAGGTTGCCGTCGCCGGCGTGTGCCACCACTTTGAGGCGGACATCGAAGCGGGCCGCCATTGCTTCAAGCTCCGCCACAAAATCCACCAACCGGGACCGCGGCACGGCAATATCTTCGCCCACCCGGAACTCGTCATCCACTTCCACCCCACGGCTGTTGCGGCGCAGTTCCACCAGCATTTCCGCTTCCTCGCTGGCCTCGGTGGTGACTGTTGCCCCGCCGTCGGCCAGTACCTGGCGAACAACCTCGGCCTCGGCGGCCGCACCGAAGCCGTCCGTCTGCACCAGGAGGAGGGACTTGCCCCGCTTTTGGAGGTCGCCACCATGGAGCTCGTCCAGCTGAACCAGAGTGCCGTTGTCCAGCAGTTCCATGATTGCCGGCTGTACCCGCGCCTTTCCCACCGCCAACACCCCGGCCGCAGCGCTGCGGAAGTCCTGATAGAAGGCTGCGATGGTGTGCACGTCCCGCGGCAGGTACTTCAGGCGCACGGTCACGCCCACCACCACCCCCAGCGTCCCCTCGGAGCCCACCATCAACGCGGTGAGGTCATAGCCTGCTACGCCTTTAAAGGTCTGGTGCCCTGTATGCATCAAGGAGCCGTCTGCCATCACAACATCAAGGGCCAGGACGGAATCCCGGGTGACTCCGTACTTGGCACACCTCAGACCGCCGGCATTGGTGGCAACGTTCCCGCCGATCGTGGACATTTTGTAACTGGCGGGATCCGGCGCATACATCAGGCCGTGTTCGGCTGCAGCGGCGTTGAGGTCGGCGTTGATCACTCCGGGCTCGACGACGGCGGTCTCGTCATCGGCGTTAAGGTCAAGGATGCGGTTCATCCGTTCAAGGCCCAGGACGATGCAGCCCTCGGTGGCGTGGGCGCCTCCGGAGACCCCGGTACCGGCGCCCCGGGACACGATCGGCACACCGTATGCTGCGCAGGTGCGGACCACGTGCTGGACGTCCCCAACGGATTCCGCCCAGACCACGGCAAGGGGAAGGTGCCGTTCCAACAGGGGGCCCTGATCGGCCGAGTAGATGGTCCGGGTCTCTTTGTCCCCCGCAAGCTGGTCCGTGGACAGCCCCGCGGCCAGCTCGTCCAGGAAGGCGCGCTGACTGGAGGCGACCGGTCCGGCCTCCGGCAGTCCACCAGCCCGTTGGTTGATGTTTTCCTCTGATGTTCCGGCCATGGCCGTTTCGTCCGACAAGGCAATCCCTTCGTGCGCACCGCGGACGCGCCGTCTGCGCTGACTTCGCGGCATCAAGTGTTCACAGTCTAGTCAGCCGGTGAAACCGGACGGGTTCCTCCCCGCCCGCCGCAAGGTGCCGACGTCGGAAATCCTGCCTATCGCTGTAAACGCTTCCAAAAGGAAGCATGCTGATCATGACCATCGCGTAGCGTAACCCTCAAAGGACCGGGAGCACCCACTGTCCAGCATTATGGAAGCGCTTCCAATTCACGGCCCACTCTCTTACGATGTTCAGCATGTCCGTTGATTCTTTGCTCTCGGTTCCCGGCCTCGCGCCCACCGCAGACTTCACACAGCTCACCCCGGTCCACCAAGCCTCAGAGGCTCCCGGATGGTGGAGGTCCGCCGTGATCTACCAGATCTACCCGCGCTCATTCCGGGATCTCAACGGCGACGGTGTTGGGGACTTGGCCGGGATCACCGCCGAACTGGCCGAGCTGGCCCACCTGGGCGTGAACGCCATCTGGCTGTCGCCGTTCTACCGCTCGCCCCAGCGGGACGCCGGGTATGACGTCAGTGACTACTGCGACGTCGATCCCTTGTTTGGCACTCTGGGTGACTTCGACGCCCTCATTGCCGAGGCCACGCGGCTGAACCTGCGCGTCATTGCCGACCTCGTTCCCAACCACTGCTCGGACCAGCACGTCGCGTTCCAGGCCGCACTGGCTGCCGGCCCCAACAGCCCAGAACGGGACATCTTCATTTTCCGTGACGGGCAGGGCCAGGACGGCAACCAGCCACCCAACAACTGGCAGTCGCACTTTGGCGGCTCCGCCTGGACCCGCATCATTGAGGCGGACGGACAGCCCGGCCAATGGTTCCTGCACCTCTTCGACTCCTCGCAGCCGGACTTCAACTGGGACAACCCTGCCGTACATGCCGAGTTTGAGCGGGTACTCCGCTTCTGGCTGGACCGCGGCATTTCGGGCTTCCGGGTGGACGTGGCGCATGCACTGGTGAAAGCCGCAGGACTGCCCGATTGGGGCGGCCGCGCCGATGGCAACAGCTCGGAAGGCTTCCCGGGACAGGATGCGCCCATGTTCGGCCAGCCCGCTGTCCACGACATCTACCGCCGCTGGCGCTCCATCCTGGAGGAATACGGGCCGGACAGGATCCTGTGCGCCGAGGCCAACGTGGACCCGCTCCCCCGGCTGGCGGAATGGGTCCGCCCGGACGAGATGCACCAGGCCTTCAACTTCCCCTACCTCCACGCAGGCTTGGACGTCCACAGGCTCCGCCACATCATCACGGACTCCCTGGTGTCGCTGGACGCGGTAGGCGCTCCCAGCACCTGGGTATTGTCCAACCACGATGTTGTGCGGCACGTTTCCCGCTTCGGGTACGACGGCTCCGGCCCCCGCGACGGCGACGGCATCGGTCCCGACGATGTCCAGCCCAACGAGGAAATCGGACGACGCCGGGCTGCCGCGGCCACCCTGTTCATGCTGGGCCTGCCCGGTGGCGCCTACCTTTACCAAGGCGAAGAGTTGGGCTTGCCCGATGCCACCCATATCCCCGGAGACCTGCGGCAGGACCCCACATTCGCCAGGACCGGTGGCCAACGGATCGGACGGGACGGCTGCCGCGTGCCTCTTCCGTGGCGTTCCAACGAACTGCATGCCGGCTTCGGCGCAGGCATGGATCCATGGCTGCCCCAACCCGAGTCCTGGCCCGCACTGGCCAGGGACCTGCAGAAGAGCGATCCGGCGTCGCACCTCAACCTGTACCGCAGTATGTTGGCCCTCCGCGCCGACCACAGGCTGGGCGAAGGTTCGCTTGCCTGGGTGGAGGACCTGTGCTCCGACAGCTGCTTGGCTTTCCTGAACGGCAACACCCTGGTGATGATGAACGTTGGTCATGAGCCCCTCCCGTTGCCTGCGGGCCGGCTGATCCTGCGCAGCTTCACCACGGAAGCCGATCTGGATCCACTAGGCTCTGGGGAGACCATCTGGCTCACTGCCAGCTGACCTTCCACCAAGGAGCGGCATGACAGGCATCAAGGACGTGGCCCAGCGCGCGGGATTGTCCGTCGCCACCGTGTCCCGGGCCCTGAGCGGCAAAGGCAACGTGTCCCCGGCCAGCCGCGAACGTGCCCGCTCAGCTGCTGCTGAGCTTGGCTTTGTGGTGTCCTACCCCGCATCAAGCCTGGCTTCCGGGCGAACGCAGAATGTGGGTTTGGTTGTCCCCTCGGTCCACCGCTGGTTCTTCTCAGCGGTGATCGAGGGGGCCTCAGCCGCCCTGTTGGAAGCCGGCTACGATCTCACGCTCTACAACATCGGCGACGAACCGGAACACCGCCAGAGCGTCTTCAACGATTTCCTCCTGCGCAAACGGGTGGACGCTGTGATCGCCGTTGCCCTCAAGCTCAGCGACGACGAGCTGAAGCAACTGCACGCGGTACACCGTCCCTTGGTGGGAATCGGTGGAGCCCTTCCCGGCGCCGCCACCATCAGGATCGATGACGCGGGGATAGCACGGCAGGCAACCAACCACCTCCTGGGCCTGGGGCACACCAGGATCGCCCACATCACAGGCCTCGAAGCCTACGATCAGGACTTCAAGCTGCCCGGCACCCGCCGCGGCGGTTTTGAGAAAGCAATGAACGACGCCGGGTGTCCCGTCAGGCCCGAATGGATCGCCTTTTCGGACTTCACGGTCGCAGGCACGTACGCAGCTGCCCGCCAGCTCCTGGCTGGCTCCGTTGAGCGCCCCACAGCTGTCTTCGCGGCATCGGACGAAATGGCGATCGGCACCATCCTTGCTGCCCGCGACTTCGGCCTGCGCGTCCCGCAGGACCTGTCCGTGGTCGGTATCGACGGCCACGACCTCGGCGAGGTCCTGGGACTCACCACCATTGACCAGGACGCCAAAGGCCAAGGGGCGTTGGCCGTCCACACCCTGTTGAAGGCCCTCTCCACCGGTGAAGTGCTGGAACCCGCCGATACGGAACACCCCACCCGCTTGGTGGTGCGCTCCAGCACAGCTGTACCGCCGGCCAACAACTGACCAGCGGGCGCAGGGGTCCTAGGAAACCACTCCACCCATAAAACGCTGGTACCGCTCCAGGACCCGTGGCCAGCCATCCGCATAGGCCGCCCGTGTACCCTCCGGATCCTCGGCACCTTCCCACCCATCGTGGATCAGGCGGACCTCGGTCCCCTCCCCCACGGATTGGAAGACCACACGGATTTCCGTGGACCAAAGAGGCGTGCTGCCCGGGTACCAACTGGCATGGAAAGACATCGGAGGCTGCCAGTCGTCGATGGTGCCCCAAATGGTGGTGCGGCCATCCTCAGCAGTCTCAAGAACCAGGTTTTCTTCGAACTCCACATGGGAGCCGGCACCGTAGACGCTTTTCTCCTCCAACGGCCACCACAGGTGGGGGTGATCCGTGAACCCCTGGAAGGCATGGGAGACCGTGGTGGGCACAACGACAGAGACGATCAGCGGTTCAAGATCATCCAGGCCCGCACGGGAGGGCTCGGGTTCCGGGGCGGGGTGGCTGAAGAGGTTTTCCATGACCACCAACTCTACCGGGGTCTCAACGGGTGCGTTTGGTGGGGTGGTGGTTAAGTGCGGAAGGCCCCGAACCGGGTGGTTCGGGGCCTTCTCGTGAATGGTTGTCCGGCGGTGTCCTACTCTCCCACACCCTCCCGGGTGCAGTACCATCGGCGCTGTGGGTCTTAGCTTCCGGGTTCGGAATGGGACCGGGCGTTTCCCCCACGCTATGACCGCCGTAACTCTGTTACCCGTCCCGTCCCCGTGGTGGGGGTGGGTGGGAAATCTTGGGTTACAACTGTGGTGCTTGGTTGTTATGTAGTTGTTTGTTGGTTCCTGTGAACGGTTGTTGTTCGGGAACCACATAGTGGACGCGTGCAGTGTTTTTTGTGTGTGGTGTAAGTTGTTGGCCTATTAGTACCGGTCAGCTTCACGAGTCTTTAGTCCTCGCTTCCACATCCGGCCTATCAACCCAGTGGTCTGGCTGGGGGCCTCTCACACAAATTGTGTATGGAAATCTCATCTTGAAGCGAGCTTCCCGCTTAGATGCTTTCAGCGGTTATCCCATCCGAACGTAGCTAATCAGCGATGCACTTGGCAGTACAACTGACACACCAGAGGTTCGTCCGTCCCGGTCCTCTCGTACTAAGGACAGCCCTTCTCAAATTTCCTGCGCGCGCAGCGGATAGGGACCGAACTGTCTCACGACGTTCTAAACCCAGCTCGCGTACCGCTTTAATGGGCGAACAGCCCAACCCTTGGGACCTACTCCAGCCCCAGGATGCGACGAGCCGACATCGAGGTGCCAAACCATGCCGTCGATATGGACTCTTGGGCAAGATCAGCCTGTTATCCCCGAGGTACCTTTTATCCGTTGAGCGACGGCCATTCCACAATGTACCGCCGGATCACTAGTCCCGACTTTCGTCCCTGCTTGAGATGTCTCTCTCACAGTCAAGCTCCCTTGTGCACTTACACTCGACACCTGATTGCCAACCAGGCTGAGGGAACCTTTGGGCGCCTCCGTTACTTTTTAGGAGGCAACCGCCCCAGTTAAACTACCCATCAGGCACTGTCCCTGACCCGGATCACGGGCCGAAGTTAGATGTCCAAAGTGACCAGAGTGGTATTTCAACGATGACTCCACCCGAACTGGCGTCCGGGTTTCAACGTCTCCCACCTATCCTACACAAGCCACTCCGAACACCAATACCAAACTATAGTAAAGGTCTCGGGGTCTTTCCGTCCTGCTGCGCGTAACGAGCATCTTTACTCGTACTGCAATTTCGCCGAGTTTATGGTTGAGACAGCGGGGAAGTCGTTACTCCATTCGTGCAGGTCGGAACTTACCCGACAAGGAATTTCGCTACCTTAGGATGGTTATAGTTACCACCGCCGTTTACTGGGGCTTAAATTCTCAGCTTCGCCCGTAAGGGCTAACCGGTCCTCTTAACCTTCCAGCACCGGGCAGGAGTCAGTCCGTATACATCGTCTTGCGACTTCGCACGGACCTGTGTTTTTAGTAAACAGTCGCTTCCCCCTGGTCTCTGCGGCCCACACCCGCTCCACAGAGCAAGTCTGTATCACGGGGCAGGCCCCCCTTCTCCCGAAGTTACGGGGGCATTTTGCCGAGTTCCTTAACCATAATTCTCTCGATCGCCTTGGTATTCTCTACCTGATCACCTGTGTCGGTTTGGGGTACGGGCAGCTAGAACCTCGCGTCGATGCTTTTCTCGGCAGCATAGGATCACCGGATCCCCCCTTACGGGAGTCCCATCAGATCTCAGGATCGTGCTCGAAGCACACAGGAACGGATTTGCCTATCCCTGACCCTACATCCTTAGACCGGGGCAACCATCGCCCGGCCCGGCTACCTTCCTGCGTCACACCTGTTAATACGCTTACCTCCCGGGATCAGGTCCCGCGCTCGGCCAAAACCCACACACCACAAGGGTGCTAGGGCAGGCTCCGGGCGGTTAGTATCCCCCGCTTGGCATGGGCGGTTCTTCGCCGGTACGGGAATATCAACCCGTTGTCCATCGACTACGCCTGTCGGCCTCGCCTTAGGTCCCGACTTACCCAGGGCAGATTAGCTTGACCCTGGAACCCTTGATCATTCGGCGGACGGGTTTCTCACCCGTCTTTCGCTACTCATGCCTGCATTCTCACTCGTGTAGGCTCCACCGCTGGTTTCCACCGCGACTTCACTGCCCACACGACGCTCCCCTACCACTCCACACCCCTGAACCACGAAGGCTAGGGTACTGTGTGAAATCCACAACTTCGGCGGTGTACTTGAGCCCCGCTACATTGTCGGCGCGGAATCACTTGACCAGTGAGCTATTACGCACTCTTTCAAGGATGGCTGCTTCTAAGCCAACCTCCTGGTTGTCTTCGCAACTCCACATCCTTTCCCACTTAGCACACGCTTAGGGGCCTTAGTTGGTGGTCTGGGCTGTTTCCCTCTCGACTATGAAGCTTATCCCCCACAGTCTCACTGCTGCGCTCTGACTTACCGGCATTCGGAGTTTGGCTGACGTCAGTAACCTTGTAGGGCCCATCGGCCATCCAGTAGCTCTACCTCCGGCAAGAAACACGCAACGCTGCACCTAAATGCATTTCGGGGAGAACCAGCTATCACGGAGTTTGATTGGCCTTTCACCCCTACCCACAGCTCATCCCCTCCATTTTCAACTGAAGTGGGTTCGGTCCTCCACGACGTCTTACCGTCGCTTCAACCTGGCCATGGGTAGATCACTCCGCTTCGGGTCTAGATCACGCCACTACACTCGCCCTATTCAGACTCGCTTTCGCTACGGCTACCCCACACGGGTTAACCTCGCGACGTAACACTAACTCGCAGGCTCATTCTTCAAAAGGCACGCCGTCACAGTAACCAAGACTGCTCCGACGGATTGTAAGCACACGGTTTCAGGTACTGTTTCACTCCCCTCCCGGGGTACTTTTCACCTTTCCCTCACGGTACTGGTCCGCTATCGGTCATTAGGAAGTATTTAGGCTTATCAGGTGGTCCTGACAGATTCGCACGGGATTTCTCGGGCCCCGTGCTACTTGGGATACTCTCCAGGCTGCACACAACATTACGGTTACGGGGCTCACACCCTCTCTGGCCGGCCTTTCAAGACCGTTCACCTATGCACGCACATCACCTCACTGGTCCGGCAGAACCAGAACGGAAAGTCCCACAACCCCGCCCATGCAACGCCCGCCGGCTATCACACATGAAACGGTTTAGCCTGATCCGCGTTCGCTCGCCACTACTAACGGAATCACTATTGTTTTCTCTTCCTGCGGGTACTGAGATGTTTCACTTCCCCGCGTTCCCCCCACGCACCCTATGTGTTCAGATGCGGGTCACACAATCACCTTGCAGCGTTGTGCGGGGTTTCCCCATTCGGACATCCTGGGATCAACGCTCGGTTATCAACTCCCCCAGGCTTATCGCAGATTCCTACGTCCTTCTTCGGCTCCTAATGCCAAGGCATCCACCGTGTGCCCTTAAAAACTTGACCACACAAAGATCAAAAACTTACTCGAGAGAACCACGAGCCACTTGGGCCCAGGGTTCATTCATAAGAAATTGCTGTATAAGAACACCCACACCACAGGCATGTGTGTTCTTAGATGCTCGCGTCCACTATGTAGTTCTCAAACAACAACCCCATCAACCAGACCACCCCCACACACACGTGCAAGAACAGAACCAGAAGCAGGAAACACAGAAACAACCGTCCCATGCATTGCTGCACAAGGTCCTGTTGCCTCAGAACCCCAACAGTGCGCCAAACACAACCCCCACACACCACACCCCGGAACGCTTTCCCAACAACACCACACCCCCCACAAAGGAAGACGCACGTTGCCGTACTCACACCAGGACACAGCACAGAAGACCATGCCAAAAAAAATGATTCGTTGATATTCCACCCATGAGCACCCACCGCAGAACAGACGCCTGCGCAATGGGCAACACTGACAACCACCACCACACCCATACAGGCACAGCAACCAGTTGCTAGCAGCTCCTTAGAAAGGAGGTGATCCAGCCGCACCTTCCGGTACGGCTACCTTGTTACGACTTAGTCCCAATCGCCGGTCCCACCTTCGACGGCTCCCCCCACAAGGGTTAGGCCACCGGCTTCGGGTGTTACCAACTTTCGTGACTTGACGGGCGGTGTGTACAAGGCCCGGGAACGTATTCACCGCAGCGTTGCTGATCTGCGATTACTAGCGACTCCGACTTCATGGGGTCGAGTTGCAGACCCCAATCCGAACTGAGACCGGCTTTTTGGGATTAGCTCCACCTCACAGTATCGCAACCCTTTGTACCGGCCATTGTAGCATGCGTGAAGCCCAAGACATAAGGGGCATGATGATTTGACGTCGTCCCCACCTTCCTCCGAGTTGACCCCGGCAGTCTCCTATGAGTCCCCGGCCGAACCGCTGGCAACATAGAACGAGGGTTGCGCTCGTTGCGGGACTTAACCCAACATCTCACGACACGAGCTGACGACAACCATGCACCACCTGTAAACCGACCGCAAGCGGGGCACCTGTTTCCAGGTATTACCGGTTCATGTCAAGCCTTGGTAAGGTTCTTCGCGTTGCATCGAATTAATCCGCATGCTCCGCCGCTTGTGCGGGCCCCCGTCAATTCCTTTGAGTTTTAGCCTTGCGGCCGTACTCCCCAGGCGGGGCACTTAATGCGTTAGCTACGGCGCGGAAAACGTGGAATGTCCCCCACACCTAGTGCCCAACGTTTACGGCATGGACTACCAGGGTATCTAATCCTGTTCGCTCCCCATGCTTTCGCTCCTCAGCGTCAGTTACAGCCCAGAGACCTGCCTTCGCCATCGGTGTTCCTCCTGATATCTGCGCATTTCACCGCTACACCAGGAATTCCAGTCTCCCCTACTGCACTCTAGTCTGCCCGTACCCACTGCAGAACCGGAGTTGAGCCCCGGTCTTTCACAGCAGACGCGACAAACCGCCTACGAGCTCTTTACGCCCAATAATTCCGGATAACGCTTGCGCCCTACGTATTACCGCGGCTGCTGGCACGTAGTTAGCCGGCGCTTCTTCTGCAGGTACCGTCACCTTACGGCTTCTTCCCTACTGAAAGAGGTTTACAACCCGAAGGCCGTCATCCCTCACGCGGCGTCGCTGCATCAGGCTTGCGCCCATTGTGCAATATTCCCCACTGCTGCCTCCCGTAGGAGTCTGGGCCGTGTCTCAGTCCCAGTGTGGCCGGTCACCCTCTCAGGCCGGCTACCCGTCGTCGCCTTGGTAGGCCATTACCCCACCAACAAGCTGATAGGCCGCGAGTCCATCCAAAACCACAAAAGCTTTCCACCACCATGACATGCGCCAGATGGTCGTATCCGGTATTAGACCCAGTTTCCCAGGCTTATCCCAGAGTCAAGGGCAGGTTACTCACGTGTTACTCACCCGTTCGCCACTAATCCCCCAGCAAGCTGGGATCATCGTTCGACTTGCATGTGTTAAGCACGCCGCCAGCGTTCATCCTGAGCCAGGATCAAACTCTCCGTTGAAAAATAACAGACACAACCACACCCACCGGAAATAACGGCAAAACGCGGCTGCACAAAATTCGAAACCAGCTGAAAACCAGACCACCACACACGGGGGTGCGCAATGATCCAGCCATAATTTCAACCAATCAATAAAACAATCGGTATCAACAAACTTGGCACACTATTGAGTTCTCAAACAACAGACACTAACCGGCACCACCCACACCCAAAAGGGTCCAAGATCGCTCCGGAGCAACTTTTCAAACTTACCGGCTGCATCCCTTGCGGTCAAATCGGCAAGACTGACTTGATTTTTCCTTGCGGTTTCTTGTCAGTTTGCGGTCTCAACCAGTGGAGCAGCGCGGGTACTAACTATACCCACACTTTGCCCCCGTTGGCAAAGCCGCGTTGGTGACGGCCGCCGTCGTCGAGCGTTTGCCTGCCAACCGGGCCGCAAACCAAAGGTGTGCGGAACCAGCAACGCTCCCCCACCGGAGTGAGAGAGCGTTGCGAGAAAGCGGCCGTTATGTGAGAGAAGGACGCCCAAAACGGGTGGTGATGTGAGAGAGGGTCAGTCTGCCAGGGTGAACCAGGCTGCTCCCAGCGGCGGCAGTGTCACGGACAATGCGGCCGGCTGGCCATCGGTCCCGGGGGCTGCGGCCTTCAACGAACCCGTGTTCCCCACACCCGAACCGCCATACTGCCCGGCATCGGTGTTCAGGACTTCGTTCCACTCGCCGGCGGACGGTACGCCCAGGATGTAGTCGTGATGGGGTGCGCCGGAGAAGTTGATCGCACAGACCAGGGGCTTGCCGTCGTGATCCCAGCGGATGAAGGTGAGGACGTTGTGGTCCACATCCCCGCCGTTGATCCACTGGAAACCGCCGGCCTCGTTGTCCCGCTGGTACAACGCCGGAGTCGCGGCATAAAGCTCATTGAGGTCCTTGATCAGCAGCTGTAGGCCACGGTGTGCCGGGATGTCGGCCAGGAACCAGTCCAGGCCGTACTGCTCCGACCATTCGGCTTCCTGGCCAAATTCGGTACCCATGAAAATGAGCTGCTTGCCAGGGTGCGCCCACTGGTAGGCGAAGAAGCTGCGGAGGTTTGCAAGCTGCTGCCACCGGTCACCGGGCATCTTCCGGAGCATGGAGCCCTTGCCGTGCACTACCTCATCGTGGCTGATGGGCAAGAGGAAGTTCTCCGTGAACGCGTACACCAGGGAGAACGTGATGGTGCCGTGGTGCCACTTGCGGTTGATGGGATCCTCGGAGATGTACTTCAGGGAATCGTGCATCCAGCCCATGTTCCACTTGAGGCCGAAGCCCAGGCCGCCGTGATCGGTGGGGGCAGTGACCCCGGGGAAAGCCGTGGACTCTTCGGCAATGATGATGGCACCGGGGTGGGACTTGTACACCGTGGCGTTGACTTCCTGCATGAAGGAAATCGCCTCGAGGTTTTCGCGGCCGCCGAACTTGTTGGGCCGCCACTGGCCTTCCTCGCGTGAGTAATCCAGGTAGATCATGGAGGCAACCGCGTCCACACGCAGTCCATCGATGTGGAATTCCTCCAGCCAGTACAGCGCATTGGCCACCAGGAAGTTGCGGACCTCGCTCCGGCCGAAGTCGAAGATCAGCGTTCCCCAGTCGGGGTGCTCGCCCAGTGCCGGGTCGGAGTGCTCGTACAGGGCCTGACCATCAAACTTGGCCAAAGCCCAGGCGTCCTTGGGGAAGTGCGCCGGAACCCAGTCCAGCAGCACGCCGATTCCGGCCTGGTGCAGGGAGTCCACAAGGAACCTGAACTCGTCCGGGTGCCCGAACCGGGACGTGGGCGCAAAGTAGGAGGTCACCTGGTAGCCCCAGGATCCGCCAAACGGGTGTTCCGCCACGGGCATGAACTCAACGTGGGTGAAGCCAAGCCACTTGACGTAGTCCACCAGTTCCTTGGCGAGCTCCTTGTAGCCCAGGCCCAGCCGCCACGAGCCCAGGTGGACCTCGTAGACGCTCATGGGTGAGTTGTGCGGATCCTTGGCTGCGCGGGCGGCCATCCATTCCGAGTCCTTGAACCGGTAACCGGCGTCAACAACCCGGGATGCCGTCAGCGGGGGCACCTCGGTACCAAACGCCATGGGGTCGGCCTTCTCCAGCCATTCCCCACCCTTGGTCAGGATCTCGTATTTGTAGCACGCCCCTGCTACAACGCCGGGGATGAAGACTTCCCATACTCCCGACGAGCCCAGGGAACGCATGCCGTGGGAGCGGCCGTCCCAGCCGTTGAAGTCACCCTTGACGCGCACTGCCTGCGCATTGGGAGCCCACACAGCGAAGGACACGCCGTCCACCTCGCTGAGGGAAGACCGGTAATGCTGGACGTGCGCGCCCAGGACATCCCACAGGCGCTCGTGGCGCCCCTCTCCGATCAGGTGCAGGTCCACTTCACCCACGGTGGGCAGGTAGTGGTACGGGTCATCGATGGTGACGGTCTGGTCGTCGTACGCCACTTCCAAACGGTAGTCCGGCACGTGGCCGGGCTGCAGCGGCTCCAGGACGCCAACCCACACACCATGGGCCTCGTGGCTCATTTCGGTGCGCCCGGCCTCAGTCACCACGGTGACGGAAGTGGCCAAGTGCTTCACGGTCCGGACCGTCACGTGGCCGTGATCGTCAAGATGCGCACCCAGTACGGAATGCGGGGCGTGGTAAGCGCCGGCCGCCACGCGTTCCAAGGTCTCCGAATCCACGTGCAGTGGAACCCGCGGCCGTTCGGTGCGTGCAGAGCCAGTCATGTCATTACCTTCCGCTGTAGCTGCCGCGTGCTTTCCGCGGCCTGTAGTGTCGAGGATCCGTCGTGATGCATTAACCGGGATTTCCAGCCAATCGGGCCGGTTTCTCAGCTCGTAGACCACCTCATATAAGGCCTTGTCCAGCCACAATGCCACAAACAGCGGCGAGCGGCGGTCAATGGTTCCGGGGGTCACATCTCCGTAGCCCTCCAGGAACGCTGCGGCACAGTCATCCACCCAGGTTTCGGGCACCACGGCGGCCGGATTCTCCCGCGTGGCTGCACCCGCTGCATAGTCGAAGGACCTCAGCATGCCAGTGACATCCCGCAGGGGCAGGTCCGGGGAATTGCGCTCCTCAATGGTCCGCAGGGGTTCACCTTCAAAGTCCAGGATGGCCCAGCGGCCAGTGTCTCCACCGGATTCCGGGACCCACAGGATTTGGCCCAAGTGAAGGTCGCCGTGGACCCGCTGCAGCCGGCCCACGTCCCCGGCATCCAAGGTGGCCAGCAGTTCGTTGAGGTTCTGGTCATAGGATCCGACGGCGGACCCCGCCTCAGCCCACGACTGGCGGACCCGCCGGGTGAGGGCCGCGATGATGTCGCTCCCATGCTCGCCGCCGTCCTTGGTGCCGAACGTTTCTGCCAAGCGGGCGTGCACGGACGCGGTTGCCGCTCCGAGCCCGCGGGCCTGGGACGTGAAGTCGGCGCCGGTTGCTGCTGCCTCAACTGCAAGCCGCCAGGCATCCTGCCCGCCCACCAGGAATTCGTGGGCCACGGTCAAGTCACCCGTGGCATCCAACGAGGCCCCCGACGACGGCTGGTCCCATGTGCCGGTAATCCAGCCGAGCGTCGCGGGAACCTCGGTGGTGTGGGCCGCAGTCAGCGCCGCCCCCAGCTCCACTTCGGGGTTCCTGCCTGCGGCGAGCACCCGGAAGACCTTCACAATGGCCGACGATTGGCCGTCGCTGACGATGATGGACGTATTTGATTGCTCTCCGGAAAGTACCTGCACCGAGGTGGGCGTTCCAGGGAGTGTTGCGCGGCCGCGGGTGAGGTGGCCTTGGGCCAGTCCTTCCGGCAGGGACGATTCACTGCGCATGAAGGACAACCACGCGGTGGCGAACCCGGGGTCATACACGGCGTCGTACACCCATTGCGTGCCCGACTCAGGATCCTTGTACTCCCCCACCAGGGCCGGAGCTGCCTCAGCCACGGGCTGGCGGTGGAAGCTCAACGGAACCTGGACAACATCGGTGCGGGGACCGCCGTCGGCCGTCCTGTACGTCACCGCCAGCAGCACGATCTCCAGCACGGCGCCGCCGCTGCTGTTGGGCAGCGTGAAACCGCCAACGCGTTCCAACGCGAAATCGGGGCTGTTGACCGGGAACCAGCGCTTGCCGGGAAGCCAGGTCCGCAGAAGTCCTTCAATGATGGGGTTCAAGTGTGCCTTGCTCATCTCATCCTTTGGAGGTCACCACAGGGATCGCCTGGGTATATGGCGACGATGGATTGGAAAACGCCGAGCGGACCCGCAGCCAGTAAAAGCTGTGGCTGCCCAGCATCACGGTCAGGTGACCGTTGTCTCCGACGGCCGGGAACGGCTGGCCGCCAAAAATATCTCGCAGGCCGCGGCCCGCGAACTCGGGAAGGTCCAGGGTGGCTGCAACCGGGTGCTGGGAGAGGTTGAAGACGCACAGGATGGTTTCCGCGTCCTCCCCTTCCGGGTTGCCGGTAGGCAGCTCCCGCACGTAGGCCAGCACGACCTCGTGGTCTGCCTCAATGTGCCGGAACGCACCCAGACCGAACACGGGGTGGTTCTTGCGCACGCTGAGGATCTGGCGCGTCCAGCGGAGCAGCGAGCCCGAGTGGGCGGCCTCAGCTTCAACGTTGGCCATGCTGTAGTTGTAGACCAGGGACTGGATCACCGGCAGGTAGAGCTTTCCGGGATCCGCGCCGGAGAACCCCGCATTCCGGTCCGGGTTCCACTGCATGGGAGTGCGGACGGCATCGCGGTCATCCAGCCAGATGTTGTCCCCCATGCCGATCTCGTCCCCGTAGTACAGGAAGGGGCTGCCCGGCAGGGACAGCAGCAACGCGTTGATGAGCTCGATCTCGGAACGGGAGTTATCCAGCAAGGGCGCCAACCTCCGCCGGATGCCGATGTTGGCCCGCATGCGCGGATCCGGCGCATACCAGCCCAGCATTGCGGCGCGTTCCTCCGCGGGGACCATCTCCAGCGTCAATTCGTCGTGGTTCCGCAGGAAAGTCCCCCACTGTGCACCCTTGGGGATATCCGGGGTATCGCGGAGGGTCTCAATGATCGGGGCGGCCTTCTGGTCCCTCAACGCGTAGTACAGCCTGGGCATGATGGGGAAGTGGAACGCCATGTGGCACTCCGGGGCTTCCTCGGTCCCGAAATACTCAACCACCTCGTCCGGCGGCTGGTTGGCCTCGGCAATGATCACCCGGCCTGGATAGTTCTCGTCCACCATCCGGCGCAGGTCACGCAGGAAGCCGTGCGTTGCCGGCAGGTTCTCGCAGTTGGTGCCCTCTTCTTCGAAAAGGTACGGGATGGCGTCGGCCCGGAAGCCGTCGATTCCCTGGTCCAGCCAGAACCGCACCACGTCGAAGAGGGCTTCAATGACTTTGGGGTTCTCGAAGTTCAGGTCAGGCTGGTGGCCGAAGAAGCGGTGCCAGAAAAACTGTCGGCGGATGGGATCGAAGGTCCAGTTGGATTCCTCCGTGTCCACAAAAATGATGCGGGCGTCCTGGTACTTCTCATCCGTATCGCTCCACACATAGAAGTCGCCGTAGGGCCCGGTGGGGTCCTTCCGGGATTCCTGGAACCAGGGATGCTGGTCCGAGGTGTGGTTTAACGGAAGATCGATGATCACCCGGACACCACGGGCGTGGGCCTCGGCCACCAGGCGTTTGAAGTCGCTGATAGTGCCGAACTCGTCCAGCACGGAGGTGTAATCGGCAATATCGTAACCGCCGTCGCGCAACGGGGAATGGAAGAACGGCGGCAGCCACAGGCAATCGACGCCAAGCCACTGGAGGTAATCCAGTTTTTCGATCAACCCATGGAAATCGCCGGAACCATCCCCGTTGGCGTCCGCAAAGGCCCGCACCAGTACTTCATAGAAAACTGCCTTGCGGTACCAGGTTGGATCATGCTGGAGACCGGGGGCGTTCAACTCGAAGGTGTTCTTCGGAGTGAAGTACTGGCTGGGGTTTTGCGGAGTGAAACTCACTAAGGATGCCTCCGGATGCTCAGGATGTGGGCCGGCTCAACGTGGGCATCCAGGCGGACGTAGTTGTGCTCTCCCCATTCCCAGCTCTGGCCGCTGATGAGGTCATCCACCCTGTACCGGCCGTCCTCATTGAGGTCGGCGGGGTCCAGCTGCAAGGCGGCAAGGTCCAGGGACACCGTGCTTTCGCGGGTGTTGTGCGGATCCACGTTGACCACAATGATCAAGGTGTCCTTGGTGCCGTCCGGCAACGTCTTGTGCTTGGAGTACACAACGGTGGCGTCATCCGTGCTGTGGTGCAGGGTGAGGTTCTGCAGGTCCCCCAAGGCCACGTGGTTCTTACGGATGGCGTTGAGCCGGGTGATATACGGGGCCAGGGTCCTTCCGGATGCCGCAGCGCCTTCCCAGTCCCTGGCCTTGATCTCGAACTTCTCGTTGTCGATGTACTCCTCGGCACCCGGACGGGCCACGTGCTCGAACAGTTCGAATCCGGCGTAGACGCCCCACAGCGGGCTGGCCGTCGAGGCCAGGACTGCGCGGATCTTGAACGCGGCCGGACCGCCGAACTGCAGGTACTCCGTGAGGATATCCGGGGTGTTCACAAAGAAGTTGGGCCGGAAATACGCCGGGCTGACGTGGCTGATCTCGTGGAAGTACTCTTCCAGTTCAGTCTTGGTATTCCGCCAGGTGAAGTACGAGTACGACTGCTGGAACCCTGCGCGGCCCAGTGCGTGCATCATGGGCGGGCGGGTGAAAGCCTCGGCGAGGAAAACGACGTCGGGGTGTTTCTTGTTGATCTTCCCGATCAGCCATTCCCAGAACCACACCGGCTTGGTGTGCGGGTTGTCCACCCGGAAGACCTTCACGCCGTGGCTGATCCACAGCTGGACGATCCGCAGGATTTCCTTGGAAAGGCCGGCGGGGTCGTTGTCGAAGTTCAGGGGGTAGATGTCCTGGTACTTCTTCGGAGGATTCTCCGCGTAGGCAATGGAACCGTCCACGCGGGTGGTGAACCACTCGGGATTGGACGTAACCCAGGGGTGGTCCGGAGCTGCCTGCAACGCAAGGTCCAGGGCCACCTCGAGTCCCAGCTCATTGGCGCGCGCCACGAAGGCGTCGAAGTCCTCGAAAGTACCCAGTTCCGGGTGGATGGCGTCGTGGCCACCGTCCTTGGACCCGATGGCCCACGGCGAACCCGGATCATTCGGCCCCGGAGTCAGGGTGTTGTTGCGGCCCTTGCGGTGCTGGACACCGATGGGGTGGATGGGCGGCATGTAGATGACGTCAAAGCCCATCTCTGCCACGGCGTCCAGCCTCTTGGCGGCAGTCCGGAAGTTGCCGGACGTCCACACGCCTGTGGTGTGGTCAAGCACCGCACCTTCGGAACGGGGGAAGAACTCATACCAGGCGGCCCGCCCGGCCAGGTCTCGCTCAACCTGCAGTGGGTACCGCTGGGAAACCGTCACCAGTTCACGGATGGGAAGGCGTTCGACGGCGGCCAGCACCCCGGGGCTGAAGCCGGCAGCAAGGCGTTCCTCGGCTGTCTTGGTGGTGTCGGCGAGCGCGAGTGAAGCGGCACGCAGGGTGCGCTTGTCAGCGCCGGCACGACCGGCGTCGTCGGCTGCCTCTTCCAGGAGGGCCGCGCCCTCGGCAAGCATCAACTCCACGTCAACGCCGGCAGCGATCTTTACCTCGGAATTGTGGTGCCAGGTGCCGTAGCGATCGTGCCAGGCTTCAATGACGAAGGACCACGCACCGGTACCACCGGGGGTGATGAGGCCCTCCCAGCGGTCAAGGCCCTTCCACTCCTCGCCTTGGGCGGGGGCCAGGCGAACGCGCTGGCGTTCACGGCCACGCGGGTCCAGCACCACGGCGGACACACCAAGCTGGTCGTGGCCTTCACGGAACACCGTGGCACCAACAACCAGGTCCTCCCCGGGCAAAGCCTTCGCCGGGA
Source organism: Paenarthrobacter ilicis (assembly GCF_016907545.1). Taxonomy (NCBI): domain Bacteria; kingdom Bacillati; phylum Actinomycetota; class Actinomycetes; order Micrococcales; family Micrococcaceae; genus Paenarthrobacter; species Paenarthrobacter ilicis. The sequence continues at coordinate 807,655 of NZ_JAFBCD010000001.1, read as the reverse complement.
ACCGGCCTCCCTCAACCACGGGCTGGACAGCCGTGATGGGGAACCGGCCGAAACGAAGTCCGTCGGTGATGTCCGTTTTCGTCTTGGATTTCAGGGCGGCAATGGGTCGCGAGGTAGTCGTCACAAACATGACGTTAGCGACAATCACCTGAGAATGCTAAGCACACGACCTATCTCACTGACGCAAGATGACTTTTACCTAAAAGAAACCCAAAGCGGTTCCGGCTGCCATGTACGTCAGTTAGTGTGGCGCTCGTGAAGGCAATTCGAAGGTTTACAGTCCGTACCGTCCTCCCCGAGCCCATCAGGCCTTTGGCCCGGTTGGCGACCAACCTGCGTTGGTCATGGCACCGTCCCACCCGGGAGCTTTTCGCGAGCCTCAACCCGGCGCTCTGGGAAGCGTCGCAGCACGATCCCATTGCCCTTTTGGGTTCCATCAGCCGCGACCAGCTCCAGGACCTCGCCAACAACGGCGAGGTTGTTTCCCGGGTCCAGGACGCTGCCGCTGATTTGGACAGGTACCTCAGCGAACCGCGCTGGTACCAGGGCCTCAACGAGGACGCTCCGGCCTGCATTGCCTACTTCTCTCCCGAGTTCGGCATCAGCGAGGTTCTGCCGCAGTACTCGGGCGGCCTGGGCATCCTGGCCGGCGACCACCTCAAGTCAGCCTCGGACCTGGGTGTTCCCCTCATCGGCGTGGGACTTCTGTACCAGGCCGGCTACTTCAAGCAGTCGCTCTCACGCGATGCATGGCAGCAGGAAACCTACCCGGTCCTGGATCCCGACGGGCTTCCGTTGACGCTGCTCCGCCACCCGGGCAAGGACGGCGTCCCCGGGAAGCCGGTCCACATCTCCCTTCCGTTGCCCAACGGACGCGAGCTTCACGCGCACGTGTGGCGTGCCGACGTCGGACGCGTTCCGCTGCTGCTGCTGGACTCCAACGTTCCCTCCAACGACGAAGCCGCGCGCGGCATCACGGACCGCCTGTACGGCGGCGGAGGCGACCACCGGCTGCAGCAGGAACTCCTCCTGGGCATGGGTGGCGTCAAAGCACTTCGGGTGTACCAGGAACTGACCGGCACCCCGGCCCCCGAGGTTTTCCACACCAACGAGGGCCACGCGGGATTCCTGGGGATCGAGCGTATCCAGGAAGCCATGTCCAACGCGGCCGATCCCCTCAGCTGGGATGAAGCCCTGGCCGCCGGGCGTGCCTCTACTGTCTTCACGACGCACACGCCCGTTCCGGCCGGCATTGACCGCTTTGAGACGGTCCAGATCAAGCACTTCTTCGACGCCGGATTGGCACCTGCCGTTCCCACGGAGAAGATCCTGGAGCTCGGCCGCGAAAACTACGACGGCGGAAACCCGTCGGTCTTCAACATGGCCGTGATGGGCTTGCGCCTGGCCCAGCGGGCCAATGGTGTGGCCAAGCTGCACGGTGTGGTGTCCCGGGAAATGTTCTCCGGCCTGTGGCCGGGCTTTGATCACTCCGAAATTCCCATCACTTCCGTCACCAATGGCGTCCACGTACCCACCTGGGTGGATCCGCGCATCTCTGCCCTGGCCCGCCACCAGTTCGGCGCCGAGGCAGAAGCCTTGGGCCGTTGGGACCTGGCCTACAACGTCAGCGACGAGGACGTCTGGTCCATGCGCCGCGAATTGCGCGCACAGCTCATTGATGATGTTCGACGACGGCTCCGGTCGTCCTGGAAGAAACGCGGCGCAGCCGACGCCGAGCTCGGCTGGACCGACTCCGTGCTGGACCCCGACGTCCTGACCATCGGCTTTGCCCGCCGCGTGCCCACCTACAAGCGCCTCACATTGATGCTGCGGGATCCCGCCCGTTTGAAGGCACTGCTCCTGGACCCCAAGCACCCCATCCAGTTGGTCATCGCCGGCAAATCACACCCCGCTGACGATGCCGGCAAGAAGATGATCCAGGACTTGGTCAGGTTCACCGACGATCCCGAGGTCCGCCACAGGATCGTGTTCCTGCCCAACTACGACATCGCCATGGCCCGCACCCTGTTCCCCGGCTGCGATGTGTGGCTCAACAACCCGCTGCGCCCCTTGGAGGCCTGCGGCACCTCCGGCATGAAGGCCGCCATCAACGGCTCACTGAACCTGTCCGTCCTGGACGGGTGGTGGGATGAGATGTACGACGGCGAGAACGGCTGGGCCATCCCCACCGCCAACAACAACGCCACCGCGGAGGAACGCGACGACATTGAAGCCTCGGCGCTCTACGAACTGTTGGAAACCCAGGTGGCTCCGCGGTTCTACGGCACCACCGTTGCGCAGGGTGCGGGGGCAGCAGGGCCGTCCGAGTCCAGCACGGAGACCGTGCCTACCCACTGGGTATCCATGATCAAGCACACGCTGGCCAACCTGGGCCCTGCGGTCTCCGCGGAACGCATGCTGCACGACTACGTGAACAACCTCTATTGCCCGGCCGCGGTGTCAGGTCGCCGCGCCACGGCCGGGTCCTTCAAGGAAGCCAAGGAACTCGCTGCCTGGACGTCCAAGGTTCGTGGTGCCTGGCCCGGCGTTGTGGTGGAACACGTTGATTCCGTGGGCGTCTCCGAGGAACCCCAGGTGGGTGACACCCTTCAGGTCAACGCCTACGTGGCCCTGAACAACCTCACGCCGGATGACGTGAGTGTGGAAGTGGCCTTCGGACGCGCCGAAGAAAGCGATGAGCTGGAAGACGTGGTGGTGGCTGAACTGGCTTCCGTGGAAGACCTCGGGAACGGCCGGCACCTCTTCAACGGGTCACTGGTCATCAACCGCTCAGGCTCCTTTGGCTACACCGTCCGCGTGTTCCCGAAGCACTCGGCCCTGGCATCGAAGGCAGAGCTGGGGCTGATCGCCAACGCCTAGTCCCAGGAACGTGGCTGGCCCGCTTTCCCGTTGTTGGGTAACAACGGGAAAGCGGGCCAGCCACGTTTATGCAGGGCACAGGGATCTTAGCCTTAGCGAATTCTTGGGGCTTGCTAGCCGCGAATCGCAATAGCGGGATCCTTGCGGCTGGCGACCCAAGCCGGGTAAATGGCGCTCACAATACCGGTGGCCGTACCCAGAAGGATTCCAACCAGCCATAGCCCTGAGGGCAACACAGGTGGCCAGGCCTGGATCCAAGACACAGAAAGCGTCGTGATGGTTCCGATGACCCCGCCTAGGGAACCCGCTGTTATTCCAACGATGAAGCCCTCAAGGATGAAGGATCGGCAAATTAGCCATCGACTAGAGCCGATCGCTCGTCGTAGGGCTATCTCGGCCGACCGGGATTGGACGGTCAGGTACGGGAGTTGGCCGGCACGAAAGGTAAATCGGCGCAGTTAGTGCTGGAACACCGCAATGACCGCCAGGTCGCGGCCGGCGTAGCGCTCTGCGTCCTGCAGGATTTCGCACACGACACCGAAGGAACGGTCTGTGCGGTAGGCCGCGGGGACCTGCCAGATCATGGTGACGGGGCCGCCGTCGTCCTCTGACAGCGCGTCAGCGTAGTCGTGCAGGGAGTCGTTCAGGGCGTCAAGGTTCACGCCGTAGTATTCCGGAAAGTTTAGGACCTGTCCGAAGACCTCGAGGACCGTTTGTTTGGTGGTCGCGGGTGGGACCATGACAGTCCTGCGGCCCGCGTCGGAGACCTGCTCCTGCAATTCGTCCAAGGTCCAGGTATCTGCGGAATAGATTTTCATGGGCTCCTACTTGTCCTCGACAATGAACGCGAACGACTCGTAGTGGTCCGCGGTGTAGTACTTGGCGGTGTCCTTACCCACGATGATCCGGCGTGCACCCCGGTCCGACTCCCCAGGCGTGACCACGGTGTACTCCTTGTAGAACCCGCCGGCTTTCCGCGGCAGCAGTCCCTCGAAATTGCCGAAGTTAACGCCGTCGCGGCTGTACGGGTACGGTCCGCCCTTGGCGATCAGGGCCAGCGTCTGCCGGGCTTCCCCGGGCAACTGCGAGGCGTTGATGGAAGGCAAGTTGGACGGATTGGCAACGGCTGCCCCGGTTTTGGCCGGAGCGGTTGTGCTGCCCGGTACGGCACGGGGCGCCGCCGTGGAAACGCCGGGAGCCGGCGTCGCGGTCTGCGTTGCAGTGGGCGCGGTCAAGGCGCCGCCACCCACCATCGCCACCACCAGCACGACGACGGCGATCACCAAGCCCGCGAAGGCCACCCACTTGCTGCGGCTGCGGTTCATTCGGAAAACTCCTGCCCGGCTGGTGCCTACGTGCGGTAGACGTTGATGGTGTTGGCCTGCAGGATATCCCGTTCACCGGAGGCCACCAACGCGCCCTTGCGGCGTTCATGGAGCACCGACGTGGTGAACCGGAGCTCGAACATGCGCTTGGGGGTGCCCTTCTCGCTCAGGATCTTGGGCAGCACCATCTTCACGTCCTGGTTGCTGCCGTTGATCACAATGAGCCCACGCGTGTCGCTGTCCTCGTGCCCCATCAGCAACTGCACGGTGCGGAGGTTGGGTTGGTTCCAGCTGGCAGGAGTCATCCGCTGGCCCTTGTCATCGAACCATTGCAGGCTTGAATCGTTGGCCTTTCCCGGGAAGCTCTCCGGCTGGTGCCGCAGGAACCACCGACGCACCCTGATCAGCTCACGGGTGGTCCGGAACATGGCGTTGGCTTCCTGGGTGCGGCTCCAGTCCAGCCATGCGGTGTGGTTGTCCTGGCAGTAAGCATTGTTGTTGCCCTGCTGCGTGCGGCCCAGCTCATCCCCGGCCGTGATCATGGGAACTCCGAAGGACAACAACAGGGTGGTCATCAGGTTCCGGACTGACAGTGCCCTGGCGGCAACTATTGCCTCGTTTTCGCTGCGGCCTTCAGCACCGTGGTTGTAGCTGCGGTTGTCTCCGTGCCCATCGCGGTTTTGCTCGCCGTTCGCCTCATTGTGCTTGCGGTCGTAGCTCACCAGGTCCTTGAGCGTGAAGCCATCGTGCGCAGTGATGAAGTTTACCGATGCCAGCCTGCTGCGTCCGGAAGATGCGAAGAGGTTGGCGGATCCTGCCACCAGCTCAGCCAGCCCGGCCACCGACCCACCCCGGCCACCGGCCTCCATGGCGGCGCGGTCCGAGAGCCAGAAACTGCGGACGCCATCGCGGAAGTGGTCGTTCCAATCCGACCAGCCCTGCGGGAAGCGGCCAGTCTGCCAGCCGCCGTAGCCAACGTCCCAGGGTTCGGAGATCAGCTTCACTTCGGACAGAACCGGATCCTCGGCAATCGCCTGCAGGAAAGGATGCTGCGGATCGAAGGAATTCCCGGCGTCGCGGCAGAGCGTGACGGCGAGGTCAAAGCGGAAGCCGTCCACATGGAAGTCATTTACCCAGTACCGGAGCGAATCCAGGGCCAGGTCCACCACCACGGGGTCGCTGAAATCCAGGGTGTTGCCGCAGCCGGTGGTGTCCAGGTACCGGCCGTGGGCATCATGGCGGTAGTAGCGGTCCTCCGCGAGCCCCCTGAAGCTGATGGGCGCACCGTCAGGACCTGCCTCGGCAGTGTGGTTGTACACCACGTCAAGGATGACCTCTATACCGGCTGCGTGGAGCAGCTTGACCATGCCCTTGAGCTCGTCCTGCACGGCGTGCGGCCCGGCGGCCCGGGCTGCTTCCGTGGCGTAATCAGCGTGCGGCGCGAAGAAGGCTGCGGTGTTGTAGCCCCAGTAATTGGTGAGGCCCAGGTCCTGGAGGTGTGATTCGTCCAGGTGGAAGTGGATGGGGAGGAGCTGCACGGCAGTGATGCCCAGCTCGGTGAGGTGTTGGATCATCACCGGATGCGCCATGCCGGCGTAGGTGCCCCGCAAGTGCTCAGGTATCTCCGGGTGCAGCATAGTCTGCCCACGGACGTGTGCTTCATAGATCACCGAGGTGCGCAGAGGCGTGCGCGGCGGCTGGTCATTGCCCCAGTCAAAGCCGGTGTCAACGTGCACGCTCGTCAGGAGTTCGCCGCGCTGGTCCACGGCGCGGCCGTAAGGATCCAGCAGCAGGTGCTGACCGGCGTCGTGATCCACATCCTCAGCGGGAACCGATACAGGGAGGCCGCCTTCCGAAGGCGCGGCGCGGAATCCGTACCGCGTGCCGGGCGGGATCCCGTCAACCAGGCCAAAGTGGACTCCATCCCCGGTATTGGGAAGCACATGTGCCTTCCACACTCCGCCGGGGGCCTGGAACACCATCTCGACGCGCTCAAGGCCCGGAGCAAACACCGCGACATTCACCGTGTGATCGCGTGAATTTTCCGCGTCCGAGGGACCGGGCTGCGGGGCGCTCAGTCCGAGGGGCCGGGGCTGTGAAGCATCCACGGCTGCTGCTGTGTCAAAGATAGGCATAACCATTGTTGGCAAGTTTAGTTCCACGCCCACTAAGTACCGCCTCGGGCGCGCATATGACGCGGTTGGGCCATGCCTTGTGGATTCTTGCCATACTGGACGCAGACAAATGGAGGTCTCATTGCGTGTTGCATTGGCTCAAGTCATCACCGGCCGCGACGTAGCTGCCAACCTGCTGCTCCTTGAGGAGTACGCCCGCAAGGCCAAGGACGGCGGCGCTGCGCTGGTGGTCTTCCCGGAGGCCATGATGCGCGCCTTCGGCAACTCGCTGCTGGACATCGCCGAACCCCTGGACGGCCCGTGGGCCAGCCGGGTACGTGCCTTGGCCGCGGAACTCCAGCTGGTGATTGTGGCCGGGATGTTTACCCCGGGCAACGCCTCCGAATCAGGGGCGCCGCGCGTACGCAACACCTTGGTGGCCACGGGCCCGGGCGTCGAGGCCAGCTACCACAAGATCCATCTTTTCGATGCGTTCGGGTTCGCGGAATCGGACACCGTTGAGGCCGGTACAGACCCCGTGACGTTCGACGCCGGCGGCCTCACCTTTGGTTTGGCCACCTGCTACGACATCCGATTCCCGGCGCTGTTCACGGCCAACGCGGACCGTGGGGCAGTGGTGAACATCGTGTCAGCGTCCTGGGGATCGGGCCCCGGCAAAGCTGAACAGTGGCAGCTTTTGGCCCGCGCCCGCGCTGTGGACACCACCACGTTCGTCCTGGCCTGCGGCCAGGGGGATCCGGCCACCCAGGGTGCAGAGCCCAAAGGCTCCGCGCCCACCGGGGTGGGGTACTCCGCCGTCGTCGATCCTTTGGGCGGGGTGCTCGATGCCCTTGAGGGCGAGCCGGGTCTCATCTTCGCGGACCTCGACCACGCAGAGGTGGACGAGGCCCGCAAAAAGCTTCCGGTCCTGGCGAACCGCCACGTCTTCTGACCCGGCCGGCCCGCCAGGAAGGCGGAGAACTATTTGGCCGAACGCTGCCTGGAGACTTCGTACAGCGAGATGCCCACGGCCATGGAAGCATTGAGCGATTCCATGCCTGAGTCGATGGGAATCGAGACGATCTGGTCGCAGTTTTCGCGGACCAACCGGCTGAGGCCCTTGCCCTCTGAACCCACCACGATGCACACCGGCTCGGTGGCTACGGTGAGGTCGGGCAGCGAAACGTCGCCGTCGCCGTCCAGGCCCAGGACGTAGATGCCCATGTTCTTGAACTGCTTCAAGGCGTTGTTGAGGTTCGACGCGCGGGCCACGGGGACGCGGACAGCGGCACCGGCGCTGGTCTTCCACGCAGACGCGGTGACGCCAACGGACCGGCGCTCGGGAACGATCACGCCATGGCCACTGAAGGCGGACACGGAGCGGATGATGGCGCCAAGGTTGCGGGGGTCGGTGATGCCGTCCAGCGCCACGAAGATCGGGGCGTTGGAGATGTGCCCCTTCTTCCACTTCGCGAGTGTTTCCTCAGCGAGGTCATAAGCGTCCTGGTACTCGTACGGCGGGATCTGAAGCACGAGGCCCTGGTGGACAGCGTCCTCGGTCATGCGGTCCAGTTCCGGCTTGCCGGTTTCCAACAGCGGAATGCCACGCTCTGCGGCAAGCTTGAGGGATTCCTTGACGCGATCGTCCATTTCGATGCGGATAGCCACGTGCAGTGCCTTCGCAGGGATGCCTGCGCGCAGGGCTTCCACCACGGAGTTACGGCCGGTGACCATTTCTTCGGTGGCACGTCCCTTGGGGCCGGAGCGGGCTCCCCCGCCGGCGGAACGTGCACCGGGTGCGCGCTTGGCGGCTGAGCGCTCAGCCAACTGCTTGCTCTTGTGCGCCTTGTGATAGACGCGGTCCTCCGCCTTGGGCGTGGGACCCCTGCCCTCGAGGGCCTTGCGGCCGTGGCCACCGGTTCCGGTGGAGGGGCCCTTCTTCTTCTTGACCGACCGGTTACCGTTGTTGGCCATGGGATTCCATCCTTGATTTTGTGAGTAAGTCTGGAATCAAGTCTACTGAACCCATGCAATTCGGCCGCAGCGCCATTTTGTCAGTCGCGTTTGAGGCTCCACGTGGCACCGTCCGCACCATCTTCGACCACGACGCCGGCTGCAGCCAGCGTGTCCCGGATGGCGTCCGAGGCCGCCCAGTCCTTGGCGGCCCTGGCTGCGGCACGCGCTTGAAGTTGGGCTTCAACCAGGACCTGGAGGGCGGAGTCTTCATGGCCCTGCGCGGAACCGGGTTGAGTGACGGCGTCCAGGCCCAAAACATTGGTCATGGCCAGCACGCTGTAGAGGGCTGATTTTGCGGTGTCCACATCCCCGGACGCAAGCGCCGTGTTTCCGGCGCGGACCGTTTCGTGGAGGACTCCCAAGGCCTGGGGAATATTCAGATCATCATCCATGGCGGCAATGAATGCCTCTGGCATGTGGGCCTGGGGCGCCATGGCGAACTGCTGCGGTCCGCCCATAGTGTGCTTGACCTTTGCTGTGGCCTTGGAGATGAAGCCATCGATGCGTTCCACCGCCGCGGCGGCCTCCTGCAGCGACGTGGGACGGTAGTCCAGGACGGAGCGGTAGTGTGCTTGGCCCAGGTAATAACGGACCACGCGCGGCGGGGCGAGCTCCAGCATCTCTGCAGGGCTGACCGTGTTGCCGATGGATTTGGACATTTTCTCACCGGCGTAGGTGACCATGCCGTTGTGCATCCAGAAGTTTGCGAACCCGTCCCCCGCAGCCTGCGACTGGGCCATTTCGTTTTCGTGGTGCGGGAAGCGGAGGTCCAATCCCCCACCGTGGATATCAAAACGTTGGCCCAGGTATTTGGTGACCATCGCGGAGCATTCGAGGTGCCATCCGGGTCGGCCCGCACCCCACGGCGAGTCCCATTTTGCGGTGACGGGCTCACCGTCTTTGAAACCCTTCCACAACGCGAAGTCCCTCGGGTCGCGTTTGCCGCGCGGGTCGGCGTCCGGCGCTCCCTGCATGTCGTCAATATTTTGCCGCGTCAGCGAGCCGTACTTGGTCCAGGAACGGACATCGAAGTAGACGTCGCCGGAGTCATCCAAGGCGGGGTAGGCATGTCCGCGGTCGATGAGGCGCTGGATGAGCGCGTGCATTTCCGGGATGTGGCCGGTGGCGCGGGGCTCGTACGTGGGCCGTTGGACGCCCAGGGAATCGTAGGCCTTCTGGAATTCCTGCTCGTAGCGGTAGGCCAGGGCCCACCACTCTTCGTTTTCGCGCCCCGAGGGTTCGGAAGCCCAGTCCGGGCCGAACGACTGCGCGGATTTTGTGAGGATCTTGTCATCAATATCCGTGACGTTGCGGACCACTGTGACCCGGTGTCCGCGGAACTCCAGCCAGCGCGTCAACTGGTCGAAGGCAATGGCTGAGCGGACGTGGCCCACGTGGGGCATGCCCTGCACGGTGGCCCCGCAGTAGTACACGCTGGCCTTGCCGTCTTCGAGGGGAACGAAGTCGCGGACTTCGGCGGAGGCGGTGTCATAAAAGCGCAGGGTCACCGCTCCAGATTAGCCGATGACGCGCGGGGACCTGCCTACTTGCAGTATTCGCCGATCTTGTTGAACTGCACTTTGAGCTTTTCCTGCTGTTGCTGCGTCGCGGCACCCAGCGATGAACCGGCGGCAGAGTCCATGATGGCGGCCATTTCCTTGATGGGACCGCTGATCTCCGGCGCCAGCTTGTCCGCGATCTCGTGATAATGGGCGGCGATCTGCTTGGACTGTTGCTGCTGGTTGCCGTCAGGCTTGAACGTATCGCCGTTCAGGAAATCGCAGCTGGCTTTGACATCCATGGTGGTGGCGCCCGCGCACCCGCCCATCAGGAGCACAGTTGCCAAGGCTGCGGCCAGCGATGTGATGGAACGCCCGACGCCGGATGGCCGCTTAAGCATGCGGCGCCCCTTTTGCGGGACCCGGGTGGCCCGCGGCTGCCACCGGGTACACCAGGGCTGTGGCCACTGCGGAGATTCCCTCGCCGCGGCCGGTAAAGCCCAGGCCATCGCTGGTGGTGGCCGTGACACTGACCGGCGCATTCGCAGCCTCGCTCAGGACACGCTGGGATTCCTCGCGGCGGGGGCCGAACTTGGGGCGATTGGCCACGAACTGGACGGCAACGTTCCCGATTTCGAATCCTGCGGCGCGCACAATCCGGGCAGCCTCGCCCAGGAGCATCGCGCCGGAAGCACCGGCAAACTCAGGGCGGTCTGTCCCGAAGTGTGTTCCCAAGTCACCTATGCCGCACGCGGAAAACAGGGCATCGGCTGCCGCATGGGCAACGCAATCGCCGTCGGAATGACCGGACAGGCCCTGCTCGCCTTCCCAGTGGAGCCCCCCAAGCCACAGCGGCTGGGGATCATCTGCGGGGGCGAAAGCATGGACGTCAATGCCCACACCGGTCCTGGGCAGCATCATGTTCTCCGGCATGGTCATCCTTCCACCCAGCGCATGCCAAGGGGCCCTTCGAGGAGGCCTTCTGCGATGATCAGGTCCAGGGGTGTGGTGATTTTCAGCGATTGGCTGGCGCCACGGACCGCATGGACCGGAGAACCCAGCAGTTCAACCAGCATGGCGTCGTCCGTGACGGCGGCTGACTGCTTGTGATCGAAGGTACCGGCGGCCTGGTGGGCCCGGCGGAGGGTGTCCAGTTCAAAGCCCTGCGGCGTCTGGACGGCCCGGAGTTGCTCACGCGGCGCGGTTCCGGTCACGACTTCCGGCGCGATGGAATCGTCACCGGCATCCGTTGCTGCAACGGTCTTGATGGTGTCCACTACAGGCATCACGGGAATGACGGCCTTGGCACCGGCGGCCAGGGCGTCGGACACCCGCTGGAACACGCGTTCAGGGGCCAGTGCCCTGGCAGCATCGTGCACCAGGACGAATTGCGTGCCGTCTTCCAAGGCTGCCAGTGCGGCACGGACCGAATCCGCGCGGGAGGAACCGCCGTCGACCACCGTGATTTCCGGTCCGCCGTCCACCAGGTCAACCGTGAACCCGGCTATCTGTTCGCGCAGGATCGTGTCCCCCTGGGGAACTGCAACGCAGATCTGGCGTGCGACATCGGACGCCACCACGCCGCGCAGGGCGTGCATGAGGATGGTTTCTCCGCCCAAGGGAACCTGGGCTTTCGGCATACCGTAGCCCAGGCGTTCACCTGAACCGGCGGCCACCACGATCACGGCCGTGACGGCGCGATTGGAAGGGTGAGTCATGGCCTCAAGGGTACTTCCCGGGCGCATTTAGGCAAAAAGAAACCCGGCGGCGCCTTCGCACCACCGGGCTCAATTCTTAGGAAGCCAAGACCTCGTCAAGAACGCTTGCAGCCTTCTCTTCATCCGTCTTTTCGGCCAAAGCCAGTTCTGAAATCAGAATCTGCCGTGCCTTGGCCAGCATCCGCTTCTCACCTGCGGAAAGGCCGCGATCGTGATCACGACGCCAAAGATCGCGAACGACCTCTGCCACCTTGATGACATCACCTGAAGCAAGCTTCTCCAGGTTCGCCTTGTAACGACGTGACCAGTTGGTGGGTTCTTCGGTGAACTCGGCACGGAGAACGTCAAAAACGTGCTCCAAGCCTTCCTTGCCCACTACGTCCCGAACACCAACAAGATCAACATTCTCTGCTGGAACTTCAATGGTCAGATCACCCTGGGCCACCTTGAGCTTGAGATACATTTTCTCTTCGCCCTTGATGGTGCGCATCTTGATTTCTTCAATTTTTGCTGCACCGTGGTGAGGGTAAACTACTGTCTCGCCGACCTCAAAAACCATGTGGACTTTCCCCTTTCCCGCACACTAGTCTATCACGTTTAAGGCATACGACTGCCATCCCACAGGGCTCTGACCCGCGCCAATACTGGGAAGCAAGCCCCAACGGGGTTCGTCCAAGCTCTTGACGTAATCCACTTAAGATGCATCCCGGCCATCGCGAGCAGGCTGAAGGTCCGCAGTTGGCTGCGCCACAAACCCCCGCCGAATCCGTCTTTTGAGGTGTTTGCCGATAGGCTATGGCTGAAAAGTGTTCCAATGACTCTTGAGGAGTAGGTGTCGTGCGCAATACTGCGATGAACCCTGTCCAGCGCGGCAAGCTGGCAATTGCGGCGGCTGCAATCGGCGTCGGTCTTCTGTCCGTCACCGGCTGCGGATTCGTCAACGCCCAGCAGACCACCCACCAGTACTCTGCATCTGACGGGATCAAAGCTGATCTCGGACAACTGCAGCTGCGCAACATGCTCATTGTCGCCTCGGGCGAAAAAGAGTCCGGCCGCGTTATCGGTGCGGTCTTCAACCAGTCCACCTCGGACGCCACGCTGACCATCAGCGGTGCGAACGGCGCTCAGACCGAGATCCCCGTCAAGGCGCAATCAGAGACGTACCTGAACGGGCAGTCCGACGCTGCGATCCTCAGCTCGGCCGGCGCCGCTCCCGGTGGACTGGCCTCCGTGACCGTCCGCAGTGGATCCGACTCCGCCCAGATCAACGTCCCCGTGGTGGATGGCACCCTGCCGGAGTACAAGCAGTACATCCCCACCGGCTCGGCCACCCCCACACCGTCGGGCTCGGCCATGCCGTCGGAGTCCGCAATGCCGTCGGGTTCGGCAACGCCCACCGGCTCCGCCACGCCGTCGGAGTCCGCAGGGGCAGCCAAGTAGCATCAGGCGCCGGTGATTCCGGCCCGCAAGACATTAAGGGAGGGTCCCGGCCGCTGGGTTCAGCGGCCGGGACCCTCCCTTAATGTCTTGAGTGTTTGCCTTAAGGCGTTTGCCTTAAGGGCACTGGGTCCGCGGGTTACGGCTCGAACTTATAACCCAAACCCCGCACCGTCACCAGGTAGCGCGGCAGGGACGGATCGGGCTCGATCTTGCTGCGGAGACGCTTCACGTGGACATCCAGTGTTTTGGTGTCGCCCACGTAGTCCGAACCCCACACACGGTCGATGAGCTGGCCGCGGGTCAGGACCCTGCCCGAGTTCCGGAGCAACATCTCCAGGAGCTCGAATTCCTTAAGCGGCAAGGACACCTGCTCCCCGTTGACGCTCACCACGTGCCGCTCAATGTCCATCCGTACCGGTCCGGCCTGGACGGTGGAGGTGATGAGTTCTTCCGGCTCGCCCTGCCGGCGGAGGACAGCCCTGACCCGGGCCACCAACTCGCGGGAAGAGTACGGCTTGGTGACATAGTCATCGGCGCCCAGTTCCAAGCCCACCACCTTGTCGATCTCAGAGTCCTTGGCCGTCAGCATGATGACGGGAACACTGGAGCGCTGGCGCAGCTGGCGGCACACCTCGGTGCCGGGCGTTCCGGGCAGCTGAAGGTCCAGCAGGACCAGGTCCGCGCCGTTCCTGTCGAACTCCACCAAAGCGTCGCTGCCGTTGTCCACAACCTCAACATCAAAGCCCTCCTTGCCCAGGAGATAGGACAGGGGGTCGCTGAAGGACTCTTCGTCCTCCACAATCAAAATCCGGGTCAAGCGCTGGCTCCTTGCTCTTGGGCGCCGGCGGCGCCCCCTTGTTTACTCTCAAAAGACTGTGTTGAACCGATCCCGGCGGCGGGCAGGACGGCGTCGTCCTCTTCCTGGCCTTCCAGTTCCGGCAGGTGGATAGTGAACGTGGATCCCTGGCCGGGCTGGGACCAGACGGTCACCTCGCCACCATGGTTGGACACAACGTGCTTAACAATGCTGAGGCCCAGGCCGGTGCCGCCGGTGTGCCGGGAGCGGGCAGCATCAACCCGGAAGAAACGCTCAAAGACGCGTTCCTGGTCCTCCGGAGTGAGTCCTTCGCCCTGGTCCGTCACGGAGATGGCAACAACGCCTTCCCTGGTCCTGACGCCCACGCCCACCCTGCTGTTCTCCGGCGAGTAGCGGATGGCGTTGTCGATCAGGTTGCGCAGTGCTGTGACCAGGAGGTCGCGGTCACCAAAGACCAACGACTCGGAATGACCGCCTACCACCATCTGGATATTCTTGCTTTCGGCCGGAAGCTGCGAGCGGTCCACGGCCTCGGTGATCACGGTGTTGATGTCCACCGCGTGGCCTTGCTGGGCCACGTTTGCGCCCTGCAGGCGGGACAACTCAATAATGTCCTGGACCAAGGCCGCCAACCGCCCCGATTCCTTGTGCATCCGCTTGGCGAAGCGCCGGACAGCTTCCTCATCATCCGGCGAGGCTTCCAGGGCCTCGGCCAGGAGTGAGATAGCGCCAACCGGCGTCTTCAACTCGTGGGACACGTTGGCCACAAAGTCGTTGCGGATCTCTTCAGTACGCGTGATTTCCGTGCGGTCATCGGCCAGCAGCACGATATATTCCGAGCCAAGCATGGCTGCCCGCACCTGCACCACAATGGTGCCCTTGCCCAGGGGACCCCGCGGGAGCTCGTATTGCTCCTCCAGGATGACGCCGTCACGGCGGACCTTGGTGGTCATGTCCAGGAGCTGCTTGTGGACCACGGTGTGGCCGCGGACCAGGCCGTACGCATAGGCGGCGGGGCTGGCCCTCACCACACCATTGATCGCATCCACCACAACAAAAGCACGCCCGACGACGGCCAGGACTTCCGCTGCGCCGTCCGGCAGCAACGGTTCAGCGACATCAAGATCAACGATGCCGCGTTGACGTTCGCTGATTTTGAAAGCGAGCATGCCAAAGACGCCAAGCGACAGGCCTACCAGGCCGGCTACGACACCTATGAGCAATGGATCCACGTGTCCAGCTTATGCTGTGGAAACACGGCCAGGCTGTGATCCGCGGCCAAACCCGGACGGTTCAACTAACGTTCACCTAAAGGAGCCGAACAGTTCATTGGGGCCTGACACAGTTACTGGTTGGATTGCCAATGTTTTTGAGATCCACCCCCATAACCGGGAACCGGGATCTCCAAGGAAAGGACGCCTTAGTGCGCAAGGTTTTTCAGGCGGAACTTACCCAGGTAGGTGACGACCTCATCGAGATGTCCAAACTGGTTCACGAAGCGATTACGAAGGCCACAACATCCTTCGAAGGCGCGGATGTGGATCTGGCCCAGGACGTCATTGCAGCAGATGCCCGGATCGACTTCCTGCAGAACAGCCTGGACGAGCGCGCCATCGACATCCTTGCGTTGCAGGGCCCGGTGGCCAGCGATCTCCGCATGATCGTTGGTTCTTTGCGCATGAGCGCCTCGCTGGAGCGCATGGGGGACCTGGCACGCCACGTGGCCCAGCTGGCCCGCCTGCGCTACCCGGCGCTGGTGATTCCCTCCGCGCTGACCCATACCTTCAAGGCCATGGCCGAGCACGATATTGAGATCACCTCCAAGGTCATTGAACTTTTGGAGACCCGCGATCTTGAAGTTGCCCGGGACATCCTGAAGATCAACATCGCCGTGGACGATCTCCACCTCAGCGTCTTCAAGGCCATCGCTTCCCCGGACTGGAACGAATCCGCGTCCACCACCGTGGATGTGGCCCTGGCCAGCCGCTACTTCGAGCGCTTCGCGGACCACGGCGTCTCGGTTGCCCGCAAGGTCACCTACCTGGTGACCGGCGAGTGGCAGCCGGAAGGCTTCTAGCCACACCGCGTTCACAACTACTGCAGCATTAACGACGACGACGGCCGGTCACCTCAGGTGACCGGCCGTCGTCGTTTGCCTATTTCTTACCCTGGTTGGCCACCGCGAGGATGGCCTGGGCTGCTGCCTCGGGGTCAAGGTAGGTGCCACCGGCGTTGACCGGCTTGAAGTCCTCATCCAGTTCGTACACCAGCGGGATGCCCGTGGGGATGTTCAGGCCGGCGATGGCGTCATCGCTGATGCCGTCCAGGTGCTTGACCAGGGCGCGGAGAGAGTTGCCGTGGGCCGTGACCAGGACTGTCTTGCCGGCCTTGAGGTCCTCCTTGATGTCCGATTCCCAGTAGGGAAGGAGGCGGACCAGGACGTCCTTGAGGCACTCGGTGCGCGGCAGGGCATCGCCCAGGTCTGCGTAACGGGGATCGTGCGCCTGGGAGAATTCGCTGTCATCGGACAGGGGCGGCGGCGGGGTGTCGTAGCTGCGGCGCCATTCCATGAACTGCTCTTCGCCGAACTCGGCGAGGGTCTGGGCCTTGTCCTTGCCCTGGAGCGCACCGTAGTGGCGCTCGTTGAGGCGCCAGTCCCGCTTGACCGGGATCCAGCCGCGGTTGGCTTTGTCCAGTGCCATGTTGGCGGTGTTGATGGCACGCTTCAGGAGCGAGGTGTAGAGGACATCGGGGAGGATGTTGTTCTCCACCAGGAGCTCACCGCCGCGTACTGCTTCCTTGCGGCCTTGATCGTTGAGGTCAACGTCCACCCAACCGGTGAACAGGTTCTTGGCGTTCCAGTCGCTGTGGCCGTGGCGCAGCAAAATCAGCTTGTAAGTCATGGTTTTCATCCTAGCCGAGCGGTTCGGTGCCCAGCCGTGCGTTACGTCCGTTGAGTGAGCCCGGGCCCGGTCCGTGCTGGGTGCACTCCGTGCTGGGCGTAATCCGCGCCCGTTCCCGCCCGGCGCATCGATTCGTCGCCACCTCCGCGCCCGTTCCCGCCCAGCGCATCGAGTGTCCGGGGCGCGGAAGGCGGCAAAGGGCGCGATGCCGTCTTGGCGATAAAGGCGATGCCGCCCAGACGATAAAGTGGGGGCCGTGGTGCAAAAAGCAGAGCGGGTGGGCTCCCCCCGGAGCCGAGGCGGGAAACCCATTGGCAACATCACCCGGGGAACCACCAACCCGAACCGCATGCGCCGCCTGGATCGTTGGCTGGCGGGTCCGCAGGCGTGGCGGCTGCGCACCGCCGTCGAGCCCCTGGTGGTGGATCTTGGCTACGGCGCCTCGCCAACCACCGCCGTCGAGCTTTTCGAACGGTTGCAGGCCGTGCGGCCGGACGTGCGCGTATGTGGAATCGAAATCGAACCCGAGCGGGTCTGCACCGCCAAAGCCTTGGAACGGCCGGGGTTGAGTTTCCACGTGGGCGGATTCGAACTTCCGGTGCCAGGCAACCCCGTGCTGGTCCGCGCCTTCAACGTGCTGCGCCAATATGAGGAAGCGGACGTTGGCGGCATCTGGAGCTTGGTGCAATCACGGCTGGCTCCCGGAGGCTTGTTCATTGACGGAACCTGCGACGAGATTGGCCGGCGGGTCACCTGGGTTGCCTTGGACCCGGACCGCCCTCTGAGCCTTAGCTTCTCCGTAAGGTTCGGCAGTTTCGAGTTGCCCTCCGAAGTAGCCGAACGCCTGCCCAAAGCACTGATCCACAGGAATGTGCCGGGCGAGCCGATCCACGCGTTCCTCCGGGCCATGGACAAAGCCTGGTTGGAGGCGGCACCGCTGGCGTCGTTCGGAAACCGGCAACGCTGGGCGGGTATGTGCCGTTCACTCCGCGACGCCGGGTGGCCGCTTCAGGACGGACCGGCGCGCTGGCGCCTGGGTGAGCTGACGGTGGCGTGGGACGCTGTTGCGCCCCTTTAGGGTGCTGTTTCCAGGGTGCTGTTTTGCCGGGGCGGTGATGGCTGCTGGGTTACCAGGGGCCGTACGGGCCGACATTGCGGTTTCCGCCACTGCCCGCTTCGCGCAGGGCCGGACGGACGTCTGCCAGGTAGACGCCGGCTGCGGTGACCGCAGCGATGCCGAACAGGCCGAGGCTGCTGCCGCCGGTGAGGACCGTCAGGCCACCGATCAGGAGAGCACCGCCGGTCAGGGCCAGCCAAAAT
This sequence comes from Paenarthrobacter ilicis, assembly GCF_016907545.1. Taxonomy (NCBI): domain Bacteria; kingdom Bacillati; phylum Actinomycetota; class Actinomycetes; order Micrococcales; family Micrococcaceae; genus Paenarthrobacter; species Paenarthrobacter ilicis. The sequence goes on along the minus strand of NZ_JAFBCD010000001.1, from coordinate 789,623 downwards.
GTCTTGGTCCGCTTTGATGCCGCCACAAACAGGGTGGGCTTATGGCGCAGGCAGTCGGCAAAGGCCCACAGTTCCAGGGCCAGGGCAATCAGGCCAAGGATGATATAGACCCCGCTGGTGACATAACCGATCAAGATTTTTCCGTCCACGTCCCCCAGCCTAACTGTCCAGAGCCGTCAACGCCTGCTGAAGGTCGGACCAAAGATCTTCCACGTTCTCAATTCCAACGCTCAACCTGACCAGATTCTCCGGAACGCTGTGCGGCTCGGCCGTGTGCCGGCGTCGGCGTTCAATCAGGGATTCAACACCGCCCAAGGATGTTGCCGGAAGCCAAAGGCGCAATGCGCGGACCACGTCGTCAGCAGCTTCGGCGCCGGTTCGGTGGTGGTCGCCGGCGATCTGGAGGCAAAGGATGGAGCCGAATCCCTGCATTTGCTCCCTGGCGCGCTGATGTCCCGGGTCCGTCTCCAAGCCCGGGTAGCGGATGGCTTCCACTCTGGGATGGCTGCGGAGACGGTCGGCCAAAACGGCCGCCGAAGCCTGCGAGCGCTCGATCCGCAACGCCAGCGTCCGGAGTCCACGGAGGGCCAGCCACGCCTCAAACGGTCCGGCAATGCCGCCATGGATGATCCTGTGATGCAGGAGTTTGGCGCGAAGCTCCGGGTTGGACGTCACCAGGGCGCCGAGGACCACGTCCGAGTGGCCCGCCAGGTATTTGGTCACCGAGTGGAGGACGACGTCGGAACCCAGTTTGAGCGGTTGCTGCACCAAGGGCGTGGAGAAGGTATTGTCCGTCACCACGATGGCGCCCACGGCGTGGGCGGCCTCCGTAAGCGCCCGGATGTCCGCGATGCCCAGCATGGGGTTGGTGGGACTTTCCAGCCACAACAGATCCGCGTTCCTGCCATTCCCGGGGCTGATGAGGGCTTTGACGGCGTCTGTGTCGCTGATGTCCACCGTGCGCAGTTCCAGAAAGCCTTTCTCTGCAAGTTCCGTGGCCATCATGAGGGACCCCGCGTAGCTGTGGGACGGCATCACCACCACTCCGTTGGCCGGAACCAGTGAGAGTGCCGAGCTGACTGCGGCAAGTCCGGACGCGTAGAGGAGGCCCGGCAGGGTGGCACCTTCCAGTGTGGCGAGTGCGTCCTCGAAGGGGTCCCAGGTGGGGTTGGCGTAGCGTCCGTAGCCTCGGTCGCCGTCGCTCAGTGACCCTGTGCCAAAGTATGTGGAGGACAGGACAATGGGCGGATTGACCGGCTCATCATGCGCACGCTCCGGCCTCCCCGCAGCAACCACAACGGTTTCCGGGGATAATTCGGCAGCGTGCTGGTCGGAGAGGCTCATGGTGCCAGCCTAGTAGCGGACATGCCTGTGGATGAAAGGGATGACGCGCCTTGATGTCAGCGAAGATCGGTAGGCTAGACGCGTGAGTATTCAGAGCCAAGGTCTTTTCATCGCCTTCGAAGGCGGCGACGGCGCGGGCAAGTCAACGCAGGCGGCAAGGCTCTCTGATGCGCTCCAGGCCCGCGGATTGTCCGTGTTGCGCACGCGCGAACCTGGCGGGACCCCCATCGGGGAGAAACTGCGCTCCCTGGTGCTGGATCACGGGCACGGGACCATTGACGCCCGCACTGAAGCCTTGATGTTTGCCGCAGCCCGGGCCGCCCATGCCAGCCAGGTCATTCGGCCGGCTCTCGCCCAAGGCACAGTGGTCATCACGGACCGCTACGTCGATTCGTCCGTGGCGTACCAGGGTGCCGGCCGGGGCTTGGGGACCAACGATGTCCTGTCCCTGAATGAATGGGCCACCGAGGGCCTGCATCCGCATCTGACCGTTCTGCTGGACGTTGACGCTGTTGCCGGCAGGCAGCGCCGGACTGCGGACGGTGCCGCAGAAGACCGGCTGGAGTCCGAGCCCGACACCTTCCACTCCGCTATTCGCCAGGCTTTCCTGGACCGGGCCGCCGCCACTCCATCCAGCTACCTGGTGCTGCAGGCCGAGGCTGGAATTGATGCACTCGCCCAGGAAATCCTGTCCCGGGTTGAATACCTGCTGGCACTCAAGACCCCCGCGGGCGACGCTCCGTGAGCGTCTGGGACGACCTCCAAGGACAGGCGCCGGTGGTCGCGCAACTCAAACAAGCCGCACAAGGCGAGTCGGGTCTGACCCATGCGTGGCTCTTTACAGGCCCTCCCGGTTCCGGGCGCTCCAACGCCGCAAAAGCCTTCGCAGCCGCTTTGAACTGTGAGCAGGACGACGTCACCCGGCGGGGTTGTGGCCAATGCGCCGCGTGCCACACGATTCTGGGCGAAACGCACTCCGACGTGACCTTTGTCCGGACGGAGAAGGTCACCATCACCATCGATGAAGCCCGGGAGTTGGTGTCCAAAGCAGGAGACCGTCCCGCCACAGGCCGCTGGCGGATCATCGTGGTGGAGGACGCGGACCGCATGGCCGAGCGAACCACCAACGTTCTGTTGAAAGCCATCGAGGAACCCACGCCGCGAACCATCTGGATGCTGTGCGCCCCCTCCCCCGCCGATGTCCTGGTGACCATCAGGTCCCGCTGCCGGGCTGTGAGCCTGCGGTTGCCGCCGGCGTCGGACGTCGCGGATCTTCTGGTGAGGCGCGACGGCGTCGATCGCCAACTCGCGGACCGGGCCGCCCGCGCGGCCCAAAGCCACATCGGCATTGCCCGCCGGCTGGCCCGCGACCCGGATGCCAGGGAGCGCCGGCTCGAAACCGTCCGCATTCCCCTGGGCCTCCGGGGGGTCACGGCTGCCGTGATGATGGCTGAGAAGCTGGTGAAAATTGCCACGGACGAAGCCAACAGCTCCAATGACGAACGCGATGCGGCGGAGAAAATCGCCTTGCTGGCAAGCCTGGGCGCCCCCGAGTCGGGCACCCTGCCGCCGTCCATGCGCAGCCAGGTGAAGCAGCTGGAAGATGACCAAAAGCGGCGGGCCAAGAGGTCCATCACGGATTCCCTGGACCGTACCCTGACTGATCTTCTGTCCTTCTACCGCGACGTCCTCATCATCCAGCTGGGGAACGCTGTGGAACTGGTCAACGTTGAGCTGACGAGCGAGCTGGAAGATTATGCAGGCCGTTCAACCCCCGAAAGCACGTTGGCCCGGATGGACGCCATCAACAAAGCACGTGTCCGCATCACCACCACCAACGTGGCACCACTGTTGGCGGTCGAGTCCATGGCCACGAGCCTCATCCAGCACCAGGAGAAACCATGAAGTCCGCACCCCGCCGGTTTGCAGCGCTGTGCGTCGCCCTTGTTTCCATGCTGGTCCTGAGCGCCTGCACCCTTCCTTTCATGCCGCCACCCACGGCAAAGCCGTCCACCAGCACCGTTGACCCGGCCATTGCAGCATCGGCTCCCGAGGGCCTGGAAAAGTACTACTCACAATCCGTGGAGTGGTCCTCCTGCCAGGACGGATTCCTGTGCGGCAAGGTCAAAGTTCCCTTGGATTACGGAAATCCCGCGGGCGGGGACATTGACCTTTCCGTGATCAAGCTCCCCAGCACCAACAACAAACAAGGCTCAGTCCTGGTCAATCCGGGTGGCCCCGGCGGCTCCGGCGTCGATTTCGTCAAAGATGCCGGCAAGAGCCTGATCACGGAGAAACTGCGGGCCAACTTTGACGTGGTGGGTTTTGACCCCCGGGGCGTGGGCCGATCCGCCCCGGTGACCTGCATGACCGACGCTGAACGCGATGCCGCACGGACCAAGACCTTCAGGAAGAACACCGACGACGGCCTTGCTGCTGCGTTTGCCTTCAACAAAACCCTGGCCGATCAATGCGCCCAGCAGACCGGCCCGGTCCTGGGCCACATCGACACCGTCAGTGCGGCCAAGGACCTCGACGTGCTGAGGGCCGTCATGAACGATGCCAAGCTCAACTACCTGGGCTTTTCCTACGGCACTTTCCTGGGCTCCACCTACGCATCGCTGTTCCCGGACAACGTGGGCCGCCTGGTCCTTGATGGCGCGGTTGACCCTTCCATCAGCAATGAGGAACTCACCGCAGGGCAGGCCAAGGCCTTCGAACGGGCCATCCGCACCTACGTGGCCAACTGCCAACAGCAAAACTCGTGCCCACTGAGCGGTTCCGTGGACAACGGCGTGCAGGAAATCCGGGACCTCATCAACGCCGTGGACCAGAATCCGCAGACTGCCAAGGACGGCCGGACGGTGACCAGCAACGACTTTGTGAACGGCCTCATCCTGCCCCTTTACAACGACCAAAGCTGGCCCGCCCTCACCCAAGCCTTGGAAGCCGCATTCTCCGGCGACGCGTCACCCATGATGCGGCTTGCCGACCTGGGTGCCGACCGCGAAGCAAACGGCAAGTACAGCTCCAACTCCGCACTGGCGTTCCAGGCAATCAACTGCCTGGACTACCCCATGGTGTGGGACGCCGCCGGCATGCGCGCCGAGGAACAGCAGCTCATGCAGGACTCCCCCACGTTCGGCTCTTTCTTTGCCTATGGAGGCGTCAACTGCAGGGACTGGCCGTACAAAAACACCCGCACTCCCGCGCCGGTGGAATACAAGGGCACGGCCCCCATTGTGGTGGTTGGCACCACCGGGGATCCCGCCACACCACTGGAATGGTCCCAGTCGCTGCGCAAGCAGCTGGGCAACGCCTCACTGGTCACGTGGGAAGGCGAGGGGCACACAGCGTACGGTCGCAGCAATACGTGCGTCAGCAACGCCGTCGACGACTACTTTGTTGACGGCAAGCTGCCGCAAGACGGCATCAAGTGCTGACCAGGCGCAACTGCCGTTAGTGGACGCCCCAATTGAACCGGTGGGTGTGGATCTTGTAGTAGGTGAAGGTCTCCACTGAAGAGATTCCGGCGACAGGGCGGATCTTTCTGTTGATGACGTCAAAGAGCCCGTCATTGTCAGGGGCGATGACCTCAACCATGATGTCCACCGAGCCTGCGGTCAGCACCAAATAGATGACCTCGCTCAAGCCCCCCAACTCTTCGGCGACCCGCGCCACGTCCCCGTGGACCCGTATACCCAGCATCGCCATGCTGCGATAGCCGAGCTTCAGGGGGTCGGTAACCCCTACGACGTCCAGGATTCCCCGTTCCTTGAGGCGTTTCACCCGCAGGCGGGCACCGCCGGGAGATAGCCCTGCCGCGGCAGCCAGATCCGAGTAGGGCATGCGCCCATCCTTCTGCAGGTGCGTGATCAGCACCTGGTCAACGGCATCCACATGGTCCATATCGTGATCCGTGCCCGCCGCTTTGGCAGCGTCGGCTGGCTGACCGCTGGTCTCTTGATAATTCATGGAATCATCTTATACGATGACGATTCATTACTAAATACCTCATTTTAGTGACAAATCATCATCAAACTTAGGAATCAGATGTCCTTGCCTACTTCTGTCATAGATCAAGGGGGTCTTCCTCGCCCTGACGTTTCTCCTGATGAGGCGGCACTCCTGGCGCAGTCCCTGTACGGGATCGACGTGGTGTCCGTCCGCGAACTGGGCAGCCAGCAGGACAGGAATTTCCTGCTGTCCGATGGCACACAGCGACGGCTTTTCAAGGTCAGCAATCCAACTTTCACCCACGACGAAGTGGCCGCCCAGAACGCCGCCATGGAGACACTGGCAGCTGCCGGCCTCAATGGCCCTGTGCCGGTGACGTCCCCGGCCGGCCTGGCTATCAACACAACATCAATCCAAGGCAAAGATCATTGCGTCCGGCTCCTCACTTTCGTTGATGGAACCCCCCTCATCGATCGGCGACACCTATCCCCAACTGTCCTGCGGGACATGGGACGCACCATTGCCGGTGCCAGCGCGGCTCTTGCCACGTTCCGGCATCCTGGCTTGGAGCGGAACCTGCAATGGGACCTCAGAGCCGGGGAAGCAGTGGTGGCCGAATTGCTGGACTTCGTGAAGGACGCCCGGAAGCGTGACCTCCTGAGCCAGGCTTTGTCCCGTTTGACTTCCCGGTTGCAGCCATTGAAGGACCACCTCCCTGTCCAGGCGGTCCATGGCGACATCACCGACGACAATCTGGTGTTCGCACTCGATGATCACGGCGGCATCCGGATTACTGGGATCATCGATTTCAGCGACACGATGTACAGCTGGCGGATCGCTGAACTCGCCGTGGCCTGCGCCTCCATCTTCCATCACTCACCGCAGGAGCCGCTGGCAATCCTTCCGCTGATCACGTCCTTCAACGAGGTGGTTCCCATGGTTGAAGCGGAAATTGAGGCCTTGTGGCCACTAATCGTCCTTCGTGGAGCGGTCCTGGCCGTGAGCGGCGAGCAGCAAACCGCCATCGACCCCGGTAATGACTACGCTTCTTCCGCCATGGACAGGGAATGGGAAGCCTTCGATGTCCCCGCTGGCTTTGACTGGGACGTCGCAGAAGCCGCCATCCGTGCAGCGCTCGGGCAAACGCCCGGCGGATCAGGCACGGTTGCTCACCCCGGGCACCTGCTGCTTTCGGCCGGAACGCAAACCCCGAATCTTGGCTGGGACAGCGAGTCCTACAGCGAAGGTTCCTGGTTGGCAGGACCTGCGGAAGAGCGCAAGGTGATCGAGCGCCACCTCCTGGATGCCGACGTCGTACTCACCCGCTTTGGTGAACCCCGCTTAACCCGCGCCCGTCCCAACAGCGCGTTCGAGCCCGCCAACGTGGCTTTGGCGGTCGAAATCCATGTCAAGGACCGGCAAACCCTGCACGCACCTTTTCCCGGTGCAGTGACTTTTGACCATGAAACCGGGGCGCTCACGCTGACCGGCGTCCACGGGACCGTGATCCTTCAGGGACTATTGGATACTACCGACCCTACGGAAAGGCCAGAAGTCAGCACCGGCGAACCATTGGGACTTGTGGGGCCCGACGGTGTGGCCGTGTGGCACGCCCGCCAGGCGACCGACACGTCCCGGGTTCTTCCACCACGCTTCGTCCGGGCCTCCGAGTTTCCGGCCTACGCCTCGCTGTACCGGGACCCGTCTGCCTTGCTGACGGAAGCGGGCGAGCCGGCGGGCCGCGGTGACTTCGGTGGTAATTTCGCCGGTGACTTCGGTGCGGATGCGGGCAGCGTGGTGGAGCGACGCCGCGGCGCTTACAACTCGCTGCAGAGCCATTACTACGGGGAGCCGCCCAGGATCGAGCGGGGATGGAAGGAGCACCTCATCGACACGTCCGGCCGAAACTATCTGGATATGGTCAACAACGTCACAGTCCTGGGCCATGGCCACCCGGCTGTCGCCGCGGCAGCCCACCGCCAGTGGAGCATGCTGAACACCAACTCCCGGTTCAATTACGACGCCGTAGTGGAGTTCTCGGAGCGGCTGCTCTCCCGCGTTCCGTCGTCGCTGGACACTGTTTTCCTGGTGAACAGCGGCACGGAGGCAGTGGACCTTGCACTTCGCTTGTCCAAAGCGTTCACCCAGCGGGACCACGTCCTTTGCTGTGAAGAGTCGTACCACGGGTGGTCCTTGGCGTCGGACGCTGTGTCCACCTCCACCTCCGACAACCCGCAAGCAGCAACCACCCGACCACCGTGGGTACACGTGGCTGCTGCTCCGAACGACTACCGTGGCAACCACCGTGGTGACGGCGCAGGGCTCAGGTACGCCGAGGATGCGGCGCGGCAGTTGAAGCACCTTTCACAAGCGGGCACACCCGTGGGCACCTTCATTGCCGAACCGCGCAACGGCAACGCGGGAGCCATTGCAACACCGCCCGGCTACTTGAAAGCCATGTACGCCAACGTTCGGAGCAGTGGTGGCGTATGCATCTCCGATGAAGTCCAGGTTGGCTACGGCCGGCTGGGGAAGCACTTCTGGGGCTTCGAAGAACACGACGCCGTGCCGGACATCATCACCATTGCCAAGGCCATGGGCAACGGGCATCCCCTGGGCGCCGTCATCACGCGCCGCGAGATAGCCGATGCCTTGGCAGCCCAAGGCGCGTTCTTCTCCTCCGCCGGGGGAAGTACCCTAAGCAGCCGCATAGGTCTGACCGTGCTTGACGTGATCGAATCGGAAAACCTGCAAGCCAATGCCGCACTGGTGGGGCAGGTCCTCACGGACGGCTTCGCCGAACTGATGGATAAGCACAGCATCATTGGTGCCATCCACGGCATGGGCCTCTACCAAGGACTGGAGTTCGTTCGCGACCGGGACACGCTGGAACCGGCCGCCGCGGAAACACGGGCCATCTGCGACAGGATGCTCCACCTGGGAGTGGTGGTGCTGCCCACCGGGGACCGGCAGAACATTCTCAAGATCAAGCCGCCGCTGTGTATTGCCGAAGACAGCGCCCGGTTCTTCCTGCGCATGCTGGACCAGGTGCTCACGGAAGGGTGGTGACCCTCCGGACGGCAGCGCGCACCCCGTTTTGACCCGGAAGCAGTGCCTCTATTACAGTTGTGTCTTGCGTGATCAGCCGGGAAACCGGGGATGAACGCGGTGCTTCCTTAGCTCAGTCGGTAGAGCGTTTCACTCGTAATGAAAAGGTCATCAGTTCGATTCTGATAGGAAGCTCGGATTAAAACCCTGCTGGTTCACCAACCAGCAGGGTTTTTTGTTTGCCCTGGCCCGGTTGGATGGAACCGGGACAACAGCCCCTACAAATAGTCGCCCGCCCTCTCACGCGCTACCTCCAGCAGGGTTGAGTGGAAAGCGATCTCAGCCGGGGCGTAGACCTTGTCCTGGCGTTGGGCCAGGAGTACCCGCCGAAGGGGTGCGGCCGATCCCAGGCTGATGGCCCTCACATCCGGATGCTGGAGGGCCACAGCCGTTTTGGGCACCATGGCCACTCCCATCCCGACGCTCACCATGGCCTGGGCCTCCTGATAGTCATTGGCCAGGAAACCGATGGTGGGTTCGAATCCCGCTTCATGGGCAGAACGCTGGAGGACCTCCACCACGGGGTGGGCTTCAGCCCGGACGATCCATGATTCTTTGCGGAGCTCCTCCATTCTGATTTCGTCGCGCCCGGCCAGAGGGTGTCCGCGGGAAACCAGGATCACTGTGCTCTCCTGGAAAACCTCGGTGACGCGGATGGAGTCGTCCTGGAACCTGTTCCAGGGGTAATCCCACAGGAGGCACAGTCCCGTGACACCTGCTTGCAGGTCCGAGACAAGGTCGTCAAAGCGTGCACTGCGCACCGAAAGGCCAATGGCGGGGTACCGCTTCTTGTAAGCCCTGATGACTATGGGCAGGAAGGAGCCGGCAAGTGTTGGAAAGGTTCCGATGGTGAGGGAGCCACGCTTTAGCCCGGCGAGCTGATCCAGGTCGGACCGGGCTGCCCGCATTTGGCCCACGATTTTGCGCGCGTGGCCTGCCAGTAATTGCCCCGCTTCTGTGGGGACCACCCCGCGCGACCGACGGTTCAGCAGGGGCTGCCCCACTTCCTGCTCCAATTTTCGCAATTGCTGGGACACGGCAGAAGGTGAATACAGCATCACATCCGCGGCAGCAGTGATGGACCCCTGCTCTACTACCTCCACCAACAGCGCAAGCCGCCGGATATCAAAAAGATCCTGGTCGTCATCGTTAAGCAATGGTTCACCTATCCCCGAATTTGATTCATTCTATACACGCAGCCTTAATTCGGCTCCGCATCAGGGTCGCGAGATCTCCCAACCGGAGGGTCCATGACATCCCGGGAACCTTCACCATCAATGATTGAAGCATTGCTTCATCCCACCTCAGATATTCAACATTGTCTTCAAATGTGATGTGCCTCAATCTCGAAGTAAGCCCTTGAATTCACGAGGGTCACCGAGAAGCAAGGAACTGACCATGAACATCGAAGCGGAATGGATGCGCGGCGGCACCAGCAAGTGCTGGGTCTTCGACAGCGGGCAATTCGATGGATCTGAAAAGAGTCCGGATGCACTGCTGCCGCGACTGTTCGGCAGCCCCGACCACCGCCAAATTGACGGGGTGGGTGGCGCCACCTCAACCACCAGCAAGGCCATGATTGTCCGCAGGCCCGGTGACGGCGATGTTGATGTCGAGTTCACTTTTGCCCAGGTTGGAATCGAAGAGGCAGCTGTTGATTGGGGCAGCAACTGCGGAAACTGCTCGGCGGTGGTCGGCCTGTACGCCATCGAGAAGGGCTGGGTCACGCCCACCGGTGAGGTCACGCGGATCGTCACCCGGAATACCAATACCGGACAGATCATCATCCAGCGGGTGGCCACCCCGGATGGAGCCCTGCCAATCGTTCCGCAGGCCCAGATGCCGGGGGTGCCCTTCCCCGGATACCGGGTGGGGCTGGGCTTCCAGGATCCGGCCGGAAAAACCACGGGAAGTCTTCTTCCCACCGGATCCGCTGCGGAGACAATCACCGCGGGTGGAACGCGCTGGACCGCTTCCCTTGTGGACGCCGGCGCCCCGGTAGTCATCCTGCGGGCTGAAGAACTCGGCTTGGATCCGGAGCGCTACGACAGTTGGTTCGCCGGCGTCGAGCTGCAATTGGCGACCCTGGACGAGATACGCCGCCAAGCGGCGGTCCGCATGGGCCTCGCTGAATCAACGCACCAAGCTGCCCGCGCGATCCCCAAAGTCGCCATTGTGGCTGCACCGGCCAGGACAGACGAAGGCAGCGACGCCAGCGTCATGATGCTCTCCATGGGCAAGCCCCATCCCGCCCTGGCGATCACGGGCAGCATCGCGCTGACCCTCGCAGCCCGAACCCCAGGAACCGTCCTCCACCACATCACCGGACACAAACTGCAGCCTCGTTTGAGGCTGCGCACCCCGGCCGGAGCGCTTGAGACGTGGAGCGAGGAAAACGAGGGCTCCTTGATCGTCGGGGTGGATCGGACGGCCCGCACCATCGCAACCACCACCATCCACCTCCCCGAGACGCTCGACAATACCGTCGGCGCCTCACTCGCCGGCGCTACCCGCTGAACAGCCAGCGCTACTCGATGAAGAGAGAGCACCATGACTAACACCGCAGAGAAGACTGCACCCAGCACTCCTACCGTTCAAGGGCGTCCCAAGCGCCGCCGTCGTATCCTTCTGGTGACGGTTGTCGCCATCACCCTCTTGGGTCTCGCCGCCCTCCTGTTCGGAGGGATGCTCGGTGGTCCCACGGCGGCCCAGGGATCGGAGCCGACCATGACCGCTACGCAGATCATTCCGCTGGTCATTCTGGTGGTGATGTTTGTGGTGGCCACCAAGTGGCCGCTCAACATCGGCGTGATGGGGCTGGTTGCCTCCTTCGGCGTCGGCTATTTCGTCCTGGGCATGACCGACAAGCAGATCCTGGAGGAGTTTCCCGCCAGCATCGTCCTGACGATCATCGGCGTTACCTACTTCTTCAGCATGGCTCAGCGCAATGGCTCGATCGACATCATCGTCCAAACATGCGTTCGGCTGGTTCGCGGCAAGACCATGCTGCTGCCTTGGGTGTTCTTCCTCATGGCGGCCGCCCTGACTGCGCTGGGCACGTTCTCCCCCGCTGCAGTTGCCCTCCTGGCCCCCGCAGCGCTTGGACTTGCCTACGAGTCCCGTATCCATCCGGTCCTGATGGGAGCCTTCGTCATCAATGGCGCCCATGCCGGCGGATTCTCTCCCCTGTCCGTCGCCGGCGTCCTGGTTCACGACATCGCCCTGAAAAACGGCTTCCCCATTGACCAGGGCGCACTCTTCCTGGCCAGCTTCGCGCTGAACTTCATCCTCTCTGCCCTGACAATTGTCTTATTCGGCCTCTTGGGTAAACTCCGCGACAAGCACGCCAACGAATACTCCGCTTTGGCGACGCCCAAGACCGGACGTCCCACGGGCCAGCAGATCCTGACGCTGGGACTGATCCTCGCCATCCTGGTGTGCACCCTGGGTTTCCACATGCCGATTGGTTTCGTTGCCCTGTCCGCCGGCCTGCTTCTGGCACTGGTGAACATCAAGGAGCACCAGACCTTCATTGGCGGCATCTCCTGGTCCACCGTTCTCCTGGTGGCAGGCATGATCACCTATGTCTCCCTGCTCCAGCACGTTGGCGTCATCGATACCCTCGCCGAGCAGGCCCTGGCTCTGGGTGCACCCCTCCTGATCGCGCTGGTGCTGTGCTACGTCATCGGCGTGGGATCGGCCTTCGCATCATCCACGGCCCTGCTGACCGCATTCATCCCCCTGGCCGGCCCCCTGCTGGCAACCAGTTCGCTCAGTGCCTCCGGGACCGTGGCAGCCCTGGCAATCGCAGCCACTGTAGTGGACGTTTCGCCCTTCTCCACCGACGGCGCCCTGGTGGTGGCCAATGCACGTGAGCACGACCGCCAGCGCGTTTACAAGCAGCTGATGATGTACGCCGGAGGAGTGGTCCTGGTCGCCCCGGCCCTGGCCTGGGCCCTGCTGGTACCGACCGGAATCATGTAGCCTTCCTGACCGGCACGACGGCGGCAGGTGCCTTGGGCGGGCAAGCCGGCTACCGGCGTCGAAGGTTAACAAAAAGGTGCCCCGCTCCCTCAAAGGGAGCGGGGCACCTTTTTGTTGCTTTAGGCGAAGTCCGAGACTGCCGGGTCAGCGCCGATGCGGCCGTCAGCACCGCGGTCCAGGCCGTTGATGGCCTCGATGTCGGTGGCGTCCAGCGTCACGTCCAGGGCCGCGAAGTTTTCCTGGATGCGCGACTCGGTGACCGACTTGGGGATCACGACGTTGCCGATTGCCAAGTGCCAGGCGATGACAACCTGTGCAGGTGTGGCGTCATGCTTGGCAGCAATCTCTGCGATGGTTGCGCTCTCCAGCAGATCGCCGCCCTGCCCCAGCGGGGACCATGCCTGGGTCAGGATTCCCTTGGAGGCGTTGAATTCCCGCAGCTGGGACTGGTTGAAGAACGGGTGCAGCTCAACCTGGTTGATGACCGGAACTACGCCGGTTTCATCGATGATGCGCTGCAGGCCTTCCTTGGTGAAGTTGGAAACACCGATGGACTTTACCCGGCCGCGCTTCTGCAGCTCGATCAGCGCCTTCCAGGTGTCAACGTACTTTTCCTGCTTGGGCTGCATCCAGTGGATGAGGTACAGGTCCAGGGTCTCCAGGCCAAGGCGGTCCATGGAAGCCTCGAAGGCCTCCAGCGTGGACTCGTAGCCCTGGTCGGCGTTCCACAGCTTGGTGGTGATGAAGATTTCCTCCGCGGAAAGACCCGAAGCGGCGATGGCGCGGCCAACGCCGGCCTCGTTCCCGTAGATCTTGGCTGTGTCGATATGGCGGAAGCCGGCCTCAAATGCCTGGCGGACTACCTTTTCGGCTACATCGTCTTCAACCTGCCACACCCCGTAGCCGAGCTGGGGAATGGTGTTGCCGTCGTTGAAAGTAAGTTCTGGTGACGAAGTCATAGTGGTTATCCTGCCAGCCCCACGCGGCCCGCACGAGGGGCGGAGAGCAAGATCAGCTAACCGCTTAACTTCCTGTTGGCAGGGAATAACGGCGCGCGCGGGTAATTGCTAACGCTGCGCTTATTTGCGAAATCCGGGTACTGGCGAATCCCGGACTTCAGGCGTTGAGCTGCCGCTCGGCGTCGGCCACTTGCTCGAAAACAGACTCAGCCCGCCTGCGGACCGACAACGCTCCTACTGGCACCGGCCCCACAGCCAGCCGCAGCATGGCTGCAGCCTCGGCGGTGGTGGCCAGCGAATTGCCGGCCTTCGACAACGCCCTGTGGACGCCGGCCAACGCCCCGGGGACATCCAAACCATCGCTCGGGGAGCGCCTCTGTGCCTCCACGCAAATGATCCGGATGCGCGGGGACAACCCGGCAAGCTGGTTGGCTACCTCCACCAGCTCGTTGTAAAGCTGGTCATCATCAACGCCTTCAAGCACCTGGTGATACCGGTCCAGGCCACGGTGGAAACGATCATGGGCACGGCGCCACAACCCCTTGCCAAGTTCCAGATCGTCTTTCCGCCCCTGCCGGACGGCCCCAAAGAATCCCACCATCAGCTCAGAGGTACTGGCCTGGGCCATGGTCGGGATCGTCCAAGCGGCCAGACGATGCCGTGGGTGCGCCCGGTGCTGCCGCCCGCTGTGGCTGACCGTTCTCGCCGATGACAATGCCGGGAGCAATCACAGTTCCCGGTGGGAGTTGCTTGAGGTGGTTCTGGGCAGCGGCGTGTTCCCTCGCAGCCTGCTGGGCGGCCATCGCTGCCTGGATTCCATGGAACAGGCCCTCAAGCCAGCCCACCAGCTGAGCCTGCGCAATCCGGAGCTCGGCATCCGATGGAGCCTTGCCCTCAGGGAAGGGAAGGCTGATCCGTTCCAATTCCTCAAGGAGCTCGGGGGCAAGCCCGTCCTCCAGTTCCTTGATGGACCGCTCATGGATCTCCGCCAAACGGCCCCGGGCAGCGTCGTCCAAGGGAGCGCTCTTCACTTCTTCCAGCAGCTGCCGGATCATGGTGCCGATGCGCATTACCTTGGCGGGCTCGTCCACCAGCTCATGGAGGCCGCTCCTCTTGGCTGTTGCGCCCTTCTCCTCGTCTTCCGAGGCAGCTGAGGGGCCGGCCGCGTTATCCAGGGAAGGTTCAGTGGCGTCGTCCAGGGTGGTTCCCTCCACAGGAGTGTCGTCCGAAGCCTCATCCGTGGGCTGAATGTTGTTCAGATCGCTCATTTGTTCATACTCTCACGAGCTCCGGTCCGGGCCCCGTCCCTGCTGGCATTTTGGACTTCGTTCGTAGCGAAACCTCCAAGTGCCCGGACGAGGCCTTACCGGGCCGCTTCACCTCAGCAGCAGCGACCCTGCGGGTTCGTGTCCTGCCGATCCATCCGGTCCCGCCAGAACTCGCGTTCGGTCATGGCGGGACCGGCATGGTCCGAGTCCTCGAAGTGCTCCAGATACTTGCTGTAAGCATCCGCTCCCATGAGTGATCCCATGTAAGCGGCAAAGCCCCGGAAGCCCTTGGTGATGGCATTCATCAGTGATGTCCGGCCTTTTCGCTTCTCCTGGCTGCGGGAAGGGCATCCCATTCAGCCATGAGAGCCTTCTCCGCGGACGTGGGAAGCAGCCCGGCAGGCGCGAACACTTTGGATGCCACCGCTGGGTCCTCATGACCCTTTGCACCTCCGGCCCGGAAGGCCTTGAAAGTGGCCAGAAGGGCAGTGATGATCACAATGATGCTCAACACCACGAAGATCACGGAAAGCCACCCTTGGATGGCCGTGTTCCGGACCACGGCTTCCATGGCAGCCACCGACTTGGCGGTGCCGGACTCCGTCTTCCCGTCAGCCAGAGCCTTGGAGAAGGCCTGGTTGTTGGCGAAGTAGCCCACAGCCGGTACGGGCGAGAAGATCTTATGGAAGCTTGCCGTGATGGTCACTACGGCGGCAAAGGCCAGCGGCACGGCCACGATCCACAGCCACTTGAAGGTGCCCCGCTTGGCAATAATGGCCATGCAGACGGCCAAAGCAATCGCGGCAAGGAGCTGGTTGGCGATGCCGAACAACGGGAACAGGGTGTTGATGCCACCGAGAGGATCTGTGACGCCCATGATCAGCACAGCGCCCCAAGCCGCCACCATGATGGCTGTGCACAACCAGGCACCGGGCCGCCAGGAGGCTTCCTTGAACTTGGGGATGAAGTTCCCAATGGAATCCTGCAGCATGAAACGCGCAACGCGTGTCCCGGCGTCCACGGCGGTGAGGATGAACAGGGCCTCGAACATGATGGCGAAGTGGTACCAGAAAGCCATCATGCCCGGCCCACCTATGAACTGCTGCATGATGTGCGCCAAGCCGACCGCCAGGGTGGGCGCTCCGCCGGAACGGGAGATGATGCTCTCCTCCCCTACGTCCTTGGCGGTTTGCGCCAAAACGTCGGGAGTGATGTTCACATTGGCCAGGCCCAGGCTGTTCACCCAGGTGGCGGCCGTCTCCACGGTGCCGCCGGTCAGCGCCAAAGGAGCATTCATGGCGAAGTAGATGCCACGGTCAATGGAAATGGCAGCCACCAGGGCCATGATGGCTACGAAGGATTCCATCAACATCCCGCCGTAGCCAATGAACCGGGTCTGCCGTTCCTTTTCAATCAGCTTGGGCGTGGTTCCTGAGGAAATCAGGGCATGGAATCCTGAGAGCGCTCCGCAGGCGATGGTGACAAAAAGGAACGGGAACAGTGAACCGGAGAAGACCGGCCCGTTGTCCCTGCCGGCGAATTCGCTGAAGGCCGGCACAGTGATTTCCGGGCGCACCACAATGATGGCCAATGCCAGCATCACAATCACACCGATTTTCATGAACGTGGAGAGGTAGTCGCGCGGTGCCAGCAGCAGCCATACGGGCAGGATTGCTGCGATGAATCCGTACACAATCAGGCCCCATGCAATGGTCACCTTGTCCAGGTGGAAGAAGGCTGCTCCCCACTCGGTCCCGGCTACGGCGCCGCCGCCAATGATGGCCGCCATGAGCAGCACGAAACCGATGATGGACACCTCCATCACCTTGCCGGGACGGATGAAGCGCAGGTAGACCCCCATGAACAACGCAATGGGGATGGTCATGCCCACCGAGAACACACCCCACGGGCTCTCACCCAGGGCGTTGACCACCACGAGCGCCAGGATGGCAACGATGATGATCATGATCAACAGGGTGGCGATCAGGGCAGCGGTGCCACCAATCAGGCCCAGCTCCTCACGGGCCATCTGGCCCAGGGAACGGCCGCCGCGGCGCATGGAGAAGAACATCACCAGGTAGTCCTGCACAGCACCGGCAAGAACGACGCCGAGGATGATCCAGATGGTGCCGGGGAGATAGCCCATCTGGGCCGCAATGACCGGTCCCACCAGAGGGCCCGCGCCGGCAATTGCTGCGAAGTGGTGGCCGAACAACACATTCCGGTCGGTGCGGACATAGTCCTTGCCGTCCGCTTTGTATTCGGCCGGGGTCGCCCGGCGGTCATCCGGTTTAAGCAGGTAGCGCTCAATGACCTTGGAGTAGAACCGGTATCCGATCAGGTACGTACACACCGCAGCGAAAACGAACCAGATGGCATTGACCGTCTCTCCACGGACCAACGCCACCATGAACCACGCCACTGCGCCCACCAGTGAAATCGCAACCCAGAGGCCAATCTTTGCCGGCGTCCAGCGGCGCTCTTCTGCATCTCGGACCGAATCATCCACTGCCGGTGAGGGCAGGGATGGGTCCAGTCCTTCCTTCAATCCGGCGTGGTCTGGAACCTTACCCATATCTCCTCCTTGAGAATTGCTGCGGTGATGGGACATGCCGTTGTGGCGAAAACCGCGGTGGGGACCGCTTCGCCACGTGCCTCCAAGCACACTAACAATTGCCACTGACATGTAAAGGCCGCACACGCTGACGTCAGGCCACCCCTCGGTGGGCGGTCATGGACGTGCGGCGGGCGACCGTTTCATGACGCCATTCCTCGAGGCGGCAGCCTAGCTTTGACCCGAAATCCCCTGCGCCTGGACCATCCTGGCCTCGCACAGATCCAGCCACCGGACTTCAGCCTCAGCGTGGAAAACCAACGAGTCAAGAACAAGCAGCCATGCCGTGTCCTCGGGCCGTTGGCCCGCTGAGACCATCTTGCGCGCCTGGGTGTGCTCTTGAAGGGCGCGCAGGGAAACTTCCCTCTGCGCCTGGATGACCTCGGAGGCACTGATTCCCGGAATGCTCACGGCGAGCGCCAGCTTGATGGCAATTTCATTCCGCGGCGGAGTGCCACGGTCCACTGCCCCGGCGAACCACGCCGCGACTTCCTCTGCCCCGGCGTCAGTGATGCTGTAGACGACGTGCCCGCCGCCGTCGTCGCCGTCCTTGCGGACCAAACCGTCGCGCTCCAAACGGTCCAGGGTTGTGTAGACCTGGCCGATGTTGAGCGGCCAGGCCGATCCCGTGCGGTCCTGGAATTCCACACGCAGTTCATACCCGTAACGGGGCCGGTCCTGAAGCAGGGCAAGCAGGCTGTGCCGGATGGACATGGAACTCCTCCCTGCGGGGTGGCGGACACATCAGAGGAGCAGCAGGACCTTGCCAACGTGCTCGCCGGAGTCGAAGTACTGGTGGGCTTCCCTGACCTGATCCAGGGGGAAGGTCTTTGCCACCAGGGGCTTGATCCGCCCGTCGGTGACCATGGGCCAAACGGACTCCCGCACGGCCGTCATGATGATGCCTTTTTCCGCGACGGATCGCGGCCGGAGGGCGGTGCCAATAACTGCGGCACGCTTGCTGAGCAGCTGACCCAGGTTGATCTGGGCCGTGGCGCCTCCCTGCAACCCGATAACGATGAGCCGGCCATAATAAGCCAACGCATCAATATTCTGTTGGAGGTACTTGGCACCCACGACATCCAGGATCACATCGGCGCCCTTGCCGTTGTTTTGCGCTTTCAGGCTCTCCGGGAAGTCTTCCTCCGCGTAGTTGATGGCGATGTCCGCCCCGAGGAACGCCTTGGCGGTACTGACTTTTTCATCGGTGCCGGCCGTGGTGGCCACCGTGGCGCCATACGCCTTGGCCAGCTGGATGGCCAAGGTGCCGATGCCTCCTGTGGCGCCATGGATCAGCACGGTTTCGCCCGGCTGGAGTTGTGCAGTCATGATGAGGTTGGAATACACCGTGGCGGCAACCTCCGGCAGGGCCGCAGCCGTGATGAGGTCAACGCCCTCCGGAACCCGCAGAACCTGCTCGGCCGCCACGGCCACCTGTTGTGCGTAGCCGCCCCCGGAGAGCAAAGCTACTACTTTGTCTCCTACGGAAAATGCCTTGGTCACGCCCGGACCGAAGGCCGCGATCCGGCCGGAGACTTCAAGGCCGGGAACCTCCGACGCCCCTGGCGGCGGCGGGTAGAACCCACGGCGCTGCTGGACATCTGCACGGTTAAGGCCTGCGGCAACGACGTCGATCAGTACCTCGCCTTGGCCGGGTACCGGAGCCGGTACCTCGCGGACTTCAAGGACTTCGGGCCCGCCAGGTTCTGAGATGTAGACGGCTTTCATGACGAACTCCCGGTTTTCTAGCGTGTCTGCCGGACCCGGGGCAGGGACAGGAAGACGTGATGTTTTGGAACAGCCAACTCCCTATGAAACACTACTAGGCGAGGAAGGTTGTCCGAGCGGCCTAAGGAGCTGGTCTTGAAAACCAGTGTGCGGTAACCCCGTACCAAGGGTTCAAATCCCTTACCTTCCGCCAAGAGATGCCCCGGGTGCTGCCACCCGGGGCATTTTTGTGCGCAACCGAGACCGGGCAACCGGAAGTCATTGAAACTGTCAGACCCCCCGCATAGTCTTCTTTTGTCTCGAACCCACTGACATTTGCCGTAGCTTTCCGGCCGCGGCTTGACCACAGGAGCCTGACCTATGCCCAAGCCTGATATCACTCCGGGTGCGCCGTGCTGGATCGATTTGATGACCTCCGATACCGCAAAGGCCAAGGCCTTCTATACGGCAATTTTTGGCTGGACCTACGAAACCGGTGATCAGGAAACGTATGGCGGCTACATCACTGCCTATAAGGACGGCCAGATGGTGGCAGGAATGATGGCCAAGTAGCCGGACATGACCGCAATGCCGGATCTTTGGTCCACGTACCTGCGTACTGATGACATCCAGGCCACCACCCGGGCTGCCGCGGCAAACGGCGGCCAGGTCTACATGGAACCCATGGACGTTCCCGCGCAGGGAAGCATGGCCATGTACGCTGACGCTTCCGGAGCGTCCATCGGAGCCTGGCAGTTCGGTGAAATGAAGGGTTTTGAACTGGCAGCTGAGCCGGGTGCTCCCGCATGGCATGAGCTGCTGTCGAAGGATTACGCCGCCGCCATTGCGTTCTACCAGAACGTCTTTGGTTGGCAGACGGATGTCATGAGCGACACCCCCGAGTTCCGTTACACAACCCTGGGCTCAGGGGATGACTCCAAGGCAGGGATCATGGACGCGGCCGGCTTCCTTCCGGAACAGGTGCCATCCATGTGGAGCGTTTATTTTTGCGTGGAAAATACGGACGCCACGGTGGAGAAGCCCATCGCCTTGGGGGCTACGGTGACGCAGCCCGCAGAGGACAGTCCGTTCGGCAGGTTGGCTACCCTGTCTGATCCCACAGGTGCCGTCTTCAGGGTGGTTCAGGACCAAGGCCAAGGCGCTTAGACTGTTGCTTTTCAGGTCCGTCCCGCTGCTCCCTACCCAAGAGCCGCTGGACGGACCCGCCTGTTGCCGGCGCTGGGGGATCAGCCGGCGGCAGGTCCTGTTTGGTCCCTCGCCGTTGACCGCAGAGCCGGCGTCCGCCAGACGTTCTGTGGCCCATCTGGGAAGGACCAGAATGCTCCACCGCGCAAAACCACTCCACACCGCCGCCCTGGTGGCCGTGGCCTCTTTGGCTCTGGCCGGCTGTTCGCTCATCAGCAGCGGCGACGCCAAGCGGGATGACACCGGCAAGCCCACTGAAACATCCGTTGCCGACGCCTTCAAGGTCAAGGTTGGGGACTGCATCGCAGAGCCATCCGGCACCGAGGTCAAGGACGTCTCCGTCATCCCGTGCGAGCAAAACCACGACCTCGAGGCGTACGCGGCGAAGAACATTGTGGCCGACGATTACCCCGGCCAGGAGGAAGTGGCCAAACAGTCGGAAGATTTCTGTGGCACGGAGTTCGCAACTTTCGTGGGTGTGCCCTTCGATCAATCCACTCTGGAATTGACCTATTTCTACCCCACGTCCGATACGTGGAAGGCCAAGGACCGTGAGATCGTCTGCTTGATCGGCGGCGCCTCAGGTACCTCCACTGCCGGAACCTTGAAGGGCGCAGCCAAATAGGCGCACCCGCATCAGCGCAGCCACCCGACTGCGCACCCTCTGGAGGACAGTGAAGGCACTCTCCGGCCACCACTGATCCACTTCCCATTCATCCGTTCGTGTTCTGCTACGTCTGAGGCAGCTTTACCCGGAGTAACTTCCGGCACATCGCCCACTTCACAAGACAGTGGACGTCGTCCCAAGAGACCCCACAGGGCTCCCTGATGAAAGTTAGAGCGGATGCACCAGCATTGGAAGACAGTAGCCGGAACGGTTCTGTCAGTGGGGTTGCTTGCAGCCCCACTGACAGCCGCACCGGCCATGGCAGTGGACAACGCGCCCGTCGCGGCCGGCACTTCGCCGGTGGTGATCAACGAGGCCTATCTGAGTGGCGGCAGCAATGGCGCCGCCTATAAGAACAAGTTCGTGGAGCTGTACAACAGCTCCGATGCTCCGGTCAGCCTGGCGGGCTGGTCCCTGCAGTACAGGAGTGCCGGCACCACCACGGCACCAACAGGCATCACCCCCCTGACAGGAAGCATTCCGGCCAAGGGATACTTCCTGGTCCAAGGCGCCACGAACAGTGGTACATCCACGGCACCGGCGCTGCCGGCACCTGATGTCCAGGCGTCCGGCACGCTCAACCCCAGCGGTACAACGGGGACGCTGATCCTGGCGAAGCAGGGCACTGCGGTGTCGCCGCTTCCCACGGGTTCGGTCACAGGCAATCCTGCAATCGCTGATCTGCTGGGCTATGGGACATCGAACACGTTCGAAACGGCCGTGGCTCCGGCTCCCACCAGCAACACTGATGTCAAGAGCATCAACCGGACCAACGGCGTGGACACGGACTCCAACGCCGCCGACTTCACCCTGAGCGCCACCATTACGCCGACCGCGTCCACCGGCGGGACTCCCCCCACCGATCCCGGGCCCGTGACAGGCGCCAAGACCATTGCCGAGATCCAGGGCACCGGCCCTGCGAGCCCGTTCGTCGGCAGCACCGTCACAACCCGCGGTAAAGTCACTGCCGTCTACTCCACGGGCGGACTGAACGGCTACTACCTCCAGACCCCCGGCAGCGGCGGGGGAACCGCCGGGGCGGCCAGGACGGCGTCGGACGCTTTGTTCATCTACTCGCCCACGACGGCGGGGACGGTCCAATCAGGCGACTACTTGGAAGTCACCGGAGCGGTCAGCGAATTCGCCAACCAGACCCAGATGACTGTGGACGCAGCGGGACTAAAGAAGCTCACCGAAGCTGCACCCGAGGTCAAGTCCACACCTTTCGCACTTCCGGCGAATGAGGCTGCCCGCGAGAACCTGGAAGGCATGCTGGTTTCGCCTGAGGGGCCTTTCACGGTCACGGACAACTACTCCCTGAACCAGTACGGCGAGATCGGTTTGGCGGCAGGTACCTCCCCCTTGGTCCAGCCGACAGCTGTAGCCACGTACGGCTCACCGGAATACGCCGCCGTGGTGGCGGACAACGCATTGCGCGGCATCAAGCTCGACGACGGCGCTTCCACCAACTTCCTCAAGGACGCCGCCACCAAGGCACAGGAACTGCCCTACCTGACAACGTCCAACCCCGTGCGCGTCGGTTCGCCGGCGACGTTCCGGACAGACGTGATCCTGGGTTACGGCAACAACTCCTGGAAGTTCCAGCCCCTCGAAGCACTGACACCCACCAGCGCGGAACGTGCCCAACCGGCGACGTTCACCAGCACCCGTCCCGACGGGCCGGCCGATGTTGGTGGCAACCTCAAGCTGGCGTCCTTCAACGTCCTGAACTACTTCCCCACCACCGGTGACCAGTTGAGCGGCTGCGTGTTCTACACCGACCGCGCAGGCAACCCCATCACGGTCAAGGAAGGCTGCAACGCCCGCGGCGCCGCCAATGCGGAGAATTTCGAGCGCCAGCAAAGCAAGATCGTTGCGGCAATCACCACATCCGGTGCGGACGTGGTGTCGCTGGAAGAAATCGAGAACTCGGCCCAGTTCGGCAAGAACCGTGATGACGCCCTGTCCAAACTGGTGGACGCCCTGAACGTGAAGACACCCGGCGTTTGGGATTACGTGCGGACGCCCGCCAACGCTCCCCCGTTGAGCGATGAGGACATGATCCGCACCGCTTTCATCTACAAAAAGGCAACGGCCGAGCCCGTGGGTGAGTCGATCATCCACAACGACACCGCGGCTTTCGCAAGTGCCCGCAAGCCGCTGGCCCAGGTGTTCAAGCCCGTAGGTGCAGCGGACGACAAGAAATTCATTGCGATCGTCAACCACTTCAAGTCCAAGGGCTCCGCAGCAACACCGGACGACACGGACAAGGGCCAGGGCGCGTCCAACGTGGCCCGCACCAAGCAGGCAGAATCCCTCCTTTCCTTCTCGAAAGACTTGCAGGCATCCAAGGGAACCGACAAGGTTTTCCTGATTGGTGACTTCAATGCCTACGCCAAGGAAGATCCCATCAACGTCCTGACCGGCGCCGGGTACAAGGACCTGGAAGTGGGAACCGGGAAGCACTCCTACCTGTTCGGCGGGATGGTGGGATCCCTGGACCACATCCTCGCTTCACCGGCAGCCGCAGCAAAGGTCACCGGAACTGACATCTGGAACATCAACTCAGTGGAGTCCGTGGCCCTTGAGTACAGCAGGTATAACAACAATGTGACCAACTACTATGCGGAGAACGAATTCCGGGCCAGCGACCACGACCCCGTGGTGGTGGGCCTGAACCTCGCACCGGACGCACCGGCCACCGTTGATCTGCAGTTCCTGGGGATCAACGATTTCCACGGCCGGATCGACTCCAACACCGTGCTCTTCGCCGGAACCGTTGAGAAACTCCGCGCGGCAGCGGCCCCCGGAGCCACCGCATTTATTTCTGCGGGCGACAATATTGGCGCCTCCCTCTTCGCCTCGTCAGTAGCGAAGGACCAGCCCACCATTGATGTTCTGAACGCCCTGGAACTGCAGGCGTCCGCTGTGGGCAACCACGAGTTCGACGGCGGCTGGCCGGATTTGCGTGATCGCGTCATCAATGGCGGGAACAACGCGAAGTTCGCGTACTTGGGCGCCAACGTCTACCAAAAGGGCACCACCACCCCGGTTCTTCCGGAGTACAAGGTCCTGGACATGAACGGCATGAAGGTGGCCGTGATCGGCACGGTCACGCAGGAAGTCCCTTCCCTTGTCACTCCTGCCGGAATCACGGACCTGGAGTTCGGCGATCCCGTGGACGCCATCAACCGGGTGGCAGCAAAAATCAAGGCCGGGAACCTCGCCGACATCATCATTGTGGAAAACCACGACGGTGCTGCCGCCGGAACCCCGGAGGGCGCCACCTTGGCCCAGGAAGTGGCTGCAGGCGGCCCCTTCGCCAAGCTGGTCAACCAAACCACACCCGATGTGGCTGCCATCTTCACCGGGCACACCCACAAGGAATACGCGTGGGATGCCCCCATCCTGGATACCAATGGCCAGCCCACCGGGAAAACCCGGCCCATCGTGCAGACCGGTAACTACGGTGAGAACGTCGGTACCGTGACCTTGACGGTGGACACCGCCAGCAAGGCCGTCACTGCTTACAAAGCCGCAGTTGTGGACCGCACCACGGACACAGCGGACAGCCTTGTTGCCGCATACCCCCGGGTGGCCCAAGTGAAGACCATCGTGGACAAGGCCGTGGCCCAAGCGGCCGAGATCGGCAACCAGCCCGTGGGGGCCGTGACCGCCGATATCACCACGGCTTTCACACCGGACCCGGCCGGCGGCGCCCCCAAGCGTGATGACCGTGCCAGCGAATCCACCTTGGGCAACCTGGTGGCCGACTCCCTGGTGGATACCCTCAAGGCACCCGAGCTGGGCGCTGCCGAGATCGGCGTGGTGAATCCCGGCGGTCTGCGTAACGAGCTCTACTACGCACCGGATGGCACCATCACCTACTCGGAAGCCAACGCGGTATTGCCGTTCGTCAACAACCTCTGGACCACGTCCCTGACGGGCGCGCAGTTCAAGACGTTGCTTGAGCAGCAGTGGCAAACCAACGCTGATGGCACCGTCCCGAGCCGGCCCTACCAGCAACTGGGTGTTTCGAAGAACGTTAATTACACGTACGACGCTGCCCGTCCGGCGGGCGACCGCATCACCGGAATCTGGGTGAACGGCACTGTCATTGATCCGGCAAAGCAGTACCGGATTGGTACGTTCAGCTTCCTTGCAACCGGTGGCGACAACTTCCGGGTGTTCAAGGAAGGCACCAACACCAAGGACACCGGCTTGGTGGATCGGGACGCGTGGATCAAGTACCTGCGCGAACACAACCCCGTATCCCCGGACTTTGCCCGCCGTTCTGTGGCTGTTGCCAACACCACGGCAGCCGAGGTCAAGGCCGGTGAGGCCGTGGCCCTCGCCGTCTCCAAGCTCAACCTCACCTCCATTGGCAGCCCGGCAAACACCGCCCTGAAGGCCGTGTTCGTGGACGCCAAGGGAGCGGCAGTGGTGCTGGGACAGGTTCCGGTCAACGCCGGTGCAGCGACCGTGAACCTGAAAGTTCCGGCAGCCGCTGCAGCGGGGACGGGCACCGTGGTGCTCACCGCCGTCGAAAGCGGAACCGTGGTGAAGGCACTGGTGAAGGTGGCCGCGAGCGGACCCACTCCGCCCCAGTGCACTCCCCCGGTGAAGCCTTCCAAGTGGTACGACGTCGTGGGCTG
Organism: Paenarthrobacter ilicis; assembly: GCF_016907545.1. Classification (NCBI taxonomy): domain Bacteria; kingdom Bacillati; phylum Actinomycetota; class Actinomycetes; order Micrococcales; family Micrococcaceae; genus Paenarthrobacter; species Paenarthrobacter ilicis. The sequence continues at coordinate 764,154 of NZ_JAFBCD010000001.1, read as the reverse complement.
GCTGCGGTACGCCTTCGCTTGGGTGGAGTACCAGAGGTGCCTGCGCGGCTGATCCTCGTCAATAAGTAAGGCCGACAGTAAATAAGCCAGGGCCCCTCACCAAGATGGTGAGGGGCCCTGGCCCTTTTAGTGGATCTTCAGGATGCTCAGCGGTTCAGGACACTCAGCGGTTCAGGACACTCAGCGGTTCAGGATGCTCAGCGGTTCAGGATGCTCAGCGCAATCTCATCGGCATCGCGAAGCGTGCGCTGGCCACTTGAGTAGGTCTTGCCGGTCCGGGGACGGGCTTCGGCAGCGATGGCCGTGCCCCACTGCGAGGCAGACAATTGCAAGCCCAGGACGTACAGGTTCGGGGTAATCGTCCCGTTGGCCGCCAGTGGGCGGTAGGGGTGCGGCTCCACATCAAGGCCCGTGGTCTGCATCGGCGTGCCTTCAACGCTCATCATGATCTTGGTCCGGACCAAACCATCAGCCATGAGCTGTTCCAGCAACGGGGAAAGGTTGATTCCCACGCGGTTGGCCGGGGACATCGCTTCGATCAACGTGGGAGCTTCCACGGGATCATCCTGGACCCACGGAGAGAACGCCTTGAACAGCTTGGCGCCCCGGTCAACACTGAACTTGGGGTCGGGACCCACAAAGCTGACCACGCCTGCCCGCGCCAGGGCCGCCAACTGTTCGGAACGTACCGCTGGAGCACCGCTGGCGAGTCCTTCCACGAAGGATTCGAACCAGCCCCTGAGGCCCGCCAACCACGACTCGTCGGTGATGCCGCCGTCGGCCACCACCGACTTTAAGATGGCACGCCCGGTGTGCAATGCACCGATGGCCATCTTCACCGGATCAGCCTCACCCAGCGCCGAGCGCCGCGCGTCATCATCCAAATAGGCGGTGATGGTGGCATCAAGGTCCCGCCGGCTGGCGAAAGAACGTCCGGCCAGGGGTGCCGCCAGTCCCCTCAAGTCCAACCTGCGGGAAGCGACCACGTGTTTTTCCACGAGGTCGCCAACATCGCTTTCCCAGTTGGCCGTGGTGTGCGCGTGGGGTCGTAGTGCATCCTCAAGGTCCGCCAGGAATTGCTCCGGATCCTTGATGGCAGTGGGTTGGTGGGCTGCCAGCGTGGAGTAGTAGGCCCACAAGGCGTCGCGATGCAGCAACGGCCACAGGTCATGATCAAATCCGGGCTGGATGCCTGCTGCCCGGAACCTGTCCACGGCATCCTCGGTCATGTAGCGCATGGTGATGCTGCTGGGGTAATACCCGTCAAGACCGGCCTTGGCACGGTACGGTGTGCCGCGCCGGGATGCCGCGATGATCCTGGGCTCCCGCCCGGACGGCCGGTACTCCAGCGCACCCGCACCCGGCGAGCCGGTCTGGACGAACTTGCCGCCGCGACCCTCGGTCAGCTGGCCCATCACGTCGAAAAAGTTAAGACCCATGCCGCGGACCAGTACCGGTTGCTGGTCCGGCACCATTTCCCAGTCAACATCCGCTGGCGGCGCGGGCGGAAAGTAGAGCAGCCCATGCTCGGCGGCGGCACTCTTGAACGAGCGTTGCTCAGGATTCAGCCGGGACTCAACGTGGCCCAGGGCCAGCACCACCGAGTCCACCGTGAGTTTGGCGCCCGTGGCGAGTTCGACGTCGAACATCCCGCCAACGGGGCGCGCAGCGACGGCGGAGGTTTCATGGAAGGTGACCTCGACGCCGTCGGGCAGCTTCTCCAGCAGGGCCGCCAGGGTTTGGCGCAAGTACCGGCCGTACAAAGCCCGGCTGGGGAAATCACGTGAGTCCAAGGTGGCCAGCTCAGCTTTTTCGGCATCGTTGAGTCCAGCGCCATCACGACGGCGGGCCTCACGCCACTGGTCGAAGGAACCGCCGGTCAACCGCCGGGCAAGGTGGGGGTCCTCGGGAATCAGCGTGGGATAGAAAGACTGGGTGTTCATCAGGAAAAGGCGTGACTGTTCCGGTTGCCACACATGGCCGGAACCGGCAGGGTATGGATCCACGACGTGGATGTGCAACTGCCCCTCCCCGCCGGCAGGTGCTGCAGCCCAGTTCGCGAGCAACCGCTCAAGGACGCTGGTGCCCCGAGGGCCCGCCCCCAGCAGGGCAACACGGTTGGTTTGGGATTTAGCCACGCTCCAGCCTAACTTCTGTGTGACTTGCTTACCGTTGAGCAGTGTTGCTTGGATGGGCTGATGACCACCACACAAGCTGATCAGACGCCACTTCCAGAGAAGGATAACGCCCGGACATCCGGGCCACGGCACGCCGCAGACGTCGCGCCGGAGCCCATAGATGAGAACATCTGGCTCGAAGAGATCCACGGCGAAGAGCAGCTGGCGTGGGTGCGCGAACAAAATGCCCGCACCGAAGAACTGCTCGACGATCCCGAGTACCGCAGTGTTGAAGCAGGCATCCTTGAGGTTTTGGACTCAACGGACCGCATTGCCATGGTGAACAAGCGCGGGGATTACTACTACAACTTCTGGAAAGACCAGGAGCACCCCAAGGGACTGTGGCGCCGGACCACCTGGGAAAGCTACCTCACGGATTCGCCGGAGTGGGACGTTCTGCTGGACGTTGACGCACTGGCAGCTTCAGAGGGAACCGAGTGGGTATTCCACGGCGCCGGGTTCCTCCGGCCGGAGGACGGCAGCGAGTACCGCCTGGCCATGGTTTCGCTGTCGCCCGACGGCGGTGACGCTGACCGCCACCGCGAGTTCGACGTCGAATCGCGCACCTTCGTTGAGGGCGGCTTTGATATCCCCACCGCGAAAGGCAACGTGAGCTGGCTTGATGCCGACACATTGCTGGTTTCAACCACCGCCGAGGGCCTTCCTGCTACCTCGTCCTCCTATGCCAGGACCGCGGTGAAACTGGGCCGGGGACAGTCCCTCCAAGAGGCCGAGCGCCTCTACGAGATCCCTGAGGACCACATGCTGGCCATGGTGGCTCACGACTCCACGCCGGGTTACGAGCGCACCTTTGCCGTTGACTACATCGACTTCTACAACCGGAGCACATCGCTGCTGCGTGAGGGTTCATGGCTGGCCGTTGATGTCCCCACGGACGTGAACATCAGCGTCCACCGGGACTGGCTGCTGTTCCGCCCGCAGAAGGACTGGGACGTGGACGGGACCGTCTTCCCTGCAGGGTCTTTGCTGGCGGCAGATTTTGAGCAGTATCTGGCCGGATCCCGCTCGCTGCTGACCTTGTTTGAACCCGACGCGCACACCTCCTTGCAGTCCTGGAGCTGGACCAGGGAATACCTGTTGCTCAACCTGCTGCGGGACGTCTCCTCCGAAATCCGGGTCCTCGATCCGCGGCTGCCCGTGGAGCCGGACGCCCCCACCGCCGGCAACGGGGCGTGGGCCTCCACCGTCCTGGATGCCTGCCCGCCCCTGCACGACGTCAATGCCTACGCAGTGGACGATGAAGACGAGGCCGGCGCCGGCAACGATTTCTGGCTGGTGGCCACCGGCTTCACCACCCCCACCACCTTGACCCGCGGCTCCCTGGTCCGGACCGAGCCGGGCGGCGGGAGCGGAACCCCGGGCGTAGCAAGCCACCACACGGAAGTGAAGCGGTCGCCGTCGTTCTTCGACGAAGACCAGTACGAAGTCCAGCAACACTTCGCCGTCTCGGAAGACGGCACCAAGGTTCCCTACTTCCAGGTTGCCTCCAAGGATCTGGTGCTCGACGGGCAGAACCCCACACAGCTTTCCGGCTACGGCGGTTTCGAGATCTCGCGGACACCCGCTTACAGCGGGTCCATTGGGCGGGCCTGGCTGGAGCGGCGCACCACAGCAGTGGCGTCCGACGACGGCTCCGCACCGCACTCACGGGGCGGCGTCTACGTTGTTGCCAACATCCGCGGCGGGGGCGAATACGGACCGGGTTGGCACCGCGCAGCCCTCCAGGAGAACCGGCACCGCGCCTACGAGGATTTCGCGGCGGTGGCCAAGGACCTGATCTCCCGCGGCGTCACCAGCCGGCCCCGGCTGGGATGCGTTGGCGGTTCCAACGGCGGCTTGCTGGTGGGAAACATGCTGACCCAGTACCCCGAACTGTTCGGAGCCGTGTCCTGCGGTGTTCCCCTCCTGGACATGCGGCGCTACACCAAGCTGTCCGCGGGATATTCGTGGATCGCCGAGTACGGCGATCCCGACGTCCCCGCGCAATGGGAGTTCATCCGGACTTTCTCGCCCTACCACCTCCTGCACGATGGCGTGGATTACCCGGAAACGTTCATCTGGACAGCCACTTCGGATGACCGGGTGGGCCCCGTGCAGGCCCGCAAAATGGCGGCACGGATGCAGGCTATGGGGATTCCGGACGTGTGGTTCCACGAGGCACTGGAAGGTGGCCATGCCGGTGCTTCGGACAACCGGCAGGCGGCAGCGCTGCAGGCACGCAGCAACCACTTCCTGTGGCGCTCGTTGGCCGGACGGAACTGACCTACGCGCCAGCGCAGCCCGTTTCCAGTGGCTGTTTTGCACTGGGCCGCAGGTTCTGCGTATCCTTGGTGGGCTAGCAATAGCAAAGGGAGACGTGCCAGAGCGGCCGAATGGGCTTCACTGCTAATGAAGTGTGGGGCACAACTCCACCGGGGGTTCAAATCCCCCCGTCTCCGCGAACAGGTCCCGGTTTTCGAACCGGGACCTTTTGCGTTAACCGACTGCGGCGTTCGCGGGGTCCGAGACCCGGTTTCAGGCGCGTTGCTTCAGGCCCGTTTGGCGGGACCCGGTACGGTGCGCCTGGCCCCACCGCTGACTTCTGCCCCGGCGTGCTTGGGCAACGTGAGGCTGTCCACTGTGCTGATCAGCATCAGCACCGCCATCGCAAGGAAAGCTCCCCTGTACGGCGCGACGCCCTCCGGGCCGAAAATCTGCGTTGCTTCGAAGAGCCGCAGGAACAACGCACCCACAGCGATGCCAGCGGCTGCTGCCAACTGGACCAAGGTGGCCGAGATTGCGTTGGCCGAGGGCAGTTGTCCGGGCTCGATGTCCGCGTATTGCACCGAGGCATAGGCAGAGAAGCCGATGGACCGGAATGCACCGCTTAACAGCAGCACCGCAAAGATGACGGGCTCGGGGGTTTGGGCGGTCAGGAATGCGCAAAGGGCAAAAGTCACTGCCGAGGAGAAGGATGCGAAAACCAGCACGGGCTTGAACCCAAAGCGCCGGATGAGCGGTGTGGTGGCGGGCTTGATGCCAATGTTCCCAACGAACACGGCGGCCACCATGACACCGGCTTTTAGAGGGTCCCAACCGAATCCGCTCTGGAACATCAGGGGCAGCAGGAACGGGACTGAACTGATGGTCAAACGGTAAATAAAGCCGCCCGTTGACGTGGCCCGGAAGGTTCTGGTGCCAAAGACGCCGAGGTTGAACAAGGGCACTTTGGCTGTCCGCATCCACAAGACCGCACCGGCGAGGGACGCCAAACCGGCACCCACCACCACCACGGCAATCCAGTTGGAGGCATGGCCGCCCAGTGTTTCCAGCCCTACCACCAGCGCGCCCACACCCAGCGTGGTCAGCACCAGGCCAAACCAGTCGAGCCGCCTGCCGGAATCGAAGGATGTCCGGGGAACAAGGCGCAGCGCCGCGATGAAGGCAGCCAGGCCCAAGGGCACGTTGATCAGGAAGATCCAGTGCCAGGACAGGAACGTGGTCAGTGCGCCGCCCACCATGGGAGCCAGGACCGGAGCAAGCAAGCCCGGCCACACCAGATACGCGGTGGCGCGCAGAAGCTCGGACTTGGGCGTGCCCCGGAGGACCACCAGCGTGCCGACGGGAACCATCATTGCCCCGCCCAGGCCTTGGGCCACGCGGCTGACGGTGAGCATGGTCAGGTCCGTGCTCACTGCACACAGCAGCGAAGCGATGGTGAACACGGCGATGGCCAGGCAAAAGATCCTGCGGGCTCCGAACCGCTCGGCGAGCCAACTGCTCAGGGGAATGCCCATGGCCACTGTCACCAGGTAAGCAGTCATGGTGATGTTGATGTCGGCGGGGGCGGCATGGAAATCGGACGCGATGCTGGGGATGGCCGTTGTCAGGATGGTACCGTCCAGGAACTCCATGAAGAACGTGGCCGCCACCAGCAGGGCCAAGCGGGGCCGCCAAGCCGTTTCCGTAGGCGCATCAACGCCGGTGTTGGGGTTTATGGTCATGGGTCCGGTCCGCTACCCGGCCTGGGCAAGTGCCAGCGGCAGAACAGCACCTGCTCCTGTTTCACGCAGCGCGAGCCCGGCCACCGTCATGGTCCACCGGCTGTCGATGAGATCATCCACCAACAGCACGGGCTGATCGCCGATACTCTTCAGGGCCTGCGCAAGCTCGGCCCCGACAGCCAGCCTGTCCCACACTCCAGCCAAACGGTAGGCACTGTTCCCGCCGCGTGCTCCGGTGGGTCCACCGTGCTCCGGTGTCAGTTGTCCCAGGTACGGCATCCGGCCAATGCCTGCTATCCCCTCCGCCAGGGTGTTCACCAGCTGCGGCTTGCTGCGGGAAGGAATGCTGACCACTGCAGCTGGTCGACCAACGCCGCTCCATGGGGTTCCGCCTTCAGCCCCGGACCACTCACGAAGCACCTGGACACAGGCTTGGAGCATGGCCGGGTCAACGGCACGGTCCGGGGCGCCGGCGGCAAACAGTTCGCGCAGGGCACCGCCCCAGCCCAGATCCGTGAGCCGGGCGAGCACCCGACCTTCTGCGATGCTCTGGTGCGGTTTAATTTTGCCCTTGACCGCGACGCCCAAGCGATCCATTCCGCTGGGCCACTGCAGACGTGGTTCCACGGCGATACCTGCGCGGCGAAGTGTCTGGTTGGCAGCGTCCGCTGCCGAGGCAGCCACATCAACGGGGAACCAACGGCCTGCGCAGTTATCGCACTTGCCACAGGGGGCGGCGGTTTCGTCATCCAGGACAGAGGTGATGTACTCCATCCTGCAGCCTGCGGTGTCTTGGTAGATCACCATGGAATCCTGCTCGTCCACACGGGCCTCGGCAATCCGGGCGTACCGCTCGGCGTCGTAGTGCCACGGTTTGCCGGTTGCCCGCCATCCCCCGCCAACGCGCTCCACGGCGCCATCCACTGCAAGGACCTTGAGGAGGAGTTCCAGCGGTGTCCTGCGCAGGTCCACCCGCGCTTCCAACGCCACCGTGGACATGGCTGAGCTTGCTTCCCCGAGAACGCGGAGCACAGAGTCCGCCTTTTCGGCCGAAGGCATTGAGGCCGTGGCAAAGTACTGCCAAATTTCGCGGTCCTCAGAACCGGGAAGGAGCAGGACATCGGCGTTGGCTGCTCCACGGCCGGCGCGGCCAACCTGCTGGTAGTAGGCCACAGGCGACGAAGGGGCGCCCAGGTGGATCACGAATCCCAGATCAGGCTTGTCGAATCCCATGCCCAGGGCTGAGGTGGCCACCAGTGCTTTCACTTGGTTGTCCTTCAGCAGTTGCTCCGCCCTTTCGCGGTCCGCCGTATCCGTGCGTCCCGTGTAGGCAAGGACATTGTGCCCCGCCTCAGACAGGAGCCGGGCAGTGTCTTCCGCGGCGGAAACCGTCAGCGTGTAGATGATGCCGCTTCCGGGCATGTCCCCCAGGTGGGTCAGCAACCATCCCAGCCGGTCCCGCGAGTCGTGGAGATTCAGGACACCCAGCCGCAGGGACTCACGGCCCAGAGCGCCACGGATGGTCAGTACTCCTGCACCCAACTGTTCCTCGATGTCATGAACCACCCGCGAGTTGGCTGTGGCGGTGGTGGCAAGGACCGGGACCGTTTCAGGCAGCTGCGCGATCAGGTCGGCGATGCGGCGGTAATCCGGCCGGAAGTCATGGCCCCAGTCTGAAATACAGTGTGCCTCGTCAATGACCAAGAGGCCCGTACGACGCACAAGCTCCGGGAGTTGGTTCTCCCTGAACGAGGGGTTGGTCAGCCGCTCAGGTGAGACCAGGAGAACGTCCACCTCGTCGGCGGCCAGCTGGGCCAGCACGGTGTCCCACTCCAAAGCGTTGGCCGAGTTGATGGCCACTGCCCGCACACCGGCCCTCGCAGCGGCCGCAACCTGGTCCCGCATCAAGGCAAGCAAGGGGGAAACAATGAGTGTGGGCCCGGCACCACGCCGGCGCAACAGCAGTGATGCAACGAAGTAGACGGCTGACTTACCCCACCCGGTGCGTTGAACCACCAATGCACGGCGCCCGGCATCAACCAGCGCCTCTATGGCCTCGAACTGGCCATCATGGAACTTTGCGTCCGGATGCCCTACCAACTCGCGGAGGCAGGCCAACGCCTGCTGATGGGTAGGTGATTGCAACGAAACTGCGGGATGTGGGGAGCTGTTGGCCATGCCCCCAGTATTCCAGCCGCCCCGGACAACGTGGGCGCAGGGATGGGCTATGTGGACAAAGCTGTCCACAGGTCCGGGCCCGCATTCATGCCGAATTGCGGTGTCACAGTAGGATTGAGCGCGTGACTAGCGAGCAGAGCAAGACCTTTGACCTTTCGGCGTCCTTCAAGGCGTACGACGTCCGGGGCATCGTGGGCGATTCCATTACGGCCGAGATCGTCGAAGCCGTGGGCGCTGCCTTTGTTGATGTCCTCGGGCTTGAGGGCGAAACCGTGCTTGTGGGCGGCGACATGCGCCCGTCCTCGCCGGAGTTCAGCCAGGCGTTCGCCAATGGAGCGGCAACGCGTGGGGCCAACGTGCAGCTGCTGGACCTGATTTCCACTGATGAGCTGTACTACGCCTGCGGCGCGCTGAACGCTGCCGGGGCCACCTTTACCGCCAGCCACAACCCGGCCGAGTACAACGGCATCAAGATGGCCAAGGCCGGCGCCCAGCCCATCTCCTCCGAGTCCGGTCTCAAGGAGATCCAGGCCCTCGCCGAAGAGTATTTGAATACCGGGATCATTCCCGCTGCAGCAACCCGTGGCGAAATCGGCGTGCACGACGTCTTGAAGGACTACGCGGAGTACCTGCGCAGCCTCGTGGACCTCTCCGGGTCCCGTCCGTTGAAGGTTGTGGTGGATGCCGGCAACGGCATGGCCGGCCTGACCACTCCCGCGGTTCTGGGAGACAAGATCCTTCCGGGCCTGCCGTTCGATATTGTGCCGCTGTACTTCGAGCTCGATGGCTCGTTCCCGAACCACCCGGCCAACCCGCTTGAGCCGGAGAACCTCCGTGATCTTCAAGCCGCAGTGGTAAAGCACGGCGCGGACATCGGATTGGCGTTCGACGGCGACGCTGACCGCTGCTTCGTGATTGATGAGAAGGGCCAGCCCGTGTCCCCGTCCGCGATCACCGGCATGGTGGCCCGCCGGGAGATCGCCCGCGCCCAGGCCGCCGGCGAGCAGACCCCGGTCATCATCCACAATCTGCTGACCTCCAAGGCAGTACCCGAGTTGGTGGCACACGATGGTGGCCGTGCGGTCCGTACCAGGGTGGGCCACTCCTTCATCAAGGCCGTCATGGCCGAAGAAGGCGCCGTCTTCGGCGGGGAACACTCAGCGCACTTCTACTTCCGTGATTTCTGGAATGCGGACACCGGCATGCTCGCCGCGATGCACGTCCTCGCGGCCTTGGGCGAGCAGGATGGTCCGCTGTCCGAACTCGGCCGCCAGTACGAGCCCTACGTTTCCTCCGGAGAGATCAACTCCGAGATCGAGGACAAGGCCGGTGCCGTGGAACGCGTGCGCGTTGACTTCCAGGACGAAGACATCAGCATCGACCACATGGACGGCTCCACCTTCACTGCCAACGATGGCAGCTGGTGGTTCAACCTCCGCCCTTCAAACACTGAACCATTCCTTCGCCTGAACGCTGAAGCCACGGACCACGCCACCATGGAAAAGATCCGTGACCGCGTCCTGGCACTGGTCCGGGCCTAAGGAGGACCGGGTGAGCCACCAATCCACTGAGTCCGTCCAGGACCAGGAGCTTCGCGAGACGCTGGGCACGGCACTGGGTACCGCGCAGGAACACCTCCAGCAAAACGGCGGGTTCTATCCGTTCGGCGTCACCATGTCAGACGACGGCGAACTCCGGATTGTGATGATCGCCCCCGGGGAACCCGACGAGGATGGCGATGTTGATGCAGGGCAGATGTTGGAGGACATCCATCACTTGCTTCGCCAAGGCCGCGATGAGTTCCGCGCAGTAGCCGTGGTCAGCGACGTCATGCTCCCGGAGCACGATTCCGATGGCATTTACGGCGCAGCCGAGCACAAGGAAGGCGGCGTGCTCGCTGCCATCATTCCTTACGCACCGGCACCGGAGGGCTTCGAGTTCTCACCCATGGAGCCGGACACCAACGAACCATCCATCTGGGTGGACTAGACCGACTACCCAGGGTGACCCCGTGAAAATCAACGCCTTCGCCGATGTGAGCCTCCGCGCCATCATGGTGTTGGCTGCGGCGCCCGAGGGAACCCTTCTGACAACCCAGGCCGTGTCGGACGCGGTAGGCACTCCATACAACCACGTCAGCAAAGCGATGGTCCGCCTCCGGTCACTGGGCCTGATAGATGTGGAGCGCGGCAGGCTGGGTGGATCCCGCCTGAATGAAGCCGGCCGTCGGGCCACTGTCGGCTACGTCCTGAGGCAACTGGACAGCAGGCAGGATCCTGCCGAATGCCAATCGCCAACCCGCAACTGCCCCCTGATCACGGAGTGCGGGCTGCGTCATGCCATGAACCGCGCCAGGGAAGCGTTCTACAGCGAGTTGGACAGCGTGGTGATCTCCACGCTCCCCCACGCTCGGCAGATGAACCCCGTGTTCCAGTCGATCGGCCTCCGCCCGGAAATCCGAAAGGTTGCTGCGCAGGCGTAAGGCTCCGTTCAGACGAACCTGGCCCGGAGCATCGCAGCAACGGCCGCCAACTGACTTAAACGACGGCGGCACTTAAACGACGGCGGCCCGTCACCTTTCATGGAAAGGTGACGGGCCGTCGTCGTGCACTTAAGAACGCCGTTGTTCCTAAGAGGTCTAGCCCAGACGGGTTTTGAGGCCGTCCAGTTCGGATTGCAGGGCCGCCGGGAGCGATCCACCGAAGTTGGCGAACCACTCTTCGATGGATGCCAGCTCGGTGGCCCACTCGTCGGCATCCACGCGGACAGCCGCTTCGACGTCAGCCGGGGTCATGTCCAAGCCTTCGAGGTCGATGGATTCACCGGTCGGGACAAAACCGATCGGGGTCTCCACAGCGTCAGCCTTGCCTTCCAAACGCTCGATTGCCCACTTGAGCACACGTGCGTTGTCACCGAAACCAGGCCAGGCAAAGCCACCGTCAGCGGTACGACGGAACCAGTTGACCAGGAAGATCTTGGGCAGGCGGTTCTGACCAAGTGAGTTGGCCTTGGCGGACAGGTTCACCCAGTGGTTCAGGTAGTCACCTGCGTCGTAACCGATGAAGGGCAGCATGGCCATGGGGTCGCGGCGGACCACACCAACGGCACCCGCGGCAGCAGCCGTGGTCTCCGAAGACAGCGTGGCGCCCATGAAGATGCCGTTGGACCAGTTGCGGGCCTCGGTGACCAGCGGGATGGTGGTCTTGCGGCGGCCACCGAACAGGATCGCGGACAGTTCAACACCCTCCGGGCTGAAGTACTCTTCGGCCAGCATGTCGATCTGGTCGATCGGCGTGCAGAAGCGGGAGTTCGGGTGCGCTGCGGGAGCGTCGGAGTCCGGGGTCCAGGACTGGCCGCGCCAGTCGGTCAGGTGAGCCGGAGTATCTTCGGTCATCCCTTCCCACCACACGCCACCATCATCAGTCAGCGCAATGTTGGTGAAGATGCTGTTGCCCTTGGCGATGGCGCGCATGGCGTTGGGGTTGGTGCCCCAGCCCGTGCCCGGTGCTACGCCGAACAGGCCGGCCTCGGGGTTGACGGCGCGGAGTTCGCCTTCTTTTCCGAAGCGCATCCACGTGATGTCGTCGCCGAGGGTCTCCACCTTCCAGCCCTCGATGGTGGGGTCCAGCAGGGCGAGGTTGGTCTTGCCACAGGCAGACGGGAAAGCAGCGGAGACGTAGTAGGTCTTCTGCTCCGGGGAGGTCAGCTTCAGGATGAGCATGTGCTCGGCGAGCCAGCCTTCGTCGCGCGCCATGACCGAGGCGATGCGCAGGGCGTAGCACTTCTTCCCCAGCAGGGCGTTTCCGCCGTAGCCGGATCCAAAGGACCAGATGGAGCGCTCTTCCGGGAAGTGGACAATCCACTTGTCCGGGTTGCACGGCCAGGCAACGTCTTCCTGGCCGGCTTCCAACGGCGCGCCCAGTGAATGGAGTGCGGGGACAAAGAAGGCGTCCGTCTGGGTAATGCGGTCCAGAACGTCCGTACCGATGCGGGCCATGATCCGCATGGAAGCCACGACATAGGCGGAGTCGGTGATCTCGACGCCGAACTTGGGGTCCTCGGCGTCGAGGTGGCCCATGACGAACGGGATGACGTACATGGTGCGGCCGCGCATTGAACCGGCGAACAGGCCGCGCAGTTTCTGCTTCATCTCGGCCGGAGCCATCCAGTTGTTGGTAAAGCCTGCGTCGCGCTCGTTCTCGGAGCAGATGAAGGTCTGCTCTTCCACACGGGCTACGTCGGCCGGATCGGAGAACGCTGCGAAGGAGTTCGGGAACGTTTCCGGGTTGAGGCGCTTGAGTGTGCCGGCCTCTACGAGCTCGTCAGTGAGCCTCGTGTTCTCTGCTTCGCTGCCGTCCACCCAGTGGATGCGGTCCGGTTGGGTCAGCTCGGCAACTTCCTCAACCCAGGCCAGCAGGCGTGCATGGGTAGTAGGTGCCTTCTCAAGCAGCGGCAGTCGCGCCAGATCGCCCATTGCGGTTCCCTTCCTCGGGTTCAGTGGTGTGTCCTAAACGATAGGGGGAGCGGACCAGACCAATCCGTTGTCAGACATCGGACATTCGCGGGACTGGAAAGTGAAATCCGCGGGAAATCAAGGGGCGGGAGCGCGAAAGGGGCGATTTAAGTGACTAAGGTCACGTAGACCGGTCTAGTTGCCTAGATAACACCCGATCGATTTGGAACTTCACATGAACTTCTGTACAGTTTATTGAGGTTCGAGGGGGTCAGAGAAACAGACCGCCGAGAATCACACGAAATGCGCCCATAGCTCAGCTGGATAGAGCGTCTGTCTACGGAACAGAAGGTCAGGGGTTCGAATCCCTTTGGGCGCACAAATCAAGACCCGCATCGGTTCGCCGGTGCGGGTCTTTTGTTTTCCCTGAGCCCCCCCCCATCCAGGTAGAAGATCAGCGGGTCATGGAGCGTCAGAACGCGCACACATGCGGCCCCGTTCGGTGACGGGCGGCAGAAACAGCAAGGGCCGCCGTCGTACTCCCAAAAGAAAGTACGACGGCGGCCCTTGCGGTTACGTCCGCTAGTCGCCCACAGCTTCGCTGATGCGCCGACGGATGCCGTCAAAGTGCCGGTTGAGCAGTTCAGACGCCGCGGCACGGTTTCCTGTTGCTACTGCCGTATAGATGCTGCGGTGCATGGCAGCAGTCTTCACCAGGTCCTCGTTGCCTGCTCCGATTTCCACGTGGATCTTCCGGTAGACCTTCCAGAAGACGCCCATCAAATTGATCAGGAGTTCATTGTTGAGCGGCTCGAACAGCCGGCGATGAAACTCAGCGTCGGCGGCAACGAAGTTCTCCCCGGCAGCAGCCAAGTCCTCCATCTGCTTCACGGCCTCTTCAATGGAGGCAAGCTGCTCTTTGGTCATGACGTCCATGGAGGATCCGATGAGGCCCGACTCCAGTGCCTGGCGAACATCAACCAGTTGCAGCGCCTCCAGTCCCTGATGGCGCAGGGACAGCCGACCCCGGAAAGTCAGGCCGTCAGCCAGAGCGTCGAAGTTGCTGGGAGCCACGAACATCCCGAATCCGTGACGGATCTCGATCACGCCCAGGGCCTGGAGGACTTTGAGGGATTCACGCAGGGTGTTGCGGCCGACGCCCAGGGCGACGGACAGCTCGCTCTCCGTGGGCAACGGATCGCCGGCCTCAAGTTCGCGCTCGAGGATCAATTCCATAATGTCCGACTGCAAGGCACGCAGCCGGGCCTGTGCACTGAACCGCGCTTGCGGAACTACACCGGAAGTTGTCATGGCGCTCTCCTAGCCAATGCGCCACCCTGCAAGAAGGCGGTGCGGTGTTAATATTGAGGCGAGCTTAGTGCCCACCGCAGAATGAGTTACTCGCAGCATACAATATCGGATGTCCCACCTCCCTGATAGCTGTGCCGCCGAATTCCTCTGAGAATTCCCTTCCGCACCGGCCGCAGCCGGCAATCACTCACTTGACGTTCTCTTGTGACCGCCCTTACAGTTTCCATACGAGCATCGGACGTCCTACATCCGATAACCCACGAAACGCGAATGGTGAGGCACCCTATGAGCAAGACGATCCACAGCCTGCCGCTGGTCAATGACGCCAGCCGCCGGAACTTCCTGAAGCTGAGCGGCGCAGTTGGTGCAGCAGCCGCCTTCACGGCAACCCTTTCTGCGTGCGGCGGCGCTGCCAGCACCACCACGGGGACAACCACCAACACGGCCGCGGTCAACAAGGACCTCATCATCGAGGCCGGCATCTCCTACGCCCTTTCCACGGGTTTTGACCCGCTGAGCTCCTCCGGCGCCACCCCGATGGCCGCCAACCTGCACATCTTCGAAGGCCTCATCGAACTGCACCCCGCCACGCGTCAGCCGTACAACGCCTTGGCAGCCACGGACCCCAAGAAGGTCAACGACACCACCTACCAGGTGACCATCCGCGATGGCGCCAAGTTCCATGACGGTTCCCCCGTCACTACCGAGGATGTTGCCTACTCCTTCACCCGCGTGATGGACCCCGCCAACAAGTCCCTGTTCTCCCAGTTCATCCCCTTCATCCAGGACGTCAAGCCGCTGGATGCCAAGACCGTGGAGTTCACCCTTAAGTACGCCTTCCCCGGGTTCGGCCCCCGCATCTCGGTAGTCAAGGTTGTGCCCAAGGCACTGGCCACCGATTTGAAGGCCTTCGACGCGAAGCCCGTGGGCTCCGGCCCCTACAAGCTCGTCTCTGCTGTCAAGGACGACAAGATCGTTTTCGAGGCCTTCGCTGATTACAACGGCCCCAAGCCTGCACTGGCCAAGGGCATGAACTGGCTGTTGCTCTCCGACGCCGCCGCCCGTGTCACGGCCGTGCAGTCGGGACGCGTCCAGGCGATCGAAGACGTTCCTTACCTGGACGTGGACGGTTTGAAGTCCAAGGTCAAGGTGGAGTCGGTCCAGTCCTTCGGCCTGCTGTTCCTCATGTTCAACTGCGCCAAAGCCCCCTTTGACAACAAGCTGGTGCGCCAAGCCCTGCACTACGGCCTGGACAAGGACGCCATCATCAAGAAGGCGCTGTTCGGCAACGCCAAGGCCGCCAGCTCCTACTTCCAGGAAGGCCACCCGGACTACGTCAAGGCCAAGAATGTCTATGGCTTTGACACGTCCAAGGCCGAGGAACTCCTGAAGCAGGCCGGCGTCACCAACCTCGAGTTCGAACTCCTGACAACGGACACCGCCTGGGTCAAGGACGTTGCACCACTGATCCTCGAATCCTGGAACAAGATCCCTGGCGTCAAGGTCACCGTGAAGAGCCTCCAGTCCGGCGCTTTGTACAGCGACCGTGTGGGCAAGGGCGATTACTCCGTGGTGGCAGCACCCGGCGATCCCTCCGTCTTCGGCAACGATGCAGACCTGCTCCTGAGCTGGTTCTACTCGGGTGCAACCTGGATGGACAAGCGCGCCTTCTGGACCACTCCTGAGCGCACCAAGCTGCAGGAACTCATGAACAAGGGCTCACAGGCCTCGGGTGACGACGCCAAGAAGATCGTGGGCGAAATCGTGGACATGGTCTCTGAAGAGGTACCCCTGTATCCAGTCTTCCACCGCCAACTCCCCAGCGCCTGGGATGAGAAGAAGCTCAACGGCTTCCAGCCACTGCCCACCACCGGCTTGTCATTCGTCGACGTCGGACGAACTGCCTAAAGCCCCCTTCACGTTGTGGGGCCCGCTCTGCGGCCTAAATCCCCCAAATAGCCCGCAGAGCGGGCCCCGCAACCAGCAGCATCCAACCAACCGGAGAACACATTGGTCACCATATTGCGTTTGCTAGGCCGCAGACTTGCAGCATTGCCATTGATGATCCTGGGCATTACGTTGCTCGTCTTCCTCGTCCTGCAGGCCGCTCCCGGCGATCAGGCAAGCTCCGCCCTCGGCGATGGCGCCAGCGAAGAAGCCAAGCAGCAGTACCGCCAGGACAATGGCCTGAACGACCCCCTGGTCCTGCAGTACTTCCGATTCCTCGGCAAGCTCCTGCAGTTCGACCTCGGCGTCACCACACCACCGGCCAAGTCGGTGGCGTCCATGATCGCCTCGGCGTTTCCCCTGACCCTTCAACTCACCTTCCTTGGCGTCCTCATTGCGATCGTGCTCTCCCTGGCCTTCGGCATCATGGGCGCCCTGTACCGCGACAAATGGCAGGACCAGCTGGTCCGCGTCTTCTCCATCGCCGCGATTGCTACGCCGTCATTCTGGCTCGGCATCCTGCTCATCCAGTGGTTCGCCCTCGGTGAGAACCCGATGTTCCCCTCGGGCGGAATTGCGACGCCGGAATCCGGCTTTGGCGGTTGGCTCAACTCGATGGCCCTCCCGGCACTCGCCCTCGGCATCCCGGTCTCAGCGTCCCTGATCCGCGTGGTCCGCACCTCGATGGTTGAAGAACTGGACCGCGACTACGTCCGCACCGCCATCGGCAACGGTGTCCCCTACCGCGAGGTGGTCTCCAAGAACGTCCTCCGCAACGCGCTCGTCACCCCGGTGACCGTGCTGGGACTTCGCGTCGGCTACTTGCTGGGCGGCGCCGTCGTGATTGAAATGATTTTCGCCCTGCCCGGCATGGGCCAACTGATCCTCAACGGCATCACCAACCTGGACGTCAACCTGGTCCAGGGCGTGGTGCTCACCATCTCGGTCACCTTTGTTCTGGTGAACATCGTGGTGGACCTCCTCTACCTGCTCATCAACCCCCGAATCAGGACGGTATAGCTCATGCGCAGCAAGCTCGCAGAACGGCTAAGTGCCCCGGGCATTCGTTTCAAGGCCCTGCCCTGGGGCTCCCGCATCGCCCTGCTCTTCCTCATCATGATTGTCCTGGCGGCCATCTTCGCGCCGGTCATTGCCCCGCACGATCCCTTGGAGACCTTTATCCCGGCCACCCCGCCGGGCGCCGAACACTTCTTCGGAACCGATCGTCTGGGCCGTGACATTTTCTCCCGGCTCCTGTTTGGCGCACAGTCCTCGCTGATGATCGGCCTGGGCGCGGTTGCCTTGGCCATCTTGGCCGGAGCGCTCCTCGGTTCGTTCGCGGCCACCTCCAGCAAGTCCGTGAACGAGATCATCATGCGGCTCATGGACATCCTCATGGCATTCCCCGGCATCGCCCTCGCAGCCGTGCTGTTGGCAGCGTTCGGTAACTCGGTGCCCACCATCATCATCGCGATCGCCATCATTTACACCCCCCAGCTGGCCCGCGTGGTCCGTGCCAACGTGCTGGCACAGTACGGCGAAGACTACGTCCGCGCCGAGCGCGTGATCGGAGCCGGCCGCTTCTACATCCTGGTCAAGCACATCGTCCGCAACACCGCCGCCCCCGTGCTGGTCTTCGCCACGGTCATGGTGGCCGACGCCATCATCCTCGAAGCCTCGCTGTCCTTCCTGGGCGCCGGCGTACAGGACCCCGCTCCTTCCTGGGGCAACGTGATCTCCTACGGCCGCAACCTGGTCCTGTCCGGCGGCTGGTGGGCCACTACCTTCGCCGGCCTCACCATCCTGCTGACCGTGCTCTCCCTAAACATCCTGGCCGAGGGCCTCACCGACGCCATGGTCAATCCGAAGCTCCGCCGGGCACCTGTAGTAAAGGACGACGACGGATCCTCCGCAGCCGTTGCCGTCGATGCCGAGGTTGCCACCTCCGTTGCCCAGCCCTCCGTGGTTGAGGCACACGAGCTCGACGGCGTCATGGCGGCTTCCGCTGACGGCGTCACTTCCGGGGCCGGCTCCTCAGCCGTGCTCACCGACGTGAAGCTCGCCGCCAC
Source organism: Paenarthrobacter ilicis (assembly GCF_016907545.1). NCBI lineage: Bacteria > Bacillati > Actinomycetota > Actinomycetes > Micrococcales > Micrococcaceae > Paenarthrobacter > Paenarthrobacter ilicis. The sequence goes on along the minus strand of NZ_JAFBCD010000001.1, from coordinate 746,015 downwards.
CAACCCGCACCTCCTCCTGGACCGCGAATTGGAACTCCTGGCAGCAATCGAAGCGAAGCGCACCGACCGCCTCCCGCAGGTTTCTCCCGAAGCGCGAAACGTGCTCGAGGTGAAGAACCTCTCCATCCGGTTCCCGGGCCGTTTCGGCGACATCGCGATTGTGGACAACGTCTCCTTCACCGTCCGCGAGGGCGAAACCATGGGCCTGGTGGGCGAATCCGGTTGTGGCAAGTCCATCACTTCCCTGGCCGTGATGGGGCTGCTGCCCAAGACCGCCCAGGTCACCGGCTCCATCAAGTTCGATGGCAAGGAACTCCTGGACTCCGCCACCATGCACAGCAACCCGAAGGCCTATGAGGGCCTCCGGGGCGAACAGATCGCCATGGTCTACCAGGACGCGTTGAGCTCCCTGAATCCGTCCATGAAGATCAAGGACCAGCTGGAACAACTCACCAAACGCGGTGGGCGCAAAACTCCTGCCGAGCTCCTGGAAATGGTGAAACTGGATCCCGTCCGGACCCTCGCCAGCTACCCGCATGAGCTCTCCGGCGGCCAGCGCCAACGCGTGCTGATCGCCATGGCCCTCTCCCGTTCACCCAAGATTGTTGTGGCCGATGAGCCCACCACCGCCCTGGACGTCACGGTCCAGAAACAGGTTGTGGACCTGCTCAACGAACTGCGCGAACAACTCGGCTTCGCCATGGTGTTCGTCAGCCACGACCTCGCGTTGGTCGCCTCGCTGGCCCACCGCATCACGGTGATGTACGCCGGCCAGGTGGTGGAAACCGCACAGGCTTCCGAGCTTCTGCAGAACCCCAAGCACGAGTACACCCGCGGTTTGCTCGGCGCAGTCCTCTCCATTGAGGCCGACGCCGTGCGCCTCCACCAGATCCCCGGCACGGTCCCGTCCCCGCGGGACTTCGCCACGGGCGACCGCTTCGCGGCCCGCTCACTGCGACCCGACGCCGATCCCCACCAGAAACTGGTCCTCACCGCGGTTTCTTCCGTTGACTCGATCAACGGCGGCGATGCCGACCACTACTGGGCGAGCCATGTGAAGGAGGACGCGAAATGAGTGAATCAACCGGCAAACCGGTCATTGAGCTCCAGGACGTCAAGGTCTACCACCACGCACGGACCGGTGGCCTGTTCCGTCCAAACATCGTCAAAGCTGTTGACGGCGTGGACTTCACCATCAGCCGCGGCGAAACCGTAGGCATCGTGGGTGAGTCCGGCTGCGGCAAGTCCACGCTTGCTTCAGTGCTCGTGGGACTCCAGCCGCCGACGTCGGGCAAGGTTTTGTTCCACGGAAAGCCGGCCATCAAGCGGAACGCGGCCATGCGCAAGCAGTTCGGCCGCTCCGTCTCCGTGGTCTTCCAGGACCCGGCAACAGCACTGAACCCGCGCATGACCATCCAGGACATCCTCACCGATCCATTGCAGATTCACGGCATCGGCAACGCATCAACGCGCGCTGCCAAGGTCAAGGAACTGTTGGCGCTGGTTGGCTTGCCGCACTCGGCAGCCGAAGTGACGCCGTCGCAGGTTTCCGGCGGCCAGCGCCAGCGCGTGGCGATCGCCCGAGCCCTGGCCTTGGACCCGGACATCATCGTGGCGGACGAGCCGACGTCGGCGCTGGACGTTTCCGTCCGTGCGCAGGTCCTGAACCTGCTCTCCGACCTGAAGACGCAGCTGAACCTGGGCATGGTGTTCATCTCGCACGACATCCAGACCGTCCGCTACGTCTCGGACCGTATCTGCGTCATGTACTTCGGCAAGATCGTCGAACAAGGCTCAGCCGCGCAGGTCTTCGACAACCCGAGCAACGACTACACCAAGAAGCTGCTGGGCGCCGCGCCAAGCCTGCTTCATATCTAGTTTTTCCCTTCACAAGCTACAAACAACGGAGAATTCTGTGTCCACTCAATTCCAGGGCGTCATCCCCCCGGTCATCACCCCCCGCCACGCCAACGGCAGCATCGACACCGCGTCGCTGAAGAACGTCACCAAGCACCTGATCGACGGCGGCGTGTCCGGCCTTTTCGTCCTGGGCTCCTCCGGCGAAGTCCCCTACCTGACCAACGACGAGCGTGAGCTGGTGGTCTCCACCATCGCCGACGCCAACGCTGGAGCAGTTCCGCTGATCGTGGGCGCCAACGAGCAGACCACCACGCGCGTCATTGAGGAAGCCCGCAAGGTGGTAGACCTTGGCGCTGACGCGATCGTGGTTACCTCCATGTACTACGCGATCGGCAACGCAGCGGAAACGGAGACCCATTTCCGCAGCATCCACGCAGCTATCGAGAAGCCGATCTTCGCCTACGACGTCCCGGTCCGCACCCACTTCAAACTGCCCACGGATCTTCTGGTCCGCCTCGGCCGCGACGGCGTCATTGCCGGTGTCAAGGACTCCTCCGGCGACGATGTCTCCTTCCGCCAACTGATCCTCGCCGCCAAGGAAATCCCCAACTTCGACATCTTCACCGGTCACGAGGTTGTGGTGGACGGTGCGCTCCTGGGCGGCGCGCAGGGCGTCGTCCCGGGCCTCGGCAACGTTGACCCGGCCGGCTACCGTCGCCTGTTCGACGCCGCGCAGGCCGGCGACTGGGCTCTCGCGGCCCGCGAGCAGGATCGCCTGGCCGACGTCTTCGAGATCGTCTACACCCCCAACGGCCGCGTCTCCGGCGGCGCCGCTGGGCTGGGTGCGTTCAAGACCGCGCTGCAGGTGATGGGCGTCATCGAGTCGAACACCATGAGCTCGCCGATGCTGTCTTTGAATGACTCCGAGACTGCCGCGATCCGCGAAATTCTGGAGCGGAACGGGCTGGTCTAAGCAATCGTGACCGCTCCCGTAGCCCAAGCGACCCACGTGATCGGCGTTGACCTCGGCGGCACCAAAACCGCCGCCGGGGTTGTCGCCCCTTCAGGCGAAGTGTTGATGTCGGAGACCATTCCGACATTGAACCGGGATGGCGGCGAAGCGATCCTCGACGCCACCGCAGCGCTGATCACGGGCTTGGTGGAGCGCGCTGCCGACGCCGGAATGTCAGTTTCCGGCGTCGGCATCGGCTCCGCCGGAGTCATCGATGCCTCTTCCGGGACCGTCGTGTCTGCGACCGACGCGATTCATGGCTGGGCCGGGACTGAGCTCGTTTCTGGTCTTTCATCCCGTCTATCGCTTCCAGCCACCTCTGTGCGCGCCGTCAACGATGTCCACGCCCACGCCCTCGGCGAATCTTGGCTTGGCGCCGCTGCCGGTTCCTCAAGTTCACTCATGGTGGCGTTCGGGACCGGTGTGGGGGGCAGTTTTGTGCTGGATGGTTCGCCTGTTCTGGGGCACCGCTTTGTGGGCGGGCATGTGGGGCACTTCGCTTCGCCTTATGCTTACTCAGATGGTGTTCCGCTGCCGTGTGTGTGCGGTTCGGCCGGGCACGTCGAGGCCATAGCCTCAGGGCCCGCGATTTATGAGACGTACCTGCGGTTTGGCGGTTCTACCAGTGAGGCTTCGGACACGCGGGGCCTGTTTGGACTGGCCTCTTCAAGCGCTCACGACGGCGGTGCTGGCGGTGCCTCCGCTGGTGACCGCACCGCCGCCTTGCGCGCCATTGACGTCGGTGCTGCCGCCGCTGGCCAGGCCGTGGGTGGGCTCATCAACATCCTGGACCCCGGAACTGTGGTGATCTCCGGTGGCCTGGCTGATGCCGGCGAGCTGTGGTGGACCCCCATGGAGACGGCGCTACGCAAAGAACTGTTGTCCCCGCTGGCTTCTGTACCCGTGGTCCGGGCAACCCTTGGCAATACGGCCGCCATTGTTGGTGCCGCGAAACTCGTTCTCCCTTAAGGAACACACCCATGATCCTGACCCCCGAAGGCCTCGAAGCCCTCCGTTCCCAGCTCATCGTCTCCTGCCAGGCCTACCCCGGCGAGCCCATGCGCGATCCCCGCACCACGGGCCAGGTGGCCGCCTCTGCGGTCATCGGGGGCGCTGCGGCGATCCGCGTCCAAGGCTTGGCCGACGTGCAGTTCACCCGTGCCGCCGTCGAGGTTCCTGTCATTGGACTTTGGAAAGACGGCCACGACGGCGTCTTCATCACCCCGACGTTGCGTCATGCACTTGCTGTGGCGAACGCCGGGGCTCATGTTGTGGCGATCGATGGAACGCGCCGGGAGCGTCCGGATGGGCTGTCCTTGGCCGCCACTGTTGCCGGCATCCACGCGGAATCGCACGCCCTGGTCATGGCGGATTGCGGATCGTTAGATGACGCCGTGGCAGCCGTGGAGGCAGGCGCAGACCTGATCGGCACCACGTTGTCCGGCTACACCGGCGAGCGCCTTAAGACAGACGGCCCGGACTTTGCGCTCTTGGAACAGATCGCTTCTGCAGGCTTGGGTAAGCCGCTCATCGCTGAGGGACGGATCCACACCCCCGCCCACGCCCGCCAAGCCCTCGACGCGGGTGCCTTTGCCGTGGTTGTTGGTACCGCGATCACCCACCCGGCCAGCATCACGGGCTGGTTCAAGGGCGCGATGCACGCGTAAGCACGTGCGGTGGCGAGATTCTGCTGGATCATCGGAGCCGTGCCATGGTGAAAACCCTGTTTTTTCACGGGCCGCCATGGATCAGGTGAGCGATGATCCAGCAAATTTTCGCCTGCGCCGGACTCGAGAGACGAGCCACCCGTTGCGAGGCCTGCTTTGCGCCCCAAAACCCACGCCCACCCCGCAAAACGGGCCTCACAACGCAGGGGGCAGCAGTTGTAGGCTTTCCCCATGACTGCCGAGAGCTCCCGTGAATTTGACGTCATTGTGATCGGCGCAGGTGCCGTAGGTGAAAACGTGGCGGACCGTGTGGTTCGCGGCGGCCTGACGGCGGTGATTGTGGAGAGCGAGTTAGTGGGCGGCGAGTGCTCATACTGGGCATGCATGCCATCCAAAGCACTGTTGCGTCCCGGCAGTGTCCTTCACGCAGCCCAGGGAATACCCGGGGCAAGCGAGGCCGTCACTGGAACCGTTGACGCGCACGCGGCGCTCAAACATCGGGATTGGTTCACCAATAATTGGCAGGACAACGGCCAGGTTGAGTGGTTGGACAGTGCGGGTATTGAGTTGGTTCGCGGCCGCGCCCGCATCACGGGTCCGCGCGAGGTGCAGGTAGACGGCCTGGACGGCGCCGGCCATACCCTCACGGCGCGCCATGCAGTGGTGGTGGCTACTGGATCAACTCCGTCAATCCCGGACATCGACGGCCTTCAGGATGTTCCGTTCTGGACCACCAGGGAAGCAACGTCCGCCAAGGAGGTTCCCCGGCGCTTCGTGGTCCTGGGCGGCGGCGTTGCCGGCGTCGAGTTGGCGCAGGCTTTTGCCCGGCTGGGCTCGGACGTGGCAGTGGTGGCCCGGGGCCGCCTGCTGAGCAGTTACCCCGAGGAAGCCGCCAACCTGGTCTTGGCCGGCCTCCGCGCAGACGGCATTGATGTGCACCTTCACACCGACGTGCAAAAAGTGGAGAAGAACGACGACGGCTCACTGACAGTGTGGCTCAACGGCAAGGAACTCAAGGCCGATCAACTCCTGGTCGCGTCCGGACGGCACCCCGCAGTGGCCGGCCTTGGCTTGGAAAGCGTGGGTATCGAAGCGCCGAACAGCAAGCCGCTCCGCCTGACCACCGATGCCAGCGGTCTGGTGGAAGGTACGGCCGCAGACGCCGGTGCTTGGCTGTACGCAGCTGGTGATGCCGCGGGCAAGGTCCTCCTCACGCACCAAGGAAAATACGAGGCCCGGGCCACAGGGGATGCGATCGTGGCCCGAGCCAACGGCACCCTCAATGGCGCTCCCCAGCCGTGGAGCCCCTACGCACAGACAGCAAACCAGCATGCGGTGCCCAGCGTCGTGTTCACGGATCCGGAAGTTGCCTCAGTGGGGTTGAACCTGGAGCAGGCCCTGCTTCAGGGAAAGAACGCCACCGGCGTGGAGATCCCCATCAACGTCTCCGGCGCCCAACTCCATTCCCCCGATTACAAGGGGTGGGCCCAGATGGTGGTGGACGAGGACCGGAAAGTTCTGCTGGGAGTAACCTTTGCCGGGCCCGGAGTTGCTGAGCTGCTGCATTCCGCCACCATTGCCATTGTTGGAGAGGTGCCACTGGGCAGGTTGTGGCACGCGGTCCCCTCCTACCCCACCATCAGTGAGGTGTGGCTGCGGCTGCTCGAAAAGTACGGGCTCTAGAATTCTATTTGAACTGACCAGTCAGTTCAGTTAGACTTTTCGCAGACACCAGTTCTGCGAAAGGCTTCATTGTGCTGTCCGTACAGCAACTTCAGATCAACGGCCGCAGGGACGATCTCCTCCCGGCAACCTCCCTTCAGGTTCGCCGTGGCGAACTCATGCTCGTCGCCGGAGAAGGGCAGGACCAGCGGACCGCCCTGGCCCTGGCACTCAGCGGCCGGATGAAGCCCAGCAACGGAATCCTGAGCTGGGACGATGCCACCAAGACCAAGAAGGTCCGGCTCGCCAGCGCCTTGGTGGACTCCCCCAACGTCAACGAACCCGAGCAACACCTCAGCGTCCGCGACCTTGTCACCGAGGACCTCTCCCTCATCCCACGCCGCTACCGTGGCGCACTGCTCAGCAAGCCGTGGCTGAAGGTCAACAGCTTCGAGGACATCGCCGGCCTCTGGATCGAGCAGCTTGCTCCGCACCGTCGCCTTGAACTCCTGACTGCGCTCGCCTTGGCAAATCCGGCCACCGACCTCCTGGTGGTGGACTCGCCCGATCGCCACAGCGCCGATCCCGCCGCGTGGCTGCCCCGCCTTGAGGCATTGGCGTCCGACGCCGGGCGGCCGCTCGCCGTCGTCGCCGTAGTTGGCGCCCTCCCGGACAACTGGACCGGCCCCTCCGCAGTGATCGGCAACGCAGTGCCGAAGCAGCCTGAACCGGAACCGGCGCCCAATCCCGAAGCAGCGGAACCCCATCCCAAGCACGCGGCCCCTGCCGCGCCGGATACCGCGTTGACGCCGGATACCGCGTTGACGGAAACCCCGGACCCTCAAACCACCACCGTCCAAAGGATCGCAAAGTGACTGTTCTGCGGCTTGCCCGCTCCGAACTCAAGCGCATGACCGGCGGGCTCCTGCCCAAGCTGACCATCCTGGCCCTGACCATGGTTCCGTTGTTGTACGGCGCCGTGTACCTGTACGCCAACTGGGATCCGTACGGGAACCTGAACCAGATCGACGCTGCCCTGGTGGTAGAGGACACCGGCGCCACCGCCAAGGACGGCTCGGAACTCCAGGCCGGCAAGAAGGTGGCAGACAGCCTGGAGGAGGGCCACGTCTTCAACTGGAAGCAGGTCTCCAGCGCCGACGCTGCAGATGCGGGCGTCAAGTCGGGCGAGTACGCGTTTGCCCTGCGCATCCCCAAGGATTTCTCCGCCAATCTGGTGTCCCCGGGCAGCTTTGATGCCGCCAACCAGGCCATGCTCCACGTCACCACGAACGATGCCAACAACTACCTCCTGAGCACCATCGTGGACAAGCTCACCACCGCCGTGCACTCCACCGTGGCCAAGGAAGTGGGCGAAGAAACCGCCAACCAACTCCTCACGGGTTTCGGCACCATTCACGCCTCCATAGTGAAAGCTGCGGACGGCGCCTCGGAGCTTGCCACCGGAGTGGGAAAGCTCAAGGACGGCGCGGTCACCCTGCACGACGGAACCTCCCAGCTGGTCACGGGAGCGGACCAATTGGTAGCTGGACAAACCCAGCTCCGTGACGGCGCCGTTCAACTCAACACGGGCGCGGGCCAACTGAGCTCCGGCCTGACCGAGCTCAAGAACAAAACCGCCACGCTGCCTTCGGATTCCCAGAAACTGGCCGACGGCGCCGCTCAAGTAGCCGCGGGAAACGCCCAGCTGAACGCCAAGGTGCAGGACGTCGTCGGGCAGCTTGAAGCAGCGGACAAAGGCCTCCGGAACCGTGTGGTCGAGTCCAACGCACGCTTGGTCTCGGCAGGCGTTCTGACGCAGGAACAGGCAGACAAGGTGCTGGCCGACTTTGATGCGGCTGCTGCTTCCAGTCCCGTTACTGATGCCAAGGCAAAGATCTCCGGAGACGCCGCCAAGATCCAGCAACTTTCCGATGGGTCCGCTGCAGTCAGCGCAGGCGCCTCCAAGCTGGCTGCCGCCACTCCCACACTGACTGACGCGATCTCCAAGGCAGCCTCCGGGGCGGGCCAGCTCAGCACCGGCGCATCAACCCTTGCCGCAGGTCAGCAGTCCGCCGTGGACGGTGCCGTAAAGCTCGACGACGGCGCACACAAACTCGACGACGGCGCCGGGCAGCTCGCCAGCGGCGCAGTCACCGCAGCCGATGGCTCCAACACCCTGGCCACCGAACTGGCCAAGGGGGCAGGCGACATCCCCAACCCGAACGACGACCAGAAGAACAGCGTCTCCAAAGTCATCGCCGATCCCGTGGCCGTGGACAACGTTTCCCAGGCAAAGGCAGGCTCCTACGGGGCAGGGCTGGCTCCGTTCTTCCTTACACTGGCCCTGTGGATCGGCGTCTTCATGCTGGTCCAGGCCATGCGGCCCATCACCCAACGGGCCTTGGCGTCCAACGCCGCCGCCTGGAAAATAGCCGTTGGGGGCTGGCTGCCGTTCTTCGTGGTCTCCGTCCTCCAGGCCACCATCCTCACAGTGGTGGTGGACGTGGGCCTTGGCCTGAACCCTGCCCACCCCATCGGCATGTGGCTCTTCATGCTGGCTGCCGTCATGGCGTTCAGCGCGATCATCCAGGGCATCGTGGCGCTGCTGGGCACTCCGGGCAAGTTTGTGGTGTTGGTCCTGCTGGTCCTCCAGCTGGTTTCCTCCGGCGGCACGTTCCCGTGGCAGACGACGCCGATGCCCCTGCACGTGGTGCACCAGGTGCTGCCCATGGGCTACGTGGTGACCGGCATGCGGCACCTGATCTACGGCGGTGAGTTGTCCATGATCTGGCCTACGGTCCTGGGCCTGCTTGGATACACTTTGCTGGGAATGGCGTTGTCCACGCTCGCCGTTCGGAAGCACAAGGTGTGGACCCTCAAAACCCTGAAGCCGGAGATCGCAGTATGAGCAGCACCGAGCCCGCCACCTCCGGCGCTGCCGGAACCGCAGGAACCGCTGGAACCGCTGGAACCAACAAGAAGCTCCGCCCCGAGCGGACCAACGCCACCAAACAGCGCCTCTTCGAGGCGTCCATGGAGCTGATCGGTGAGCGCGGCGCGGCAGGTGTGACCGTGGATGAGATCGCCGCCGCAGCAGGTGTTTCCAAGGGAACGGTCTACTACAACTTCGGCAGCAAGTCGGATCTGATCGCGCAACTTCTGCGGCACGGCGTGGACATCATGCTGGTCCGATTGCAGGACGTTCGCGGGCAGAGCAACGATCCCCTGGAGTCCATGACCAACATGGTGGGCCAGGCCATGGAGTTCATGGACGACTACCCCTCCTTTGCGCGCTTGTGGGTCAGCGAGAACTGGCGAACCCCGGGCGAATGGAGCGCAGTCTTCGCCGAGTTAAGGGCCGAGCTGCTGGCCGTCATCGGGTCCGCCGTGGAGAGCGTTGCGGCAGGCTACAAGGTGAACGAGTCCATAGCCAGGGGAAGCCTGGAAGCAGCAATCTTCGGCGCCATCTTTGTGGTGGGACTGGACCGGCAAACATACAATCCGGAGCGGACCCGCGATCAGAGCGTGGCCGCCGTCATGACCATCATGCACGGATATGTGATCAGGTAACCCTGCTCCCGCAACGGTATTCAACTGCAATGTACGACGGCGTGGCGTGGCCGCTTGGTCGGGGATGATTAACCTCATGCGTCACATGGGGAACAGCGGGAAGCTCGCGATAGTAGCGGCCTTTGTGTCGTTGGGCTTGCTGGCTTTGGCCGCAGCGGTGCTGGAGGAACTGGTCCTCTACCTGTTCCTGGGCAGCGTGTTGGTCTGCTACCTGGCGTGCATAGTGCAAGTCTTCAACCGCCGCAGATACCTGGTGGCGTTGCTCGGCGCGGCGGGAACAAGCCTGTTTATCGGCTTCGGCATTGCGTTCCTGCGGATGTGGGGCCTTGCCTTCACCCAGGGGGCCAGCGCAGTGGATGCGGAGTCCGCGGGAGCCTCGGCATTGGCGGGCCTGATCGGCAGCAGCAGCCCCGACACCTACTTCTATTTGGCTGCTGCTTCCGGTGTGGGAACGTTGGCCGTGATGTTCCTGGGGGCCGTGGTGCCGTCCTGGAAGTCACGCGCTCCTGAGCCTGCCAAGCGCGCACCAGCCAAGCGACCGGCGTCGAACGCTTCCGCCCAACGCAAGCCCGCCCAACGCAAGCCCGCCCAACGCAAGCCCGCCGCGAGACGCTGACACCCCCAAGTAACGTTGCGGGGCCGGCTTTGCGTGCTTTGGCAGCATTCAGAGCCGCAGAGCGGGCCTCACAACGGGGGTTCCGGGGCGTTTCCTGCTGACACCCAGCACTGCTGTGGCCACGCCCAGGAGCAGGATGAGTCCACCCACGATCTCCGTCAGCGTGGGAACTTCGTGGAGCACCAGCCACGCGGCCGTCATGCCCACCACCGGGACCAGAAGCGTGAACGGCACGACGTCGGACCCAGGGTAAATGGCCAGCAACCGGTTCCAGATGCCATACCCCACCAGGGACGCGAACACAGCTGTATAGATGGCGCTCAGGATGGTGGCGGGTTGCAGGTCCCCCAGGGTTGTCCACACGGCGTCCGGCCCATCAACCACCAAGGACAGCGCAGCCAACGGTACCGGCACCACTGCGCCGGACCACACCACCAGGCCCAAGCCGGAAGCCGCTTTCGAATGCCGCGCCACCACATTGCCGATCGCCCACGACAACGCAGCCGCCAGCACAATCATCAACGGGAGCACGGGAGCAACCGCGCTGCGCCCCATGGCCACCACTGCCAACCCGGCTACCCCCACAACAACTCCGGCCAATTGGCGCGGACTGGGCTTCTCCCCCAACACCCGCGAGGCCAGCAGGATGGTGAACAGGACCTGCGCCTGCAGCACCAGCGACGCCAACCCCGCCGGCATACCCAACGCCATGCCCAAGTACAGCAGCCCGAATTGTCCTGCGCTCATGAAGAGCCCGACGCCGGCAATCGCCTTCCAGCCCACGTCCGGTTTGCGGATAAAGAAGATGCATGGGAAGACCACCAGGAGGAAGCGCATGGCCACGAACAGCAACGGAGGCACCTCACGCCCTGCGGGGTGGAGACCAAGGTCAATGGCGACGAAGTTGACGCCCCACAGGACGGCCACCAGAACGGCGAGAAGGGAGTGTCGAAGGTTCACCCCTTCACTTTGGACCAGATCAGAATGAAGCACCAGCGTTGATTTCACCATGGAACCACGTAGATTTGCTTCATGATCGATATTACGGCCCTGCGGGCACTGGTAGCCGTGGAACAGCATGGTTCCGTGATCGCTGCCTCCGACGTCATGGGGTACAGCCCGTCGGCAGTTTCACAACAGATCAAAAAGCTGGAGAAACAAACAGGCGTGACGGTCCTGGAACGCAACGGACGCGGGGTGCTGCTCACCGAACGTGGCCTGGCCTTGGCAGAGTACGGACGCCGGATCATGGGCGAGCTTGAAGAGCTCCATGCAACCCTCCTGGCCGATCCCTCCACGCCCTCCGGCGTGCTGCGCATGGCCGCCTTCTCCACGGCATGCCGTGGGCTGGTGGGGCCGGCCTTGGGCCACATGGCCGCAGCCGGGTCTGCCCTGCGGGTTACCGTCCTGGCGGAGGATCCCCGTGAAGCGGTGCAGCGGATTGCGTCCGGTGGCGCCGAGCTCGCCGTGGTCCACAACTGGAATTCAGTGCCCCTGGTTATCCCGGACAACCTCGTTCATGAGGACCTCTGCGTCGACCGCGCCGATGTCCTGGTCAACAGCAGCCATCCCCTGGCGGGCCGGGCCGCCGTCGAACGTGCTGACCTGCTGGACGAAACCTGGATCAGCACCCCCGCGGGGGCCATTTGCAACGAGGCCCTCCTGCAGATCTTTGCAGGGCTGGGCAGGGTGCCGGACATCCGCGTGTACGACCCCGACTTTTCAACCCACATCGCCATGGTGGAGCAGGGCGTGTGCGTCGCGCTGGTGCCCAGGCTCGGGCGGCCAACCTTGCCCCCGGGCGTTGTGGCCATACCGGTGGTCAACCCCGTGCAGGAGCGTTCCGTGGGCGTAGTGTTCCGGAAGACCATGACAGCGAGCCCCAACATCCAGCACGTGGTGGGCCTGCTTCGCGACGTGGCAGCCCGGCAACTCCCGGAGATCTGAACCGGCGCTGGCTGCGTGGAACCTAGCTGCGTGGAACCGTAAAGTGGGTCAACCGCGCGTCTTGGCCATCAAGCTCAGCCCATGGTTTTTCCGTTTCCATGACCGTCAGGGCGCTGGTGGGATACCGGGTGGCGGCGTCCATGTAGGCATCGTGGTCCGAATCCCTGGATGCCAGATGCATGGCCAGGTCCTGGACGCCGGGCAAGTGGGAAATGATCATCAAAGTTGTGACGGTGTCCGGCACATGGTTGATGACCTTCAGCATCCGGTGTGCGGAGGCAGCGTACAGCCCATCTTCGAGCTTTGGGGTGGGAGCTTTCTCGCCCAGTTCATCGCACACCCAGGTGCAGGTCTGCCTGGTGCGCACGGCGGACGAACACAAGATGAAATCCGGGACCACGCCATGGGCCAGCAACCATTTACCGGCCAAGGGCGCCTCGCGGTGCCCACGTTCCTCCAAGGGGCGCTCATGATCCGGAACACCCACCGGCCAGTCGGCCTTGGCATGCCGCATGATCACGAGTCGCTTCAGGTGATGATCACTCATTACCCAACCCTATAGCCGAAAAAAGGCGGCGCCATCCCTCCGTCCGGAGGAATGGCGCCGCCTTCGGAGCCTCAGGCTAGATGGAGTATTCCGGAGCGGCCCAGACAATCACTTCGGGGTGTTCGTAGAACCGGTAGCCCTGCCCACGGACGGTGCGGACGGTGTTGGCCAGGCGGCCCAGCTTGGAGCGGAGGCGGCGGATGTGGACGTCGATGGTCCGCTCGTTGGGAACTTCTTCGGCATTGCGCCACAGTCCCTCAAGGAGTTCATCGCGGCCCACGGTGCGCGTGCCGTTCTCCACAAGGTAGTTGAGGAGTTCGAATTCCTTGAAGGTCAGGTTGAGCGACTCGCCATCCAGGTGCACCTCGCGGCGGGCCAGGTCGATCAAAACACCGGAGGGGCGGGATTCCTGCTGCGGCGCCGGGCGGACGGGCTCCGGGCGCTGGCGGGTGGCAACGGTGGGATCACCGAAGGTGGAGCGGACGACGTCGAGTGCGGACCCGGGTGCGCCGGCGGGGGCCACCGCTACGGCAGCGTAGCTCTCAGCGCCAGTCACCAGGGACTGGGCGTAGGCGCGGATTTCCTGTGCCAGCTTGGCGATGGAGGTACCTGCAGCTGCGGCGGTTTCTTCGTCAATCCCCATGTACAGCACAAATCCGCGGGCCACATTGTCGTTGGCTACGGGACGCAGCCTGTCCGACTGGGCAACCACGGGGGTGGGTGCCGTCATGGGAGCCGGCTCGGCGGCGGGGACGGCGCGCAACTGGCCGTAGGAGTTGGGGTTGTATCCCTGGGGCACGTAACCGGGGGCCTGCTGGCCCGCGCTTTGGGAAGCGGGGGCGTAGCCGGGGCGGTTGCCGAAACCGGGACGAAGCCCTGCGTTTGACGCGGCCTTGTTGGCGTTACGGACGGAGATGTGGACGTATCCGGATGCAACTGACATGGAGTGCTTACCTCAAAAGTGAATAGCCGTCATCGCGGCTTCGAATGCTGGTTGTCCCCGCAATGAGTTTGGGGATGGGCGCCCAACGCTGGGCTAGGGGGCGAATGCCTGAAACTTCTTTGGGGTGGAAAGTTAGGCTTGCATTCGACAACAGCGGGACTCGTCGCCAGCGGGTGCGCTGGACCAGATTGCTGCGGCTGCAGGTGCTGTTGAGTTCTTGTTCACATTGGAAGTGTGCATCGTAACAATGGCAACACGCAAGTAACAAAGCTCAGAACCGTCCACATTTTGAGACACGGAGGTCTATTGTGCCGCGAATCACAATTCACTCGCCCCTCAAAATGAACGCCATTTCATTCGACACGAACCATACAAATACCGCTTCTGGTGAAGATTATTCGGGAATTTGCCCACTCTGGCCATCACACTTCCCGTGAAGTACCCCACCGCGGAATCTCACGATCTGAAACATATGTTGTCCAATCGGAGATCCGGACCGGGCTTCTTCAGGGCCAAAAATCCCCGCCATGGACTCCCACCTCGCTAATGTTGACTTCACAGCGTCCTCACAGGACCGGCATAGCGTTGGCTAACCAGCAGAACGGAGAGTTGTGCCATGGCCTCCCCGCACTCCATGACCAACAACCTGCCCCAACTCACCCACCCGGACGGTTCACCCATCCGCGCCCTGGTGGTGGACGACGAACCCAGCCTTGCCGAACTGATGAGCATGGGCCTTCGCATGGCCGGCTGGTCCGTCGCGGTGGCCGGCGACGGACCTGAGGCCGTGAAGGTGGCCAAAGAGTTCCGGCCGGACGTCCTTGTCCTGGACGTCATGCTTCCCGGCTTTGACGGCGTGGAAGTGCTCACCCGGGTCCGCGCCTTCGCTCCGGAAGTACCAGCCTTGTTCCTGACTGCCAAGGATGCAGTCCAGGACAGGATCGTTGGCCTGGCCGCCGGCGGCGATGACTACGTGACCAAGCCCTTCAGCATGGAGGAAGTCCTCCTGCGGCTTCACCGGCTGGTCCAGCGCTCCGGCGTTGCCGCCATGGACACCGCTGAGCTGGTGGTGGGAGACCTCACCCTCAACGTGGACACCAGGGAAGTGACGCGCGCCGGGGAGGACATTCCGCTCACCGCCACGCAGTTCGAGCTCCTCCGCTACCTCATGGAAAATCCCAAACGGGTGATCAGCAAAGCCCAGATCCTGGACCGCGTGTGGGACTACGACTTTGGTGGACAGGCCAACATTGTGGAGCTCTACATTTCCTATCTGCGGAAGAAGATCGAGGCTAACCACCCACCCATGATCCACACCATCCGCGGTGCCGGGTACGTCATCAAGCCTGCGGACTAGGACTTGAGCACCCTCTCCGGAGTAGCCAAACGCACAGGGCGCAGCTGGCTCAACCCCTCCACCTGGCACCTGCGGACCCGCTTGGTCCTGGTGGCCATGGCACTCCTCGTGGCCATCTGCGGAGCTGTGGGCATTGTCAGCTACGCCTCCATGGACAACGTGTTCAACCGTCAGTTGGACAGGCAATTGGAGCAGGCCTCCAGCCGCGCAAATACTTTCGGCAGGCCGCCGTCGAACTTCCCGAACTCCGGCAGGCCGGATCCCCTGGAGGCCCGCGGACAGGCCGCCGGCACACTGAACGCAAGGATTGACGGATCAGAGGTCAGCAGCTCGGGACTGATTGACGCCAAGGGCAACCGCGTCTCACTGTCCGCCGCCGACCAGCAGGTCCTGCTGAGCCTGCCCACCAACAGCCAGCCGGCGGACCGCTCCCTGTCCAACGGTGATTACCGGCTGGTGGCCGTCGGCACCAACGATGGCGATGTAATTGTTACCGGCCTGCCGCTGTCCGACAAGCAAAGCGCCGAGGCCTCACTGGTGTGGACCATGGTGGTGGTATCGCTGGGCGGCTTGTTGGTGATTGGCCTGCTAGGCACCGTGATCATCCGGCGGACCATGCGGCCCCTGGAACAGCTCTCCGAAGTAGCCACGAAAGTCTCGCGGTTGCCCCTGGACGCCGGTGAGGTGGCACTTGCGGTGCGGGTACCACCATCCGCCTCCCATCCGGGGACGGAAGTGGGCAGTGTGGGCCACGCCCTGAACCTGATGCTCAACAATGTTGCCAACGCACTGGAGGCCAGGCAGGAAAGCGAGACCAAAGTCCGGCAGTTTGTTGCTGATGCCTCGCATGAACTCCGCACTCCCCTGACAGCCATCCGTGGGTACACCGAGCTGATGAGGATGACCGAGACCTTCACCGACGATGGCCGCAAGTCGCTGGCAAGGGTCCAGAGCCAATCGGAGCGCATGACCACGCTGGTTGAAGACCTGCTGCTGCTGGCCAGGCTGGACGAGGGGCAGCCCGTCAAAATGGCGGATGTGGACCTGACACAGCTGGTGATCGAAACCGTCAGCGACGAGAAAGTCATGGCGCCGGACCACACCTGGCAGCTGAAGCTTCCCGATGAACCCATCACAGTGCGCGGTGACGCCACCCAGCTGCACCAGGTCCTGGCCAACCTGCTGTCCAACGCCCGCAAGCACACGGACCGCGGAACCACGGTGGTCACGGGCGTGATGCTCTCCGCCGATGGCAGTGCGGTGGTGACCGTGACGGACAACGGCCCCGGCATTCCGGAAGACTTCCAAACCCGGATCTTCTCCCGTTTTGCCCGCGCTGACGCAGCGAGATCGGGGTCGGAAGGGACTTCCGGACTGGGCCTTTCCATTGTGGATTCGATTGTTGCCGCCCATGGTGGCACCGTGGAAGTGACGTCCCGGCCCGGGCGCACAGAGTTCGCCCTGCGACTTCCCACCGTAAGCACCGGGGAAAGTCAGCCGGGCCTGCAAGGCGACTCACCGGCGTCGTGATCTCTGTTACCTAAATGTGACTTCCGGGGAATCCTCCTGTACCGTCGAAAGGGTGGGTTTCCCCAAGGACCCACATCCGGGATGCGCCGAGCTCTGCCACTTCCCGGAGTCCGTTCTTCTTTGAGGCAGAGACGGGGGACCCACAGTCTCCGGGCCTGGCAATGTGCCGCCCTAGGGGTGAAGCCGCAGCGTGACGCGCGGCCGGATGACCTCATCCGAACCCGACAGCTAACTCCGCAGGCGCTGAGAGGTCACAACACATGTCTGAATTTAACGATCCGGCGCGCCCTTCTGCGCGCCACCGCGATGAAAACAACAAGTCGCAGGCAGTCCTTAAGAACGCCGCCCGCCAGGGTAAGTCCAGCCACCGCATGTCGGTAGTTGCCGGTGTGGTTGCTGCCGCACTGGGCGTTGCATCGCTGGGAACGGCCGCCAACGCTGCCCTGAACCTCCCCGAGGCCACCCGTGTTGCCGGGACGCAGGCAGCTGCCAACGTGAGCACCAACAAGTCCGCCGAGATCTCTGCTTCCATGGACGCCGCCGCCGCAAAGGGTGCCGCCGACCGTGCTGCTGCGGACAAGGCCGCCGCTGAGAAAGCTGCTGCCGACAAGGCCGCCGCTGACCAGGCCGCAGCCGAAAAGGCTGCAGCAGAGAAGGCCGCCGCAGATCAGGCAGCCGCCGCTCAGGCCGCAGCTGACAAGGCTGCTGCTGATGCCGCTGCCAAGCAAGCCGCCGACGCCGCTGCTGCCGCCGCCGCTGAGGCAGCCGCCGCAGCCGCAGCTCCCAAGGCAGTTGACGATCCCGCCGCCGCCAAGGCCTACGCTGCAAGCATCCTGGGCAGCTACGGCTGGGGCCAGGGCGAAATGACCGCCCTGAACACGCTGTGGGAGAAGGAATCCAACTGGAAGACCACTGCTACCAACGCGTCCAGCGGCGCATACGGCATTGTCCAGTCCCTCCCGGCTGGCAAGATGGCCTCGGCCGGCGCTGACTGGCAGACCAACTACCAGACCCAGATCAAGTGGGGCCTGAACTACATCAAGGAGCGTTACGGTTCGCCGTCCGCTGCCCTGGCTTTCCACTTGTCGCACAACTGGTACTAAGCCACACCCTTTCGGATCGCCGCTCCCTTTTCCGCCATTCGCACCGGTTCCCACTGGTGCGGACAGCGGAAAAGGGGGCGGCTTTCGGCTTTTAAGGTGCTCACAGTGGAGTCACAGCTTGCGCCTACAGCACACATAAACGGCGGTTCCATGCTGAATGCATGACGCTCACTCATCCAGCACCCGTTCCCCAGCGGCAACGGCCGGTGAACACCATGGTCCCCGTGCCGGTGGTGGACCTGACCGTGCCCGTCTTCAATGAGGAGAGCCGGATTGAGGATAACCTCCGCCGGCTGCACGGGCACCTGAAAAACTGGCTGCCGTACTCGTTCCGCATCACTGTGGCTGACAATGCAAGCACCGACGGCACGTTGCGGATAGCGGAGCGCCTGGCCCGTGAACTTCCAGAACTGGTGGTGGTCCGGCTCGCGGAAAGAGGCCGGGGAAAGACCCTTCGGCATGTTTGGTTGGCATCCCCGTCACCGGTCCTGGCCTACATGGAAGCCGATATGTCCACGGACCTCTCCGCGTTGGCTCCCCTGCTGGCCCCGCTGATTTCCGGGCACTCCGATCTGGCTATCGGAACCCGTTCAGCCTCATCCTCGCGCGTGACCTGCAGTGCCCTGCGCGCGGTTATTTCCCGTAGCTGCAACTCGCTCCTGCGCGGTACCTTGGGGGCACGATTCTCCGACGCCCAGTGCGGTTTCAAGGCCATCCGTGCAGATGTGGCGCAACGCATCCTGCCGTACACCACGGATGACGGCTGGTTCTTCGACACCGAACTGCTGGTCATTGCGGAACGCTCCGGCCTCCGTATCCATGAAGTCCCCGTCGACTGGACCGAACAGCCCGACCCACGTGTCGACGTCGTACGTACTGCGCTTGCGGACTTGCGCGGAATGGTGCGCCTGAACCGAAGCCTCCGCCGCGGCGATGTCCCCGTCAGGGAGTTGCAGGCTGCTTTTGGTGGGGCCCCGGGCCGGACCGGTTGGCCGGGGCGCCTCCTCCGCGCCGGTGCTTGGGCCCTGATGTACGCGGGAATTTTCCTTGCCTGCGGCAGTTTCATGAGCCCACTCCCGGCCAACCTTGTGGGACTGGCACTGGCCACGTGGGCCGGATATCTGTTGCGGAACCCTACGGGTCGGCCCTAACGGCACCCCGGACCGCTTCGATGGACGCTGCAACATCTTTGGCATCAGTGGTCCAGTTGCTCACCGAGATCCTGAGGATGTCCCTGCCCCGCCATGATGAGCCGGACATCCACACGGCTCCTTCAGCCATGAGCCGCTGGGTGACGCGGTGGGTCCTGTCGTCGCTGCCAAAGCTGACCGAGACCTGCGTGAAGGCGACTTCGTTGAGGACTTCCACCCCGGGAATCGCGGCCAAGCCCTCAGCCAAGGCCCTCGCATTCGACGCCAAGCGTTCAACCATGGCAATCACACCGCTCTTGCCCAACTGGCGGAGGGCAGCCCACACAGGAATCCCCCGGGCCCGGCGCGACATCTCCGGCACCTTCTCCAACGGATCTCCCAGGCCCGTTTCGGTGGCTATCAGGTAACTGGTATGGACACCGAAGGCCCGCCTGAGTGCTTCAGGGCGGGACACGATCGCGAGCCCGCAGTCGTAGGGAACGTTCAGGGTCTTGTGCGCATCCGTGGCCCAGGAGTCGGCGTCCTCCACCCCGGCCAGCCGCTCCCTCATCACCGGGCTGACGGCCGCCCACAAGCCAAAAGCACCGTCCACGTGCACCCACGCGCCACGGTCATGGGCCACAGCAACCGCCTCCGTCATGGGGTCGAAGGCGCCCGAGTGAAGGTTGCCCGCCTGCAGGCACACCAACGATGGTCCGGGTTGTTGGTCCATGGCTTCCGCCAACGCGTCCGGCAGGATCCTGCCCTCCTGATCCGCCTCCACGGGAACGCAGGCACCCAGGCCCAGATAACGCAGCGCCAGATCCACAGCCGCGTGTCGTTCCCGGCCCGCAAAGGTGGTGATGCGGGGCGCGCCCGTGAGCCCCAGGGATTCCAAATCCCACCCGGCCTCATCCATCAGGTGCTGGCGCCCGGCGGCAAGGCCCACAAAATTGGCGGTGGTAGCGCCCGTGGTGAAACCGACGTCGGCTGTCGCCGGGAGTTGGAGAAGGTCCAGGAGCCAGGCCGCAGCAGATTCCTCGATGGCTGCAGCGGACGGAGTGGCGAAACGGAGACCGGCGTTCTGGTCCCACGCGGTGACAAGCCAGTCGGCGGCCATGGCTGCGGGAAGGGTGCCGCCCATGACCCATCCAAAGAACCGCCCGGACTGGATGGCCATGAGCCCGGGCTCCGCCAGCGCGGCCAGTTCATCCACCACGTCGGCCGGATCAATGGCTCCATCCTGCAGCTGCTGATCAATGCTGGAAGCAACGTGATCGGCGTCCATTGCGGGGCGGACAGGACGGGAAGGAACCGACGCGAGCCAATCACCGGCGTGGACCATGGCCCGCTCCAATGCAGCACCGTACGTCTCCGGCATCGCAGACATGGGCACAGCTTACGCCCGCCTGGCTGACCCGAACAGTACTAAAGGGTGAGAGTGATGAGGTTCCCGCCGTCGTCGTCCTTCACCGCGGTGACGGTCACTTCCGAGTAGTCCGGGATCCGCCACATACCCTCCTCCAGCTCCCCTCCGCCGTCTCCCACCACCACGGTGCGCATCCCGGCGGCACGTGCGGCCGCGATGCCTGCCGGGGCATCCTCGAAAACCACGACGTCGGACGGCTCGGCTCCCAGCAGCGCGGCGGCTTTGAGGTAGCCCTCCGGGTGCGGTTTCCCGTGGGTCACGGACTCCGCCGTCACCGTGGTGGAGGGCATGGCCAAGCCCGCGGCGCGCATGCGGATCCCGGCCAGGATGCTGTCTGCGGAGGTGACCAGGGCAATCGCGTCACCCGGAAGGGCGGCCAGGAGCTCCGCGGCTCCGGGCAGGGCAACCACGCCATCGGTCCGTGAGCGTTCCATGCAGCCAAGCTCCGCCGTCAGCGCGTCAAAGTCCGCGCCCGCGGGGGCGTACCGGCGCACGGTATCGCCAGCCTGGACGCCATGGGAGGTGCGCAGAATCTCCTTGAAATCCAGGCCGTAACGCTCTGAGAACTCCAGCCAGACCTGCTCGACGATCGCTGTGGAATCCACCAATGTCCCGTCCATGTCGAAGAGGATGGCACGGACAGTCAGCGAGGGCGCGGCAGGGTGGCTCATGGTTCCATCCTGCCGCACAATGGCACCCCGCGGCGTCCTGCCGCACGGTGACGGGACGTCAGCCGTGCGGCCGCTGCGGGAGGTATTGGATGGCCCACTTGTTGCCGTCCGGGTCAGCGAAATACACAAAGTGCCCCCAATCGAGGACCTCCACATCGCTGACGTCCACGCCGTTGGCTTTGAGCTCGCTGTGGGCTTTGGTGATGTCGCTGACCACTACCTGGAGGTTGGGAGCCGATCCGGGAGGGGCGTCAGTAAGCCCCTCCCCGATCGCGATGGAGCAGGCCGAGCCCGGAGGCGTCAACTGCACAAAGCGGATTCCCTCTGTGGGACGCTCATCAAAATCGGCGTTGAAGCCCACCTTGTTGACGTAGAAATCCTTGGCGCGGTCAACGTCGGATACAGGGACAAATACCAGTTCGAGTTTCCAGTCCATGCGCCACAGGCTAGCGGGCTGGTTTCAAAACCGGTAGGGACTTTCCTAGCCGGCCACGCCGTACAGCCGGTCACCGGCGTCGCCCAGACCGGGAACAATGTACGACTTCTCGTTCAATTTCTCGTCAATGGAGGCCAGTACGATCTTCACGTTGGCGTCGGAAAGCTCTTCTTCAAGCTTGGCCAGGCCCTCCGGGGCAGCCAACAGGCAGATGCAGGTAACGTCCGAGGCTCCGCGCTTGAAGAGGAACTTGATGGCCTCTCGCAGGGTTCCGCCGGTAGCCAGCATGGGGTCCAGAACGAAGATCTGGCGGCCGGTGAGGTCCTCGGGGAGACGCTCGGCGTAGGTGATGATGTCCAGCGTTTCTTCATCGCGGGCCATCCCCAGGAAGCCAACCTCGGCCGTGGGGACCAGCTTGGTCATGCCCTCCAGCATGCCCAATCCGGCGCGCAGGATGGGAACCACCAACGGGGTGGGCTTGGTGAAAGCCGTACCAATGGTTGTTGTCACCGGGGTCTCGATTTCCACCGGCTGCGTCTTCACCTCACGGGTGGCTTCATAAGCCAGGAGGGTGACAAGTTCTTCGGTGAGCTGCCGGAAGACGGGCGAAGGGGTGTTCTTGTCCCGCAGAACGGTGAGCTTGTGAGCGACCAGCGGGTGGTCCACGACGTGTGTGCGCATCCCCCAAAACTATCATTGAGACATGAGCCCCACCGAGCCGTATCACGCAGATCACCTTGCCTGGATGGGCCTTGCCCTGGACCAGGCACGGCTGGCACTGGCCACCGGGGACGTACCGATCGGCGCCGTGGTCTTGGGGCCCGACGGCGGCGTGCTGGGTTCCGGCAGGAATGAACGCGAAGCCCACGGGGACCCTACAGCCCACGCGGAGGTGGTGGCCATCCGGCAGGCGGCCGCAGCGCTGCGTCGTCGTTCCGCTGAGGCCGGTGTTTCCGGTGATGGTTGGCGGTTGGAGGATTGCACCCTGGTGGTCACGCTGGAGCCGTGTGCCATGTGCGCCGGGGCCATTGTCCTGGCGCGGATTCCCCGGGTGGTTTTTGGCGCGTGGGACGCCAAGGCCGGCGCTGCCGGCTCAGTGTTCGACGTCCTCCGCGAGCGCCGCCTCAACCATTGGGTGGAGGTCTACGCCGGGGTTCGCGAGGACGAATGCGCAGTGTTGCTCAAGGATTTCTTCGCTTCCCACCGGACACAGTAGTCCCCGCCCGCGGACTTGTCAGGGCATCCAGGACCGTTCCGGCCGTGGCGTCCCAGCTGTGGAGGTTCCCCCGGGCTTGGAGTGCGTTGCTGCGCCAGCGTTCTTGCAGGGCGGAGTCGGTGACCCAACGCCGGAGTGACCCGGCCAGTGCACCCTCCCGTGTCAGGTCCAGCGCCGCTCCGGCTCCGCTGGCACCGAGCGCTTCAACGGCCCCGGTCCCTTGCCGGACAAGGACCGGAACCCCATGCGCCAGCGATTCGGTCACCACCATGCCGAACGACTCTGACTTCGACAGCAGCACACTGAGGTCGGCTTTATGCCATTCCTCCTCGAGTGCCTGGCCCGTCAGTTCGCCCGTCAAAGTGACACGCTGCTGCAGCCCATAATGTTCGACGACGTCCCTCACCTTGGCTGCGTATGCAGGGTCTGCGTGGTGGGAACCTATCAGGGATGCAGTCCACTCCAGGTCCTGCAGCTGGGACAACGCTTCCACCAGCTCGGTTTGGCTCTTATTGGGAAGCAAAGCAGCCACCGCAACGATGTGTTTCGGTTCAGATCCAGCGCTGACACCGGCCGCTGCCGTCCCCGGCGTGGCCACCACCACCTCCAGCGCCCCATGCTTGGCACGCAGCTCCCCTGCCGAATGGGCGCTGGGGCAAATGATCCCGGTGGCGGCGGCCAAGGATTGTGCTTCCAGGGCGTGGTGGTCCGCCAGCGCCATGTGGGACAGGATCCAGACGTCGGTTCCGCCCATCACGGCACTGGCTACCTCCTCTGGCGCCCCGCTCGCCACCAAACCGTCGGCAATGACTGGAGTGCCGCCGTCGAGCGCTTCTGCCAACCGCCGGCGGTCCTCCGCGCTGCCAACCGGCCAATCGCCGTCCACGGCGACCGTTTCCACGCGTGCGCCCAAAGCAATCAAGTGCGCCGCCAAGCTGGCGTTGTACCTGTTGCCGCCGGAGCCGTGGCGGACGTTCCCGGGAACCAGCAGGCGGAGCTTCACGCTAGTGGCCCTGAAGCTCCAGCGAGTAGGAAGCCCAGGCATCGGGGTTTTCGCGCAACGTGACGTCGATCCCGGCCAGTGCCGGACCGTCGTCTGTGCTTTGGATGCGGGCTGCCATGGCGTCGGCAATGTGCTTGGCGAGCGCCTCAGTGGTGGACAGCTTGCCCTTGAACGCCGGGTGCTCATCCAGGTTCTTGTAGTTCAGGTCTTCCAGGATTTCCTCAAGGATGCCGCTGGCCGCGCCGATGTCCAGGACGATTGCGTCGTCATTAAGTTCACGGCGGCGGAAGCTGACCTCGGCAACGAAGGTGGCTCCGTGAAGGCCCTGCGCTGGCCCGAAAGCTTCGCGCGGCAGGCTGTGGGCGATCATGAAGTGGCGGCGAACGGTAAGGCTGAACAAGCTAGACCTCCGGGGTTGGGTAGGCGACGACGTGGCAGAAGCCACCGGGCTCTTCGAACAATCTAACGAGCGTTGCGGGCAGGTTCTGGAACTGGCATTCGCTGGTGAGGAACGTGTCGAACAGCGGATCCTTGAGCTGGTTGGCCGCTTCCTGCAGGCGCTCCGCGTTGCTCCGGCGGTGCCGGCGCGGCAGGGCAACGGCGCCCACCTGGCTGGAGCGGATGTTCAGCCTGCGGGCGTGGAAATCCTCGCCCAACGGGAGGGTGACCTCCTTGTCCGCAAACCAGGACAGCTCGATCACGTCCGAGTCGTCGCCAGCCAGTTGGAGGCTCAGTTTGAGGCCTTCGTTGGAGGCTGAGCAGTGGAAGACAATGTCGTTGTCGTCCTGCGCGTCTTCGGGCCCGGCGAATCCGATGCCCAGCTTTTCGGCGAGATCTCGCTTTCCCGGGTCCGCGTCCACCAGTTGGAGGCGGGACAGCGGATACTTTCGCAGCAGCGTCGCCAGGACGCCGCCCACCAAACCGCCACCGACCACCGCCACCCGGTCACCCAGGCGCGGCCCGGCTTCCCAGAGTGCGTTGATGGCGACCTCGACGATGCCCGTAAGCACTGCGCGTTTGGCTGGAACGTCCTCCGGGATGACGGTGAGGGCGTTGGTGGGGACCACGTAGAGATCCTGGTGGGGATGGAGGCTGAAGACCGTTTTCCCCATCAGCTCTTCAGGGCCTTCCTCCACTGTGCCCACGCTGAGGTATCCGTACTTGACTGGGCCGGGGAAGTCGCCTTCCTGGTGCGGGGCCTGCATCAGGTCCGCCACGCGTTCCGGCACACGTCCCTGGTGGACCACGCTTTCAGTACCGCGGCTGATGCCTGAGTACAGGGTCCTGACCAGGGATTCCCCGTCCTGGCGTGCCGGCAGGGCCTCCGGGCGCAGCTCTCCATCGCCGTTCTCAGTAACCCAGTAAGCGTGGGCCTTGTGTTCTGCTTCGCTCGGAATAGTCATGATACTTACGAATCTATCCCCATGCCGCTGCGGACGGAAGCCGGCCGCGTTTTGGCCTTTCGTCCTGCGCGGCGGTGGGGCCTCGTTTTGGGGAACCGACCCGAACTCCGGTACCCTATTTCAGTTGGTGACGTGTCCGAGCGGCCGAAGGTGCAACACTCGAAATGTTGTTTGGTGTAAAAGCCAACGTGGGTTCAAATCCCACCGTCACCGCCAATGAAAAAGGCCCTGCTTCCCTGTGTTTATGAGGGAGGCAGGGCCTTTTGCTTTGCCCCGGAACGGTGGCCGACGTTCCGTCCCGGTTCCCTCATCCCCCACCCCGGCCGCGCCCCGGAATTACGCCAGTTCAAGCCTGGCAAGGCGCCAGGAAAACGTGGGTAAGTGGGGAGGAACGCAGCAACGTGCCCACGGCGCCCATCCAGGGCACGGGCGGCGCCGAACTCCCGATAGAATCAAGACGCTGACAACCAGCCGATCCGGGAAGACAGATGGGAGGACCCGTGCGCGCATCACAGCTCCGGGCTCCCTTCCATGCGTTCCGCTCGGGAGCCATCTCGCTGGTGATCGTCCTGTTGGCTGCCGGAGCCCACGTGGTGGGTGGGGGCACTCTTCCCACTGAGCCCGTGCTGCTGGCGCTGATTGCGTTGACGGCACTGGCAACCACCTTGGCCACGCGATTCAAGCTGAACGTGGTCACGCTGGGTGGACTGCTGGGAGCGGGCCAACTCGGATTGCACGAGGCTTTCTCAGCATTGAGTCCAGTGTCGGCCGCAGCGCCCGTCAGTGGGCATCACCTGATGGCCGAGCCCCTGAGCCCGGCCTTGTCGACGGCCCATACCCATGAAATGGGCACCACTTTTGGCACGTTGATGCTGGTGGCCCACGTACTGGCTACGCTCGCGTCCGCTGTGGTCTTGGCCAAAGGCGAAGCTGCGCTGTGGCAGCTGGCAGCATGGCTGCGCCCCCTGGTGTCGCTGCCCACCCTGCTGTTCAGGCCCGACGCCGGGTCCTCACCCCTCGCTGTCGGCACCCCTGACGTCTTCATCCCCCGCCCGTGGCGGAATCTAAGGCAAGACAGCCGCCGCGGCCCACCGGCCGGCGTCGTACTTCCCTAATTCCGCCCGGCACCACAGCTGCACCTCAGCGCATGCCTTTGTATGGTGACGGGCCATCAACCCGTACCCCCGCGCCCCCTTATCAGGCGCACCCGAAAGGCAATTCCATGAAGAAGTCCTCGCTCCGTCGTACCCTGACCGCAACCGCTGCAGCAGGCGGCACCGCCGTACTCATGATGGCTGGCATCGCCGGCGCTTCGGCCCATGTTTCCGTTGACCCCAACAAGACGGCAGCAAACTCCTACGCCCTGCTGACCTTCGGTGTCCCCCACGGCTGCGACCAGTCCGGCACCACCAAGATCGCCATCAGCCTTCCCGACGAGCTGACCGACGCAACCCCCACGGTGAACGCCAACTGGACGGTTGAAAAGGTCACCCAGACCCTCCCCGAGCCGAAGAAGCTGGCCGATGGAACCACCATCACCAAGCGCACCAGCCAGATTGTCTACACGGCGAAGGCTCCGCTGGATCCGCACATGCGCGATGCCCTGGTTCTCTCCGTCAAGCTCCCGGACGCGGCTGGCAAAACCATCTACTTCCCCACCTACCAGACCTGCGAGACGGGCAAGACGGACTGGATCGAAATCCCCAAGGATGGCCAGAGCGAGGATGACTTGAAGTCGCCCGCACCCGCAATCGCCATCACTCCGGCTTCGGCCGACGGCGACCACCACGCGGCCGCCGCGGTGTCCACCGAGCAAGCTGCGTCCGTCACGGACGACGGCTCGAAGGCGATGAGCTGGGCGGGCCTCATTGCCGGCCTGGCGGGCTTGGCCTTGGGCGGCGCTGCGTTCTTCCGCAGCCGTTCAACCAAGCCGGCAGCAGCCAAGGCAGACAGCAAGTAGTCAGCTGAACCCTGCGGATTGGCGCCCGGAAGATCACGATCCGGGCGCCAATCCCGCGTCAGGTCCGTGGCTGAATTGACTCAGGTCAACGCCACGGCAAGGCTGTAGCCCATGTGGACTCAGCGCATCAAAATCGGATTCGTGACAACATCAGCGGCCGCTTCGTTGCTGCTTCTCGCAGCCTGCGGACCCAGCCCCAGCCCCTCAGGCAGCAGCAGTGCCCCGCCGGCATCTCCCAGCCCGTCGGCGTCGGCCTCCGCCACCCCGTCGTCAACAGCATCAACCTCCGCCGCTCCTTCACCGTCGGCTCCGGCTACGTCCGCCGCCCCGGCAGCGCCTGCGCTGTGCAAGGCAGCGTCCTTGACCGCCACCACTGATTCCACGGGCGGGGGCGCGGCAGGCAGCATCTATGAGAAATTGATCCTCACCAATTCCGGCACAGCCGCCTGCATCCTTGAAGGATTCGCCGGCGTCTCCCTGACCGCCGATGCCAACGGAGAGCCGATCGGCGAGCCCGCCACCCGCGAAAGCACCACCCCCGTCACCAAGATCGAACTGGCTCCGGGCAAATCCGCATGGGGTGAAATCCGGTACACACAGGCCGGCAATTACGGCGACTGCACCCGGGTTCCGGCTGCAGGTTTCCGCATCTACCCACCCAACGACACTGCTTCGTTGTTCGTGGCCGAACCGCATGATGCGTGCAGCAATGCAGGGATCAAGCTGCTGACCATCACCGCATTCCAAGCAGTCTGATCATCTCCCCGCGGCTCCGGCTTATTCTGTCGGAGCCGTGGGGCATGATGGAGGGATGCAGGAGCCGCAGGTGCCGGATGGCGCCATCAGCCGTTTCAGCCAGGCAACCAGAGAATGGTTCCTGGGCGCCTTTACCGAGCCCACGCCGGCGCAGGATGGCGCATGGAATGCGATCTCCTCAGGCTCCCACGCCCTGGTGGTGGCTCCAACAGGTTCGGGTAAAACCCTGGCCGCTTTCCTTTGGGCTTTGGATCGCCTTCACGCGAAGCCCAGCGACACCCTGCCTGGCCTCGAATCCGTTCCGGCCAACGGCAAGGGCAAAGCAAAACGCCCCAAAACCAAAACCCGCGTCCTGTACATCTCGCCCCTCAAGGCCTTGGGTGTGGACGTTGAACGCAACCTGCGCGCCCCCCTCATAGGCATCACCCAAACCGCCAAACGTTTGGGACTGCCGGCACCGCTGGTGACGGTTGGCGTGCGCTCGGGAGATACGACGGCGGCAGATCGCCGGACGCTGTTGACCAGCCCTCCGGATATCCTCATCACCACTCCGGAGTCCCTGTTCCTGATGCTGACGTCCCGCGCGCGGGAGACGCTCACCGAAGTGGACACCATCATCATTGATGAAGTTCACGCAGTGGCAGGGACCAAGCGTGGCGCGCACTTGGCAGTGTCTTTGGAACGCCTGGATGCGCTGCTGCCCAAGCCGGCGCAGCGCATCGGGCTCTCGGCGACGGTCCAGCCGCGGGAACTGGTGGCACAGTTCCTTGCAGGGCAGGCACCGGTTGAGATTGTGGCTCCGCCTTCCAAAAAGAACTGGAACCTCACAGTGACCGTGCCTGTGGAGGACATGTCAGACCTCCAGGGAGCCGCAGGAGCTTTCGACTCGGGTCCGGCGTCGGGCCTGCAGCCCCAGGCATCCATCTGGCCGCACGTCGAAGAACAAATTGTGGACTTGGTGTTGTCCAAGCAATCCACCATCGTTTTTGCCAACTCCCGGCGGCTCTCCGAACGGCTGACCGCACGGCTGAACGAGATCTACGCCGAGCGCCAACTGATGGCTGTGGGAGCTGATGCGTCGTGGGCCAATCCCGGGGAAGAACCGCAGGGTTCCAGCGGAAGTCCAGCGTCCACGGCAACCCCGGCGCACATGATGGCGCAGGCCGGCAGCACCACGGGAGCCGATCCCGTGCTGGCGCGCGCCCACCACGGCTCAGTTTCCAAGGATCAGCGCGCATTGATCGAGGACGACCTCAAATCCGGCCGGCTGCGCTGCGTCGTTGCCACATCGTCACTGGAACTGGGCATCGACATGGGGGCCGTGGACCTGGTCATCCAGGTGGAGTCGCCGCCTTCGGTAGCCAGTGGCCTCCAGCGTGTGGGGCGCGCCGGGCACCAGGTGGGCGAAATCTCGGAAGGCGTACTCTTCCCCAAGCACCGCGCTGACCTTCTCCACACCAGCGTCACGGTGGAGCGGATGCTCAGCGGCCAAATCGAGCGCCTGAGTATCCCGGCAAACCCCTTGGACATCCTGGCCCAACAAACCGTGGCGGCCACCGCCCTGGGCAGCATCGACGTAGAGGACTGGTTCAGCACGGTGCGTCGATCCGCACCGTTTGCCGGCCTTCCGCGCTCGGCCTTCGAAGCCACTCTGGATCTCCTGGCCGGCCGCTATCCATCGGACGAATTCGCCGAGCTCCGGCCACGAATCATCTGGGACCGGCACGCAGGAACCATCGAAGGCAGGCCAGGCGCCCAACGGCTCGCAGTCACCTCAGGCGGCACCATCCCGGACCGCGGCCTGTTCGGTGTGTACATCATCGGCACGGAAGTTGAGGGGTCCGCCTCTCCAGCCAGTGCCGATGGCAGCGAACCAACTGCCTCGGCACGTGCGGCCAAGGGAGGCCGGCGCGTAGGCGAGCTCGACGAAGAAATGGTGTACGAGTCCAGGGTGGGGGACGTCTTTGCGCTCGGTGCCACCAGCTGGAAAATCGAGGACATCACCCACGATCGCGTGCTGGTGTCCCCGGCGTTCGGGCAACCCGGAAAGCTCCCCTTCTGGAAGGGTGATTCGCTGGGCCGTCCCGTGGATCTGGGCCGTGCGCTGGGTGCCTTCATCCGCGAATTGTCAGCCGCGGACGAAGGCCCTGCCATGGAACGATGCCAGGCGAGCGGCCTGGACGCCTACGCCGCCGGCAACCTGATCCAATACCTCAGGGAGCAGCGGGAAGCCACGGATATCGTCCCCAATGACCGCACCCTGGTGGTGGAACGGTTCCACGACGAACTGGGCGACTGGCGGGTGGTCCTCCACAGCCCGTTCGGAATGCCTGTGCACGCTCCCTGGGCGTTGGCTGTGGGCCAGCGGCTGCAGCAACGCTACGGCCTGGACGGGTCAGCCATGGCGGCCGACGACGGAATTGTCCTCCGCGTCCCCATGATGGAGGACGAGCCCCCGGGCGCGGATCTGTTCCTGTTCGACCCCGAGGAACTCGAGCAGATCGTCACCAGCGAGGTAGGCGGGAGCGCTTTGTTCGCCTCACGGTTCCGCGAGTGCGCTGCCCGTGCTTTGTTGTTGCCGCGCCAGAACCCGGGCAAACGCCAACCCTTGTGGCAGCAACGCCAACGCTCGGCGCAGTTGCTGGACGTCGCCAAGAAATACCCCTCGTTCCCCATCGTGCTGGAGGCCGTCCGCGAGTGCCTGCAGGACGTTTACGATCTTCCTGCGCTGAAGGACATTGCCTCCTCCGTGGAACGGCGCGAGCTGAGGATTGTGGAAACCACCACCCAACAGCCTTCACCGTTCGCCAAATCGCTGCTCTTTGGGTACGTGGCACAGTTCCTTTACGAGGGCGATTCACCCCTGGCCGAACGCCGGGCGGCTGCACTGGCCCTGGACTCCACCCTCCTGAACGAGCTGCTGGGCCGGGTTGAACTGCGGGAGCTACTGGACGCCGCAGTCATCGACAAAACCGAGATGGAACTGCAGCGGCTTGTCCCGGACCGGCGCGTCCGGGGAATGGAAGGCGTCGCGGACCTTCTTCGCTTGCTGGGCCCGCTCAGTGTGGAAGAAGTTGCAGAACGGCTGGAGGGGGCGGTGGCCCCGGACGCCGCACTCCCCAGCGGGGACACCCTTGAGGGGGACACCCTTGATACCGAAGACGACGAACCAAAGGACTCCCCTGCCCCACCGCACGGGAGCATTGACGACGCCGGAAATCACCTTGCCGCCCTCCTCAAGGCCAACCGCGCACTCAAGGTGACGATCGGCGGCGTCGAGCGTTTCTCGGCCGTGGAAGACGCCGCCCGGTTGCGGGACGCTATCGGCGTTCCGCTGCCCATGGGCGTGCCGCTGGCTTTCATCGAACCCGTCCAGGACCCGTTGGGCGATCTGGTGTCCCGTTATGCCAGGACGCATGGACCCTTCACTGCATCAGAGGCCGCCGCACGCTTGGGCCTGGGTGTTGCGGTGGTGAATACAGCCCTGAAGCGGTTGGCCGACGACGGCCGGGTTGTGGAGGGAGAATTCCGTCCCCATGCCGTGGCCGAGCAGCCCGCAGAGTCCACGGACTCCACCGTCATGTCCCTGGATGCCCCGCCGTCCAGCGAATGGTGTGATGCGGAAGTCCTGCGGAAGCTCCGGCGTCGCTCCCTGGCTGCACTGCGCGCGGAAGTCGAGCCCGTGGACACCGCGGCCTACGGCCGGTTCCTCCCTGCCTGGCAGAACGTGACGGCGCCAGGAAAGTCGCGCAGCCAGGCTCTCCGTGGCCTGGACGGAATCATCACCGCAGTGGATCAGTTATCCGGCGTGCCGATTCCTGCCTCTGCGTGGGAGCCTTTGGTGCTGTCCAGCCGCGTGGCGGACTACAAACCCGCCATGCTGGATGAACTGATGGCCGCTGGCGAACTTCTGTGGTCCGGCGCGGGCTCGTTGCCGGGCAACGACGGCTGGATCAGTCTGCATGTTGCCGACTCCGCGGAGCTGACGCTGAACCCGTCACCGGAATTCGAACCCGGTGACGCGCAACAACGGTTGCTGGATCACTTCAGCGCGGGAGGCGGGTACTTCTTCCGTCAGCTCACGGACGTGGCCGGGGGCATGGACGCTGTCCTCAGCGACGACGCCGTGGTCACAGCCCTGTGGGATCTTGTGTGGGCCGGCCGCGTCACCGGTGACACGTTCGCCCCGGTCCGCGCCATGATCTCCGGCGGCAAAACCGCCCACCGCCAGGTTGCAAAAGCCCCTAGGGCGCGGGCTCCACGCATGAGCAGGATCGGCCGCTCCCACGGGACCGGGCTGCTGGGGTCTCCCGGGCTGACGGGCGGACGTTACGGGGCCACCTCCGGTGGTGTCGCAGCTGCCCCGCCGTCGGCTGTGGGCCGGTGGTCAGCGCTGCCCGCGCCGGAGTTGGACCCCACCATCCATGCCAGGGGAACGGCTGAACTTCTCCTGGACCGGTATGGCGTAGTGACCCGCGGCTCGGTGATGGCAGAGAACATCATTGGCGGTTTCGGGCTCATGTACAAGGTGCTGGCCCGGCTGGAAGAAGCCGGACGGTGCCGCCGTGGCTACTTCATTGAGCACCTGGGCGCGGCCCAGTTCGCTGTTCCGGCAACCGTTGACCGGCTGAGGTCCTTCACCGAGGACGCCCGGATTTCCAAGGCTGAGCCGTACGCACTGGCTCTTGCCGCCACGGATCCCGCGAACCCCTACGGAGCGGCGCTGCCATGGCCGGCGCTGTCCGTCGACGCCGGCTCCGGTCACCGTCCGGGGCGAAAGGCCGGTGCACTGGTGGTGATGGTCGACGGCGCGTTGGTCCTCTACGTGGAACGTGGCGGCAAGACTCTGCTCACCTTCTCCCCCGACGAAGCCGTCCTGGCAGTGGCTGCGCAAGCTTTGGTGGATGTGGTGCGGCGCGGTGCCGTGGACAAGCTGTTCATGGAAAAGGTCAACGGACACGATCTTCTGGACACCCCCATTGCCGGCGCCCTGGCCGCAGCTGGCGCTTACTCCACACCGAAGGGACTAAGGATCCGTGCCTGAAGGCGATTCCATCTGGCGCGCTGCTTCGCGGCTGAACGAGGCACTGGCGGGGCGGATCATCACCGCTTCCGATTTCCGTGTCCCCCGGTTTGCCACGCTGAACCTGACGGGGTGGACCATGGCGGAGGTTGTTCCCCGCGGGAAACACCTGCTCATGCGGCTGACGGGACCCGTGGACGAGGATCCCGGTGCCAGCAGGAAACCGCGGGCGCTCACCATCCATTCGCACCTCAAAATGGAGGGCAGCTGGATTGTGTACCCGCCACGGGGCCGGTGGACCAAGCCCGGCCACACAGCCCGGTGTGTCCTCCGTACGGCGGACGCTGATGCCGTGGGATTTTCCTTGGGGATCCTGGAAGTGGTCCCCACAGCGGATGAGGACAAAATCGTGGGCCATCTGGGGCCCGATCTGCTGGGCCCCGATTGGGATGAAGAGGAGGCCCTCCGACGGCTCAACGCGGAACCGGAGGTCACCGTGGGCTTCGCGTTGCTTGACCAACGGAAGCTCGCAGGCATCGGCAACATCTACCGCAACGAAGCCTGCTATCTATCAGGGGTCCACCCCACCATGCTGGTAGGCGATGTTCCTGATCTGACCAAAATTGTCCGCGACGCCAAGCGTCTGCTGGGCGAAAACCTCGGCCCGGGACGCCGCACCACGCTGGGCCCCCGCGCTTTGCGGCCAGGATACTGGGTGTACGGCAGGGAACGTCAACCCTGCCGGCGATGCGGCGCAACCGTCCGGCGCGGCCTTTTGGCTGCCCCTGACGGGACCGAGGAACGGGACATCTACTTCTGCCCGCGCTGCCAACCGGCACCGTAGCCAACCGGAACCGTAGCCAACCGGCACCTGAAACCGCGGCCCGGCCAGGTACTCCACACCTGCCCGGCCGGGCACAACGGTCACCGCCGCGACGGCAGCGCGCCCCAAGCCCGGCCCGCCGACTACTCCAGGAAGCTCCCCAGCCGCCCCAGCAATAGTCGCCGGCCCCGCAGGACTGCGCGCCGCCGTCGGACGTTTTTTACACCATCCGCCACCATTTCTGGTTGGCGGACCCGGCGCAATCCCAGAGCTGCAAGCGGGATCCATTGGTTGCGGACCAGTCGGCCACGTCCACGCATTTGTTCGCTTGCGGATTCACCAAATCTCCCGCGGAATTCAGCACGAAGTGTTGCGCGGCATTCCCGTTGCATGTGGCGAGCTGGATGCGGGCGCCGTTACTGGTGGAACCCCACGCAACGTCAAGGCATTTGCCCAGGGATCGCACGGTTCCGTTGTTTCCAAAAGTCCATTGTTCCGATGCAGCCGTATCGCAGTCCCACAGTTGAACCTGGGCACCATCGGTGGCTTGGCGTCCGGCGACGTCGATGCACTTTCCTGCATAGCCTTGGATCCGGGAGCTGACGGGACCCGCTGGTGCCGGAGCGGCTGCGAGCTCGTACACGCGGACGTAGTCAACCAGCAGGGATTGCGGGAAGGCCGTGCCTGCGTCGGGAGCCCCTGGCCAGTGCCCGCCCACTGCGAGGTTCAAGAGCAGGAAGAAGTCATGGTCGAAGACCCACGGACCGGGCGTGTCCGCCTTGGTTTTCCGGGAGTAGGGAATGCCGTCGATGTACCAGGTGATGGAGTCCGGGCCCCAGTCGGCAGTGAAGGTGTGGAATGCGTCCCCCAGTGCCTTGCCGTTGGGCAGGGTGTAGCCGGCATTGGCCGCGTTGGCGCCGGAGTAGCCCGGTCCGTGGATGCTTCCCCAGACCGTTCCGGGTTCTTTGCCGATGTTTTCCATGACGTCGAGCTCGCCGCTGTTGGGCCACCCGTCGGTGAATACGTTGTTGCCCAGCATCCAGAAAGCCGGCCACATTCCTTGTCCTTTGGGCAGTTTGAGCCGGGCTTCAAAGCGGCCTTGAGTCTTGCCGAATTTGCCGGCTGTGAGCAGGCGGGCGGAGGTGTACTGGCACGTTCCGTAATGGCATTGGTACCCGGATGGGTTTTCCCGTCGGGCGGTGAGGGCCATGTTTCCCTTCCCATCCAGGGCGGCGTTCCGCGTGCTGCTGGTGTAGTACTGCAGCTCGCCGTTACCCCAGCCCGACCCTCCCGTGTCGTGAACCCATTTGCTGTTGTCCGGAGCGGTTCCGGCGGGGCCGTCGAATTCATCGCTCCACACCAGCGCACCGGGGGCCGGCATGGCAGCAGCCGCCAACGCCGGAGGTTCAGGAGCGATCAGTGTCGCCGTGAGCGTTAATCCGACGATGACCATCACCAGTGGCATGAGTCTTCGCTGCATGAAAGCCACTCTGACGGCCCTCCCACGTAGCGTGCAAGGCTTTCCGGCAAGACACGCAAAACGTCACCGGCAGGAAATAATCAACGCGAAAGTACTTATCAGTCCCGTAACGGCGACGAAATGTGGGCGGGGGAAAGTGGGATAAGGAACCGGTAAATTCCGTTCGCAACTGAGTTCCTTCCTCTGAGCATCGACGATGCATGCTCCAGGCGCGTCAGCCGTGTCCTCCCAACTTTCGCCGTCATGGCGTTTGGACAGCCTGCCGCGCCTTTGCCTTTTCCCCAGCAGTTACCGGAGGCTAAATATGGGCATTCACAAACAGATATTGGTAAGAATCCTTGCCGTCCTGGTGGTTTCCTTTGGTGTGATCTACATCAGTTGGCGGTGGTCAGGAACCGTTGCGTGGGATGCGTGGTGGATCTCCCTGCCCCTTGTGCTGGCGGAGACATACAGCCTGGGCGAGTCGGCGCTCTACGCGGTCACCATGTGGAATGCACGACGGCGGCCCCCTCCCCCACCTGCCCTGCCGGGCCGGACGGTGGATGTCTTCATCGCCACCTACAACGAGCCACTTGAACTTGTTCTCCGGACCGCCATCGCGGCCAGGGACATGGAGTATCCGCACCAAACCTGGATCCTGGACGATGGTGACCGCGGCGAGTTCGCGAGCGCAGCACGGCAGATCGGCGTCGGCTACATTACCCGAGGTCCGGAGTGGGACGGCCGGCAACGGTTTGCCAAGGCCGGCAACGTCAATAACGCACTGTCCATGACCACCGGCGAGTTCGTGGCCATTCTGGACGCGGACCAAGTCCCGGAGCCCCGTTTCCTGGACCGCGTCCTGGGTTACTTTGACGCCGAAGAAGTGGCTTTTGTCCAGACACCGCAGCATTTTTGGAATGTTCCGGACCGTGATCCCCTGGGCAGCCAGGCCGAACTGTTCTACGGTCCCATCCAGCAGGGCAAGGACGGTTGGGACGCAGCGTTCTTTTGCGGTTCGAATGCCGTCCTGCGCCGGGAGGCCCTGATGGCCCTGGGCCTGACGCGCTACACCCGGACGGCCACAGAACACACCTGGAGTGCCCTCCGGAGGGGCCGCTCGCGGTTGCAGGACCTTCTGGGCGAGCTGGGCAGGCGTCATCCGTCAGCCATGCCTGTGGTGGAACAGTCCTTGGAAGCGATCACCCGCGCCGAACAACAGCTCCGCCGGGGCGAGGTGCTTGCGGAGATCACTTTCGAGCTCCGGGTGTCCTTCCATGCGGCCGCATTGGCTGTTCCGGATGCCATGGATGACGTAGTGCCGGAGCTCGATGCGGTCCTGGAATCGGTGGATGTTGCCCATACCGACCAAGCACTGGCCATCCACCCGATGGACACCACCACCATTACCGAGGACATGGCAACCGCCATGCACCTTCATGCCATGGGATGGGGAAGCGTTTACCACCACGAGGTCCTGGTCCACGGGCTGGCCCCGGAGGACGTTTCCACCATGTTGTCCCAACGCCATCGCTGGGCTGCAGGCACCATGCAGGTGTTCTTCAATGACAATCCGCTGTTTCTGCGCGGACTGACCCTTGCGCAGCGCCTCATGTACCTGGGCACCATGACCAGCTACCTCAACGGTTTCGCCGCGCTCAGCTACATTGCGGCGCCGGTGGTGTTCCTGGTGGCGGGCACCTATCCCCTCACGGCGAGCCCGGTGGTGTTCTTCTGCCTGTTCCTGCCGTTCTTCCTTTCCTGCCAACTGCTGTTCCAAGTGGCGGGCAACGGGTCCAAGGGCCTGTGGCGGGGCCAACAATGGTCCTTCGCCCTCTTCCCCACGTGGATTGCGGCTACCTGTTCAGGTGCTGCGGCAGTCTTCCTGGGCAAGCACCTGACCTTCTCCGTCACGGCCAAAAGCAAGCAGGCAACCGGACGGGGCTTCCGCCACGTCAAGCTGCAAATAGTGGCGATGGCCGTCCTGGTGGTCGCGTCCGGCATCGGCATGGCCCGCGCAGCTACTGGCGAGGCGCCGCTCTACCCCACGCTCATCACCCTCGCGTGGGTTGCCTTGGACCTTGCCCTCTTGAGCGTGGTGATCGCCGCGGCAAGGTACCGGGGCCCGGAGGACCATCAGGTGGATCCCATGCCCACGCCCACGGAACTCAGCAGCGTCCTTGCTGCAGGATCGAGCACCCTGCCCCCAAGCAAGGGCTGATCCACTACCTACCCACACATACGCCGTTCCAACCCCCAGCCAGGAGCGACCATCATGTCCACTCTTTCCCCTGTTTCCAACACCATGCCCACGTCCTTGGCTTCCTTGGACCTGACACTCACCGGCGCTTTGGACGCAGCAACCGTCCTCGCCATCCGGCACGACTCCGCAACGGCCGCAACCGATGGGCCCATTGTGGTCCTGCTGGATGTCGCCGCAGTGACCACCGTGGGCGCGTCCGGCGTTGTTGGTCTTCTTGAGGTACTCCACGTGCTCCGCGCCCGCGGCGGAGACCTGCGCCTTTTCGGCACGTCAGAGGCCTTGGAGAATACCCGTCTCCAAGCCCATCTGGGACAGGTGGCCCGCATCTATGGAACCCGTGAGGAAGCCGTCGACGGCGGCACGTCACTGATGCGGGCACGTCACCTGGCGCCGAAGCTTCGTGGGATCAGCCTGTTCGCGCGACGACACCGTACCTTCGGTTGGGGCTGACATGGCCCGGACAGCCCTGCCAACGCCACGCCCGCCCCGGCAGAAGCCGGTTCCGCCCACCTTCACGGGCCACCCGAACCGCAAACGGAGGCGCGCCAGTTTGCTGGTTCCCCTGCTGGCAACAGCGCTGGCGGCTACCGGCCTGGGCTTCGCCTCCAAGGAAGTGGTTCCCATTGTCCAAGCACTGTCCCTGTGCAAGGCCGGGGATGCCTCAACGTTGATACCCAAGGACGGAGTGCTCCTGGGCGTCAACCTTGACTGGGACTCCGAGACCTTGGCCGAACACCGCACCAACCTGGGTCATGGTCCCGCGGTGGTGGTCCAGTTCTCGGACATACCCTATGACGACCAAACGTGGTCCCACACCACCAACGCGGTCACCCAGGTCCGGGCAACGGGCGGCGCGCTGCTCCTGACCCTTGAGCCGCACGGTGGGCTGGCCACCATGAGCGATGACGTGATTGCAAAGCTGGCTGCCGATTTACGTGCCATCAACGATCAGGGGACGCCCGTCGTCGTGCGCTTTGCGCATGAGATGAACGGGTCCTGGTACGCGTGGGGCCAGCAGCCGGGCCGCTACGTGGAGGTTTTCCGCAAGGTGGCGGCAGCGGTGCATAGCCAAGCCCCTGGTTCGTCCATGATGTGGGCGCCCAACTATGGGGGCGGCTATCCGTTCACTGGTGGCCAGTACGCGGCCAAACCGGGCACCCCCGATTTCGCAGCCTTGGACACCGACCACAATGGCGTCCTCACCATGGCCGACGACACCTACGCACCGTACTACCCCGGGGATGACGCCGTGGACTGGGTGGGGGTCTCCTTGTACCACTGGGGCAACCAGCGCCCCTGGGGAAACAACGACATTGCCGAGCCCGGAAAATTCCTGGCCATGCTGACCGGAACGTACAGCGGTACCGCAGGTGATGACAGCCCGGTGCCGGATTTCTACCAGGTGTACGGAGTGGACCATGACCGGCCTGTCGCCATTCCGGAGACCGCCGCGATTTTCACGCCTGCGCGCGGCGGGGCCTCCGAACTGGACGTCAAAAGGACGTGGTGGCGTCAGGTCTTCTCTGCAGAAACGCATGAAAAATTCCCGCAGTTGAAAATGATCAATTGGTTCGAGTGGAAAAAGAACGAGATCGAAATTAACGACGACGTCGATTGGCGGAGCGCTGGATCGCCCGCCATCCGCGATGCGCTGGTCCAGGACCTGCCGGACTGGCTGCGGTACGGCGAGGATCTGCAGGCGTGCCGCTAGGCGGCGGGCGCGGCCTCCACGACTTCCGTGGGGGCCGTTCCCTTCTCCTTTTCGGGCACCATGAACAAGGGCAGCAGCACTTGCACGATTGGCCCGATGGCCAGCGCATACACCACAGTGCCCACGCCCACGGAACCACCCAGGAAGAATCCCACGGCCAGCACCAGGACTTCGATCCCTGTCCGCACCACCCGCACGGACCAGCCAGTGCGGCGGACCAGGCCAGTCATGAGGCCGTCCCGGGCCCCCGGGCCAAAGCGGGCACCGATGTAGCAAGCGGACGCGATGCCGTTGAGGATCACGGCGCCGGCCAACATGGCAACCTGCCCGCCCAGGTGTGAGAACGCGGGAATCAGCAACAGGCCAAGATCCGCGAACAATCCCACCAGCACAGCGTTGGCTATGGTTCCGATCCCGGGCATCTGCCGCAGCGGAATCCACAGGAGCAGGACCAGGAAGCTGACGGCTATGACCACAACGCCAATGCTGTAGCCGGTCTTCTGCGCCAAGCCTTGGTGGAACACGTCCCAGGGGTCCAAGCCCAGGCCTGCCCTGATGAACATGGCCAGGGAAATGCCGTACATGGCCAGGCCGATCAGGAGTTGGGAGATTCTTCGGGTCATCATGGAATACATCATTGCTCAGAACTGGCCTTGTTTTACATAGCCAGTTTGAGATACTGGTCTTATGCCCGCTTCCCTGAATGCCAGTGCCCTCACCCGACTTCTGGGTCCATGGAATTCCGGCGCCCTGCCCGCCTACCGCGAGCTGGCCGACGTCGTGCGTTTGCTGGTGATGGATGGGCGCATCCCGCTGGACGTCGCGCTCCCCAGCGAACGCGCCCTTGCGGAGACCCTGGGGCTGAGCCGGACAACCGTCACCGCAGCCTATGCAAACCTGCGGGAGCAGGGATTTCTCACCTCAGGGCAAGGTAGCCGCGGCCGCACTTGCATTCCCAGCCGATCGGTTCCGGCGAGCATGCCCGGCCTGGCCGCCCCGGAAGGCCTGTTGGACCTCGCCTATGCGTCCCTTCCGGCAGCCGGCGAAATGGTGCACCGGGCTTTCGCCGACGCTTTGACCGAACTTCCCGCCCTCCTGCCGGGCTTCGGGTACGACGCCCTGGGATTGCGCGCGCTTCGGGAGGCGATCGCCCGAAAGTATGCAGCCGAAGGCGTGCCCACCACCCCTGAACAAATCCTGGTGACATCGGGCGCCCAGCATGCGCTGAACATCGTGCTGAAGACCCTGGCATCCAGGCAGGACCGGGTCCTGGTGGACCACCCCACCTACCCCAACGCATTGGATGCCATCCGTGCGGCGGGTTGCAGGCCGCTGGCAGTCGCCCTTCCGGCAGAGGGATGGGACATCGATGCCATGGTGGGCGCCATGAACCAGCAGCGTCCCGCCATGGCGTACCTGGTCCCGGACTTCCACAACCCCACGGGGCGCATCATGACTGACCTGCAACGCCGCCGGCTGGTTCGCGCGGCCGGGTCAGCGGGGACCGTCCTGGTGGTGGATGAAACGCTCCGTGAAGTGAACCTCGACGGCGTCCGGACCCTTCCCTTGTCAGCCTTCGGTCCTGCCGTGGTGTCCATTGGATCGCTCAGCAAGTCACACTGGGCAGGCCTCAGGACCGGGTGGATCCGGGCCGAGGAGTCCATGATCACCAGGTTTGTTGCCACCCGGACCACCATGGACCTGGGCGGCCCCGTGGTGGAACAGTTGGCCGCGGCCCGGCTGGTGGACCGCTACACCGAACCTTTGGAAACGCGCCTGGCGGAGCTCCGCCTGAACCGGGAAGCGCTCCTGGAGTTGCTCCCCGAGCACTTGCCAACATGGGAAGTTGAGCGGCCCCGCGGCGGGTTGACAGTGTGGTGCAGGATCCCCAGCCCCTGCAGCACCGCCCTCACCGTCCTGGCGCCGGACTTCGGCGTGCGGTTGGCAGCCGGGCCCAGGTTTGGCGTGGGCGGGGCTTTCGAGCACTACGTTCGCGTGCCTTATACGCTTCCGCCCGCCAGGTTGGAGGACGCCGTCCTCGCCCTTCGCGACGCACAGCACAGGCTGGACGCCTCACCGCACCTGCGCCGAACCCTGAAGCCCAAGGAGCCGGCCGCCGTCGCGTAGCAACCTACTGGGCGGACCGTCCCGCGGCACCCATCCGCTGCTTGGCGGTATTGCTCCCGGGGCCGATCGGAACATGGGACGTGGCCTTCGCCAGGCCGAACAGAGGCATGCCGTTGTAGATGACCTCGACGCCGGCGGCCGGGACCTGGTAGGTCTCGTGCCACACGCCAATATCGCCGCTGCCCGCGACTTCCTTCATGAATGCCCGCCAGGGTCCCAGGTGCGGCGAGTCCTTGTCCGCAGCGAAGCGCCTCAGGTGCTCGGGGCTCTCCCAGTACGTGAGCATGATGGTGGTCCGCCCGAACCATTGCTCGCTGCCCAGCAGGCCTGATTCCGGATTGTTCGCCAGATGCTGCATCATGACGGGCATGGACGAGGCCACCTTGGCGAGCCGACCCATTTTCCACCAGCGGTTGGCCCGCATGCCGATCAGGAAGACGGTGACGGAATCGCGTTCAATGTCCGCCGTGAATCGGCCCGCAAATACTTGCTGTGCCATGCGAATCCTTTGGGTAGGGAAGCTCTGGAGGAGTCTCCGCGTTCCGCCATGGTGTTCCATAACGGTGTTATGAAACAAGGTTATGAAACAATGGACAGTATGGCAAGACCCATTGTTCACGATCAACAAGTGCGGCAGCGGCTGCTCTCCGTCACCGCGGACCTGGTGGACCGGGACGGCCCCAGCCGCGTCACCCTGCGGGACGTGGCCGCAGCGGCTGAAACGTCCACCACGGCCATCTACTCGCTGTTCGGCGGCAAAGCGCAACTGCTCACCGCCGCCGTCGACGACGGTTTCCGCAGCTTTGGTGCGTCGCAGCGGGAGGCCGCGGACGAAGGGCTGCTGGGACTGGGCCGTGCCTACCGGGTGTGGGCGCTGGATCATCCCGCGCTGTACCGGCTCATGTTCAGCAGTGCGCTGGCGGGCATTGTGGAATGCACCCCGACGCCGGATGTCACCTCTGATGCGATGCTTCCGTTGGTGGAGGCAGTCGGGATGGCACAGGCGGCGGGACAGCTCCGGACTGGAGACACCATGGTGATAGCCATGGCTATCTGGGGTCAGGTCCATGGACTGGTCAGCCTGGAGCTGGCCCGGATGAACCATCCCGCCACCGACTGGGCGGGCATCTACGAGTCCGCACTGAACGCAGTGGCCAGGGCGTGGGCGGCCTAAGCGCCCGCGTAGACCTTGTCAAAGAAGGAGCCCCACTGCTTGGCGGTGGGTTCGGAGTCCCCTGCCCCGCTGAAGTCGTGAACGGTCATGCCCACCGGGGCGCCGAACGCGTTGCGGCCAAAGAACCGGTAGAGGGTGTCCGCCGTGCGGAGGCCCAGGAAGTTCTCATTGGAGAAGTCCACCTCGCCGCGGAGTGGCCCCACGCCGTCAACCTCCACATCAAAGGCTGAACCTGCCGCGAGTCCGTCCACGCCGAGCGCTTGCTTGAACCGCACAAAGCCGTCCGGGGCCTGGGATGCCGCAGGAGCCTGGATGTCGGTAAACACCACGGGCTTGCCATCAAAGTGCTGCAGGTACTGCCCCAGCGTGTGGAGGTAGAACTCGGTGTGCTTGCTGGCGCCGTCATATTGGGCATCCCAGTTGTCCGCAAAGATTCCACTGTGCACGTAGTGCAGCTTGGCGCGTCCGCCGTCCACGGGCTCCACCACGTGCTCAAGCTGGTTGAACCAACCGTCCGGCCCATCCATGCGTGAGACCAAATGTTCGGGGTACTCTTCCACGGTTTTCAAGGCGGGCCATTGGTCCGTGGGGAACATCCAGGCCGGAGTGTCTTCCGTGACGGCCTGCCACACCCGCTCCGGAGTGGCAGGCAGCTCAGTGTCAGCCACGATTTCGAAGTTCCGCTTGTCAGTCATTGCTGTGATCCTTTTCTGCTGTGCGTTCAGTTTCAGTGGTTTTCAGTGCCGGATGAAGTACGACGACGAGCCTGTGCTTGCGTGCCCCGCCCGCCAGTGCGGCAGCACCGCCGTCGTGGTATTTGTCCACCAGATGGGTCACCGCTACTCCCAGTTCCTCCGCGAACGCAGCGCGTTCCGCGGCCGAACGGAAAGTGATTTCGCCGTCGATGGCGAAGCTGGCGAGTTTCTTTTTGGCCAAGGCCGCGCCCGTGATGAGCTTGCCCACTTCCTGCACGGTCCGGGAAGCCAGGGACAGCAGCCAGAAAGCTGAGAACCTGTCGGCGAACCGTCGCGGGTCCGGTGCAACGGAGGCCAAAGCGGCCGGAGAGATGACGTAGGAGGCTGCGGTGGCCCGGAGGATGCGCTCGGTGACGTTGCCCTTCCGGCGCTCCTCCATCAACTCCACCAGCCCATGCCGCTCCAGCGCTTTGAGGTGG
Organism: Paenarthrobacter ilicis; assembly: GCF_016907545.1. Taxonomy (NCBI): domain Bacteria; kingdom Bacillati; phylum Actinomycetota; class Actinomycetes; order Micrococcales; family Micrococcaceae; genus Paenarthrobacter; species Paenarthrobacter ilicis. The sequence goes on along the minus strand of NZ_JAFBCD010000001.1, from coordinate 702,443 downwards.
TAGTTCACCTTCTGACGCGGGAGGCCCACCTTGGCCGCCAACTGCGTGGCGGAGGCCGGCTCCACCAATTCCTGGAGGATTTTGGTGCGGATGGGGTCCAGCGAAGCTTCGGCCGCGGCGGGGTCCTCGATGACTTCGATATCCAACATGGCCCCATTCTGCCAACCGACAACTTTTATTGTCAAGAACTTTTTTGCGTTCGGTGCGATTGTGGCCACGTAGAATTATCCGGTGATGCAATCCCCTCTCCCCGTGCGCGACGGCGTGAACGCAACCCGCCTTCGGCTCCCGGACGAGGGCCCATGGGACACCGCCATGGACTACATGATGCACCGCTGGGGCCATATCGACCCCCAAGGCATTGAGGACCGCTTCGACGCAGGCGAAATCGTGGGCGAGGGCGGCGTGCCCCTGGACCGCAACACCAAGCTGAAGGACCACACCTTCATCTGGTACTACCGGACCCTTCCCCCGGAAACGCGCCTACCGGTGGAGATCACCATCCTCCACCAGGACGATCACATCCTGGTGGTGGACAAGCCCCATTTCCTTCCCACCACACCCGGCGGGACCTACATCCAGGAATCGGCACTGGTCCGCCTCCGGAATCTTTTGGACCTCCCGGACCTCATCCCCATGCACCGCCTCGACCGGATGACCGCGGGCTTGCTGCTGCTTTCCACCAATCCTGAGACGCGCGGAAAGTACCAAGTGCTGTTCGAAAAGCGGCAGGTCCAGAAGGAATACGAATGCGTGTCCGCCGCGACGCCCGCAGCAGGCTATCCCGCCGTCGAGTTCCCGGCAGTGGTCCGAAACCGCATGACCAAATCCCGCAGCTACCTCCTGGCGGAGGTGGTGGACGGCGACCCCAACGCGGAAACGCGGATTGAACAGACAAGAACGTTCGACGCCGGCTCCAGCCAACGCGCGCTGTACCGGCTGGAGCCGCACACCGGAAAGACCCACCAGCTCCGCGTGCACATGGCATCACTGGGCCTGGGAATAGTGAACGACGCCTTCTACCCGGACCTGCTGGACAAGGCCCCGGACGATTACAGCAAGCCACTCCAGCTTTTGGCACGCGGCATCACATTCGTGGACCCCATCACCAAGCTGCCCGTGGAGTACCGCAGCCAGTTGGAACTGAGCGAAGCCAAGGACTGACCCCGTCAGTCCCCCGGCGTCAGATGGTCAAACACCAGGTTGGTCTGGGTATTGGCGATGGCCGGATCGGACGCCAAATGGACGGCGATGAAGTCGCGCAATTCCTTGGGTGTCCCGCACGCCACATGCATCATGAAGTCCTGGTCCCCGGCCAGGAGGAACACGCTTTGAACATTCGGCAGCGTGCGCAGGCGCTGGCCAATGGCCAACATTTTGTTCCTCGCCTGTGAGTTCACCCGGACCGAGATCAGCGCATAGACCACCAGGCCCAGGGCTTCCAAGTCCACCGCAGCATGGAAGCCACGGATCACGCCGGAGTCCCGGAGGGCGCGGACGCGGCCCAGGCAGGTGGAGGGTGCAACGCCGGCCCTGGCGGCCAGAACATTGTTGGGAATCCGGGCATCAGCCATCAGTTCCCTGAGGATTAGACGGTCGGTTTCGTCGAGCCGAACCCGGTTCGGAAGTGAGCCCAACGGGCGCGGGCTGGATGAATCGGACACTATCCCACCTCAAATACTTTTGTGATTCTTCGAAATCGTTGGCACGGAGTTGAGCCGGATTCTATCTTGAAGCGATTTGTAGAATCGACAAGGAGGTCGGATTGGCCAGTTTCAGCGAGATCCAAGAACGTGAAGGTGGGCTCAAGAGGCAGCTGACATCACGGCAAATGACCATGATCGCCCTGGGCGGCGCGATCGGCACCGGGCTGTTCCTGGGCAGCAAGTTCGCCATAGGTTTCGCCGGTCCCAGCGTGATCATCAGTTACGCGATCGGAGGCTTCATTGCCCTGTTGCTTATGGGTTCCCTCTCGGAAATGACCGTGGCACACCCCACGTCCGGTTCCTTTGGCGCTTTCGCTGAGCACTATGTCAGCCCACTGGCAGGGTTCCAGGTCAAATACATGTACTGGTCCTGCATTGTCCTGGCCGTTGGCACGGAGGTGACCGCCGTGGGCGAATACATGAAACTGTGGTTCCCGGACGTTCCGTCCCTGCTGTGGGTGATCCTGTTCTCGGCCCTCCTCATCGGCGTGAACACCATGAACGTCAAGGTCTTTGGAACCCTAGAGTACTGGTTCTCCAGCATCAAAGTGTTCGCGATTGTGGCCTTCATCCTGCTGGGCGCATACATAGTTTTCGGCGCCCGCACTGAAGGGACCGGTTTCCAAAACTACTCGGCGGAAGGTGGCTTCTTCCCCAACGGCCTGTCCGGGACATGGTTCGCCGTGATCGTCTCCATCTTCAGCTACCTCAGTATCGAGATGATCGCCATCGCAGCCGGCGAAGCAAAAGACCCCGCCACTGCGGTGAAGAAAGCGTTCCGCACCACCATTGCCCGCCTGTTGCTGTTCTACATCGTGACGTTGGCATTGATTCTGGCAATCGCTCCGGTGAGCCAGATTCTCGCAGGAGGCAGCCCCTTCGTCACCGTCATGCAGAACCTCGGCATCCCCTTCGCGGACAGCCTGCTTACCTTCGTGGTGATCATCGCCGCCCTGTCAGCCATGAACAGCCAGCTCTACATCTCCACCCGCATGATTTTCAGCCTCTCCCGCGGCGGAGACGCACCTGCCGTGTTCGGCAAGCTCCGCTCGAATGGAGCACCGGTCAACGCCTTGGTTCTTTCCACAGCCGGCATCGCGATTGCCACGGTGGTGTACGCCATGTTCCCCGAAACGGCCTTCACGTTCATGATGGCCATCTCCATGTTCGGGGCCATGTTTACCTGGTTCATGATCTTTGTGACGCACTGGTTCTTCCGCCGCAGCATCAAACGGTCCGGAAGCGAGTTGACGTTCAAAACCAGGTTCTTCCCCGCCGGCACCATCCTGGGCGCCATCCTCATGCTGGCAATCGCCATCAGCACCCTGGGGACAGAGGCCTTCGGAATGACACTGGTATTCGGGCTGCCTTCCTTGGCGCTGGTCACCGCCCTCTATTACGTGCTGCGGCGACGCAAACGCCAAGCCCTGATCCCAGAGCGGGGTGAGAAGTCCTACGCAGGCTGGGCGGCGAACACCGAGCGGAACACCGCCGTCGTCTCCGCCGAAAACAGCACAAATTCCACCACCTCAAGAGGGCTGCCTGACGCGGCACCCGCGGCATGGGACCGCTCGAACCGGTTCACGGCGTCGAGCGCTGTTTCCGCAACCTGGCGGGCATCCCAGCCGTAGATCCCGGCGCTGATGGCAGGAAAGGCAACGGACCGGGCTCCGAGGTCCGTTGCCACCTTCAGGCTTTCGGCGAAACATGATTCCAGGAGTTCAGGATCCGTCTGGCCGGCGTGCCGGTTGGGTCCCACCGTGTGGACCACCCAGGTGGCAGGCAACAGAAATCCCGGGGTCGCCACGGCGGCACCCACCGGCAAGCCGTCGCGCAGCTCCCCCTCCCGCAGGGCCCGGCACGCCGCCAACAACCCGGGTCCCGCAGCCCGGTGAATCGCGCCATCCACTCCCCCGCCACCCAGCAGGGAGGAATTGGCCGCATTGACGATTGCATCCACGGGCCGTTGAGTAATATCCCCGTGCAGAACTTCTCTCCGCATGCCACCAGTCTTTCGCCGCAGCCGCACAGGTGGCAAGTGCGGTACCTTGTGGCCATGGACATCACCGCCCCGGCCTCGTGGGGATCCGCGATTTACCTGTGGATCGTACCCATTGTGGTGGGCGACGCCATTTTCCCGCCGATTCCCTCCGAAATGGTGGTCATCACCGGCGGAGCGCTGGCCGCCGACGGCCACGCCAATATCTGGCTGGTCCTGGTCCTCGCCGCAGTGGGTTCATGGCTGGGCGACATGGCGGTGTACATGCTGTTCAAACGGCGCATCAGCCACGTCCTGGACCGCTGGGCATGGGGCCGTAAAGTGCACAGCGGGATCCACTCCGCCATCGCCAAAGCCGGCCGGTCGTCAGCGTACGGCGCCATCATCGGTGCACGTTTTGTCCCCGGCGGCAGGCTGGCCACGTCAGCCGCCGCGGGGATCGCCAACGTGTCCGTCCGTGGTTTCAGCCTCTGCGCCGGGCTCGGTGCCGTGTTGTGGGCGGTGTGGCAGGTAGGCCTGGGCTACTTCACCGGCTCCACCACCAAGCTCCCTTTCTGGGCCAGTTCCCTGATAGGCGTGGGCGTGGGCCTGGTGATCGGAGTGGTGGTCGGCTTCATTGTCACCCGCAGGCGCGGCGATCCCTCACCTGTCGAAGAACCTTACGACGGCGAAGCCCCCCAGCCCTGAGGTTGCCCCGCTTGCACGGGTGCTTTGGTTACACGGGCGCGTGGTTATACGGGTGCCCAGCGGCCGCGGTTGCGCCGCAGCACATACATGCTGCCGGTCAGCGCAACACGCTCGACGGCGTCACGCATCATCGCTGCCGACGTTCGGGCGTCGTCATTCTCGCCTGCGTAGTCCCTGTCGTCCACGGTGAACCTCAGGCTCAGCTGCGGGACCCCGCCAACAATGTCGAGTTGGTTCGACTCCACATGGTGGCGGGTCTCCAAGGCCTCCACGGCTGCTGCCATGACGGCCTCAGGAGCATTGCCCGGCTTGAGCCCAGTGATTTTCAACTTGGTCTGGAACGACGGCATCCCACCACTTTAGCCAGTGTTGCGCAGGCCGGCCGCAACACCATTGACGGTGATGAGCATGGCCCGCTGCAGGCGCTCATCGATCTCAGCCCCGGACACCGATTCCTCACGCACGCGGCGCAGCAACTCCACCTGCAAGTAGCTGATGGGGTCCAGGTACTGATCGCGGATTTCCAATGAACGCTTCAACGTGGGCTGCGCATCGAGCAATTCGGTTTCACCGGTGAGGCGCTCGATTTCGGCCACGGTGAGCTCGTATTCGTCACGGATCATGTGGAACAGGCGGTGCAGCTCCTCCGGGACCAGTGAGGAAACGTAGTGTCCGGCAATCTCCATGTCAGTCTTGGCCAGCGTCATCTCAACATTGGAGATCACCGAGCGGAAGAAGTGCCACCGCTCCATCATTTCCACCAGCTGATCCTTGTTACCGGCCTCGCGGGCGGCTTTCAGGCCGGAGCCAACGCCGAACCAGCCGGGAACGATCTGACGGGACTGGGTCCATCCAAATACCCACGGGATGGCCCGCAAGCCACCCAAGCCGGCACCGGAATCGGGTCGCTTGGAAGGACGCGAGCCGATGTTCAGCGACCCGAGCTGCTCCACCGGCGTCGAGGCCAGGAAGTAGGCGGGAAGCTCAGGATCGTCAATCAGTGTGCGGTACCGGTCAAAGGCGGCGTCGGAAATGGTTTCCATGACGTTGGCGTAGCGTTCGCGCTCATCTTCGGAGGTACGGGGAGTCCTGTGCAGCGCGGAACCCTGCATGACCGCAGCCAAGGACAACTCCAGGTTTTCCCGGGCAAGGTCCGGCAGCGAGTACTTATCCGAGATGACCTCGCCCTGCTCGGTGAACTTGATTTCACCTTCCAGGACGCCGTTGGGCTGGGCCATGATCGCGTCATAGGTGGGTCCACCGCCGCGGCCCACGGAACCACCACGTCCATGGAACAACCGGACGCGGACGCCGTGCTTGGTGGCAATGTCCCGGAGCTTGCGCTGGGTCTTGTGGATTTCCCACTGGCTGGTCATCACTCCCGATTCCTTGTTGGAATCGGAGTAGCCCAACATGACTTCTTGGACGTTCCCGCGGAGGCGGACCAGCTCGCGGTAGGACGGATCAGACAACAACTGGTCCACGATCTCCGCCGACGCCCGCAGTTCCTCCACGGTTTCCAACAAGGGGGCGAACCCGATCTTTGCGTGTGGCTTGGAACCGAACAGGTCAATCAGGCCCGCTTCACGGGCCAACACAGCAGCTGCCAGAACGTCATCAGCACCGCGTGTCATGGAGATGATGTAGGTCTCCACAACATCCGGGCCATAGGTGTGCAGTGCCTGGCGGATGCTGCGGAAAACGTCGTAGGTGCCGTCAGCTGTCCCCTCCAGCTTGATGGGGTGGCCGGACAACGGGCGACGGGACGCGAGTTCGGCGCCGAGGTACTCGAAGCGCTCCTCACGGCTCAAATCGCCGTACGGCTTTTCCGTACCAAGCCGGTCCACCAACTGCCCCACTGCATCATGGTGGTAGTCCGCGTGCTCGCGGATATCCAAGGTGGCCAAGTGGAGACCGAACGCTGAGATGGCCCTTCGGACGCGGGCAAGAGCACCGTCTGCCACCAGTTCTGCTGAATGGTTGCGCAGGGACGTCTCCAGAAGGCCGAACTCAGCCAACAATTCAGCTGTTGTGGCGTAGTCGCGGCCAGGCTCATGGTAGGTGGATCCCGCTACGCGGCGGCCGGTGTTGATCAGCTTTGCCTTGATACACGTCAGCTTCAGGCGGTACGGCTCCTGTGCATTCAGTTCCAGGACGCGCTTGTCCAAACCGGGGAGGTTCTTGAGGTCTACCTCGATCGAGTCCAGCAACTCCTGGTCTGCGCCGAAGAGCGCAGTGGAGTTGGACAGCACGGAGATGAGCTCGTCAATCAGGGCGATGCTGATCCGCACTGCGTTCTGGTTCTGCAACTGCAGAATTTCGCGGGTTACCGCTGCGGTGACGTTCGGGTTGCCGTCACGGTCACCACCAATCCAGGATCCGAAGCGCAACGGCGCAGCAGCGGTAGGCAGGGTCACACCGTGCTCAGCCAGCAGTTCGGAGAGGTCGGTCAGCATCTCCGGCATGGCGTCGGTGAGGATGCTGTTCAGGTAGTAGATGGCATTCCGGGCCTCATCAACGGGGGTGGGGCGCACCTTCCGGAGCTCATCGGTTTGCCACATCTGGTCGATGATTTCAGCCAACTGGCGGTCCTGGCGGCGGCGGGCCGAGGTTCCCTCAGCCGTAGGTTCGGCCAGTACGTCGGAAAGCTTGCGGACCTTGTCCAGAACGGATCGGCGCGAAGCCTCTGTGGGGTGGGCCGTGAAGATGGGCCGGACATCCAGCTCATTGATGACGTCCTGCAACACCTGGGGGCCCGCTTGGCCGGCGATCTCCGTGACAGCCTTGGCCAACCAGCCGTCCTTCTCCTGCCGGGTACGCAGGCCACGCACACGGTGAACTTGCTCGGCCGCGTTGCTGAGGTGGAAGTAGAACGCGAAAGCGCGCACCAGATCAGTCGCCTGGTCCAGTGGCAGGGAGGCGAGCAGTTCGCGGACCTGGGCTACGACGTCGTGCGCGCTCCACGGCCCGGTAGCGTCCGCGCCGCCGCGGGCCGCTTCCTTGGATTCCTTGGTCAGCAGCCGTACCTGCTCCACCAATTCGAGCAATTCGGGGCCGTGCTGGCGTACCAAGGACTCGCCCAGCAGGGTGGAAACGCGACGCACGTCGGCCCGCAATTCAGCGGCCAGGTCAGTGTCAAGATGGGCAGTGTGAACCATGGATACAACCTTCGGATCAGGTGTGGCCAGTACACTGCGCTGGATACTGTGAGCCGGATTACTTGTGTTTCCTAGGGATCTTACCTGCTTGAAACACGAGCAATGGAATGCGTCTCAGATTTTGGCATCGCCTTTCCAGACGCTCTTGGAACGGCTGGGCAGGACGATCTTTCCGGCCAGCAGCTCGTCGTGAATACTCCCCGACCCGGCAGACAAGTGCTCGTGCCGGCGTTGCCGCAGCTCTTCCAGCGCAGCGGCAGCTTCCATGCGGGTGGGCGCACCGGTGGCGGGCTCGATCATGGAAAGAACGCTGCCCAGGGTGCCCGTTGCCCCTCTGGCAGGGATTCCTTTCTGCACTATTCGGTTGCCCGCCCAGATAGCCCCACAAATGATAGCCAAGCCGATCATCACTGGAAGTACTGCATCCGTCCCCATGCGGTCAGGGTACTCCGCAGCCAACCGTCGGGCTAGGATCCCCCGGGATTCCACACCTCCTTGAGGACGTCCCAGTGATCTTCCGTCATCAAACTGGCCGGCGTCACGGAGACGGACGCCACCCCACCACTGGCAGCATCCACCAGTGCTGAGCGGAAGCGTTCCGGCGGGATCACACCCGGCTCGGCCCACAGCCCCACGGACAACGACATCCGGTCTCCCCCGCGCTCCACCAGCGTCCGGGAGAGCTCACTGGTCCTGGGCGAGCGTTCCGTGTTCAGTCCGACGTACTCCCACACATGAAGCCGGTCCAGGTTCTTGAGGAGAAGATCGTAGTCCTGCCCGCTGTCCGCCCGGTCCGCAGAAGCTGAATCACGCGGCGAGCGCACGTCCATTTCAAGCCGGACGTTGTAAGGCTCGACGGCGGCCCGCACCTTACGGACGATGTCCGCCATCGCCTCACTCCGCCAGGTGCTGATCCGGGGATCCGATACATCGATGTTCCCGTCGCTTTGCCGAGGCCAGTCCGCGACGTTCAAGGTTGCCCGGTAGTCCGCGAGGTCGTCACTGCCGAACGTGAAGTCATCAAACATCAGTTCCGTGAGGTTGACCGCATCCGGACGATAGGTGGCTGCCACTGCAGCCGCCAGCGACGCCAGACGTGAACCCGCTGCACCGTGCCGCAAGGCTGTCACGCTGGGAAAACTTGGTGAGGATTGCCCGGTGACGCTCCGGCCTGCCAGTGACGGGTCATCCACCAAAGCGCGGCCCAGCAGAACATCGATCGTGAGAATGACCTCCCGGTGTCCGCCCCGAGCCGGGTTCTTCAGCGTCTGGATTGCCTCCGCCACAAAATCCCTTCCAGTCTTGACGGCTACTGTGGAGGTGGCGTCGCCGTGGCCCCGCCAAGGGAAAGCGGTCCAGTCCGTGCGGCCAACAGCAATGGAAACCGCGGTGGCGTCCACTGCATCCACATGCCTCGCCAGCTCATGGAGGTGGGCGGGATCGGTGTTGACTACGTCTTCGAACCCCAGATTCACCATTCGATCTGCCGGGCGGGACGGGGCTGCCGATGGCGTAGAACAGCCGGTCAAGGCAAGCAGCAATCCCAGGGTCACCACTGTGGCAACTGTGGCCACAGTGGAGAGTGAACTCCAGAAGGCGTTCAAGCATTCACCGCCCCGGCTGGCACTTCGGAACTCGCCACGGAGATGATCCCGGTTCGCTGCAGCTTGTTCCACCGGGCCGGGCTCCCGCGAACCTCCTTGATGATCGCGCTGCTGAGGGCCAGCCCCACGAATACTGAATAGAAAGGCCACAGCGGAAGAGTCCACAGGAACCGCAGGTCCCGCCACGAGCGGTTGAGACCAATGGAGAAGACGATCAACAGCAATGAGACGAACAGCCCCAGCCATCCCAAAATGGCCATGATGTCGTTTGGCACGGGTCCCCGTCCGGCCAGATAAAGGAACGGAAGCACCGCCAGGATCACCAACTGCAGCACCGGGATCACCACCATGGTGAAGGCGTTGAAAAGGAGGAAGAATCCGAACATCCCGTAGCGCGGGCGCCCCACCATCCCCCTGTGCTCGCGCAGCGTCTGAAGGAGTCCGCGGGACCACCGGACGCGTTGCCGCCACAAGCCGCCGAGGGTGGAGGGGGACTCGGCATAGACCAACGCCTTGGGTTGGAACCTCACCCGGTATCCCGCCTGGTAGACGCGCCACGTCAGTTCAAGGTCTTCCCCGAGGGTGTCCTCATGAAAACCACCCAGTTGATGCACCAACCCGGCTCGGAATGCGCCGATGTTACCCGAGACAATGGGCAGGCAGTGCAACAGCGAGAGCGCCCTCCGGACAAGCCCGGTGCCCACATGGCTGAGGACGGCCAGCATCATGGTTTGAACGCGATTCAGATTGACGGGCCTGTCGTCACCGCAAACGGCCCCAACCTTGGGATGGTCAAAACCCTCGAGCATCTGATGCAGAGTATCCGGAGCGAACAAGCCGTCAGCATCGACGAACATCAGGATGTCTCCCCGCGCCTTGGAGATCCCGTGGTTGAGTGCCGCTCCCTTGCCGGCGTTCGGCTGTGTATGGAAACGGACTCTCTGGTTCCTCTCAGCCAGTCCGGACATGATCTCCAGCGTGGAGTCCGTGGAGCCGTCGTCCACCAAAATGACTTCCAGGCGCGGGTAGTGGCTGGCCAGGATCGATTCAACGCACTTGGTCAGGACCACGGCCTCGTTGTAGCCGGGAACAATCACTGAGACCAGGGGCTGATCGCTCACCAACGAGTAGCGGTGCCTCGCATCGCTGGCGCGGTACACACGGTTGAACAGCAAGGCCAAGGGAACGTAGGCGATTTTCACCAAGCCGAAGCCCAGGATCATCAATCCACCCCATTGAACAAAGGCCTCGGCACCATCCAGGAATGTCACACGGTTCCTGCCCGCGCCGGCGAGTGAACGTAAGGATAAAGAACGCTGGCCAGCAACTCCGGAGCATGCGCACTGTTGGCGCCGAATCTGGCGTTGACTTCCAGCACCACCGGACGTCCGTCGCTCAGCCGGCGAATGTCCACATCAACGGGCCCCGACAAGCCCAAAGCGGCCACAGCAGCCAGTGCCTGGTTGGCAACGTCCGCGGCAGACGCCGTCTCCACACGCTCGACCGACACTGCGTTACCGATCCGCCCACCCTTCAGTTCCGTCTTCTCCAGCACTACCACCAGATCATCCGGAGACGTTGGTACAGCGGAATGAACCACGGGCGCATACTCGGTGCCGGAAGCGAAGCGTTGGACAATCCAAGAGTCATCCAATGCGGACCAGATGTCGGCTGCGGCCCTGGACCCATCCGCCGAACGTTCCAGGATCTGCACTCCCCGCCCGCCCCGGGATACACGGGGTTTAACCACCAACGTGCCGCCCATCAGGGCCATGGCTTCATGGAGCGAAGCGAAGTCACCCGGAAGCGCGAAAGGAGGAACCGCGACTCCAGCGGCGGCAAGTGTGTTCATGGTCAAATACTTGTCGTTGGCCAGGCGCACGGGGCCGGACTCAGAAATGAGGACGTCCACTCCGGGGGCAAAGCCTTCCCTGGCAGCGGCCACTGCCACGAGTTCGTCGCTCACGGTGGGGATCAGAAGCTGGATGCCATGGGTGGCCACCAAGCCACGCAACTCCCACAAATACTGCGGAGATTCGGACGGTGAAACCACAGCAACCGAATCGGCCGCGGAGGTGGGGACCGGCCGCATATCGACGCCAAGCACCCAATGCCCCAACGTTCTCAATTGCGCTGACAGGGAGCTTCCCGCAGGACCGCCCACACCTGTCACCAGGACACGCACCATCAGAACTCCCCTACTGCGGACCCAAGCAACCGGACTGGTTCAAAGCCCTCGGCGTAGATGGTTTTCACTTGTGAACCACGGAAGGCCGCCAGACTGCGGACCCTTTCGGCGGTCATGTATGGCTTTCCCTTCTGATCACGATGCATGGCCACGGCATGGACTTTGACGTCCACGTACCCGGCAATATCCACGAAAACGCTGGGATCAAATTGCCTTGTTGACGACGGACTCTCAAAGCACAGGATGGACGAGTGCTGCCGTGCGGCCCGCATGGTGGCGCTGTGCACGGCCAAGTGATCCTGGTGGTAATCATGGCGGGAGTGGGTCATCACAACGTCCGGTTGGAAGTCCTCCATGATGGCCTCGATCGCCTGGACCATCTCCAGTGCGTGCTCGGACAGGCTGGTGTCAGTGAAGTCGTGTACTTCCACTGCAGCAGCCCCCATGAACTCGGACCCCGACGCCGCTTCCGCCACCCGGACAGTGCTGTTTCCGCCCTCACTCCCGGAGCTCATCACCATGGTGCGGACTTCGTGGCCGGCGTCAGCCAACTTGGCAAGGGTTGCACCGCATGCCAATTCCAAATCATCCGGGTGGGCCCCAATAGCCAAGACGCGCCTGGGTTGGGCAACGACGCCCGCACGAATCCGGAACGCCGGCGCCAAGAGGCAGGCAAACAACAGCGCAGCCAGTGCCAGGAAAGCTACGATTTGGCCCCAGAGGGGATTCTGGTGCCCCACCATGCAGCAACCCACCGACGTCAGGAGCAGCGCCCCCAGAATCACCGCTGCCCACCGAAGGCGATGCGGCGAATGAAACTTGCGGGCAAACCAGCGCTGGCCGGTCGGAGTCAAGGCCCACACTGCCACCCCAGCGCCCAGCAGGCCAGCCATGGCAACCATGGTTCCCTTCATTTTTCCCCTATTTATTACTTGGAAAGAGCGCGGCCATTTTCACGCCGCCGATTATTGAGTGGCATCAACCGCTCCTTCGTGACGGCACATGCCCGCCCCAACTGAACTAGTACCCGTAAGCGAAGAGGTTGGGCACGATCCGTTCCCCCACCAGTGAGTACGTGAGCAGTCCGTGGTCCTTGTGGCTTTTGGACTCCACAGACACATGGAAGTGGAGGTCAGACCTCCTGGCGTTTTCCGTGCTGCAGACCAGCACCTGCCGTTTTGCCAGCGAACAGCTCCAGCCCTCAGGGGCCCGGACGGAGCCTTCTTTGATGAAGCCAAACGGCCCCACCGAGAAGACCGCCTTGCCTGCGCCCAACGATTCCGATCCGTAAGCATCGAAATCTATGTCCAAGGCTTTATCGCCATCACTGCGGTCGCGGTTCCATTGGGCTGAGCCCGTCACCCTGGTCTTGGCCAGAGGCACAGGAGTTGGTGTGGGCTTGGGAACGGATGAAGGCTGGGGTTGGAGCGTGGGTCGCGGCGTGGAGGTGGGTGCGGGTGGGGTCGGCTTGGGGGCAGCAGGCGACGCTGGAGCGGGCGTCGTGTCCGGGGCAGGCGTTTCCAAGGGATCCGGAGTAACTGGCGCCGATGGGACGGTCGGAGAAACTGACTCCGAGGGAACGACCGGGGAAACCAGCTCCGAGGGAACGGCCGGGGGCAAAGGTCGCTCCGCAACCGGGGGCGATGAATGGTTATCGGGCGCTGAAGCAGCGCTTGTCGTCGGGGTAGGGGCTGTGGTGCTCGGGGCTGCGGTGTTCGAGGACGTGGTGGAAGGAGCCGCAGTTGTGGGTGGGGCAGCCGTGGGTGAGGCAGGGTACTCAACGGGTCTGGTGGAACCAGCGTCCAGGGCTTGGGATTCTGAGTAAGAGCTCGCAGCGGACTGATTGATGATGCCGACCGCGCCGAGTATTACGCCCACACCTGCAGCGGTCATCATGGCTATCACGGCCGGCTGCGCCAACCCCGGCAGTCCCAGCCCCTTCGACTGCAGGACGCCACCAAGTGCACCAATCCCGGCCCCTTTGCCGGCCCACGCTGCCACGGGGATCCCCGTCATCAGCGGAAGAAGGACGGCCCTCATACTGCCTTGGACATCACGCAACTCAGCCACCGCGGCGGTGCAGGATTTACAGCCCCGCACGTGGTCTGCCACCTTCCGGTCAGCGATTCTGGCCAGTCCACCGCGGACGTAGTTGCCCAGCTTGGAGACGTACTCTGCACAGCCGTCGTCCTTGTGGTCCGCAAGGTGCGATTGCAGGTATTGCCGCCTCAGCCCCTCCCTGGCGCGCAGTGCCAGGGCCGATACCGCGTTGGGTGACATCCCCAGGATCGGCGCCACCACTGCGGGCTTCATCCGTTCCACGTCCACGTACCACAGCACGGCCTGCCATCTTTCAGGGAGTGCCCGGAAGGCTTTCGCCACTGTTTCGGATTCGAAGGCATCAATAGCGGGATCATGGGTGGTGAGTACCTGATCCAACACGGTGTCGTCGCTGCTTGGCAGGACCCGGCCAGCCTTGCGGTTCCGTTGGTGGGAAAGCCTCGTGACCGTGGACAGGAGATATGCCCTGAAAAAGGATTCGGGCCCTTTCCCTGCCATCAAACTTTGGAGGACGGATTGGAAGGCCTCCGCCACCACATCCTCCGCATCACTGGGGTTGTCAACATTGCGTCTGGCAACCTTCGATGCGATGGGAACGTGTCGTTCATAAAGCGCGTCGAAGGCAGATATGTCGCCTCCCCTCACCAGAGAGATCAGATGGCCGTCGCTCCCGACGTCCTCATGACTATCCGGATGTGCTTCCCGTGCCATCTACAGTGCCCCCAAAAACATCAACAACATGCCCATGTTTAAGAAGTGCACCTACCTGCGCGGTCGTGACGCGGTTTCTACACTGAATTGAGCAACAATCTTCACGTCACAGCTTCGTCACGAATTGCCCGATTTGTGCACTTTCCGGGTATGACACTGTTCCGGACAAAATCCAACGCAGACTGCACGTTTTCCCGTCATCTCCTTCTCCGCAGGTGGCAGAGCAACAGTTACCGGGCAGGATGGCGTTTCAGGGCAGATTGGTTTCTCCCCGAGGTCCGGACCGTGGTTGCGTCGTTGACCGTGGACTCGACGATCCCGGCTCCCACCGCCAGATCCCTCGGTGCTGCCAGGGCACGGAACGGCGTGAGCATAGGGGAAACCATGACTGATTTCAGGGCTCTGTTTGCTGCGGCCGAACAGAACCTGGACGTCAATGCGTTCCAATCATTGGCTGAAGGATGGGCGGAGGTGGCGGAGGCTGCACCTCCCATCTCCTGTACTGACGTGTATACCGGCCTGGCCACGCCCGCGCACTTCCAGCGGCGCATCCACGAGCTCTCGACCTTCGGATCGGATTCGCCCGCCGGCCATGCCTTGGCGATCATTACCATCAGTGGCCCCTCCGACAGCCGCTGCCACCGCTGGACTGTCTTGGCCAAGCTGGGGGAAACCATCGACCATCAGCTGCGGGGTACGGGCGCCGTCGCCATGTTCCAAAATTCCGCAGTGCACGTCCTCTTCCCCGTCAATGAACAGAACATGTCACGGCTCATGGATTGCAAAACTGCCACAGAGGCCGTGGCCGGCGGGATCCTGGCCCCGGCCCGGATGAAGTTCTACCCGCTGTCCACGGTGGCCCTGGCGCGAGCCACCGCATCCACCAGACAGCGCGACAAGGAAGCAAACTGACGCGCGTTGCCATGGGGCCGCGTCACGAAGTGCAGGGTCCGGACACTCATCTTTCGACGGAACATTTCTCTTCGGATCCAAAGGACCATCCACGCCATGAAGAAACACCACCAGTTGAGGACTCTGTCCTGGACGGCAGCAATCCTGGCAGTTTTCATGACCCTCCTTGGACTGGGCCTGACAGCCGTGCCTGCGAGCGCAGCCAGCATTCCAGGTGCCAGGATCTCCATCACCACTGAGTCCACCGTGACCAGCCAGTGGGACCAAGTGGATCTCTCCTGCCAGTGGTCCGTTCCGAACAATTCACTGGCAGGTGACACGTTCACTCTTCAGCTCCCGGCCGAGCTGCGCTGGTTCGGATCGAAGTCCTTCGACCTGAAGAACCCGGACGGCATTGCGGTGGCTACGGGGATGGCCGACGATTCCGGCTCGGTTGTTTTCACGCTCACTGACTTTGTCACGGCGCATCCCCTCGATATCGGGGGAACATGTCATTTCACCACTCAGTATTCCGTGGACCCGGGGACCGCCGGGCATGAAGAGCTGAGCTTCACAGTGGGCTCCTCCGTGGTCCGCGTCCCCGTCTCCGTGAGCCCCTGCGTAGCCGACTGCGGGCCCTCCGTTCCCACGTCACCGGGCAAGGCCATGTGGTGGGTTGATTCTTCCCAGTCAGAACTGGAATCCATCATTTACATGCCTCCCATGGCGTCGGAATCCAACGATGTCACTGTCACCGACTCACCCTCCCAGGGGATGGTGATTGATTGCAGCAGAGTTACACCCCGGGTTGGCAGGGTTCTGAACAGCATCGGCAACATCGCCGAGCCTTACGACAATGAGCTCTATCCCGCACGCGTTGACTGCACCCCCGGTAAGCTCACGGTTGTTTGGACCGGCCTGCCGGAAAACGAGCACGTGGAGCTGTTCGTTGTCACGCAGGTGGTGGACCCTGCGATGGATACATACACCAACACCGGCATTGTTGAGATAGCCGGGCAGGAAAGCGCTGTGGGAGCGGAAACGCGCAGAACCGACGCGAGTGGGACCGGAAATGGCTCGCCCACAGCGACGCCCAGCCAAACCCCGTCTCCCAGTCAAACCCCAACGCCCAGCCCCGCAGCGACATCGGCGACGCCCGAGCCGACTGCCACCACCAGCTCGCCCACCCCTGTCCCGAGCTCAAGCCCCACCGCCGCCACAGTGGAACCAAGCCCTACCGGCCCCGGAGGATCGGAGCCATCGGTGAACGTGCCGGAATCCGAGGCTGATGGTCCTTCGGCTCCCCTGGCAAACACAGGTCTGGCAGATTCCGGTTTTGTCTTCATGGCGGCAGCCCTCTTGGCCTGTGGATCATTGCTGGCTTTCTACGGCTCGCGAAGGGCAAAGCGGAGGGCCCATTGAAACTTGCACGACGGGGTAGGCCAACTGATGTCCAAGGCAGTGAAACGCCGGGCACGCCTCCATCAGTTGCATCGATCCGGCTCGCGCTGGCATGTTGTGGGGGCCAGCGCGAGCCGCTCCAAAAGGCAGGCTTGGGATCTCCCGCCTTGCCGGGAATGCTGGTCCCCTGCGCATAGTTAGGCGTAGAGCAAGCAGACATCCCGGCCGCAGCGTCTCCCAACGCAGCGCACCAGCACAAGGAGCATCATGAGCACGTCCACCGCCCCCACCGATCTTCAACGTGCCCGTTGGGAAAGGTTCCGCACGGGCAGGAACGGTGCGCTCGCTGTGGAGCATGGATGGCTGACGCTGACCTCGTTCCAGTGGCTTGAATCCCACCCTGCGCGCGTGGAGCTGGCTCCCGGGGACTGGTCCGCAGATGAAACCACGGCCTTCCTGACAGCGCAGGCTGCAGAGGGACTCACCTTGGTGTCCACGGGAGAACCCGTGGACGGCACCATCAGTGCGGAGCTCAGCGATGAAGAATCCCTGATGTGGGTCCAGTACGGCGGTGCGGATGGCAAGCAGGTGGTGGTGGAGCTGGCCATGCGCGCCAACAAGTACGCGATCCGGACCCGGGACAACGGTTCACCGGTGTTGACGGAGTTCACCGGCGTACCCACGTACGACTACAACCCGGATTGGGTACTGGAGGGCACCTTTGACGCCTACCCCGAGCCGGTGGACGTGCCCATTGGCACCGCGAACCCTCTGGTGGACGGCGTGCACCGGTCTGTCGGTGAGGTGGTCTTCCGGGTGCCCGGTGTTTCCCACGAGATCCGGCTCCATGCTGAAGAGGAGAAACTGGGTGCCCTGAACGTCACTTTCCACGATGAAACCAACGGCGACACCACCGACGAGTGGCGGAAGGTGTTTATTCCCCGCCCCCGTCCGGACGGGTCCGTGGTGATCGATTTCAACAGGGCAATCAACTACCCCAGCGCCTTCACGCCGTACGGAACGTGCCCCATGCCGGTCAGGGGCAACTCATTGGACGTCCGGGTTGAGGCTGGCGAGAAAATCCCCGGCGAATAAGCCCGGACCGCGGTCCAACGAGCCAAGCTAGGTGATGGCGGACACTCCGGTAACAGCACGCCCCACGATCAGTGAGTTGATCTCGTAGGATCCCTCATACGTGTAAATGGCCTCGGCATCCGCGAAGATTTTCGCGATCCCGTAATCGGTCACGATTCCGTTTCCACCAAGGATTGAACGGCCCAGCGCCACGGTTTCCCGCATTCTTGCGCTGCAGTACGCCTTGGCCAGGGCCACTTGGGCCATGTCTGCACCGCCGTGTCGCACACCGTGGGCATCGGTGAAGATGTCCTCCTGCAATTGGGCGATCCGGACCATCATGCCCATGCTGGCCACGGCGTTGCCGAGCATATCTACCAGGTGTTGCTGGATCAGTTGGAACCTGGCAAGGGGCTTTCCGAATTGAAGGCGCTCAACCGCGTACTGACGGGCCACATCGAAGGCCGCCAACTGTTGCCCAACTGCTTGCCAGGCCACCATGATCCGCGAGCCCCGGAGGAGGTGGTTGGTGTCGGCAAAGGTGCTGATACCTGCGAAGCGGTCCTTCTCTTCCACTTCCACTTCCTTGAACACGATGTCGGCATTCTGCACGGTCCGGAGGGCAATCTTGTTTTCGATGCGGCTTCGGGTGATCCCGGGCTTCGAAGCGTCCACAATGAAGGCCCGGATAGCGCCGTCGGCTTCGTCCTTGGCCCACACCAGCATGTAGTCGCAGAACGTCCCATTGCCTATCCAGCGCTTGGCGCCGTTGATCACCCAGTAGTCACCGCCGTCGGACTCTGCCCTGGCGACCCGCCGCGCCGTGGTTTCCATGCCGCCGGCAACATCGGAGCCGTGGGCCGGTTCGGTGAGGGCGAACGCGCCGGTGGTGCGCAGGTTGGACGCGTCATCGAGGTAGCGGTCCTGCTGTGAGTCTGTTCCGAAGTCGTAGAGCGACTCGACAAAAAGATCGTGGTGGACCATGAAGAAGGTGGCGATTGAGGTGTCCACGCGGGTCATTTCTGCAATGACCAAGCCTGCGAACAGGTGCGTGTAACCGCGTTGCGCCGGTGCGCTGAGGCGCAGGGCCGCCAACTTGGGGAGGATGTGTTCCGGGAACTCGGCTTTCTCCCACCATTGCCCGGCGTAGGGCGCAATTTCCGTTGCCAGGAACGATCTGAGCTCGTTGAGTTTGCGTTGTTCCTGGACGCTGAGCAGGGATTCGAAATCGAAGAAATCGGCGGTGGGCAGTCCTGCCACGGATGGTGCCGGTCCGCCGCCAGATCCCGCGGGTTGCCCCGGGCCCGAAGCCACCGGATCGCTGTAGTCGCCCATCTATTTGATTCCCATGCGGATGGCGCCGTCCAGGCGGATGGTTTCTCCGTTGAGCATGGCGTTCTCCACAATGTGCGCTGCCAGGTTGGCGTACTCGGCGGCGCGCCCCAAGCGTGCAGGATGAGGGACCTGCTGCCCCAGCGAGTCCTGCGCGGCTTGCGGGAGCCCGGCCATCATGGGCGTCTCGAAGATGCCCGGTGCAATAGTGACCACCCGGACAAGGGATCGCGCCAGTTCGCGGGCCAACGGGAGCGTCATGGCAGCAACGGCGCCCTTGGACGCCGCGTAGGCGGGTTGTCCGATTTGCCCCTCAAACGCGGCTACCGAGGCCGTGTTGATGATGACTCCACGTTCCGGGCCGCCGAGTTCGGTAGTTACGGGCTGGGTTTGGACCATGGCTTCCGCGGCAAGCCGGATCACGTTGAAGGTGCCCACGAGGTTGATCTGGATGACTTTGTTGAACGCTTCCAACGGAAGCACGCCCTCACGGCCCAGCACTTTGCCGGGGGTGGCTATTCCGGCGCAGTTGACCACGATCCTGAGGGGTCCCATGGCGGTTGCGGCATCAACGGCGGCCCGCACCTGGGCTTCGTCGGTGACGTCCGCAGGGACGAACACCGATTGGGGGCCTGCGCTGCCGTCTTTGAGTCCTGCGCTGCCATCGCTGAGTTGGGCGGAGAAACTCTCCCCCGCAGATTGCGGCAAGTCCACCAGCACCACCGACGCCCCGGCGTCGAACAACCGCTTCGCGGTTGCTGCTCCCAGCCCTGATGCCCCACCGGTAACCAGCGCCACCGTGCCCTTGATGTCCATCCATCCTCCTTGATGCAGACTCAGATCCGTTAATGAATGTTAACTGGAATTGTGATTCAGCGCACCCTGGCCTCCCGCTAGGCTGGTCCCATGTCCACACCAGATTCCACGGCAACCACCACCGCGGCCGAGTGGGCGCGCCGAGCCGACCAGGCTGCGCGCTCGGTCACGCGCAACTACGGGCGGCGGCTGCTGTCCCTCCCCGGCACCCACATCGCTGCGGTGGTTCTTCCCGGCGGCGGGTTGAGGAGCCAGTTGGGCACGTGGCACTACTGGTGGCAGGCGCACTACGTGGATTGCCTGGTGGACGCGGGCCGACGCGAGTTGGAGTCGCAGGAAAAGTTCGACGGCGGCTCGCGCCCCAGCGCCGGACGGCTTGCTTCGCGGGTGGTCACTACCATCCGCTTGCGCAACCTGTTCAGGTTCGTGAATGACTACTACGACGACATGGCGTGGTTGGCCTTGGCCACTTTGCGGCTGGACAAGCTCGCCGAGGACACCCGGAACAGGGGCCGGCGGCGCAATGCCTATGTCCGCAAGAGCCTGACACCTCAATTCGTGTCCGCCTCCACCGATGACATGGGCGGCGGAACTTTCTGGAGCACCAAACGGGATTTTAAGAACGCCCCCGCCACCGCCCCGGTTGCGTTGTTCTTTGCCCGGACGGGCCAGCAGCAAAAGGCGCAGGCCTTGGTGGACTGGTTGAATGGCAAGCTCCTGGACCCGGAACGGGGCGTCTATCTGGACGGACTGCGCATCAACAACGGCCAGGAAGTCCAGGATACAGCGGTGTATACCTACAATCAGGGCCCGGTCCTTGGTGCGTTGCTGGAACTGGGCGGCGCGGCCAACCTGGAGCGCGCAGCCAACGTGGTGGACGCCGCGGCACGGGAACTGACCATCAACGGCACACACGTTATCCGCGGCGATGGCACAGGCGACGGCGGCCTGTTCACCGGGATCCTGCTGCGGTACCTGTCCTTGGCAGCCAGGGATGACAGACTCCCGGGCGAAGCAAGGGCCACCGCTCTTTCCTTGGTCAGGAACACTGCCGAGGCGCTGTGGACCACCCGCACCACCCACGGAACCGGATCGTTGCATGCCGGGGGCAGCGGGTCCCGATCACTTGTTTTCTCTTTCGATCCCCAACTGCCGGCGAGCCAGACGTATCCCCAGGGTGCCGCCGTCGAACTTTCCACTCAGCTTCAGGCGTGGATGGCCCTGGAGGCCGCCGCGAGGCTCGGCGACTAGGCCGGCTCGGCGGGAGATGAGCAGCTAATTAGGGCATGCCACAATGCCGTAATTTTAGTGATGCCCATCACTTAAGGGACTTTTGATGCTGTAAGCAAGGCTTGGCTAACCTACGCTTTTTATGCGGGACTCCCCCATTCCCGCGAGCCCGGCTGAGAGCCCCAACCTCGGCAGTCGCGCCCGGTTAGCAGAAAGAAGCCCCATGAAGCTCCCCAAGAACGCTCTGGCAGGAATTGCCCTCCTGGCCACCGCCGCACTCGGCCTCAGCGCCTGCGGCTCCAACTCCGGTTCCACCTCCGCATCCCCTGAACCTGCCGCTGCGGGCGATGGGATCACGGTGTACAACGCCCAGCACGAAAGCCTGACCAAGGAATGGATCGACGCTTTCACCAAGGAGACCGGCATCAAGGTCACCGTGCGTCAGGGCTCGGACACCGAGATGTCCAACCAGATTGTCCAGGAGGGCGCCGCCTCCCCCGCCGATGTTTTCCTTACGGAGAACTCCCCTGCAATGGCGCAGGTCGAGAACGCGGGACTGTTCGCTGACGTGGACAAGGCCACCATTGACCAGGTTCCGGCAGAATTCCGTCCGTCCACGGGCAAGTGGACGGGCATCGCCGCCCGTTCCACCGTGCTGGTGTACGACAAGAACAAAATCAGCGACGACCAGCTCCCCAAGTCCATGCTGGATCTGGCCAAGCCTGAATGGAAGGGCAAGTGGGCAGCTTCACCGTCCGGCGCAGACTTCCAGGCGATCGTCTCCGCACTGCTGGAACTCAAGGGCGAGGCCGCCACTGAGGAATGGCTCAAGGGGATGAAGGAGAACTTCAAGGCGTACAAGGGCAACAGCACCGCCATGAAGGCCGTCAACGCCGGTGAGGTGGATGCTGCGCTGATCTACCACTACTACTACTACGGCGACCAGGCCAAGACCGGCGAAAACTCCAAGAACGTCACGCCGTACTACTTCAAGAACCAGGATCCGGGAGCATTCGTTTCCGTCTCCGGCGGCGGCATCCTCAAGTCCTCCAAGAAGGCCGCGGATGCCCAGGCATTCCTGAAGTTCATCACCGGCAAGGCCGGCCAGGAAATCCTCAAGGATGGCACATCCTTCGAGTACCCGGTGGCTTCACAGGTGGACGCCAACCAGAAGCTGGTTCCCCTCAAGGACCTCCAGGCTCCCACCGTGGACCCGGCCAAGCTCAACTCCGCCAAGGTCACCGAGCTGATGACCAAGGCAGGACTCCTGTAATACGTGACCACTGATCTGACGGCTTCCGACGCTTCGCGTTCGCAAGGAAGCACGACGACGGCGGGCAAGGGCAAGCGCCCTCGCCCGCCTTTCGGCGTTTCCACGGTTTCCCTTTTGGCGATCCTGATTGCGCTGTTCTCCCTTGTTCCCCTGGGATACGTGGCCTACATGACGGCCGCGACCGGGTGGGATACCGCCGTCGAACTGATTGTGCGGCCCCGCGTGGGCGAGCTTCTGCTCAACACCGTCCTCCTGACCGTCATCACGGTCCCGCTGTGCCTGGTTCTGGGTGTCGGAGGAGCGTGGCTGGTGGAGCGCACCACGCTGCGCGGGCACCGGTGGTGGGCAGTGGCCTTGGCCGCTCCCCTGGCCATACCGGCGTTCGTCAACAGCTACTCCTGGGTCTCGGCAGTTCCTTCGCTGGAAGGGCTCTGGTCCGGCGTCCTGATCGCCACTCTGTCCTATTTCCCGTTGGTCTACATCCCGGCAGCCGCCACCCTGGGGCGCCTGGACCCGGCCATCGAACAGTCGGCCGCGTCCCTGGGGCTGGGCTCCTGGGCGGTGTTTTTCCGGGTGGTGGTGCCTCAGCTGCGCATCGCCATGACAGGTGGCGGCCTGCTGGTCGCGTTGCACCTGTTGGCCGAATACGGGGCGTTCGCCATGATCCGTTTCGACACCTTCACCACCGCCATCATGGTCCAGTTCCAATCCACCTTTAATGGCACGGCAGGCAACATGCTGGCCAGTGTCCTGGTGCTGCTGTGCCTGCTCCTCCTGGTGGCGGAAGTGAAGAGTCGGGGAACAGCCCGCTATGCGCGGATCGGTTCCGGCGCGCAGGCCCGCGCTACCCGACTGCCGCTGGGCGGCTACCAGCTTCCGGCGCAGGCAGCACTCCTTGCTCTCACCGTTCTGGCCTTCGGGCTTCCCTTGTGGTTTGTCCTGAAGTGGCTGCTGGCCGGTGGTTCCGAGGTGTGGGCGGCCGAGGAATTCATGCCCGCGCTCCTGCAGACCCTCATGTATGGCGCAGTGGGAGCACTGGTGACAACGGTGGTGGCCTTCCCCATGGCTTACTTGGCGGTGCGGCATCCCAGCTGGTTCAGCAAGATGCTTGAACTCTCCAATTACGTCACCAGTTCCTTGCCAGGGATCGTGGTGGGCCTGGCGTTCGTCACGGTCAGCATCCGGCTTGTGCCGGGCGTGTACCAAACGGCCGGCGTCCTGATTGCCGCCTACATTTTGTTGTTCCTTCCGCGGGCCCTGGTCAACATCCGTTCCGGCTTGGCCCAGGCACCCAAGGAACTCGATGAAGCTGCGCGTTCACTGGGCAAAACGCCCTTGGCCTCCTTCTTCCGAGTGACCTTGAGGCTCACGGCTCCGGCCGCAGCCGGCGGTGCTGCCCTGGTGTTCCTGGCCATCGTGAACGAGTTGACCGCCACGCTGCTCCTCTCGCCGAACGGCACCCGCACCCTGGCCACCGAATTCTGGAGCAAAAGCAGCGAGATCGACTACACCGGCGCAGCCCCGTACGCCCTGCTGATGATCCTCTTGTCGGCACCCATGACCTACCTGCTTTTCCAACAGTCCAAGAAAGTAGCCGGACAGTGACCGAACAATCCCCCTCCAGGCTTCCAGCTCCCCGCGTGGCTGCCTCGGTGGCGTCCACCACCAATGCGCACCTGGACATTTCCGGGGTCACCAAGAACTTCGGCCCGCAACCGGTCCTGAAAGGTGTGAATCTGACGGTGGCCAAGGGTGGCACCACCGCCATTGTGGGTCCTTCCGGCTCAGGAAAAACCACGCTGCTTCGACTGATTGCGGGCTTTGAACACCCGGACGCGGGTTCCATCAAGCTGGGCGGTGAGCCGGTGGCCGGCGGCGACGCGTGGGTGCCCGCCCACAAACGCCAGGTTGGCTATGTGGCCCAGGATGGCGCGCTTTTTCCGCACCTGACGGTGGGGCAGAATGTGGCCTTCGGCCTGGATGCGGCAAGGCTCGACGGCGGCCGGGCAGCGGTGCGGGCAAGGGTCCAGGAACTGCTGGAAATGGTGTCCCTGGACGCGTCCATGGCGAAGCGCCGTCCCCACCAATTGTCCGGCGGCCAGCAACAACGCGTGGCACTGGCCCGGGCCTTGGCACGCGAGCCGGAACTCATGCTCCTGGACGAGCCGTTCTCCGCCTTGGATGCAGGACTCCGCGTAGCTACCCGCCGGGCAGTGGCCAACGTACTCAACGCTGCCGGCGTGACCACCATCCTGGTGACCCATGACCAGGCCGAGGCGTTGTCCTTCGCGGACCAGGTGGCGATCATGCGCGGCGGCAAACTGGCCCAGATCGGCAACCCCTTTGTGGTCTACACCCGTCCCGCGGACAGGGCCACCGCCGAGTTCCTGGGTGACGCCGTGATTTTGGAGGCCTGGATGGAAGGCTCACTGGCAACCTGCTCACTCGGCGGGATCCCTGTCCGGCGTCCCCCAACCCAAGGCAGGGTGCAACTGAT
This sequence comes from Paenarthrobacter ilicis, assembly GCF_016907545.1. Taxonomy (NCBI): domain Bacteria; kingdom Bacillati; phylum Actinomycetota; class Actinomycetes; order Micrococcales; family Micrococcaceae; genus Paenarthrobacter; species Paenarthrobacter ilicis. The sequence continues at coordinate 677,815 of NZ_JAFBCD010000001.1, read as the reverse complement.
GCTGCGCCCCGAGCAGATCCGCATCGCCCCCGATGGACCCATCCGCGGCGTGGTGGTGGACACCGACTACTTCGGACCGGAGACCACGGTCCGCATCAAACTGGGCGACTACACAGCGGCGGACGGCCTGGGCACCGGCAACAGCCACCGCTACCCCGGCGGTGGCGAGATCATCACCATCCGGCACTGGAACGCGTCCATCACCAAGCCGGGAACCGAGCTGTGCCTGCGCGTTGTGGGAGAAGGCGTGGCGTTCCCCGCAACGGACTGACGTCTGTTTTCGGGCCCCTCTGGTTTCCGGGCCGGCCCAATTCAGCTCGCCGGCGTGGCGGGGGGCTTTTTCCGCTGTGGATACGGTGCCTCGTGGCGGGCCAGCATTTCCACGAAACCTGCGATTTTCCGTTCCCGGGTCTCGGCCCGTTTGACCCCGTTGGTTCGGTGGATCAGCGCAAACCGGTTCTGGGACGTCAGCACATCGAACATCGCCTGCGCCTCAGGGACCGCTGCGATGGCCGCGGCAAGATCGTCCGGCACCACAGAATCCGCCGGACCGGCGTAGGCCGCTTCCCACCTCCCATCAGCCTTTGCCGCCTCCACGGCCGCACGCCCGGCGTCGGTCATTTTGCCTTCTTCTTCCAAGCGCGCAATGTGTCCCACGTTCCGCAAGGACCAGATGCTCTTTTTGCCGCGCGGGGTCATGCGTTGGAAGTAGCTCTGCCCGTCACGGCTCCTGGCCTGGCCATCGATCCACCCGAAGCAGAGAGCTTCGTCCAACGCGGCATCGTAGTCCAGCTCAGTGACGTTGCCGCCTTTTTTGTGCAGGATCAGCCACACACCGGGACTGTCCGCGGCGTGCGCTTCCAACCAAGACCGCCATGCGGTGCCGTCGCTGACCAGCAGCTCTTCCAATTCGATGGGCATGGCCCCAGCATAGGCTTTGACCCCGGCTTAGGCTTGGAGAAGGATCCGAATACCCACCAGGAGACCCCATGTTGCGAGCCCGCCCCATCCACTACACCTCCCGCCCGGACGATTGGGGCACCATCCTGCGGGCACTGGGCCTGGTGAAGACCGTTGACCACGGTGAATGGCAGGAATTCGACGCCGGCTCAGGGCGCCTGGCGCTGGCCCATGTGGAACACGGCCATCCCTTGGACGGCTCCACGCTCTTCAGTGTTGAGGTAGGTGATGTGGACGAGTTCGTCCGGCGCACGGTGGAAGCCGGCACGCGGGCAGACATCCACGAGACCCCCGATGCCACCACCGCCCGCATCTCGGCCGACGACGGCTTCGAGTTCTTCGCCTTCCCTGCCACGCGGGCTGCGGATGGTACGTGGGCCACAGCTGCGGTGTCCGGGGCCGGTGGCGCCTTGACCGTCGTCGCCACATGGATCAGCCCGCACGTGGAGCTGTCTGCCGCTGTGCTCCGCGGTATCGGCGCCCGGCCGCGGACCGAGGACGACGAGTCAGCCACTTTCACCACAAAGAACGGCGGCGTCCTGCGGATCATCCACGGAGCGGAAGGCACCAGCGGCGCCCTGGCATTTGAGTACGACGGCGGCCTGGAACCCCTGCTGGACAACGTGACCGGGGCGGGGGTGGAGGCCCGGATCAGCGAGGGCCTGCTGTACGTGGCAAACCCCGACGCCGCGGGAGGCGCGGCGCCGGCGTCGATCGTCGTCGAAAGGCTTGTGGCCGAAAGGCCTGTGGTCGAAAGGCCTGTGGTCGAAAAACCCGTCGTCGAAGGCTAGTCCGCGTAATGCAGGCTGGTGAGCATGGCCTTGAGCTTGGCGAACTGCGCTGACTTCATCCAGGTTTCCGCTTCCTCCTGGGTCATGAACGGGTTGATGTTTGCAGAGGCTGTTGCGCCTCCGTTGCCCATGATGAGGAAGCTTGCGGCGGAGGTACTGTCCGGCCCTTCGGTCATCAGCGTCTCCGGAACAACGCCCACAAAGTAACGGGTTTCCGCCGGGGTGAAGGGGTAGTCGTCGCGGAACACGGCGAACCAGGACGCGCCACGGGCGCTGTCAAAAGACGTGAGTTTCTGCGAATCGACGATGGTACGGCTCACCGGACCGCCCACCACTCCACCTGCCACACCGCTTTGGATGTCTGCCACGTTGTGCCCGTTGTCATCGAAGATGTGGACAATGGCGTAGTGGTCGTCGTACGGATAATCGTCCCCGGGCATCACCGCAGGGACTTCAGCTTGTATGGCCCAACCCGACGGAACGTCGAAGGAGATGTGCCCATCCGGGAAGGTGTAGGTGCCGATCTCCGGGTAGTTCGGTGACACGTGCGGTGTGGAAGGCTGCGACGGCGGGATGGGAGCAACGGCCTCAGACGGCGGGATGGTGGGGGTTACAGGTGCAGGGCTGGTCGGGGCAGGGCTCGCCGGCGTCGGAACCGCCGGAACATCCGCGACCGGGATGGCGGGCGGTGCGGGTTTCTCCTGGACGGGGTATTCCTGAACGGGGTTTTCCTGAACGGGGTTTTCCTGAATTTCCAGGACCGGCTGAACGGGTACCTCGGGTGCTGCCGGAGCTGGGGGCGTTTCGGATGGCGTTGCCATCGGCAGTCCGGCTCCTTCACCAACCGCAGCTTCGTCAACAACCACAGCTTCGTCAACAACCACAGAGGGCGGAGCGGCCGCAGCAGGAGCCCCGGCATCCGGAGCGGGAGGAGTGCACGCTGACAGCATCAGTGCCAAGGTCAGCGATACCAGTGCAGCGTTCCTGGCTTGTCCGGATTGGCGGTATTTCATTGTCGGGTCCTTCCCCCATGGAGTTCCGAGCGGTGGTGTCCCGCTCATACGTCTTGTTTCCGGGAGCGGGGGCGTGGTTACAGCATCTGGAAAGAAACTTTTCGGCTCGCCTGCCTCCGGTCCACAACGGAGTCAAACCCTTCGCCGGGAATACCGCCAAGAGCGTAAGTACCCTGAACCCGGCAGGGCCTCCACGGAACTTCCGGCGGGGATGCGGTAGAACTTAACCATGAGCGTACGTACACCTGACCCGTATCCCGGCTGGCTTTCCGACGAAGATCTCTTCGAGGCCCGCGCCCGTCTCCCCATGGTTTACGTGGAGGCAGTTCCGGTCAGGCTGGACCCGCTGGGTTACGTCAATGAAGTGGGCACACTCCTTCAGGGCGACGCCGACGGCAACATGGTGCGTTACCTCGTCTCAGGACGCGTCCTCTACCGCGAGACCATCCGGGCGGCGCTCCTGCGGCACATGGAAAAGGATCTGGGTCCCCTGGCTTTCCCGCAGCTGCCCATCAGCCCAGTGCCCTTCACCGTGGCCGAGTACTTCCCGGCGCCGTCACAGACAGGCTTCACCGACGATCGGCAGCACGCCGTCTCCCTGGTGTACGTCATTCCCGTGACCGGAGAATGCGAGCCCCGCCAAGACGCTTTGGAATTGACGTGGATGACTCCCCAGGAAGTCCTGGGCGAGAACGTCCAGCAGGAATTCGAAGGCGGACGCGGCAACCTGGTGCGCCAGGCCTTGGCTTTTTCAGGGGTGGTTCTCTAGCGGGTCCCGGCTTCTGCATCAGCCGATCTTTGTAGACTGGACGGCGGACCCCACGAGAACCAAAGGATTTCCGATGACTCACAGCCCAGCCACACAGCAGTACAGAGAAAAGCAGGCTGGGGACCTGCGGCCCGGGGATTTCGTGTTCCCGCCCGGGGACGGACCGGCGGTGGAAATCCGTGGGATTGCCGTTGAGGACGACGATTTTGGTGTCCCCGCTTTGCTGCTGGCGACCATGGCCGACGGCGGCACGGTGCGGATCGCGGTTGGGTCCAGCGTTCCCGTGGGCGACGTCGCTCCCAACAGCGCTGACCCCGGCAGCACCAACACAAGCGACGCTGACCCCAGCACCTCCGCGGAAGGCGATGCCGAGGCACCCGCCGGACCCGCCGTCGTCGTACCTCCGCGTCCTCAGACCCCTCCGGCGCATACCGGACCCAGTGCCGAAGAGCTCGCGCTGATCCCCGAGCCGGACGGCACGCCGGAAGCCGTGGTGAACGCTGCGGCGGCCAACCACAAGGGCAAGAACGGCGTGCAGATCCTGGCCGACAGGCTCGCCAAGGGGATCAACACCAAGTCCGGCAGTTGCTTGCGGGACCTGAGCGACCTTGCGTTTAACCTGTGCATCGTGCTCCGCGACCCGGACCATGCCTTGGCGGTCGCGGACCTGCTGAATGTGCTGCCCTTCGATGGGAACCTGGACCGTTGGGCGTCGATCGAGCGGGCTCTGGCGCTGTCAAGCTTCATTTGCCGGGAAGCCGGCCAGACCGGACGCGCGGCCGTGTACGAGAAACTGCTCCGCGCGCCCGAGTCCCAAGAAGAAGACCCGTTCAAGGCACGGATCAACGCCCGGGTGCGCCAGCGCTCACTCAACGAGCCCAACCTGTACGACAAGGAAATCTTCCGCGCGATCGACAACGGCAACCACGAGGCCGAGCGGGATTGGCGTTTCCTGCGACTCGAAGCGCTGATGTTCCTGCGCGCCCATGGTGGCTCCAAAACCATCGACGAAGACGAGCTTGCCCGCAGGATTGGCAACGAGTTGGAGTCGGTGCGCGCCTGACGCTCGCCAGTGCCCGCGCAGGCCTGTTGCGCGGGCACGAACGGCGGTAGATTCGGGGCCATGACGAACAATCTGAGCGTTGTAGTGAATGCCGACGCGCAGCAGGTTTGGAATATGCTGCGTGAACCGTCGCTGGTTGCCCAATGGCACGGCTGGGAAGCCGATGACCTCGCCGACGAAATCAAACAGATCTACTTCACCACGGACGTGGTGGAGGGCCCCGATCACACCAGCCTGACCGTCAACGGTGGTGACGTCTTTGAACTGCACCCCGTGTCAGGCGGCACCGAAGTTCGGATCACCCGGGCAGCCCTTGACCACGATTCCGAGTGGGCTGAATGGGACGAGGACATCACCCAGGGGTGGCTCACGTTCCTCCACCAGCTGCGATTCGCACTGGAGCGCCACCCGCACGGGCATCGCAGGACGCACTTCCTGTCCCTTCCCGGCAAAGATGGACCTGCCATCGAGAAGCTGGGGCTGGGAGAATTGCCGCCCGTTGGAGAGGAGTATTCGCTCACACTGTCCACGGGAGAGAAGATCTCGGGAAAAGTCTGGTTCAAAAGCAGGCACCAGGTTGGCCTCACCGTCCACAGCTACGCCGACCACGGCGACGGCCTGCTGATCGTGGCGGAGCAACTCCCGATTCCGGACAAGAGGCCCGACGGCGGGTCCATGGTGATTGCCTCCACCTACGATCTGGGGGCCCACACCCTTGCGGACATCAGGTCCTCGTGGGACAGCTGGAAGGAATCCAACTACTCCTCCTGAGCTTCCGCCACCCGGACAATCCTGGAAAGCTGGCACACTTGGTAGCGTGCCAGCTTCTGTTTCCCCCGCGTCTGCCCCTTCTTCCTATGTGCCCTCGCCCGTGCCTGCTCCACCAGGGCTGGCGGACAGGCAATCCGCCTTCTCGTTCGAGGTGGGCAAACGCCTGACCGGCACGTGTTCGCCGTCGGACGCGCAAGTGGATGCCAACGGAGGCGCGTTCCTGGGCCGGACCGGAACCATTACCACGCCGCACGGAACCATCCAGACGCCCGCATTCATCGCCGTCGGAACCAAAGCCACGGTCAAAGCCGTGCTGCCCGAGTCCATTGCGGATCTTGGCGCGCAGGCCGTGCTGGCCAACGCCTACCACCTGTACCTGCAGCCCGGGCCGGACATCCTGGACGCCGCGGGCGGGCTGGGTGCTTTCATGAACTGGCAGGGGCCCACCTTCACTGACTCCGGTGGTTTCCAGGTGATGAGCTTGGGCTCCGGGTTCAAAAAAGTGATCGACATGAAGAATGTGGACAGTTCCGGGCCGGATGACGCTGTGGCTCCGGGCAAGGAACGGTTGGCGCACATCGATGACGACGGTGTCTGGTTCAAGTCGCATCTGAATGGCGACAAGCACCGGTTCTCGCCCGAGATCTCCATGCAGGTCCAGCACCAGATCGGTGCGGACATCATGTTCGCCTTTGATGAGCTCACCACGCTGCAGAACTCGCGGGGCTACCAGGAAGAGTCGCTGGAGCGGACCCGGCTGTGGGCGCTCCGTTGCATTGAGGAGCACGCGTCCCTGACTGCGTCCCGCGTGGGCAAGCCGTACCAGGCGTTGTTCGGCGTGATTCAGGGCGCCCAGTACGAGGACCTTCGCCGCAAGGCCTGCCAGGACCTCGGCGCCATGCCCTTTGACGGGTACGGGATCGGCGGGGCGCTGGAGAAGGAAAACCTGGGCACCATTGTGCGCTGGTGCAACGAGGAACTGCCGGAGAACAAGCCCCGGCACCTGTTGGGCATCTCCGAACCGGACGATATCTTCACGGCGATCGAGAACGGTGCGGACACTTTTGACTGCGTCTCCCCCACCCGTGTAGCCAGGAACTCCGCGTTCTACACACCCTTTGGGCGATTCAACCTGTCCGGGGCGCGCTACAAGACCGATTTCGGACCTCTGCAGGATGGCTGTGACTGCTACACGTGCGTAAATTACTCGCGCGCGTACATCCACCACCTGTTCAAGGCCAAGGAAATGCTCTCGGCAACGCTGATCTCCATCCACAACGAGCGCTTCGTGGTGAAGATGGTGGACGACGCGCGCCTGGCCATCGAAGCCGGGGACTTCTTCGAGTTCAAGGCGGAGACGCTGGGCCGGTACTACTCCTAGGCTGCGGCTACCCCGTAGCTGGGCTCGCGCTTCTTGATCCAGCCCACCACAAGCACAGTGATGGGGACGAACAGGATCTCCACGGCGGTCTTGTAGAGGAAACCGACCAGAACGTAGTTGACGAACGAGCCGGCATCCGTCACGCCAATCACTGACGCCGCGATGCTGCAGAAGATCAGGGTGTCCACGAATTCGCCCACAACGGACGAGCTCACCAGGCGCGCCCACAGGGACTTCTCACCCGTGCGTTGCTTCATCTTCACCAGGATCCACGAGTTGATGGTCTGGCCCACAAGGAAGGCCAACAGCGAGGCCAGCACAATCTGCGGAACGGGGCCCAAGGCGCCTTCGATTGCTGCCTGCTTGGACGTTCCGTAGTCATCATTGAAGCCGGGCAGAGCGATGATGATCCAGTAGCAAAGGGATGCGAACACGCTCAATGCGAACGACGTGATGATCGCCTTGCGGGCAACTTTGAAGCCGTACACCTCGCTCATCACATCGCCCAGAATGTAGGCGAGGGGGAACAGGAAGAACCCGCCGTCAGTGATGATGGGGCCCAGCACCACACCCTTGGAAGCGCCGATATTGGACAGGATCAGCACCACGGCCATGACGGCCAGCATGATGCCGAAGTACGGGGAGCCAATCGAGGCGAAGCGGGGTGCAGGCTTGCTCAGCGTGCTGGAGCCGGAGGGCGAGGGCATGGGTCATCCATTTCTTAGTGGTTTGCGCAGGCGCTTTTGCGTGAGTCGCCCCGCTGTATTAGCACTGGGGTGGTGGGGCACGGGCCCGGCACCGGTTCCATTCTCCCACCCCGCGCCCCTCTCTCACATCCCACCCCCTTTCCCCCATCCCTCTCTCACATCCCACCCCCATCCCCCCATCCCTCTCTCACATCCCACCCCCACCCCCGAGGTTTTGAACGCGTTCAGAAATGTGCAAGACTCTTTCTTGAACGTGTTCAAAAGCAAAGGATGTTCCATGGCAGCCAAGAGCGAGCAGACCCGTCGTCAGATCGTAGACGTCGCACTGAAGATGTTCCGCGAGATCGGCTTTGAGCAAACCACCATGCGTGCCATCGCCCAGGAAGCAGGTGTCTCGGTGGGCAACGCCTACTACTACTTCGCGTCCAAGGACGAGCTGGTCCACGAGCTGTATGTCCAGGTCCAGGTCCAGCATGCGGTGGTCGCGGCCAAAGCACTGGAGGGCGTCCAGGATCTGGGCGGGCGGCTTAAAGCCGTGCTGCACACCGGCGTCGACGTCATGGCGCCGTACCACCAGTTCGGTTCCGATTTCATTGCGACGGCGATCAGGCCGTCGTCGCCCGTCAACCCGTTCGGCGAGGCGTCCACCGCCGCCCGCGAGGCCTCGCTCGCGATCTTTCGATCCGCCGTCGACGGCTCCTCCCCCGCCGTCGCGAAAAAGCTGCGCGCCGATCTGCCCGAATTGCTGTGGCTCGCATACATGGGTGTCACGATGTTTTGGGTCTACGACACCTCCAGCGCGCAACGCCGAACGCGCAGGCTGATCGATGGCGCCGCGCCACTCCTGGCGCGCGGTTTGTCGCTCGCAAGGATCCCCGGCGTCAGTAAGGTATTCGACGACGTCCTGGGGCTGGTCCGCGCCGTCAAGGAGGACGCATAATGCCCCGGACAGTGGTGATCGCCGGTGCTACGGGATTCATCGGCAGCTACTTCAAGCGGCGGTTTCTTGAAGAGGGGTGGCAGGTGCGTACCGTCGGGCGGGACGCTGGGGCGGACGCTCAATGGAACGACGACGGCGCCGTCACCAAAGCGCTGAACGGCGCCGAACTACTGGTGAACCTCGCCGGACGGTCCGTGAACTGCCGCTACGACGAGCGGCATCGGCGGGAAATTCTGGACTCCCGGGTTCTGACGACGCGGACGTTGGGGCGCGCCCTGGCCGCGTGCGCCGAACCGCCCAGGACGTGGATCAATTCCAGCACGGGAACCATCTACCGGCATGCTGAGGACCGCCCACAGTCCGAGCTTTCGGGCGAGTTGGGCAGCGGATTCTCCGTAGACGTAGCCCGGGCCTGGGAGGACGAGTTGGCGGCTGCTGATGCGCCTGGCACCCGCAAATTGCCGCTGCGGATTGCGATCGTCCTGGGTGCGGGTGGTGTGATGGGACCCCTGCGCAATCTGGTAAGGCTTGGCCTGGGTGGGCACATGGGCCCGGGTACGCAGAAGTTCAGTTGGATCCATGTGGAGGACTTGTTCCGAACCGTGCTTTTTATCCACGCCAGCCCTGAGTTGAGCGGACCCGTCAATGCCGCGACGCCCTATCCTGTGGACAACCGCGAGCTGATGGCCATGGTCCGTCAGAGCATGAGAGTCCCTTTCGGCATCCCTACGCCCGCTTGGCTGCTCGAGGCTGGCGCGGTCCTGATCCGGACCCAGACCGAGCTGGTGCTCAAAAGCCGGTGGGTGGAGCCCAGGAAACTGCTCGACGCCGGGTTCGCGTTTCAGCACCCATCGCTGGCCGGCGCGCTCAACCATCTGGCCAAGGCAAAGCGATGAGTTCGAGTACTACGTGGACGTTCTGGCCATACGATTACAGGGATTGCGTTGTTTTGGGCTGGAAAGGACTTCTAGTTGGCGTCCTCGTTGCCGATGTTGCATTCTTCCTTTTCTGGATGATCCCGTCCTTGGGCACAAACCCACGTCATGCCAGCTACATACTGTCCATTACGCTCGCCTCCATGATCATCGGGCTTATCCCCATAGCCGCAGTTGGCTTAGCCGTGGCGTGGCCTTTAGGTCTGGCCCGGACCAACAACCAGCGCCTCCTTCCGCCGACCTCTCACACTCAACCCTGAAGTTGCCGTGTACCAACGAAGAGGACAACTTGCCCGGGGCGAGAGGCCAATCGATATCACAGTTCCCCAGCACAGGAAAGTCAAAATTCGCCAATTCTGGCTTGTCTTCTCCCTGTAAATTGCCGGTAGGCGTCTCACCCCGGTGGAATGCCCACTTTCAAAGTGACGATTGGGGAAATCATGAAATTGAAGAGAATCATCGCAACGGCCGGTGTGACTGTGGCATTGGCAGCTGGACTCGCCAGCCCGGCACAGGCGGCGTCGTACCAATGCGGCTGGAATCAGCAGTGGTACGAAGCATCCGGGGTTTACAACCACTGCGGATCCGGGAACGTAGAGGTCCGGGTCGAGTTCTGGGATCCCTACCTGCAAGACTCGGGATTCGAGTACTACTGCGTTCCTCCTGGGCCAACGGGCATTGTCCGTATTGGGCAGTACATCTACCCAACAGTGACTTACGTGCGTAACTGCTAGGAATCGCACTCTGGCTGGGGCATCGCTGCCTCAGCCAGGGTCTCGCAATTGCGGGCGACCGGGCGGTCACGCATATTCGCCCTTCATGTTTCCGGACACTGCATAGGTAGCCCCCTTGGGACGGAATGGGCGTACGGCCGGCCAACTGGCAAAATGGAAACCATGACTTCAGCCGTTGCCCCTGCCATTGCACTCACCATCGCCGGCTCCGAGGCGACCGGTGGCGCCGGCGCGCAGGCGGACCTCAAGACCTTCCAGGAACTCGGTGTGTTCGGCATCGCGAACCTCACGTGCATCGTGTCCTTCGACCCGAAGGACAACTGGAACCACCGCTTCGTGCCGGCGGACCAGCAAGTCATTGCCGACCAATTGGAAGCCACGACGGCGGCCTATGGTGCCGCTTCAGGCGCCCCTTCGGTGTTGGACACAGTGAAGATCGGCATGCTGGGAAGCCCGGCAACCATCAGTACCGTGGAAAAGGCGCTGACTGACGGCTCGTTCAAGCACGTGGTGCTGGACCCGGTGCTGATCTGCAAGGGCCAGGAACCAGGACACGCGCTGGATACCGATCAGGCGCTGAAGGCCCAGATCCTGCCGCTGGCTACCTTCGTGACGCCGAACCACTTTGAAGCCGAATCGCTGTCCGGGCTCACCATCACGGACGAAGAATCGCTGAAGGCTGCTGCCATCCGCATCCACGAGATCAGCGGAGCAGCAGTCCTCGCCAAGGGCGGCGTGCGGCTGGAAGGCCCGGACGCCGTCGACGTCTACTACGACGGCCAGACGCTGGAAGTCCTGCGCGCGCCGAAGGTTGGCGAGGTCGCTGTATCCGGTGCCGGCTGCTCGCTGGCCGCCGCCGTGACTGCCGAGCTCGCCAAGGGAGCGTCGCCCCTGGAAGCCGCGCGGACTGCGAAGGCCTTCGTGACTGCCGGCATCAAGAACCGGGTGTCCTCCGGCGCTCCCTTTGATGCTCTGTGGCAAGGCGGCGCTCTGTCCTAGCACCTGCTGCACCTGCGAAAGCAGCCGCCCCGGAAGCACTTCCGAGGCGGCTGCTTTCTTTGTGTGGAGGCTAGCGCGAGACCTTGCCCATCAGTGAGGCGATGGGGCGGAGGAACAGGGGGCGTGCCAGGAACCATGCAGCCGCCGTGAACACGATGGATGCTGCGAAGATGCCGAAGCCCCACCAGCTGTAGTCATTGTTGGCCGCGTACATGTGGTTCAGGTTGTTCAACGCGCCGGTAGCCAGCACCAGGGTCACGTGAACTATCACGAAGGCCACGAAGTAGATCATCACCGGGAAATGGATCTTGCGGGCCAGTTCGATCGGGTAGAACTTGTTGATCGCTGCCTTCTTGGGCCATGCACCGGACATCCGGATGCCGGTGATGATGGCCAGCGGCGCGGCGATGAAAACCGTGATGAAGTACGTCAGCAGTTGGAGGCTGTTGTAGTTGTTCCAACCGTTTTCAACAGGCCAGTTCAGCGACGCGTACTGCAGGCCGGCCGAGATGGCATTGGGGAAGACGTCCCAACTTGTGGGCACAATCCTCAGCCACTGGCCCGTGGCGAACAGCAGCACAATGAAGATGATGCCGTTCAGGACCCACAATGCATCCAATGTCAGGTGGAACCAAAGGTCCAGGCTGATCTTGGAGGGTGGGTTCTTGGTTTTGATGAGGCCCTTGTTGTTCCGTGTCCAATGGGCGGCCGGGCGCGTGGTGGTGCGGACCTGCCAGCCGGAACGGATGATCAACACAATGAAGAACATATTGAGGAAGTGCTGCCACCCCAGCCAGGCGGGGAAGCCAGTAGGAGTGCCTTCAGGAATGGCCGAGTGCCCGGGGTAGTCCACCAGGAACTGCTGCACCGGCTGCAGGGTCCGGAGCCATTGCGCCACCAGCACCAGGATGAGTGCCACCACCAAAGCCCCTGCAGTGACGACGACAGGCTTGAACCACCTGTTCGACGTGATCCCGGACGACTTGCTTGAAACGGACATCAGGCCGCGTTCCTCTCTGGCTTGTTTGGCTGCGACCAGTTGGCGCTATACAGCGATTCAACCAGTTGCAGCCCGACGGTGAAAACGGCACCCGGGTTTCGGGGCGTTCGGCGTCAAAAATCGCAGCATTTGGTTACATGCTGCAATAACTATTTCTAGAACCGCTTTCCAGAATTATTTCCCTAGCCAGCAATGATCGTCAAGGATGTCTGATGGCTATGTGGACAAGCCCGGGAGTAGGATTCCAAAAACAAGCCTGCCGACACCCCGTTCAACGTTGCCGCCAGCGAGAGGAGCTTACCGATGGTCCGCAAAACGTCCGAAGTCGCCACCCATCCCGGTTCCTGGCAATGGACCCGCACCGCAGCCACCCAGCGAAAACTTCTCGACGCGGCGGCCTCGGTTTTTGTTGAACATGGCTTCACAGATGCCAGCATCTCCGACATTGTGACCCGCGCGGGGTCCAGCGTCGGCAGCCTCTACCACCACTTCGGTGGGAAGACGGAGCTCTTCCTAGCCCTCTGGGATGACTACCAAAACGAGCACGAGCGCCTGGTGGCCGCAGCAGTGGCGAAGGCCCGCAATGCGGGCGAAGTGAGCCCCTTGGCGCTGTTCAACGTGGGCAGCCGCAGCTACTTCGACTACACCTGGAAGCACAGGGGCCTGGAACGGGTCTTCATTGAAGGCGACACTCCCCCGGGCTTCGAAGTTCTGCGCAGGGAACGCGGACGCGAGTGGGTTCGGCAGAACTCCGTGCTCCTGGGCGCAAGTGACGACACGTTGGGGCGGCTCACCATCGCCGTCATCACGGACATCGTGACGGTGTCGGGGCAGGAAGTGGCTTTGAGCGCCACTAAACGGGACGCCGACGAGGTGGTGGAAGCCGCTGCGGTGCTGGTGGCCCGCCTGGTCCGCCAGGAGAGCCCGCGGGATGTGAGAGCGCAACCCGCCAAAAGCGTAGGGACGTGAGAGAGCAACCCGCAGAAAGCGTCGGGATGTGAGAGAGCAACCCGCAGAAAGCGTCGGGATGTGAGAGAGCGTCCAATCCACGGCGTCAGCGTTCGGAGTGGGCCGCCAGGAAGCTGTACACCTCGGTCTCGTCCACGCCCGGGAAGGCACCCGGGGGCATGGCGGCCAGCAGGTGCGAGTGGGCCCGCGCGGAGGGCCACGCGTTGCCGGCCCACTCGTTCGCCAAGGCAGCCGGAGGCCGTTTGCAGCAATTCGGGTCCGGGCAGTTGGACGTGGCCCGCGCCGTGGTCTCCCGGCCACGGAACCACTTCACATGCTGGTACGGCACGCCAATGCTCAGGGAAAACTCCCCGGCGGCCGAGCGTTCGGTGCGGGCAGTACACCAGTAGGTGCCCGAGGGTGTGTCCGTGTACTGGCTGTAGGCACTGAACTTGTCCGGCACATCGAACACTGCCCGGGAGGTCCAAGCCTTGCACGATGGCTGGCCCTCGATTGCCCCGGTGTGGTCCTGCGGGAAGTTCACGCCATCGTTCTCATAGGCCTTGTAGATGATGCCGGACTGGTGGGTCTTCTGGAAGTGCGTGGTGATGCCCAGGTGCTGGGTGGCCAGGTTGGTGAAGCGGTGCGCGGCCGTTTCGTAGGACACGGCAAAGGCGTCCCGGATGTCCTCCACCGCAATTTCCTTGGCCGCTTTGGCCTTCTGCAGGAATTCAAGGGTGGCGTGTTCAGGTAGAAGCAGTGCCGCGGCAAAGTAGTTGGTGGCAACCCGTTGTGCCAGGAAGTCACCATAATTGCGCGGCGTCTCATGCCCCAGAACGTAGTGCCCCAGCGCCTGGAGCAGCACGGATCGGGGATCGTGGTCCTGCCGCTGGTTCTGCGTGAGATAAATTCTGCGGTTCTTCAAGTCGGTCACCGAGCGCGTCGAGTGCGGCAAATCCCCCACGTGATGCAGGGAGAAACCCAGGTTTTCGGCGATGTCCGCGATCACGTGCTGGCTCAGCGGCCCGGTGGTGTAGCCAACGCCCTTAAGGACCTTTTGCGCCTCGGCTTCATACTCCGGGAAGTAGTTGCCGCGCTCCCGCATCATGGCACGCAGTTCGCCGTTCGCGCGGCGGGCTTCTTCCGGCGTCGCGGCCTGCTCGTTGAGTTTGCGCTCCAGCTCATGGAGCAGACCCACCTGCGATTCGAGGACTTCCAGCGGAAGCCGCGAGCTGATGCGGATTCTGGGGAGATTCAAAGATTCATACAGCGGTCCGCGCTGGTACCTTTCAAGCTCGATTTCCAGGGCCGCGCGGCGGCTCGGTGGCTCCGCCCCCAGCAACTGGTCGATGCTCACATTGAGGGACGCTGCCAGCTGCTGCAGCAGCCCCAGTTTAGGTTCGCGCTTGCCGTTTTCGATCAGGCTCAGCTGGCTGGGCGCGGTCCCGACGGCAGCACTCAAGTCGTCCAGCGTCAGCCCGGCCTGCTTGCGGAGATGCCGCACGCGGCGGCCCAGGCTGATCACATCCAGTTCGGGGGACGCAGGCGACGACGACGGCGACACTACTTCACGATTCCAGCTTGAAGGCGACATTTCTTGAGAATACGCGAAGAAGTGCATTTCTTTCCATGGTTTTCCTCTAGTAACCCCCTTGGAAGTGCAGAAAAGTAGGTCTTACGAAAAAGAAATACAGACCCCGGACAAGCCGGCCGATGCCGCAAAGGCGCAACAGAGGCCGGCCCGGGCACCCATCAAGGAGACATGCAATGACCGCATCGTTTGAACCAGCAGAACGTTCCGCCGAGCAGCAGGCAGCAGAGCTGGAACTTGAATGGTCCGCCAACCCGCGGTGGGAGGGCGTCACCCGTGATTACTCGGCCACCGACGTCGTCCGCCTCCGCGGTCGCGTCTCCGAAGAGCACACCTTGGCCCGCCGCGGTTCGGAGAAGCTCTGGAAGCAACTGACCGAAGAAGCTCCCACTGGCGGCTACACCAACGCCCTCGGCGCACTCACCGGAAACCAGGCCGTTCAGCAGGTCAAGGCCGGCCTCCGCGCCATCTACCTGTCCGGTTGGCAGGTTGCCGCTGACGCCAACCTCTCGGGCCAGACCTACCCGGACCAGTCCCTGTACCCGGCAAACTCGGTACCGCAGGTTGTCCGCCGCATCAACAACGCCCTGCTCCGCGCAGACCAGATCGAGTACGCCGAGGGCGTCAAGACAGTTGACGACTGGCTGGTCCCGATCGTCGCCGATGCCGAAGCCGGTTTCGGTGGCCCGCTCAACGCCTACGAACTCATGAAATCCATGATCACCGCCGGCGCCTCGGGCGTTCACTGGGAAGATCAGCTCGCTTCCGAAAAGAAGTGTGGCCACCTGGGCGGCAAGGTCCTCATCCCCACCCAGCAGCACATCCGGACCCTGAACGCAGCGCGCCTGGCAGCCGACGTCGCCGACACCCCCACGGTGGTCATCGCCCGCACCGACGCCGAAGCAGCAACCCTGATCACGTCCGACGTTGACGAGCGCGACCAGGAATTCATCCTCCGCGAAGGTGGACAGCCGGTTCGCACCGCCGAGGGCTTCTACAAGGTCCGCAACGGAATCGAACCCTGCATCGCCCGCGCCAAGGCC